>JBEKBS010000007.1:0-107869 GCA_050015275.1 Candidatus Aminicenantales bacterium | reverse complement strand
TCATCGTCTGGGGAGCCAACAAGCTATACTACGGGCTTAAAGAAAGGGGCAAAGCCGAGCTGGTGACGCCCGCGCCGCCCCAGGACAAAGGCCATGAAATTTAGGGAGATCCTCCTCGTCATCGTCCTCCTCGCCGTCGGGGTCGTCGTCTATGAGGTGCAGACGGGCAACTGGACGACGTGGGGCTGGACATTCAATGAGGACGGGGAGTTCTTCGGCTTCGGGAAGGCCTATTCATTCGAGGAAACCCAGACGATCGAGGCCCCCGTCCCCGCGAGCCTCGAAGTGACGAACAGCCACGGCTGGGTGGAGGTCAGGGGGGCCGACCAGGAGACCGTCCAGCTGACGTTCCAGAAAAAGGTCTGGCGGCGGGACGAGGCGGACGCCCGGGCGGTCGCCGACAAGCTCCATTACATCCTGAAGAAATCGGCGGACCGGCTGTCCTTTTCCACGAACCGGGACGAGTTCACGAAGCGGAACTTCGAGACCGGCTTCATTCTCGTCGTCCCCCGGCGGATGACGGTCACAGTCACTAATTCGTATGGCCTGGTGAAGGTGGCTTCCCTCAAAGAGGCCGACCTCAGGAACCGCCACGGCCGCGTGTCCGCGTCCGATATCGAAGGGGCCTGCGCCCTGGAATCCTCATACGAGGACATCGAGGCCGAGAACCTCAAGGCTGGCTGCCGGATCATCAACAGGCACGCTAACGTCAAGGCCCTCTCCGTCGCCGGGGATCTCAGCGTCGATCACTCCTACGGCGAGGTCAGGTTCGAGGACGTCGGCGGGAAGGCCGTCATCAGCGGCTCGCACTCCGAGGTCGACGGGCGCCGGGTCCAAGGGCCCGTGTCCGTCGAATCCTCCTATGAACGGATCTCCCTCATTAACGCCGGGGCGACCCGGGTCCGGGCCCGGCATTGCCGGGTTGAAGCCCAGGACATCCACGGAGACCTGGACGTCGAGACCACCTACGAGCCGGTCAAGGCCATGAACGTCCAGGGGAGTCTCCGGGTGAGCGGCAACAACGTCGAGGTGACGGCTTCTCTCATCAAGGGGCCGGAGATCTCTGTCGCGTCATCTTACGAAAACGTGGACCTGGAGGATTTCTCGGCGAAGGTGAAGATCTCCCTCCGGCATGGCGGGCTTGTCCTGCGCCCGTCGGACCTGAAATTCCCCGTGGATGTCCGGGACGAATACGGGGACATCGATCTCTACTGGCCGGCCGGCGAGGCCTCGCCGCTCGAGGCCCAGGCCAGGGGCGGCTCCGTCCATTGGGGGCTCTCCGGCAAGCCCTCCCTCGAAAAGAGCAACGGAACGTCCCTCATCAAGGCGTTCGTCGAGAACACGGACAGACCTGCGGTTTCCCTCTCGACGAGCTACGGCGACATCCGCATCCAGGAGAAGCACTGAGCCGCGCGTCATAAGAGAAGGGACATGCTCGATGCGGCCGGTCCCCTCGGGGGCCGGCCGTTTTTTTAGGAGTGGCGGGACTTCATCTGGTAGATGCGCTGGGTGATGAGGCCGTTGACCTTGATATTGAAATACGAGATCGTGTTCGTGACGTCCTTCTTGTACTTCGTGACGTAGCGCACGAAATCGGAGCGCTGCTTGGCCCGGAGCAGGTTCTCGAACTCGCTGACCTCGTCGTTGAGCTCGATGACGAAATGGTTGATGGCCCGGTACTGGGCGTTGACGTCGATGAGGTCCTTGCCGGCGAGCTTGGCGAAATCGAGGTGCGGGGGCAGGCTCTGGAGGATGAGCAGGCTCTCGTTGTGGAGCTCGTTGACGGACTCGCCGATCTCCTGGAAATAGGATTTGAACTCGGCGGGTTTCTTCAGCTTGGCCTCGGCCCGGGCGAGGAGCTTCTCGTACTGGGTCTTGAGCGAGATGAGGGTGTCCTTGACCCCGAAGTACTTCCGGGCCGGGTTGAAGAGGTCGACGAAATCGCGGCCGATGTAGATCTTGTCTTCGTAATGGGTCGTCAGCTCCTGCGGGGAGTGGGTGTAGAACTTGATCTCGAAGCGCCGCCCCTCGGAGTCCCGCTCCCGGAGCCGGGCCAGGACGAGGCCGTTGTTCTGCTCGATGAAATAGCTGCTGACGTCGACGAGCACGGAATAGACGGCCAGGTTCTGGACGACGGCCTCCTTGAGGTAGTCGAGGAGGCTTTCCTTGCGGGCGATGAAGTCGGTGATGGTCTCGTCGGACGTCGGGTTCAGGACGGAATAATTGGGGGAGATGAGGTAGAGGACGGGGCCGCTGCCGAGCTCCAGGTGGAGGTTCTTGAGGACGTTCTGGTAGAGATCGTCGAGGAGCATGGGCCGGAGCGGCGGCAGGCCGCCGAGATCGATCTTGGAGAGCTCATCCACTTCGTTCATGGGACTGACCTTGCTCGCGTCAGAATAGTAGCACCCGGCCGAAGCGAAAGTCAACCGGCCGGCTTGGGACGGCTTGTAATCGCCGGCCAGGTCGGGAATAATACGAGCTTCAAGAAGGAGGGGAATCATGTCCCATAGGTCCTCCCTGAGAATGGTCGTCCTCGTCATCATCGCCCTATCTCTATGGACGTCCGCGGCAGCCGCGGGTCTCACTATCGCCCGGGGCGGAAAGGCCGCGGCGGCGGTCGTCGTGGCCGAAAGCGCCCCCGAAACCGAGCTCCAGGCGGCCTCGGAACTGTCTTTCTTCCTCCACCTCGTGACGGGCGGCGACTTCCCGGTCGTCCATGAGGCCTCCGGCCCCGTAGGCCGGCTTCTCGTGGGGGAAGCGGCGGCCCGGCTGGCCGACCCCGCGTTCAGCGTCCGGGGGCTGGCCCCGGAGGAGATCGTCATCCGCTCGGCCGGCCCGGACCTTATCCTGGCCGGGGGCAGCCCGCGCGGGACCCTCTATGCCGTCGCCACGTTCCTCGAGGATGTCGTGGGCTGCCGCTGGTGGACGCCGGCGGCGAGCCACATCCCCTGGAAGCCGACGCTCAAGGCCAAGCCCGTCTCTCTGAGGTTCTCCCCTCCCCTCGAATACCGTGAGCCTTTCTGGTATGTCGCCTTCGACGACACTTGGTCCGCCCGGAACAAGGCCAACGGCATCCGGTCGGGCGGAAACGACCTTTACGGCGGCCGGCATGTTTACGAGGGGTTCGTCCACACGTTCTACAGGCTCATCCCTCCGGAAAAATACTTCAAGGACCATCCCGAATGGTTCAGCGAGATCAAGGGCCGACGGACGAGCGAGGACGCCCAGCTCTGCCTGACGAACGAGGAGATGCGGCGGGAGCTCGTCCGGAACCTCAAGGGCTTTCTGCGCGCGAACCCCAAGGCGACGATCGCCTCGGTCTCCCAGAACGATTGCTTCAATCCCTGCACCTGCGCGCGCTGCCGGGCCGTGGACGAGGAGGAAGGGAGCCCGTCGGGCCTCCTTCTCAGGTTCGTGAACGCGGTGGCCGAGGATATCGAAAAGGAGTTCCCCAACGTCACGATCGACACCCTCGCCTATCAATACACGCGGAAGCCGCCGAAGGTCACCCGGCCCAGGGCCAACGTCATCGTCCGCCTGTGCAGCATCGAGTGCTCCTTCAGCAAGCCGTTGGACGACGAGCGCAACAAGGAGTTTTTCGGCGACCTCAAGGGCTGGTCGGCGATCGCCGACCGGCTGTTCGTCTGGGACTATACGACCGACTTCGCTCATTACGTCCAGCCCCACCCCAACTACCGGGTCCTCGGCCCGAACATCCGGCTCTTCGTGCGGAACAAGGTCCGGGGGATCTTCGAGCAGGGTGCCTACGAGTCCTGGGGCTCGGAGATGGCCGAGATGCGGGCCTGGATGCTGGCCAAGCTGCTTTGGGATCCCCGGTCCGATCCGTCGCAGCTACGCGAAGAGTTCATCAAAGGGTATTACGGTCCGGCCGCCGGGCCGGTCGCGGAGTACCTGGCCCTCCTCGACAAGGCCGTGGCGGAAGCCGGGGACTACCTCGGCTGTTATTCGCCGCCCGGGGCCAAGTTCTTGTCCCTGAACACCCTCGTGCGGTCCTGGAACATCCTGCGAAAGGCCGAAGAGAGGGTCGAGGGGACGATCGAATACGGCAGGCGGGTGAAGAGGGTCCGGATGGCCGTTGCCTACGCCGTACTGGCCAAATGGGAGGCCTTAGCGAGGGAAGCCGCCGGGAGGAAGGCCGCTTGGCCCTGGCCGTCCAAGCGCGAGGAGCTGCTGGATTGGTTCCTCAAGGCCGCCCGGTCGGAGGGCGTCACGATGATCTCGGAGGGGCGGGCGCTCGATGATTGGGCCGCAAAAGGCGGCCGTTAGTAATAACGGTGACACACAACTAAATACACTAAATAGAGGCCTGATCCTATTTCGGTAATTAGTTGTGTGTCACCGTAATTATTGGGAACGGAAGTCGGGCTCGGGCTGCGGCTTGTTGCCCAGGATCTTCTCGATCTTGTCCATCACATCGTCTGTCAAGAGTTTCACGGCGTCCAGGGCTCTCATGTTCTGCGCGACCTGTTCCGGACGCGAGGCCCCGGTGATGACCGTGCTCACCCGCGGGTTCTTGAGGCACCAGGCCAGGGCGAGCTCGGGAAGCGAGATCTTCAATCCGGCCGCCAGGCGGCCCAGCTTCCGGACCTTCTTGAGGTTGGCCTCGCCCTCGGGGCCTTCGTAACGTTTCCTCAGCCACTGATAGCCGCGGAGCGAAAGCCTCGACCCTTCGGGGATCCCCTGGGCATATTTCCCGGTCAGGAAACCGCTTGCCAAGGGGCTCCAGACCGTCGTGCCGAGGCCGAAGTCCTCGTAGAGCCGCCGGTATTCGCGCTCGACGCGGTCCCTGTGGAACATGTTGTACTGGGGCTGCTCCATCGTCGGCGGGACGAGGCGCTCGCGGCGGGCGATATGGAAAGCGTCCCGAATCTCCTCGGCCGGCCATTCGCTCGTCCCCCAATAAAAAGCCTTCCCCTGGCCGATGAGATGCGACATGGCCCGGACGGTCTCCTCGACCGGCGTATCCTTGTCGGGACGGTGGCAGAAAATGAGGTCCACGTGATCCATCTGGAGCCGCTTGAGCGAGGCCTCCGTTCCCTCGATGATGTGCTTGCGGGACAGGCCGGTATCGTTGGGGCCGGGGCCGCCCCAGAAAATCTTAGTCGATACGACGAGGTCGCTCCGGTCCCAGCCAAACTTCCTGATGATCCGGCCCAGCATGATCTCCGCCTTGCCGTGGGCATACGCTTCGGCGGCGTCAAAGAAATTCACCCCGGCTTCGTAGGCCGCCTTCAGGCAGGCCGCGGCCGTCTCCTCGCCGAGCTGGTCGCCGAAGGTCACCCAGGTGCCGAAAGACAACGCCGAGATCTTGATCCCCGACCTTCCGAGAAAACGGTATTCCATTCGTCAACTCCTTGTCATGCCCCGGGGCCCTCCGATGAGCTCACTCCGCATAATAGCCGATCGAGCAGAAGCTGACCCAGTGGCGGAGCGAGAACGGCGCCGTCGTCCCCAGGCCGGTCTTCTTGAGCGGCAGGACGCCTTCGCTGTAGGTGTCCGAGTACCGGAAGAGTGTCCCGCTGATCTTCCGATGAGCGGTCCTCCCGACGATCTTCTCCGCGGCCAGGAGGCCGAAGGGGACGGAATACTTGCCGCACCAATAGGTGTTCCGGTAATCGAGATAGGTCCGGCCCCAAAGCTCCCGGGTCAGACCCTCGATCTTCCCGCCGTCCAGAACGCCCGTCAGGTAAGAGCGGATCAGGCGCCGGTCGAGCTCGCGGGCCGCGTCCCAGGCTCTCTCCCCCTCGCCGAAGGCGGAATTGTTGAAGTCCTTTCCGTAATGGTTGCCGTCAGCCGAGATGAGGAAAAAGATGTCCTTCCCGGCCGCGAGGCTCTTCTCCCTCATGTAGTCCGCGATCACGCCGGCGAGCTTCGTCGAGACCTCGTCCATCCTGCCGAACGGCATGGGCGCGATCATGATGGGCGTGATCTTGACCTCGGGGTTGAAATACTGAAGGAACGGCAGCATCGCTTCGATCGAATGCTCGAGCTCATGGGCCTTGTTGCTCGTGATGAAGACGCTCTTGTCGAGCCGCTCCTTGAGATACTCCCTCAGCCCCGAGACGGCGATCGGCTTCCTCAGGCCGGGCCAGGACTTGAATTCATCCAGGATGAGGACGCTGTCGAGGCCGCTGATCTCCTTCCGGACGGCGCCGTGGGTGACGCCGAAGATGACCACTTCCTTGGCCCTGAGGATCCTGAAGAGCGGGTAGTAGATCCGCCCGGCGTAGAGATAATCGTCGTGGGGGGAGATGGCGGCGACGAGCCCCGCGCCGCTGAAGTTCTCCTTTTCCTGGCTCTCGAGATACTCCACGAGCTTCTGCATGCTGGCCGGATTCCAGCAGTAGCCGACATCATCGCGGACGGGCCGCGCGTCCTGGGCCGCCAGGGTAGCGACCATCAAGCCCGAGGCTAAAAGCATCATGAAGATCTTCATTTCTGGCCTTCCCTGAGCGCTCATGTCGCGCCCTATTTTTATCCTATTGTAGCTCTTCTCCATCCTCCGATTCAAATCTTGACGGGATGGCGGCGCATTGAAAAAAACTTCCGGGAATATTAGAATTGGCGGTCATCATGGACTCATCTGCCCGGTCCTCACGGTCACGCCTCAGGCTGGCCTCGAAGGTTATCCTGCTGATTTCGCTGATGTTATCGGCCCGGCTGCCCTCTTTCGGCTTGGCCGCCGAGGTCCGGGCCGTCCGTGTCGCGCGGGGCCCGAAGATCGACGGCCTCCTCTCGGACCCCGTCTGGCGCGAAGCCGCTCCCTTCTCCGCCTTCCGGATGGCCGAACCCCAGCCGAACCAGGAACCGACGGAAAAGACCGAGCTCCGCGTTCTCTACGACGACACGAACCTCTACATCGGGGTCCTCTGCTCCGACAGCGAGCCGCGGCGGATCGCGGCCAATTCCCTGTCTCACGACAGCGGCGGGGAGACCCAGGGCATGGGATATGGGGGCTATGGGGCCATGCCTCAGAGCTCGAGTGACGACGTCGTCCGCGTCCTTCTCGACCCGTTCCAGAACAAGCGCACCGCCTACTTCTTCTTCGTCAATCCGCGCGGCGCCCGGGGGGAGGGCCTGATCATCGGGGGGCAGTCCAGCCTCAACTGGGACGGAATCTGGGAGGCCCGGGCCCGGATCCTCGACAATGGCTGGAGCGCCGAGATGGCCATCCCGTTCAAGACCATTTCCTTCCGCCCCGGGATCACGACATGGGGCCTCAATGTCGAGCGCATCATCGCCCGCAAGCTGGAGACCGTCCGGATATCCGGGACCAACCGGGACAGCAACTTCTATAACCCCATGGAGGCGGCCGGCCTAACGGGCATCGAAGGGGTCAAACAGGGGCACGGGATCACCGTCCGGCCCTACGGCCTCGCCAGCGCCTGGAACGAGAACGAGGCCGGCACGCACGGAGAGAAGCTCGACGGCGGCGTCGACGTCTACAAGAATTTCACTCCCAACCTGGTCGGCGTCGTCAGCTACAACATGGACTTCGCCGAGACCGAGGCCGACGAGCGCCGCATCAACCTGACCCGCTTTCCCCTGTTCTACCCCGAAAAGAGGATGTTCTTCCTCGAGGGTTCGGAGACCTTCAGCTTCAGCTCGAGCGTCAGCTTCCAGCCGTTCGTCAGCCGCTCGATCGGGCTGTACCAGGGCCAGCAGGTCCCGGTCCTCTTCGGGACCAAGCTCTACGGCAAGGTCGGCCAGACCAACCTCGCCGTTCTCGACGCCCAGACCGACAAGCTCGGCGACCTTCCGGGACGCAATTTCCTGGCCGCGCGGATGACCCAGGACATCTTTTCCGAGAGCAAGGTGGGCTGGATCTTCACGAACGGGAGTCCCACGGGAGAGAGGAATTCCCTCTTCGGCATGGATTTCCAGTACTCCTCATCCAAGTTCCTGGGGGACAAGAACATCATGCTGGCCGCCTGGGCCGCCTACAACTGGAACGAGGAGCCGGGCCGCCATCACGGCTTCGGCTTCCGGGCGAGCTACCCCAACGACCTCTGGAATATCCAAAGCACGTACGCCTATTACGGAGAGGCGCTGGACCCGGGCCTCGGCTACATGATGCGGCAGGCCATGCAAACGGGCTTCCTCAGCGTTTCCTTCCAGCCGCGGCCGGCGGGCGGGCCCCTGGCCAACGTTGTCCGGCAGTTCTTCTTTTCGGCCAGCGGCGATTATTATTGGGACCTCTCGGGAAACCTCGAGACCAGCCGCATCAGCCTCTCCCCCCTTGCTTTCCGGACCCCGAGCGGGGAGCAATTCAGCTTCAGCATCAATCCGAACCGGGACGTCCTGCCTGCGGATTTCGAGATCGCCAAGGGTGTCGTCCTGCCGCCCGGCTCTTATCAATTCACCAGCGGCAGCTTTAATTTCAACTCGGCGAACCACCGGGCCCTGACATTCCAGGCGAGCGAGTCGTTCGGCCAGTTCTATTCGGGCCACTACAATGAGACGACGGTCGGGATGGCGATCAAGCTCAAAGGGTACGCGAATCTGACCTTCGATGCCGACCTCGTCCGGGGCCGGCTGCCCCAGGGGAACTTCAGCGAGAACGTCTATCAGCTCAAGGCCGATTTTTTCCTGTCGCCGGACCTGGGGCTGATGAACTATATCCAGTTCGACGACATCTCCAACCAGCTGGGGTGGAGCGCCCGGCTCCACTGGCAGGTCTCTCCGGGCAACGACATCTACCTCGTTTATAACAAGGATTGGGAGAGGCGCTGGGACCCGACGAGCCGTTTTTATCCCCTGGACCAGCGGGGCGTCCTGAAGATCTCGCTGTCGATCCGACCCTGATCCGGATTATGCGGCTCCCCATCGCATTGGGCAAACCACTCCCCCTTTGGACAGA
Source organism: Candidatus Aminicenantales bacterium (assembly GCA_050015275.1). Taxonomy (GTDB): domain Bacteria; phylum Acidobacteriota; class Aminicenantia; order Aminicenantales; family Saccharicenantaceae; genus DATKJS01. The sequence goes on along the minus strand of JBEKBS010000007.1, from coordinate 98,988 downwards.
GGAGCGTATCTTCGGACCGAGGCGAAAAGCTACTTCTTCTTCAGCGCCCTCATGATCTCGTAGGCGGCCCTCCGGCCCGTGGCATGCCCGATGGTCGCGTCCGTATTCATCGGCGACGGCCAGCGGGACGGCCAGTCCGAGCCGTTTCACGCCGGCGCCGAAGATGCGATGAGATGCCTTCATGGGTGACTCCTTTCCGACGGGCCCGATCCCGGTCATTATATTCCTCCAGGCAACCCCCGGCACGATGTCGGCCGCGTGCCGGGGCCCTGGATCCTCTCGATGAACGGACCGCATGAACCTCATGAGTCGAACGAAGGGCGGAATCGGGCGGTTGCCGGCCGCGGGACTCCAGCCATACGGCATGATCGCCGGGGGCACGCCGAAGGAGCGGGGAACGACCGGAGTTCACTTCCCGCCGGTCAGCCGCCGCAGGAAGTCGCCCGCCGCCCTGAACGGAAGGCCCGGCGGCTCCCATTGGAAGCGGGCGAGGTCGACGCGGCCGGCGCGGTCGACGGCCACGCCCTCTTCCATGAGAAGCTGCTTTTGCTCCTCGTAACCGCGCCTGCGCGGCAGCGAGATCCCGCCGCGGCTGTTGATGACACGGTGCCATGGCAGGCGGTCTTTGTCGGAAGATGCATGCAACACCCGGGCGACTTGCCGGGCCGCACGGTCGTTGCCGGCGAGGGCGGCGACCTGGGCGTAAGTTGCGACCTTACCTCGTGGAATCGCCTTAATAAAGCCCTTGACCCGCTCTTCGAATTCCATGAAATGCTCTCAACCGCGAATCCCAAGATGGCCAATATTCGGAAATGGGCATTGTCTCCCCATTTTAGGGATTCCGGAAGGTCCAGGCGTGGCTCGCGTAACGGGAGTCCCGAAGCGCGGTCACGGCCTCACGGTCCTCGGGGCTCAGGACGAACGGCTCGAAGGCGACCCCGAAAAATTCAGAAAAACCCCGGCAGAGATGCTCGACGGCCCAGCTGAAATCCGTGGCCCGGCCGAGCGCTTCGGACAGCGACGTCATGCCCGGTTCCCCCTCCGGCGATGTCGCCGCTTGCACTTTGGCCCCGGGCCCTGCGACAGATGCCAGGAGGCCGTCGTCTTTCTCGAGGGGGATCGACCCGTGCTGAAGGAAGGCGGCCCCGGTCCTCTTCTGGGCGCTCCCGATGATCTTTTTCCCGCCGATCTCGATCTCGTCCCTGGCCGGGAGGGCGAAACACGGCATGACGCCCCTGATATAGGCCGGCGGCGAAGTCCCGGCCATCCCGGGAGCGAGGCCCATGAGCTCGAGACCCCTCATCAGCGCCCTGGAGATGAGCTGGTAGGATTCGCGAAGGGTTTCGGTGAAGATCCCGGCATCCGACGAAGCGACGGCGTAGGTCACTTCACGGTCGTGCAGGACGAGCTTTCCGCCGGTGCTCCGGCGGACGATTCCGATCCCGTGACGCCGGCAGAAATCGAGGTCGATGACCTTGGGGGCGGCCTGGGAGTAGCCCAGCGAGGCGGTGGGCTTATCCCATTGATAAAAGCGGAGATAGGTCCCAGGGGCCGCCTCGACGCGGTGGAAGAGGAATTCATCGACGGCCATGTTCCAGGCCCCCGGCAGCGGGCCCGGCTCGATCAGAAGCTTCCAGAGTCTCATGGGCATGGGGAAAAAATGGAGCGGGCAATGGGACTCGAACCCACAACACCCGGCTTGGGAAGCCGGTACTCTACCATTGAGCTATGCCCGCTCGCGAACTCCTCGAGGGAGACTGAATTCTAGCATAAATCACCCTCTTGTCAAAACCGCCCGGGTCCAACCGACATTTTGGCCCTTTTTTCGTCCCATGTGCGGGCCTTCAGCTCGACGACCGGTCAGGGTCCCGGGGTCAGGTCCGGCGAAATTTCAAGAGTGTAGGTTGGACCGCCTTTTTTGGCCCCGTTTCATTTGCGTTGACACCTCAGGACGCGGCCGCTATAATCCGGTCCATCGGGCTCAACGGAAGGATAAGGCCATGGCCAAAGAAGATCACCAGTCCAAGCCGGCTGTCCCTGACCATTTCCACCGCCCGGGCGAGACCCGGCTCGGGTCCACCCTCTCTTTCACAGGCAGCCTGGAGGGACACGAGGACACGGTCATCGAAGGACGATTCCAAGGCAAGATCACCCTTCCCTCCGGTTCCCTGACCATCGCCCGGGGGGCCAAGGTCGAGGCCGAGGTCCAGGTCCGCAGCCTGACCGTTCACGGTGAGCTCACGGGCGCCGTCGCCGCCGCCGAGAAGGTCATGATCTCAGAGACGGCCCAGATGAAGGGCGACATCGAGACGGCGAAGATCAGCATTTCGAACGGCGCCCGCTTCAAGGGCGGCATCAAGATCCAAAAGGGCTGAACCGCCCCTCTCCTCTGCTATAATACCCTCTGATGCGCCGCTTCGAGCTCGCTTCCGAATTCACGCCCAAGGGGGACCAGGTTCAGGCCATCGAAGGCCTGTCCCAGGGCCTGGAATCCGGAGAGCGCCACCAGGTCCTCAAGGGCGTCACCGGCTCCGGCAAGACCTTCACCATGGCCAACATCATCGAGAGGGCCAATCGGCCGGTCCTCGTCATCTCCCACAACAAGACCCTCGCCGCCCAGCTCTATCAGGAGTTCCGGCGCTTTTTCCCGAGGAACGCGGTCGAATACTTCGTCAGCTACTACGACTACTACCAGCCCGAGGCGTTCATCCCCGCCTCCAACACCTACATCGCCAAGGAAGCGACCATCAACGACGAGATCGACCGCCTCCGCCTTTGCGCCACGAACTCGCTCTTCGCCCGCCGGGACGTGATCATCGTCGCCTCGGTCTCCTGCATCTACGGCATCGGCGCGCCGGAAACCTACTACTCCATGAGCTTCAGCCTGACCCTAGGCGATGCGATCGGCCGCAAGGCCCTGCTGGAGAAGCTGGTCTCGACCCAGTACGAGCGCGCGGAAGGGGAATTCAAGCGCGGCAGCTTCCGCGTCCGCGGCGACATCATCGAGGTTTTCCCGAGCTACGAAGACTCGGCCTACCGGATCGAGCTCGAGGGCGGCCGGGTCCTGCAGATCACTGCCGTCGACCCTTTGCTCGGGAAAAAGCGCGAAAGCCTCGAGAAGGTCATGATCCACCCCCGGACGTTCTTCTCGACGCCCCTTGAGACCCTCAAGGGGGCCGTGGCCGGCATCGAGCGTGAGCTCGCCGAAAGGGTCGAGTACTTCCGGGCCCGGGGCCAGTTCGTCGAGGCCGAACGGATCGAGGAACGGACCCTCTACGACCTGGAGATGCTCCGGGAGTTTGGCTATTGCCCGGGCATCGAGAACTATTCCCGCCACCTGACCGGCCGGAAACCCGGAGAGCCCCCTTACACGCTCCTCGATTATTTCCCGGCCGACTTCCTAACGATCATCGACGAGTCCCACGTGACCGTCCCCCAGATCGGCGGCATGTACTTCGGCGACCGGTCCCGCAAGCTGACCCTCATCGAGCACGGGTTCCGCCTCCCTTCGGCCCTCGACAACAGGCCCCTGAATTTCGACGAGTTCAAAGGCCGCGTCAGGCAGCTCCTCTATGTTTCGGCCACTCCCGGCGTCTACGAGCTCAAGAAATCACCCGGCCATGTCGTCGAACAGCTCATCCGTCCGACCGGCCTGACCGACCCGCAGATCGAGATCCGTCCCATCAAGGGCCAGGTCGACGATCTCATGGGCGAGATCCAGGACCGGGCGGGGAAGAACGAGAGGACCCTGGTCACGACCCTCACCAAGAAGATGGCCGAGGACCTGACCCGCCATTACCACGAGTTCGGGCTGCGCGTCCGCTATCTCCATTCGGAAATCGAGACCCTCGACCGGGTGAATATCTTGAGGGACCTCCGCAAGGGGAAATTCGACGCCCTCGTCGGCATCAACCTCCTCCGCGAAGGGCTCGATCTGCCAGAGGTCTCGCTGGTGGCGGTCCTCGATGCCGACAAGGAAGGCTTCCTGCGGTCCGGGACGTCCCTCATCCAGACGTTCGGACGGGCGGCCCGGAACGTTTCGGGCAAGGCCATCCTCTATGCCGACACGATGACGGACTCCATGAAGGCGGCCATCGACGAGACCGGCCGGCGCCGCGGAATCCAGGAGGAATACAACCGCCGGAACGGCATCACCCCCCAGACGATCATCAAAGGCATCGACGAGGTCCTGACGAGCGTCTACGAACGCGATTACCTGGATTATACCAAGATCTCCGAGGACAAGGACATTTATCTCTCGCCGCTGAAAAGAATGAAGAGGATGGAGGAGCTCGAGAAGCTGATGAAGGAGGCGGCCAAAGCCCTCGAGTTCGAGAGGGCCGCGCAGTTCCGCGACGAGCTGAACAAGCTGAAGAAGCGCGAGCTGGAGCTCGGGCTATAATGGATGGGAGAGCGGGAATGCCTGAAAAAGACAGCCTGAAATCCCTGGCGGCCGATCTTCCCGGCAAGCCCGGGATCTATTTTTTCAGGAACGCGGCCGGCGAGGTCGTCTACATCGGGAAGGCCCGCTCCCTCCGCGACCGGGTCCGGACCTACTTCCTGCCCAACCCGGATTATAAAGTGCGGAACATCCTTCACGAGACGGCCGGCATCGACTACATCCTGACGGGGTCGGAAAAAGAGGCCGCCTTCCTCGAGAACAACTACATTCAGCAGCACCAGCCGCGTTTCAACCTGCGGCTCAAGGACGATAAGAGCTTCCCCTATCTCAAGGTCACGACCGGCGAGAAATACCCGGGGATCTACTTCAGCCGGAAGGTCGGCGAGGGCCGGTCGCGGTATTTCGGCCCCTTCAGCCCCGCCCACCGGGCCCGGACCTCGATCCACCTGGTCAATAAATACTTCGGTGTCCGCGGGTGCGAGGACGCGGTGTTCAAGGGCAGGAAACGGCCCTGCCTCGAGTACGACCTTAAGCTCTGCTCGGCTCCTTGCGTCGGCTACATTTCAGAGGCGGACTATCGGAACGACGTCGAGAACGCCTGCCTTTTTCTCGAAGGCCGGACCCGCGAGCTGGCCGGGGCGTTGAAAAAGAGGATGGAGGCCGCGGCCGCGGGCCAGAAGTTCGAAGAGGCCGCCAGATGGCGCGATATCCTCAAGACCGTCGAGGATATCAGGGAACGGCCGCGGGCGATTTCCGTGGCCCTCGAGGACCAGGACGTCGTGGGCTACGCCCGGAGGGACGATCGGGTCGCCGTTTACATCTTCTTCATGCGCCACGGCAAGATCCGGGACTCGGCGAGCGCCGGGCTTACGGCGGAGGGCGGGCCGGCGGACGGCGAGGTCCTGGGTCGTTTCCTGGCCGAATTCTACGGATCGCGGGATAGGCCGGCGCGGCTGCTCCTCCCCTTTCCGATCGACAGGCAGGGCGAGCTCGAGGGCATTTTGGGTGGGGCGGGAAAGACCGGGGCCCGTCAGCCGCGAGCCGCCGGCGGGACCCGAATAACGGTCCCCCTCTCGGGCAAGGGCCGAAAGCTCATCGACCTCGCCAACCGGAACGCGGAAGCCCTCTTCGAGAAGGCGGGCCGCGACCTCTTACCGCTCGAGGAACTGAAGCACGTCCTCGGCCTGCCCTCGTTGCCAAGAACCATCGAAGGCTTCGACATCTCCAATACGGGCGGCCAGGAATCCGTCGGTTCCACGGTCATTTTCAGGGACGGACGGCCCGATAAGAACGAATACAGGAAATTCAAGGTCCGGACGGTCGAAGGCCCCAACGACGTCGCCAGCCTGGAGGAGGTCATCGGCCGAAGGTACCGGCGACGGCTCGAAGAAAACCGGCCGCTGCCCGACCTGATCATGGTGGATGGCGGCAAGGGCCAGTTGGCCGCTGCCCAGAAAGCCCTTTCGGACCTCGGGGTCTCCGGCGTTCCTCTCGTCTCGATCGCCAAGCGGGAGGAAATCCTTTTCACTCCCGATCGCAAGGAAGGGATCCGGCTCGTCCGGACTTCGCCGGCCCTCAAGCTCGTCCAGGCCATCCGGGACGAGGCCCATCGCTTCGCGATCGCCTTCCATCGCGGCCGCCGGGAGAAGCAGAGCTTCGCCTCGGAGCTCGACGGCATTCCCGGCCTCGGGCCGAAGAGAAAGTCGGCCCTCCTATCGAAATACAGGAGCCTTGAGGGGATCCGGGCAGCGACGGCCGAGGAGTTGGCCAAGGTCATCGGCGAAAAGCTCGCCGCCGTCGTGCTGGAAGAACTCCGGCGCGCCTGATCGCCTGGCCGGCAAGTCACACGCCCGGGAGCGGATCCGAAAGACCGGATATCCGTCCGAGCTTTGAATTTTCCCGAGGACTGCGGCATAATAGCCCCTTCCGTTTTTCGAAAGGAGTCTCACGCATGAAAAAGCCCGCGACCCGCCGTCTTGCCCCGGCCGTCCTTCTCGCCGTCCTCCTCGTCCTGCCGGCATTCGCCGACGAGGGCATGTGGCTCTTCAACAAGCCGCCCAAGGACCTCCTCCTGAAAAAGTACGGCTTCGCCGTGACCCCGGAGTTCATGGACCATCTCCGCCTCTCCTCGATCTCGTTCGGCGGCGCGTCCGGCTCCTTCATCTCTCCCGACGGCCTGGTCCTGACCAACCACCACGTCGGACAGGGCGCTGTCCAGAACCTATCGACGAAGGACCGCGACCTGATGAAGACGGGCTTCTACGCCCGGACGAGGGCCGAGGAGCTCAAGGTCCCGGGGATGGAGCTCCGCGTCCTCCAAGCGATCGAGGACGTCACCGGCAAGGTCCTCGGCGCCGAGCAGCCCGGGATGACCCCCGCGGAAGCCGCCGACGCCCGCGGCAAGGTCATCGCGGCCCTGGAAAAGGAAACGGCAGAGAAGAGCGGCCTTCGCGGCGTCGTGGTCACGCTCTATGCCGGGGGGATGTATCATCTCTACAAGTACAAGCTTTACAACGACATCCGGCTCGTTTTCGCTCCCGAATACCTCGCCGCCTTCTTCGGGGGCGACCAGGACAACTTCACCTATCCCCGCTTCGATCTCGACATCTGCCTCTTCCGCATCTACGAGAACGGCCAGCCGTTCAAGAGCGACAACTACATCAAGTGGTCGACAAAGGGGATCAGGGAGGGCGATCTTCTCCTCTGCTCCGGCCATCCCGGCTCGACGGGCCGACTCCTGACCACCGCCCAGCTCGAGTTCCTCCGCGACACGGGCTACCCCTTCACCATCGCCAACTACAAGCGGCGCCAGGCCTACATGCATGAATACAGCAGGAAAGGCGGGGAGCAGGCCCGGGTCGCCCTGCGGAACCTCTTCGGCATCGAGAACAGCCTCAAGGCGACGATCGGCTACCAGTCGGGGCTGCTCGATGCGTCCCTGATGGCCAAGAAGCTCAAGGACGAGCAGGCCCTGCGCGCGGCCGTCGCGAAGGACGCCGACCTCGAAAAGCAGTTCGGCGGCGCCTGGGACGAGCTCGCCGCGGCCGAGAAGGCCTACGCCTCGTTCTACAAGCCGATGGTTTTCTTCGAGAGGGCCAACGGCTTCTACACGACCTACTTCACGATCGCCCGGAACCTCGTCCGCCTGGCCATGGAAAAGCCCAAGCCGAACGCCGACCGGCTCCGCGAGTACCGCGAGGCCGGGTTGCCGTCCGTGGAGCGGGGCATCCTCTCCCCCGCCCCCATCTATGACGAGTTCGAGACGTTGAAGCTCTCCGACTCGCTGGCCCAGCTCCAGGAAGAGCTCGGCGACTGGCAGGAGACGAAATGGATCCTCGGCGGCCGCCCGCCTCAGGACGTGGCCCGCGAGCTCATCGCCGGGACCAAGCTCAAGGACGTCTCGGTCCGGAAAAAGCTCATGGACGGCGGCCTCGAAGCGATCTATCAGTGCCAGGACCCCATGATCAAGCTGGCCCTCCTCGTGGACCCGGTTTCTCGAGGGCTCAGGGCCCGGTATGAAAAAGAAGTCGACGCCGTGGAGACCCGGAACGGCGCCCGGATCGCCCAGGCCATGTTCAAGCTCGAGGGGACGTCCATCCCGCCCGACGCCACGGGGAGCCTGCGCCTGAGCTTCGGGGTCGTCAAGAGCTACGTCGAGAGCGGGAAGAAAATCCCTTATGAGACGACCTTCGCCGGGCTCTACGAGAGATCGCGGAAGGCCGGGAACAAGGACCCCTACGAGCTGCCCGAGAGTTTCCTCAAGAAGAAGGCGGCGGTCAGCCTCGCGACGCCGATCGATTTCGTCTCGACGTGCGATTCGATCGGCGGCAACTCGGGCTCGCCGGTCGTCAACCGGAAGGGCGAGTTCGTCGGCGTCCTCTTCGACGGCAACATCCAGTCCCTGCCAACGCGGTTCGTCTACGAGGACACGATCTCCCGGTCGGTCATGGTCCACGGCCAGGGGATCATCGAAGCCCTGCTCAAGATCTACGGCGCGAATCCGCTCGTGGACGAGATCCTGGGCAAGAGATAGGCGTCCGGAGCGGACGGCCCTATTTTTTCAGCAACTCGTCGACGGCCTTCTGGATGTCCGGCTGGGCCGCGTTCAGCCTCAAGGAGGCCTGGAAGGCGTTCAAGGCCTGCTGCTTTTGGCCGATCTTGAGGAAGCAGGTCCCGAGGGCGTTGAGCAGGACCGTGTCGCTGTTGTAGACCTTGTTGGCCGCCAGGAGGTCGTTGATGGCGGCGGAAAAATCTCCCTTGCCCATCGCGGCCAGCCCCCTGATCAGGAAGTAGTCGTACCGGCCCTTCTCGACGCCCTTGAGGCCGTCGACGATGGTCAGGGCATCGTCGAACTTGCCCACCTTGAGCAGGAAGCGGGCGTATTCGCTGACGCCCTCCTTGTAGCCCGGGTTCTTGCGGTACCCTTTGGCGTAATTCGCTTCGGCCTGGTCGTTGCTGTTCAGCTTGTCGTACTGGCGGGCCAGCTGGTAATAGATGTAGAAATCGTTGGCCAGGGAAAAGCCCTTGGAGTTGGCGATGGGATGGGCGATGGCCTTTTCCCCGGAAATAACGAACTGGGCGCTTTTCTCGTCAAGGACGTTCTTGTCAGGACCCCGCAGCCGCAGGGTGAGCTCATAATAATCCGGGACGAGGTCCGAGGTGGGGAGATTCGGGGTCAGGCTCAGGACCTTGTTGTACGGGGATTCGGCCAGGCGGAGCGTGTATGTCCGGACGACCGGGGTCTTGCTCAGGCCTTTCAGGCCCATCTCGACCTCCCCGCTCTGCCAAAGGTCCCGGGAGAGGTTGACCACGGAGAACATGACATCGATCTCGTCGCCGCTGGCGAAGGCCATCTTGGGGTCCACGACGAGCTTCCGTTCCAAGGTCTTGAAGGGGATGAGGACGTCGGGCGGGAAGGTCCGCAGCTTATAACCCAGGAAGGGGCCGTTGAGGAAAGGAGGGCCGCCGGCTTTGGGGACGCTGAGGGACCGTTCCATGACGGTGAATTCCTTGGCCCCGATATTCTGGACCAGGACGGTCAGCTTGTACTGTCCTTCACTGACGGGGAAGTCGTCTTCCAGGGCGATGCCGTTCTGGCGGATGCGCTCCATGTCGCCCGCGGGGAAATAGAGCGGGTAATCCTTGGAGTACTGGAAGACGACCGCCTCGTCCCGCCGGAGGCTGACGTCGACCTTGAAGTTGCAGAAATACTGGTCTTTGGCCTCGTAATAATCCACGGAGAGCTTTTGGGGGACGACGCTGAAATGGACGAAGGGCAGGTCGAGGCCGGGGTCCAGGATGACGGTCGCCAGGCCGTCGTTCTCGATGTAGTTCGTCATGTATTCCGTGCTGACCAACCCCTTGTAGTCGAAGAAATGCGTGGCGTAGCTCGGATTGAGGCCTTTATAGGGCGATTCCGTGATGCTGGCCATGAGCTCCGTGCTCCGCGAGGTGGGCTGGTAACCGTAGCCGAACTCGCCCGGAATGAGCGAGACCGACATGTTGGCCAGGGCCGGGGCGAACTGCTGGATCGTGTCGTGGATAGTATCGTAATCGTCCGGGTCGATCTCGCGCAGGCTGGCCAAGGGCTCGAGGAGCGACTTGGGGCCGTCCACGAAGGGGTCGTACAGCTTATATTCCCCGAAGCCGTGTTTCTGAAAGAAGATCAGTCCGAAATGGGTGGGAAGTTCCTTGGTCCCGTCGGTATAGTAGTACCAGACCTCGCAGGGGACGATCCCCGTTTTGGCCGGATAGCGGTCGTAGCTGACCGGCTCCCCCAGGATCATCCAGATCCTGCCGCGGTCGGTCATCCAGCCGGGCCGGCCCGCGGCGAAATACTTGTTGACGTGCTCGAACCGCTTGATGATGTCCTCTTTGTATTCGTTCGCCGGGGTCCCGGGCGTCGGGTCGCGGATCTTCCAGAAATCCTCGATGAAGATGTCGCGGTCGCGGTTATCGGGCAGCTCGAGGAAGACCTCCCTTTCCTTGGGGCTGATGATATAGGCGACAAGCTTGAGGAATTCCTGGTAGACAGGGTCGAGGTTCTTGGCATCGGCGGCCGTCTGCTTTTTTACGGTCTTGGGCTTGACGGGGGAATCCTTCTGGGCCGCGCGGAGGCCCGGGGAGAAGGCGAGGGTCAAGCCCAAAACCAGGGCCAGGGCCAAGGTCGGGAGGCGTTTGCTCATGTTTCAAACCTCAAGGAAAGCTCGCTCCCTCGGCGGCCCACAGAAACTGCCGGCCCGCCGAGGGAACCCATTTTAAAACTCCCGGAGCCGGGGTTTCGTTCCCCCCTGCCACGGGGACGTCACTTCTTTTTCAGGTAATCCAGGAAGCCCTTGACCTGGGTGGCCCGGTCCGAATCGGGGTCGGCCTTGAGGTACTTCTCGAACGTCGCGATGGCCTTGTCCTTGTTCTGCATGGACGTGTAGGTCAGCCCCAGCTGATAGATGGCATCGGCGTTGGTCTCCTCGAGCTCGACCGCCTTCTCGAAATACTTCTGGGCGTCCTCGAGCTTCGCCGATTTGAAATAGGCCAGGCCGATCGAATACAGCAGGTTGGAATCCGTGATCTTTTCGATGCTGACCTTGGCATACCATTCCATGGCCGCGTCCGTATTGCCGCGGTTGGCGTAGCAGTTGCCGACGCTGACGATCGCGTCCACGTCGTTCGCGTCCTTGGCCAGGATCTGCTTGTAGGCCGCCTCGGCCTCGTCGTATTTCTCCTGGATGAAATAGGTGTTGCCGACGTTCCTCCAAATGAAGTAGGCGTCCGGGAACTTGACCAGGAAGGCCTTGTAGGCGTCAAGGGCCGCCGCGTAGTTCTTCTTGTCGTAGAGGTCGTTGGCGGCGTTGAGGTCCTTCTTCATGTCGTCGCTGACGACCAGGCCCTCGACCTTCTTCATGACCACGGTCATTTCCTTGTACCTCTCGAACTGGTTCATTTGCAGGGACTTATGGGCGGGCATGTAGCCGATCTTGTCGAAATCGATGTTCCACATCCCGCTCCTCATCCAGGCCCCGGTCCATTTCCCGTCCTTGCCCGTCTTGATCTCGAATCCTCCGTCGAACTTCGGGCAGAAGAATTTCACCCGGACCCCTTCGATGGGGTTGCCTTGCCCGTCGAGGCAGATCCCGGGGATCCGTCCCTGGCCTTTCCAGTCCTGGGCGGTCAAGAACAAGGCGGCCGTCAAAACGCACAGCGCGGTCAACAGGGCTTTTTTCATGTGACTCTCCTCATTGGCAGGTGGTATTTTACCACGGGACGGGGCGAAAAAAAAGCCTCAGCGGCACTTTTCGAGGAGGGCGTCAAGCGATGCCTTCTCCTGGGGCGGCAGGGCCTTGTAATAGCGCTCCTTGTACTTGGTCAGGTACGTCCTGGCCCTGGTTTTATCGCCCTTGTCGAGATAGGCCGTCCCCAGGTTGTAGAGGGCGAATTTGTGTCCGGGCTCTATCCCCACGGCCTGGCCCCAGCAGGAGATGGCCGCGTCCAGGTCCCCGAGCATCCTGTAGACCGCCCCCAGGCCGTTATACGCCGCGGGATCTTTCGAGTCGCTGGCGATGGCCCTCTTGAAGTGGTCCATGGCCCGGCGGAGCGGGGCGGCCTCCCTTTTTTTCATGGCCAGGGCGGTCTCGACCGTTCCCAGGTTGGACAGGACGACCGCATACTGGGGGTCGAGGGAGAGGGCGTGCTCATAGGCCGCGATGGCATTGTCGAGGTCGCCCTTGTTCCAGTAGGCCACGCCGAGATAGTTCCACAGCTCCGGGTCCCAGTCGATCATGCCCGAGGCCTTTTTGAGCACGCCGATGGCCTCGTCGTTCTTGCCTTTCTCGGCCAAGACGATGCCGTATTCGATGGCCAGCTTGTAATTGCGCGGATTGGCTTCCGAGCCCGATTTCAGGGTGGTCTCGGCCTCGGCCAGCCGGTGCTGCTTTTCGTAAACGGTCACCAGGAAGAGGTAGGGGTTGTCGAAGTCCGGCCGCTCCTGGATGAGCTCGCGGAGGAGGACGACGCTCTTTTCGGCATCCCCCCGGAAGTAAAGGTCCTGGGCCTCCTCGAACTTGCGGTTGTACGGGAGGAGGGTTTTCAGGTCGTCCTCGGGCCCGAACTTGTCCTTGGACGGCGGCTGGAAGCCCCCCACGTATCCAAGGCTCTGGAGCTTTTCCCTGGCCTCGGCGTCCAGCCGGGGCCGCGGGGCGGCATCGGGCCCCGATTCGGCCTTGATCAGCCTGGCCAGCTCGGCCCGCTCCCGGCTGAGATCTTTCCCGGCAAGGTTCCTGGTTTCGCCGAAATCGGCCTGGAGGTCGAAGACCTCCGGGAGCGGCAGGTCGATGAATTTTTTCGGGCCTTTGATGAACCCCCGGAGGGGGGCCCAGCCCCGCCGGTAGTACGCATAGAGCGATTCGAAGTAGATCGGCCGCGACGCCAGGGCCGTCTGGTCCTTCCCCCGCATGGCCGGAAGGAGCGAAAGGCCCTGAAGGTAGGCCGGCTTGGGCAGGTCCAGAAGGTCGCAGACCGTCGGGAAGATATCGATGTGACAGGCGTCTTGGTCCACCCGGCCCGGTTTGACGCCGGGCCCAGAAACGATCAGGGGCACCCAGAGCGTGGAATTGTAGGCGAAATAACCATGGGTCGTCTCCCCGTGCTCGCCCAGGGACTGGCCATGATCGCCGGTGAAGACGACGACCGTCGAACCGGCCTGGCGCGAGTCCTCGAGAAAGCCGAAAAGTTTGGCCAGGGCGGAATCCACGTAGGCGACCTCGCCGCTGTAGAGGTCGTCCTTGTAACGGATGGAGAACGGAGCGGGGGGCTCGTAGGGCTGGTGGGGGTCGAAGCAATGGATCCAGAGGAACCAGGGCCCTGTCCGGCCGTCGAGCCAGGCCAGAGCGCTCCCGACGACCGCCTCGGCCTTTCGCTCGACGAACTTGAAATCCAGCCCGCCGCCGGACCCGTAGCTTTCATCGTAAACGTCGAACCCCCGGTTGAGCCCGAAGCGCGCGTCGAGGGGGAAGGCGCCGATAAAAGCCCCCGTGGCATAGCCGTTCTGCTTCAGGTACACGGCCAGGTCGGGGAGGTTCTCCGGGACCTTGAAGTTGCCGTTGTCGTGGACGCCGTGCTGGAGCGGGGTCGTCCCGAGAAGGATGTTGGTGTGGGAAGGGAGCGTCAGCGGCGTGTGGGCAAAGGCCCGGCCGAACACGACGCCCGCCCGGGCCAGCTTGTCGATCGCCGGCGTCTCCACGCGCGTGGCGCCGTAGCAGCCCAACCGGTCCGGCCGCAGGGTGTCGATCGTGATGAGGAGGAGGTTCGGCCGCGGCGGGGCCGCCTTCAGGGGCTGCCCGGACGCCGAGGCCAGGGCGACGAGGACGAGACCGATTCTCGCGGCCCGACTTGTCATGGACGGACTCCTTTGATCCTTCAGGGGATCTATCTTATCACGGCCGGGCGGGCCGGAGAAGGCGAGAGCAAAAAAAAGCCCCTCCCCCGGGCGGGGGGAGGGGCTTTGAGAATCTGTTTCTGCGGGGATCAGCTTAGAACTGGAACCGGACTCCGAGCCGGCAGATGAGCGGGTTCAGGATCTCGTTGACCGTGTAGTTGTGGGCATAGGGCGTGAAGGTCGTGTGGTCTGCGTAGATGCGGTACGTGCCTTCGTTCCTGTCGTACCGTCTGTTGATGATGGCGGCGTTGGTGACGTTGAAGGCGTCGGCCATGAGGTAGATCCGGCCGGTCTCACCAAGCCTGATCATCTTCTCGAGGCGCAGGTTCAGCTGGTAGAAGGTGGGGAGGGTCTGGTTGCCGAAGACATCGAGGTAGGTGGTAACGGAGTGGTAGATCGAATTCGCCCAGGTGTAGTCGACGACCGTCATGTAGTGGGGGATGATATGGCCGGCGCGGGCGTTGAAGGTGAAGGAGACGTTGAAGCCCATGGGCAGCTGGTAGAGGCCTTCAAGCTTGAACATCCAGTGGGAGAAGATGTACTGGCTGAGCTTGCCCGAGGCGCCGCCGATGTACGGAGCATAGATCTGGTCATTGAGGGCCCACAGGTTCGACGCGTTCGTGTAGCCGTTGCCGTAGTGATACTTCTGGTCCTGGTAGGTCACGGAGCCGTCCAGCATCCACTTGTTAGACAGCCGTTTGTTGAAGGTGAGGTCGATGCCCCAGTAGGTTTCGTAGTTGGTATTGAGCGTGTGGTAGGCGTACGGGGTGCCCGTGTACTGGGAATCCATCTGGTAGATCGTGTGACCGGGGCCGGCGCCCAGGTTGACGGTGTTCCCGTTAATGTCGGTGATCGACGACGGGATCGTGCCGTCGGGGAGGCCGGCGTCCGGGCCCAGGGCCACATTCGTGCCGTCGATGCTGTAGTCACCGAACGGTCCATTGGCGTAATAGGCGTCATCCCAGGTGAAGTGGTTGTACTTTCTGTAGGTGGCATCCAGGGCGAGGTTGAAGTCGGGCAGGAGCTCGTGGTCGGCCGTGAACAGCAGCTCATAGGTCCGGGAGGACGTGGCATTCGGGTCCACGGTGTAGGGCGAGGGCAGGGCCGCCGAGGAATAGGGGGTGAAACCGCCCCACTGGCTGGCGTAGGTGTTATTGATGAAGTCTGGATTGACCGCGCCGTTGACGATCAAGGGGATGGGGGCATAGGTCGCGGGGTCGTTGCCGAAGACCTCGTTGGCGTTGACTTTGCCGTCGCCGTTGAGGTCGTTCCACCAGAAGTACATCCAGCAGCCGGCGGCGCCGTACGGGTTGAAGAGGTAGGCCGCCGAGCCCGTGCCCATGAAGTCGCCGTACATGGAGCCGCTCAGCTTGAGGATGGTCTTGCCGGTGCCGAAGAGATCATAGGTGATCCCGAGCCGTGGTGACCAGACGTTCCAATGGTAGTTGGGGCTGATGTTCGGAACGGTGGTGCCGGGCATGAAAGCATAGAGGGCATCCTGGACATCCGGGTCAAAGTTGTTGCTCCAAACCGAGTTGCCAGAAGAGGAGGATAACCCGGCTGAGTAAACGCTGGAGTTGATCGAAGGGGTCTGGCGGTCGTAGCGGACGCCCAAGAGGAAGTTGAACCGGCCGGCCGTGACCGTGTCCTGGAGGAAGGCGGTCAGCTGCTTGACGCTCCAATCCAGGTTGTATGCGCTCGAGAGGTACCACTGGGTAATGGCCGGGTTCAGGACCGGATTGCCGGTCCCTTCCGGGTCGATCTGGGGGCTATTCATATCATAGATCCACTCGAGGTTCCCGGGAGCGAAGGAGTCCGTGGTCACGCGCCGGGTCGAGTACTCGACGCCGAACTTGATCTCGTGGCTGACGCCGAACAGCTTGTCGTTGTAGTACTGGGCGTGGAAGTCATAGTCGTACATCGGCCGCGTGGTGATGTAGGCCCAGTTGTCGTACGCGATGTCAGCGGTCTGGTCATAGTGGACCAGGTTCACGCTGTTGGGGTCGCTGCCGGGGATCAGCTGGAACGCGGAGTTCATGTAGCCGAACTTGAGGGACAGCAGGAGGTCGTTCCCGACCATCTGCTCGTCCTGCAACTTGACGATGGGCGAACCCCAATGGAAGGGGCTGTCCTGGTTGTATCCCTCGGGGAACGACTGGCTCGAAGACCGCCCGAGGAACTTCTTGGCGCCGGCGGTGTACATCGCCTCGAACCGGTTCGAGGGGATGGGCTGCAGGTTCAACTTGAAGGTGTAGTCCGTGAGGAGCGGCTTCTGCGGGGTGCCGATCATGGTGAGGGCGTTGATGTCCTGGACGCCGTAGGACATCCACAGCCAGACCTTATCCTTGACCACCGGGCCGCCCAGGTTGAAGCCGTAGTCCTTGATCTGGATGATCTTGTTGATGGCCGTAGCGCCTTGAGCTTCGAGAGCGGCGGTCAGGTTGTTCGCCTGCAAGGCCTGGTCGGTCAGGTAGAAGCGGCCGCCGAAGGTGACCTTGTTGCCGCCGCGCTTGGTGACCATGTTCAAGGCCACGGCGCCCGTCTGGATGGTGACATCCGCGCCGCCGGTGACAACGTTCATTTCCTCGAACGAGTCGAAGTCCCAATAAATCGGGGACGCGCCGATGGCGGCCGGGTCGGTGACGACGACGCCGTCAAGGGCCCAAACTCCGTTGGCGCCGCCGCTCGAATCGCCCTTGGCATAGTAGCCGGCCTGCTGGCCGGACTCGCTGCCGCCGACGTTCTCGCGGTCCATCATGATCCCGGGCGCCATCTGCATGACGTTCCAGGGGTCTCTGGACGACGGCAGGGACTGCAGGATGTCCTGGGTGACGTTCTTGCCGACCGAGGTCTTCTTGGCATCGACCGTCGGCGTGACGGCGATGACCGTCACTTGTTCTTCCAGTTTACCCTGCTCCATCTGAAGGTCGATCCTGGATTGCGATCCCAGGGTGACGACGATGCCGGTCTTTTCCTGCTTCTTGAATCCCTGAAGCTCCGCCGTCAGGCCATAATTCTTGCTCGGCTCGATCGACGGGAACCGGAAAATGCCCTGGTCGTCGGTGACGGAAACCATCGGGGCAGAAAATGGGGATACCAGAGTTACGGAGACGCCCGGAAGAGGCGCGCCTTGCGTATCGGTGACATGCCCCCAAATGGTGCCGGTTCTCACCTGAGCCATGAGGGATACGGAAAGCAGCAAGACGGAAAGTACAATTAGGCTCTTTCTCACATTTCCTCCTATGGGGAGATTCCTACTTTAGCCTGGAGTGGTCGGCCACCCCTCCTATTCCCCTCCATATGCGCGGGGGATAGAAATCATTCTCACCTCCTTTTGTTCTGGGATTAGAAATGTACATGTTATGCCCTCAATTAAAGCAATAATCGTGCCATGCGAACTGCGGCCTGTCGATGGGGATAATGTCGTTAAAAATCAGATACTTACGAATGCTTGAGCATCCGCTGAGATGGAAGATAATCCAAATATTTGGATATTATCCAATATTCTGAAGGTAAACCCAGTTTTCCGGCTCTATCATCTAAATTGGATTATATCCAAAATCATGAAGAGGAATGCCCCGTTTTCGCCAGCGTGGTCTTTGCCCCGGGAAGGGCGCCTTGACCTCAATTCCCGGATGGTTTTCCGGGCCGCCGTCGGGCCGGAGCTCAGCTCTTGATGTAGCCCCGGCGGCACAGAACCTTGTAGTCCTTGTCTTTAACTTTGACGGTGATCGTCCTGAACTCCCCGTCTTTCGCGGCGGATGCCGGAGTATAGGAGAGGAGGTAATACGTCTCCGATGCCTTCAGGGCGTCCCGGATCTCGGCAGTGGGGTTTTGGGTGCTCTCGGCGATGCCGCCCGTGGCCGTGGCGGCCTGGGCAAAGATCTTGAACACGTCCTGTGATTGATCCCGCATGGTGATGCCCCCTAATCTCTCCGGGGTCCTGTTCATGAAGAGGAAGTTGAGGTCGGCCGAGGAATCGCAGTAGGCCTGGACGATCTTTTGCTGGTCGAGGGAGATGTTCTGGTGATGGGTCTGGAAGAGATCATGGAGGTCGGCCAGGATGTTCTGACTCTCCTGGTTGTTGTCGATGAGCGTGTTGAACATCGAGGGACTGATCTCTGGCCGGAATTCCTGCTGGTAGAAGAAGAAGACGAATTTCCGGCCGTCCAGTTTCCTGAGCGCTTGGGCGAACCCGACGATCTTGTCCTGGTCGAGCGTCCGCAGGCCCTCCAATTTATGGAGCGAATCCTTGTATTGATTCAGGAGATATTCCAGTCCGAAGGTCGAGACGGACGCGTCGGACTCTTCGTCGCCCCCGGCAACGGGGTTCAGCCCCTCGATGCCCTGGACCATCCGTCTCAAGTCTCTCATGAGGCCTTTATAGACGAAGTTCCCCTGGTTGATGTCCTTCCTGACGATATCGTCCATCTCCTTGGCTAGGACGTCCTTCGGTTTCTTCGCGAAGGCGGCGGGCGTGAGCATGTAATTCCGCATCGACGTCTGGATCTCCATCGTGTCGCCGGGCAGGAGGGCGTTGTTGAAAAAATAGCGGAGGGCCTCGGAGACTTTGGGATTGTATTCATACATCTGGAAGAGCAAAAAAAAGCGCCTGGCCGTGACGGGCAAGGCGGGGCCCTCCCCTTCCTGGCGGGTGACCGCGTTCCTGTCGACCTTGAAGAGCGCGTCGATCCGCTGGGGGACGCCATTCTCCAGGAGCTCGAAATCCCGCAGGGCGAGGCCTTCGACGAATTGCCCGCCGTCGAAAACCCGGACCGCGACGGTCACCGGGACGGGGCCCTTCTCCTGGGAGAGGGCCGGGGAAAGAACGAAGGCCAGAACGGCCAGGACGGCGGCCGGAACCGAGATCCCTTTATTCCGATTCATGGAGGTTCTCCTTATATGGAGATTATAGCACGTCCGCCGCCGGCAGGGCCTTTTGCATGCTGAAATGACCTTATCGCCGCCCGGGGCGGCTGTCAAGGAAGCCGGGGCGTGCAAATTGACTTCCCGGGGGGTTTCTGATAAAAGATAGTAAATGTACAAGTGGATTTTCCGCAAGCTCTTCGGGACCGACACCGACCGGACCCTGAAGAAGATCCAGCCGCTCGTCGCGGCCGTCAACGACCTCGAGCCCCGCATTCAGCCTCTTTCAGACGCCCAACTCCTGGCCAAGACCGCGGAATTCCGGGAGAAGCTCGCCCAGGGCGCCTCCCTCAGCGACATCCTCGTCGAGGCCTTCGCCGTCGTCCGCGAGGCCTCCCGCCGGACGACCCAGATGCGCCACTTCGACGTCCAGATCGTCGGCGGGGTCGTCCTCCACCAGGGCAAGATCGCCGAGATGAAGACCGGTGAAGGGAAAACGCTCGTCGCGACCCTGCCCGCCTACCTCAACGCCCTCGACGGCAAGGGCGTCCACATCGTCACCGTCAACGATTACCTGGCCAAGCGCGACACGGAATGGATGGGCGCGATCTACCGGTCCCTCGGCCTGACGGTCGGGACGATCCAGCACGACCTCGGCGACGCCGAGCGCCACGCCGCCTACCGCGCGGACATCACCTACGGCACGAACAACGAGTTCGGCTTCGACTATCTCCGGGACAACATGAAGTTCCGGCTCTCCGACCTCGTCCAGCGCGAATTCAACTACGCCATCGTCGACGAGGTGGACTCGATCCTCATCGACGAGGCCAGGACGCCGCTCATCATTTCGGGGCCGACCCAGGAATCGACCGCGCTGTACTACAAGGTGGACAGCCTCGTCCGCCGTCTCCACAAGGACAAGCACTTCACGGTCGACGAAAAGACGCGGACCGTCTCCATCATCGAGGCGGGCGTCACCGAGGCGGAACGCATCCTCGGCGTCGCCAACCTCTACGACCTCGCCAACATGGACCTCGTCCACGCCGTCAACACCTCTCTCAAAGCCCATCACCTCTTCAAGCGCGACGTCGATTACATGATCCAGGACGGCAAGGTCGTCATCGTCGACGAGTTCACGGGCCGCCTGATGCCCGGCCGCCGCTACAGCGACGGCCTCCACCAGGCCCTCGAGGCCAAGGAGCGCGTCCGGGTCGAGGAGGAGTACCAGACCCTGGCCCAGATCACCTTCCAGAACTATTTCCGGATGTACAAAAAGCTGGCCGGCATGACGGGCACCGCGGCCACCGAGGCCGAGGAGTTCCGGCACATCTACGGCCTCGACGTCCTGGAGATCCCGACGAACAAGACCCTCATCCGGTATGAGTACGCCGACGTCATCTACCGGACCGCCAAGGAAAAATGGGAAGCCGTGGCCCAGGAGATCAAAGAGAACAACGAGAAGGACCGGCCCGTCCTGGTCGGCACGATCTCGATCGAGAAGTCCGAGCACCTGAGCAACATCCTCCGCAAGAAGGACATCCGCCACGTCGTCCTCAACGCCAAGTACCACGAGATGGAAGCCCAGATCATCGCCCAGGCCGGCCGCCTCGGGGCGGTGACCATCGCCACCAACATGGCCGGCCGCGGCGTGGACATCCTCCTCGGCGGGAATCCCGAATATCTGGCCCGCGAGCAGCTCAAGAAGTCCGGCGCCGACCCGGCCAAGGCGACGCCCGAGCAGATGGAGAAAGTCACGGCCGACGTCGCGAAAACGACCCTGGAGGAGCACGAGAAGGTCGTCGCCCTCAGCGGACTGCACATCATAGGGACCGAGCGC
This sequence comes from Candidatus Aminicenantales bacterium, assembly GCA_050015275.1. Taxonomy (GTDB): domain Bacteria; phylum Acidobacteriota; class Aminicenantia; order Aminicenantales; family Saccharicenantaceae; genus DATKJS01. The sequence goes on along the minus strand of JBEKBS010000007.1, from coordinate 78,453 downwards.
CACGAATCGCGCCGGATCGACAACCAGCTCCGCGGCCGCGCCGGACGCCAGGGGGACCCGGGCGCGTCGCGCTTCTACCTGTCCCTCGAGGACGACCTGATGCGGATCTTCGGCAGCGAGCGCATCTCGGGGCTGATGGCCCGCATCGGCATGGGCGAGGGGGTCCCCATCGAACACCGGATGATCACCCGGGCCATCGAGCGCGCCCAGAAGCAGGTCGAAGGGCAGAACTTCACCATCCGCAAGCACCTGCTCGAGTACGACGACGTCATGAACAAGCAGCGGGAAACCATCTACACCCAGCGGAAGGAGATCCTCCAGGGGAAGGACCTGAGGGAGTACTTCTTCAACCTCATCGACACTCTCATCGAATGGATGCTCGATAGCTACGCCAACAAGGAAAAATCGCCCGACGACTGGGACCGCGAAGCCCTCGACAAGGCGGTCCTGGCCCAGTTCGGGCTCAACATGGAAACCCTCAAGATCGACTGGGCGGCGGTCGCCTACGAAGACCTCCAGGAAACGCTCGTCAACGCCCTCCGCGGCCTCTACGAGCAAAAGGAGAAGACCCTGGGGCCGTTCATGAGGGAATTCGAGCGGATGATCCTCCTCCAGGTCATCGATTCCCAGTGGAAGGACCACCTTCTCGAGATGGACCACCTGAAGGAGGGCATCGGGCTCCGCGGCTACGGGCAGAGGGACCCCCTGATCGAATACAAGAAGGAGAGCTTCGAGATGTTCCAGTCCATGCTCGACCGGATCGAGGAGGACGCCGTCCGCTACCTCTTCCTGATCCAGCCCGTCATCGAACAGCCGGTCCCGGAGCGGCGGCAGGCGCCCGTCTATTACCAGCAGCCCCAGGGCCCGTCCGGGCAGAAGTCCAGGCAGGCCCGGTCCATGATCCCGGGCAAGAGGAAGAAACGGTGAGGGAGGAGAAAGCATGCTCGAAGAAACGATCCGTGAAGCCCTGACGTTCGACGACGTTCTCATCGTTCCGGGCAAGTCCGACGTCGTCCCCGCCGGCGCCCGCGTCGCGACGAGGCTCTGCCGCAACATCCCGCTCAACATCCCGGTCGTCAGCTCGGCCATGGACACCGTGACGATGTCCCGGATGGCCATCGCCCTCGCCCAGCAGGGCGGGATCGGGATTATCCACCGCAACCTGTCGGTCGAGGCCCAGGCCGAGGAGGTAGACAAGGTCAAGCGCCACGAGAGCGGGATGATCGTCGAGCCCATCACCCTCCGCCCCCAGGACCGGATCAGCAAGGCCTTCGAGGTCATGCGCGAGCACCGGATCTCGGGGCTCCCCATCACGGACGAGACGAACAAGCTCGTCGGCATCCTGACCAACCGGGACATCCGGTTCGAGAGCCGGCTCAACCTCCCCATCGAAAAGATCATGACCAAGGACCTCGTGACCGTTCCCGTGGGGACGTCGCTCGAGGACGCCGAAAAGGTCTTCCATCAGCACAAGATCGAAAAGCTCCTCGTCGTCGACGAGACCTTCCATCTCAAGGGCCTCATCACGTACAAGGACATCCTGAAGAAGATCCAGTATCCCGACGCGGCCAAGGACGGCCTGGGCCGGCTGAGGGTCGGCGCGGCCGTCGGCGTCGGGGCCGACCGGCTCGACCGGGCCCGGGCCCTCGTCGCTGCCAAGTGCGACGTCCTCGTCATCGACAACGCCCACGGCCACTCCGAGCGGGTCCTGGAGACCGTCAAGCTGCTGCGGAAGGAATTCCCGGGCCAGGAGCTCATCGCCGGCAATATCGGGACGGCCCGGGCCGCCGAGGAGCTCATCGACCTCGGCGTCGACGCGGTCAAGGTCGGCGTCGGCCCCGGGAGCATCTGCACGACCCGGATCATCACGGGAGCCGGGATCCCCCAGATCACGGCCATCGCCGACGTCTACAAGGTCACTCGCAAGGCCGGCATCCCCCTCATCGCCGACGGCGGGATCAAGTATTCCGGGGACATCACAAAGGCCATCGCGGCGGGGGCGGACACGGTCATGCTCGGCAACCTGCTGGCGGGCGCGGAGGAATCCCCCGGCGAGGTCGTCATGTACCAGGGCCGGGCCTACAAGATCTACCGGGGAATGGGTTCCCTCTCGGTCATGAAGGAAGGGAAGAGCAGCGACCGCTACATGCAGGACGTCCAGGCCGGCACGAGCAAGCTCGTCCCCGAGGGGATCGAGGGCCGCGTCCCGTACAAGGGCAGCGCCACGGCCATCGTCCAGATGCTCGTCGGCGGCCTCAAGGCGGGCATGGGGTACGCCGGCTGCCGGACCATCGACGACCTCAAGGAGCGGGCCAAGTTCATCAAGATCACCCAGGCCAGCCTCAAGGAAAGCCACGTCCACGACGTCATCATCACCCAGGAGGCCCCGAACTACCATCTCGATTGAGATGAGGATATCCGCGTCCGGCCCGGGGGCAAAGGAGGGGGAACGGCCGGGAAGGAGGGACGGGCATGTCCAGCTACCTTTTAAAGACCCTGATCTCCACGATTTTCCTGGGGGTCTGCCTGACGTCCTTCCTCAGCATGATGGCGGCGATGGGAAAGGCGGACCGGGCGTCGGACGCCGACAGGCTCCGCAGGCTCCACCGGGTCTCGGGGTTCGTCTTTATCGCGCTCCTCCTGGCGCTGGCCTATCTCGGGGCGAATTTTCTGGCCGACCTCGGCGAGGGGATCTCCACGAGGGCCGTCATCCATTTCGTCCTGGCGGCTCTTCTCGTGGCCCTCGTCCTCCTCAAGGTCCTCATTGTCCGAGTTTACAGGCAGTTCTTGAAATACGCGCCCGGGCTGGGGATGGCCATCTTCACCCTGACCGTGGTCATTTTCCTGATCACGGCGGGCTACTTCTTCCTTCGCGGCGGAGCCCTGGAATAGGCCGGAATCCACCCCTCAGCGGAGCTCTTTGATCCTGTTCCCGTCGTCGAGGACCACGATCTTCGGCGTGAAAAACCCGATCTCGTCCTCGGCGAGGGCGGCATACGAAGCGATGATGATCTTGTCCCCCACCCCGGCCCTGCGGCCGGCGGCCCCGTAGACGCCGACTTCTCTCGACCCTTTTTCGCCCCGGATGAGGTAGGTCGAGAACCGCTCGCCGTTGGTGACGTTGTAAACTTCGACCCTCTCATATGGCGAGAGGCCGGCGGCCTTCATCAGGTCCTCGTCCAAGGACAGGCTCCCTTCGTAGTCAACGTCGACGCGGGTCACGGTGGCCCTGTGGATCTTCGAACGGAGAAAAGTTCTGATCATGACGGGTCCTCCTCAAACGCGAACGCGGGTGTTGTCGATGAGGCGGGTGGTCCCGAAGAAGACGGCCAGGGCGATGAGGACGTCGCCTTCGAGGCGTCGCAACGGCTGGAGCTCTTCCATGTCCATGATCTCGACGTAATCGACCCGGGCCAAGGGCTCGGCGCCGATCGCGGACCGGATCCCGGCGATCACCTTTCCCGGGTCCCGCTCCCCTGCCCGGATCTCCCGCTCCGCTTCTCCTAAGCTCCGGGAGAGAACGAGGGCGGCCCTCCGCTCGTCCGGAGAGAGGTAGGAGTTTCTCGAGCTCATGGCCAGGCCGTCGGGCTCCCGGACCAGGGGGCAGGCCGCGATCTCGGTCCCGAGATTGAGGTCCGCCGCCATTTTCCGGAGGAGGACGACCTGCTGGGCGTCCTTCCAGCCGAAAAAGGCGACGTCGGGCTCGACGATATTGAAGAGCTTGAGGACAACGGTCGCCACCCCCCGGAAATGACCGGCCCTGGACTTTCCGCAGAGCCTGTCCCCGAGGTCGACAACCTCGGCGTAGGTCTTGTAGCCCGGGGGATACATCTCGCCGGCCGAGGGATGGAAGAGGACCGCCGCGCCTTCTTTTTCGAGGAGGCCCGAGTCCCGTTCGAGATCCCGGGGGTACTTTTTGAAATCTTCCTTGGGCCCGAACTGGGCGGGGTTGACGAAGATGCTGACGACCGTGACGTCGGTCCGCTTCTTGGACTCCCGGACGAGGCTGAGGTGCCCCTCGTGAAGATAGCCCATCGTCGGAACGAGACCGATCGTCCTCCCTTCGGCCTTCCAGCCCCGGCTGAAGGCCTTCATGTCCTTGACGCTGGTGACGGTGATCATATTCGTTTCCCGCTCCCAGGATTCCGCCGGGGCTCAGCCTTCAGGCCCGGTCCGGGCGTCCTCGCGCTTTTTGCAGGCCGGCGGCTGAGCTCTTCGGCCACGTCCTGGTTGAGATGGTAGGAGGTGCTGTCGTCGGGGAACCGGCCGGCCCTGACGTCGGCGGCGTAGTGGGCGGCCGCGCGGCTGATCGTCCCATGAAGGTCAGCATATTTCCGGACGAATTTCGGTAAGTATCCCGTCGAATAACCGAGGAAATCGTGAAAGACGAGGACCTGGCCGTCACAATGAGGCCCGGCTCCGATGCCGATCGTCGGAATCCCGATCTTCTCGGTGACGATCTTGGCAATTTCCATGGGGATGGACTCGAGGATGACGGAAAAGGCGCCGGCATTCTCAAGGTTCACGGCATCTTCGACGATCTTTTGGGCTTCCTCCGCCGCCGTCCCCTTGACCTTATACTGACCCAGTCTATGGATCGACTGCGGGGTCAAGCCGACGTGCCCCATGACGGGGATCTCCGCTTCGACCATGGCCCTGACGAACTTCAGCCGCTTTTTCGAGGCCCCCTCGATCTTGACCCCGGAAGCTCCGGCCTCCTTGAGGAAGCGGGAGGCGTTGCGGATGGTCTCGTCGGCGCTCAGATGGAACGAGAAATAGGGCATGTCGCCCACGACCAGGGCCCGTTTTACGGCCCGCGTCACGGCCTTCGTATGGTGGATCATCTCCTCCATGGTCACGGGGACCGTGTTCTCGTACCCGAGGACGACCATCCCCAGGGAATCCCCGACCAGGATGAGGTCGACCCCCGCTTCGTCGAGGATCTTCGCCGTGGGAAAATCGTAGGCCGTCAGGCAGACGATCTTCGGCCCCGTGGTTTTTCTGGCCAGGATCGAGGGAACCGTGATCTTGACTGTTGGCTGGTCCGGCATGTTCCTTCCTTTCTCCCCACCCCGCCCGGGCGGGGTTGAGGTAAAGTCTAAATTCACCGTCCGGTGAGGCTGGTCCCAGCCCCGCGCTTCGCGGGGTCCGGGCCGCGTCGCCTATACTTTTTTCGCTCCCTTTCCCCCATAGCTCTGGGGGACGTAATAGAGCGAGCTCTTTTTCATGTCCCTGATCTGAGCGATCAGGTCCTGGATGTCGTCTTCACGGCTGAAATCGAGGTCGTCCGCCTTGATGACGAGGAGCGGCGCCGCCTGATAGTTGAAGAAAAAGTAGTCGAAGGCCTCGACGATGTCCTCGAGGTACTTCTCCGAGATGTTCTTCTCGAGGGCGTCGCCCTCCTTGGCGATCCTCCGGGCGAGCGTTGACAGGGAGATCTGGAGGTAGATGACCATGTCCGGCTTGGAAACCCTCTCGGAGAGGATCCCGTAGATCTTCTCATAGACCAGGAGCTCGTCGTCCGACAGGGTCTGGTAGGCGTAGATCTTGTCCTTCTCGAAGAGATAATCGCAGATGATCCGGTCGACAAAGAGGTCCCTCTGGAGGAGGCGGACCTGCTGGTTGTAGCGGTTGGCCAGGAAGACGAGCTGGGTCAGGAAGGACGACCCTTCCTTCTCATTGTAGAAATCCTTGAGATAGGGGTTCCCGACGTGGTCGAAGACGACCTTGCCCCCGATCCGCTGGGCCAGGATATTGGCCAGCTGGGTCTTGCGCGACCTGAAAACGCCCTCGACCGCGATGTGCTTGAACGGAATGTCAAGGGCGCTTTTCATACCCATCTCAAAAAACCGACTTGGTTATACCGGATAAGGTCCGGCAAGTCAACGGGAAACTGAAGCTCCAACGCCTTACGTCCGTGGGATCCAACCACCGCAGCCTTTGGAGCGCAGGTCCCTGAAGCGGGGATCCACGTCCGTGGAATCCCGCGAGGGGGATTGCCCTATCCCTAGGGCTTGGGCCTCTCCATGGGCACAACGATCCAGGCGATCATGTAGAAGAGGGTCATCGGCAGGACCGCCGTCACCAGGCAGACCGCGACGAAGATCAGCCGGACGAGCGAAACGTCCATGTCGAAATACTCGGCCAGGCCGCCGCAGACTCCGCCCAGCATCTTCTGGGTGACGGACCTGTAAAGTTTCTTGGCCATAACCTGAGCTCCTTTCTCCCTGTTGGGTCCCGGGTCCACTCTATTATACGGAATCCCCGCTTTTTTCGCCCGTTCCCGCCCACAGAAATGGAAGGCGGCATGCCTTCCCCCTTGACTGGAACCGGGCGTCCGTTTAGGATGAGAAGCGGAATCATCCATCCTTTGAGGAGTTCATCATGAACGGCTGGACCGGGCAGATCCTGAGAGTCGACCTGACGACACAAACGTTCAAGATCGAGACCTTTTCCGAGGACTTCGCGCATAAGTGGATAGGCGGCCGGGGTTTTGCCGCCAAGATCCTTTACGACGAGCTCAAGCCCGGGATCGACCCCCTGGGCCCCGACAACAAGCTCATCGTGGCCGTCGGCCCGATCGCCGGCATCCCCGCCCCCAACACCGGGAAAGCGGTCGTCGCGGCGAAGTCCCCCATCACGGGCGGGTACGGCGACGGAAATCTGGGCACCCGCATCACCGAGCACCTCCGCAAGTGCGGCTATGACGCCCTGATCGTCGAGGGCCGGGCTGAGCACCCGACCATGCTCTATATCGAGGACAGCAAAGTCGAGTTCCTCCCCGCCGGCGAGGTGTGGGGAAAAGGGACGTATGAAACGAACGACTGGATCTATGCCAAGTACGGGAAGGGGGTCGGCGTCCTCAACATCGGCCAGGGCGGCGAAAACCTGGTCCGGTACGCCGTCATCCGCAGCCTGGAGGGGCGGGCGGGCGGCCGGCCCGGCATGGGCGCGGTCATGGGCTCCAAGCGGCTCAAAGCCATCGTCGCCAAAGGGACGAAACCCATTCCCCAGGCGGACCCGGCCGGCATGAAAAAGCTCGGCCATGACGACCTGAAGAAAGTCCATGAGATCGACAAGCAGTCCGGCTGGTCCATCCAGAGCACGACGGGGGTCCTCGCCTGGTGCAACGAAGTCGCGGCCCTCCCCGTCCGGAACTTCCGGAAAACCCACCATCCAGACGCCTGGAAGGTGGACGGCGAACGCCTGAACAACGCCCGGATCGCCACCTACGGCTGCCCGAACTGCACCATGCGCTGCGGCATCACCATCCACGACGACGCGGGCCGCGAGTCCGAGCTCGACTACGAGAACGTCGGCCTCCTGGGCCCGAACCTGGAGATCTTCGACCTGCCCCAGGTCGGCGCACTCAACTACATGTGCGACGACTACGGCATCGACACCATGTCGGGCGGCTGCGTCCTGAGCTTCTATGCCGACGCGGTCGATCACGGCGCGACCGCCGGCGATATCAAGTTCGGGGACGCCGAGGGGTTCAAGAAGGTCCTGACCGCCATCGCCCTTCGTCAGGGAGAGGTCGGCAATCTCCTGGCCGAGGGCTCGCTCCGGGCCGCCAAGAAAATCGGCCAGGGCTCGGAAGCCTACGCCATGCAGGTCAAGGGCCTCGAAGTCGCGGCCTATAACTGCAAGTTCATCCCGGGCATGGCCCTGGCCTTCGGGGTCAGCCCAATTGGCGCTCATCACAAGGAATCCTGGGTCATCACCTTTGAGCTCAAGCAGACCTCCCGCGAGTCTTACGGGCCCGAGAAGGCCCAAAAGGTCATCGACCTCCAGAGGATCCGGGGCGGCCTCTTCGAGTACATCGTCTCCTGCCGCTTCCCCTGGATCGAGCTCGGCTGGGGGCTCGAGAACTACCCGAAGTACTTCAACGCCGTCAGCGGCCTCAACTGGACGCTCGACGATTTCTGGACGGTGTCCGACCGGGTCTACGCCATGATCAAGCTCTTCTGGCTCAGGGAGTACCGCCAGACCGACCGGAAGCTCGACTACCCGCCGGCCGTCTGGTTCGACCCGGCCAACGTCGACACGGAAGGGCCGATCGCCGGCAAGCATCTCGAGTACGATAAATACGACGGCCTGCTTCAACATTACTACGATATCCGCGGTTACGATCGTCGCGGCATCCCGACCCGGGCCACGCTCGAAAGGCTCGGGCTGGCGGCGGAAGCCACGGCGGCGGAGAAGTTCGGGTCCTTGACCTGAGGTCGCCCTGGGGATAGATCGAGGGCCGTCCGGGGAGGAAGCCATGATGATCACCGTCAAGCTGATCGGGCCGTTCGTCAACCAGCTCGGCTTCAGCGAAAAGGAAATGGAGATCGCCCCGCCGTCGACGGTCGACGGGCTCCTGGCTCTGGTGGGCATCGACAAGTCTCGGCCCCGGATCGTCACTCGCAACGGCCGGGCCGTCGCCCCGGGCGAAGAGGTCCATGAGGGAGACCGGATCGTCATCTCTCCCATCTACTCGGGGGGATAACGGGTCGGGCGGTGAGACCGGCTGGATCGACCTCGGATGATTCATGAAATTCTGATCGACGGAGAATGGCGGCAGGCCTCCCATCCCGCCGGGTCGTTCAGCTCAATCGACCCCGGGACGGGGAAGCATCTTCCCAACGCATACCCGATTTCGACGGCGACGGACATCAAGGAAGCCCTTGAGGCCGCGGCCCGCGCCGCCGGCGAGCTCGCCCTGGCCGGCCCGGAACGGACCGCCGCTTTTCTCGAGGCCTTCGCCGAAAAGGCCGATGGACGCCGCGAGGACCTCGTCGCGATGGCCCATCTCGAAACGGCCCTCCCGGTCGAACCGCGTCTCAGGTCGGTCGAGTTCCCGCGCATGGTCGATCAGCTCCGTCAGGCCGCCCGGGCCTGCCGGGACCGTTCCTGGTGCCGGGCCACGATCGACACGAAGCTCAACATCCGCTCGAAATACGGCCGGCTCGGCGGCCCGGTCGTCATCTTCAGCCCGAACAATTTTCCTTTCGCCTATAACGCCGTCGCCGGCGGAGATTTCGCGGCCGCGCTGGCCGCCGGAAACCCCGTCATCGCCAAAGCGAACCCAGGGCATCCCGGGACGACCCGGATCCTCGCCGGGGCGGCCCTCGAATCCCTTAGGGCTTCGGGATTGCCCGGAGCGGCCGTCCAGCTTCTCTATCATTTCGCCGCCGAGGACGGTCTGCGGCTCGTGTCCCATCCCTCAGTCGGGGCGACGGCGTTCACCGGCAGCCGCCCGGCCGGGATGAAGCTCAAGGAGGCCGCCGACCGGGCGGGAAAACCCATCTATCTCGAGATGTCGAGCGCCAATCCGGTCTTCATTCTTCCCGGGGCCATCGAGGAAAGGGCGGCGGATATCGCCGGGGAGCTCTTCAATTCCTGCCTTCTGGCCTCGGGCCAGATGTGCACGAAGCCCGGGCTCGTGGTTCTCGTCGATAGTCCCGGGAGCCGAGCCTTGATCGGACAGGTAAAGGACTTGTATGAAAGCTCGGAGCCTGGGATTCTCCTTGGGCCACAGGTCCTCGAAGGGCTCAAGGACGCTTCGGCCCGGCTCGCCCGGTCGGGAGCCCAGCTCGTCACCGGAGGACGGGAAGCCGGCGGCCCGGGATTCAAGTTCCAGCCGACGCTTTTCCTCCTTTCAGGCGCCGGGTTTCTCCGGAACCCGGGGTATTTCCAGGTCGAATCCTTTGGAACCCTGTCCTTGATCGTCCTGGCGCGGGACATCGGCGAGATGAAGGAGATCGCTTCTTCCCTGGAGGGCCAGCTCACCGGGGCGATTTACAGCCACAGCGGCGGGGCCGATGACCAGGCCTATGGCGCGGTCGAGCCGCATCTCCGGCGGAATGTCGGGCGGCTCCTGAACGACAGGATGCCCACTGGCGTCGCCGTTTCGCCGGCCATGAACCACGGAGGTCCCTATCCTGCCACGGGGCATCCGGGCTTCACCGCCGTCGGGTTCCCGGCTTCCATGCTCCGGTTCGCCGCTCTCCACTGCTACGATCATGTTCGTCCGGACAGGCTGCCCGCCGAGCTGCGCGATGAGAACCCCACGGGCAAGATGTGGCGGCTCATCGACGGGGATTGGACGCAGAAGAGCCTTTGACCGGATCATAAATCTCGACATCAGGAGGGATGGCCATAACGGAAGCTTCGGTTCGCGCCCTCTCAGGTCTCTGGGATTTCACGATGATCAAGTGGCACGTGATCCCGCTTCTGGCGATCGTCTTTTACATCTACACGAAAGAGATGAGGGAAGCGCGGCGCTCGGGAAATTGGGACGCTATTTTCGCCGGCCTGACCCTTTTTGGGATGGACTTCTTTAACGAGACCTGGAACGGCTGGGTCCTCGTTCTCACCGGGCGGTCCGCGCTCTGGACGACGCCGGGCGACACGGCCCTCCGGACAACGGTCGGCTGGAACATCGAGATCATGTTCATGTTCGCCATCTCCGGGATCATCTACTACAACACGCTATCGGAGGACCCTAAAGAGAAGATCCTCGGCCTCCCCAACCGCTGGTTCTGGGCGATCGGGTACGCCGCCTTTTGCGTCTTTATCGAGGTCATCCTGAACCTGGGAGGACAGTTGGTCTGGGAATATCCCTTCTGGAACCGTTCGTTCGAGGGGATCTGGCTGATTTTCCTTTTCGGATACTTCTACTTTTACGCGGCCGTTATCCTGGTCCTCAGCATCAGGAAACAATCGAAGCGGATCCTGGCGGTTTCGCTCATCTATGCCGTCCCCATTCTCATGAACGTCTTCGCCCGGGCGGCCATGGGCTGGCGGTACTGAATCCTTCTGAGCGTCCCTTTTTTGTCCTACCTGTAGAGGCAGAGGTAGGAGGTGTCGGAGGCGACCTTGAGCTGGAATTTCTCCTTCGCCTCGACCGTGAAGCTGGCTCCGGGGCCGTAGTCCTTCCAGTCCTCGCTCCCCGTCAGCTTGACCGTCAGCTTGCCTGTGATGACCGTCATGATCTCGACCGTCGAGGTCCCGAATTCGTACTCGCCCGGGGCCATGACGCCGACCGTCGCCGGCCCCTCGGCCGATTCAAAGGCGATGGACTTCACCTGGCCGCCGAAATACTCATTGACCTTTAACATGGTGCCCCCCCATTTTGACCAATAATTCCACGACCAAATTGGCCTGCATGTTGGCGACGATGCCCACCCGGGGCGCCATCGGACTGACGCCTGCCGGGCACTGGCTCTCCTCGTCGCCGCAGACGTAGAGGTTCCCCAGCCGGCGGGCCCGGAGCTTCCGGTTTTTCCCGTACCCGGCCAGGCCCGAGGCCGCCACGATCGGCCGTCCCGGGAAGCGGCCGAGGCAGGCCTCGATCAGCATCTCCTTGGCCCCGGCCTTGTCGAAGGCCTCGACCAGGACGTCGACCGAGCGGAAGATCTCGGCCGCGTTTCTCCGCGTGACCCGGACGTTGTGAACCTCGTAAACGGAGAACGGGTTCACCCGGAGCAGGTTCTCTCGGAGCGCCGCGACCTTGACCCGGCCGACCTGGTCAACAAAATACTGCTGGCGATTGAGGTTGGAGGGTTCGATCGTGTCGAAATCGGCGATCACGAGGCGGCCGACCCCGGCCCTGGCCAGCGAGATGGCCACGTTGGACCCCAGCCCGCCGGCCCCGGCGATCCCGACCGAGCTCCGGCTGAGGATATCCAAGACGGCGGGGTCCCGCCGCGAAAAAAAATCCTTGGCGAACTTGAGAGCCGATATCGTCACTGCAGCCTCCTCCGGCCCCCAACCTCAGGAATTCTTCCGGGCGGGCGCATCCCGGTCGACGGCCAGGACGATCTTTTTCGGGTCCGGATCGACCCCGCTCAAGGACGTGACCATGCCCAGGACCGTCTTTTCGATGAAGGTCCGGACAAAGGGGTTCAGGAGGATCTCCTTGCCGTCAACCTCCAATTTGATATCCGACATCGGTTCCTCCTCCTGGGACAGGATCAGGTCACAGATCTCGACGGTCTGCGACAAGGCAAAAACCGGGACGGTCGTCCCCGGCGGCGCGCCGTGATCCGAGACGACGGCCAGGAGCTCCTCCGGAGGCGTCTGGACGATCTCGGAGAGACCGGAGCGGAGGACCTCGATCTTCCTGAGCCCTCGCGCTTGTTTCCCCCCTTCGACCAGCACGACGTCCGCGCCGGCGAACGTCCGTTCGGCCATCGATCTGAGGTCCGTTTCTCCGGTCCGCTCGAAGATGGCCCGTTCTTCGGGAGAGATCATGGCCACCCCGTCCGCGCCCGCCTGGGCATATTTCCAGGTGTCCTTGCCCTCGGTGTCCAGCATGAAGCCGTGAGCGCAATGCTTGACGGCGAATGTCCGCAGGCCCCTCCGCTTGAACTCGCTGATGAGCCCGGTGAGAAGAAGGGTTTTCCCCGTCTCGGAGAGGCCAACGGCGGCGACGATCCTCATCCTGTCCGCACCCTGTTTCCGATCGCGTATCCGCGAAATTTATAACATACGGCCGGAGGCAAGTCAAAAACGGTTTGAAATATTCCCACGTTTCGATATAATCCCCGTTTCATGGCCCCAAGACCATCGCGTCCGCAAAGAGGTTCATCATGAATATCTGGATCACCAAAACCCCGGCGCAGATCGACGACGCCTCGGAGCACTCGCAGCTCAAAAAGAACCTGACTGCGATCGACCTGGCCGCCCTGGGCATCGGGTCCGTCGTCGGGACGGGCATCTTCGTCGCCACGGGCCAGGGGGCCCAGCTGGCGGGCCCGGGCGTCCTGCTGTCGTTCATCATCGCCGCCGTCACCTGCGGGTTCTGCGCCCTGACTTATTCGGAGCTCGCCTGCATGTTCCCGGTCGCGGGCAGCACGTATTCCTACTCCTACGTCGCCTTCGGCGAGGTCATCGCCTGGATCATCGGCTGGGACCTGATGCTCGAATACCTGGTCGCCGCGAGCGCCGTGGCCTCGGGCTGGTCGACGACCTTCATCGGGCTCATCCAGAGCGCCGGGGTCAAGCTCCCCAAGGCCTTCCTGACTCCTCCGATCACCACCAATGCCGCCGGCAGGATCGTCCTCTCGGGCGGCGTCGTGGACGTTCCGGCCATCGTCATCACCCTGCTCATCACCTGGATCCTTTACATCGGGATCAAGGAGAGCGCCAAGATCAATAATATCATCGTCCTCGTCAAGATCGTCGTCATCCTGCTCTTCGTCTTCCTGGGCGTCCGTCACGTGAGCCTCTCCAACCTCCAACCCATGATGCCGTTCGGCTGGAAGGGCATCATGGCCGGGGCGGCGATCATCTTTTTCGCCTATATCGGCTTCGACGCCGTCTCGACGGCGGCCGAGGAGACCAAGAACCCCAGAAAGGACGTCCCCCTGGGCCTCATGCTCTGCCTGGGCGTCGTCATCGTACTCTACGTATCGGTGGCGTTCGTCCTGACCGGGATCGTCCCCTACAAGCTGATCGACGTGGGCAACGCGCTGCCGGCGGCCCTGGCCCGGATCGGGATCCAGTGGGGCGGGGCGATTGTCGCCACGGGGGCCATCATCGGGATGGTCTCGACCCTGCTCGTCACCCTCTACGGCCAGATCCGGATCTTCATGGTCATGGCCCGCGACGGGCTCCTCCCCGCCGGGTTCTCCAGGGTTCATCCGGTGCATAAGACCCCGCACATCTGCACCTGGATCACGGGCGTCGCGACCGCGCTGATCGCCGGACTCTTCCCGCTCCCGATGATCATCGACCTCTGCAACATCGGGACTCTCTTCGCCTTTGTCCTCGTTTCGGTGGGCGTCATCGTCCTGAGGAAAACGAGGCCCGAGGTCGAGCGGAAGTTCAAGACGCCGGGAGTCCCCTTCACCCCCCTGGTCACGGTCGCCTTCTGTTTCTACCTAATGTACAGCCTGCCCACGATCACCTGGATCCGGTTCGGCGTCTGGCTCCTGGCCGGGCTCTTAATCTACTTCCTCTACGGCGTCCGCCACAGCAAGCTCCAGGTGCGGCCGGCGAAGTGATCCCGGGCCCGGGCCGGCCGGGAAAGTGATGGCCAGGCTCGCCCCATGGAAAGATGAGGCCGGGTTGACTTTGACCCAAAAAAAAGTTGACCCGGCGCCGTTTTTTTTGTTAAGATTCACGCCGTCTCCGAGTCGGCGGCGCTAAAGCCCCCGCGGCCAGGCCCGCCGACCGATAGGGAAAAACGGGAAACGGTTTTTCCTTCCATTCTTGAAAAGGAGAAGGTCATCATGCCATCTGTATCATCCCCCCAAAAGGGCCTTGCGGTCATCCTCCTCATTGTTGCTTTCTGCCTGGGCCCTCTTCTGGGCTTTGGCCAGGACCAGGCGGCCGAGAAACGGAAGAAGGAGAAGGAACAGGAAAAGCCCGTCAAGATCACCGAAGAGATCATCGTCGTCGGGAAGCTCCCCAAGGACATCCCGCTGGCGACTGTTTCCACCATCGTGGCCACCCAGATCGATGAAATCAAACCGCTCGACCTCTCGGACGTTCTCAAGTACGTCCCCGGGGCCTTCGTAACGTTCGGGAACAAGGACACGTTCACCCTGAAACTCCGGGGGCTTGACGCCAGCCGGATCAAACTCCTCGTCGACGGCGTCCCGGTCTATGAGCCCTACTTCGGCACTTTCGATCTCAAGACCATATCGGCGGGCGGCATCGATACGGTCCAGGTGACAAAGGGACCGTCGTCGGTTCTCTACGGCCCCAATACGCTCGGCGGCATCGTCAACGTCATCACGCTCCGGCCCGGCGAAAAGCCCTACCTTTCGCTCGCGGGAAGCTACGGCGACAAGAGCACGAAAGAAGTGGGCCTCGACGGCTCGGCCCGGTGGAATAAATTCTCCTTAGCGGCCAGCGCCCTGTACCAGGATTCCAACGGCTTCTACATCCCCGATGCCGCCGCGGGAGGCCAGACTCTGCGGGCCAACAGCAACTACAGCCGCCTGAACCTCAACGGCAAGCTCTATTACACGCCCTCGGACTCGACGGAGATCATGATCAACGGCGGGCTTTACCAATCCGATTACGGCATGCCGGCGGCCCTCTTCACCCAGATGCCCCGGTACTGGACTTTTCCAAAGTGGGACCGGTACACGCTGAATGCCGGCGGATTCACTTCTCTCGGAGGAGATTCCGTCCTCCGCTTCCGGACCTACTGGGTAAATTACTTCAACACGCTGGACTCGTATTCGGACCCGGGGATGACCACCCTCACGTCCGAGAGCACTTATAATAATTCCGTCTACGGCGGCTTCGCTTTGGCCGAAGTGCCGACAAGCGATAGGAACACGCTCAAGGCGAGTTTCCTCTTTCAGCGCGACGTCGCACGGATCCAAAACAATACGGGCCAGCCCTGGAACGAATACAGCCAGGGCACGGTATCGATAGGTCTCGAGGACAATCTGAAGATCTTTGATCTATGGACGCTCATCGGCGGCCTCAGCCTGGACGTCATCCACAAGTTCGTGAGCGGAGATAACAATACCTCCGTCAACCCGCTCATCGGGCTGAAATTCACGCCCAACGAAGACCTGGATTTTCACGTTTCCTTCGCCCGCAAATCCATCTTCCCCTCGATGCGGGCCCTCTATTCCCCCTCGACGGGAAACCCCGACCTGCTCCCTGAATCCGGGACGAGCCTCGAGTTCAGCGGGACGTACAGCCGGGGGATTTTTCTCACGGGGACGGTCTTCTTCAACCGGTTCCGGGACTTCATCAATACGGTCGTCCTTCCGGACGGCACCCATCGCTTCCTCAACGTCGGCCGGGCCCATATCACCGGCTTCGAGCTCCAGGCCCAGAAATCCCTGTCCTGGTTCACCGCGACCGTCAACTACACGTTCCTCATTCCCCAGGATGACAGCGACAACCGCCCGCTGGACGCTCAACCGAAAAACAACCTGAATTTCAACGCGTCCTTCATCCCGGTCGATAGATTGAGGGTCGGATTCGACGGCCTCTTCGGCTCAGTTTCGTGGTGGTACAATACGAGCACATCCTCCGATCTGACCATCCCCTCGTATTTCAACCTGGACGCCGTCGTTTCCTATCACATCCGGTCTCCCTACGAGGTCTATGTCAAACTGGGCAATGTTTTCAACCGCTATTTCTACACCGAGCCCGGTTTCCCGTGGCGGGGACGTTATCTCGAAGTCGGATTCCGGGCGACCCTATTGGATTAGCGAGAGCCGGGGCGGCGCAGAAACGGACATGTGAGCCGGGACCTCGACGAGATCCGGACGTCGCCGAGCGCGGGAATATCGGCGGCTCAGGCGAGGCCGAGGTCCGCGTCGATCCCCTGCATGGCGGCGACGGCGATGGAGATGAACTCGTCCAGGCCGAGGCCGAGGTTGACGCACTGCTCGATCTCCTCGCGGCGGGCCCCGCGGGCGAAGCTTTTCTCCTTGTAGCGCCGCTTGACGAACTCGAGGTCGATGGACTTGAGCTTCTTATCGGGATGCATCAGGGTCGCGGCGATGATCAGCCCGGTCAGAGGATCGATGGAAAATATGGCCCAGTCCATCGGCGTCTGGCAGGGCACTTTGCCGGCATGGGCCTGGACGGCCTGGATAATGGCCTCGTCGATGCCCTTGTCCCGGAGGATCTTGACGGTTTCCGTGGTGTGGAGCTCAGGGCTCTTTTCGGTGACCTCGTAGTCGAGGTCATGGAGGATGCCCGCCAGGCCCCAGGGCTCAGGGTCGTGCCCCAGCCGGACGGCCATCGCCCTCATGCAGGCCTCCACGGCGAGGCAGTGCTTGACCAGGTTCTTGTTCTTGAGATGCTGCTTCAGAAGTTCCAGGGCCTCTTCGCGATTCATGGGACCGCTCCTTTCTCGAAGGCCGATTCTAAGACTTTTCCGGGCCGTTTTCAACGCCGGACGGCGCTCGGCTTGCCCAAGGTCCCGACGGGGCGCCTGTCCCGTTTGAGGAAAACGATCTTCTCCCCCGCCGACATCGGGTCGGGCTCGATGAGGACGAGATAAGGGGTGGCCCACTCGGCCCCGGCCCGCAAGTCGCCAGCTGCCCGGTAGCTCCCGGTCCGGAAGCCGGCCTTGAGATTGAACCCGATGACGTCCGGGGAAGACGAGGAAACGAGGACGATGCCGTCGGCCACGGAGAGCCCGTGGACGACCCTCGAAGGGATGGATTGCCACCAGGCGATCTCGCCGTTCCGCGCCCTGAGGCAGTACGCAACGCTGTCCGAGGCCGCGAAGACGACCAGCCTCCCGGTCGGCTTCGGCGGGCTAACGAGCGTGCCGGCCAGCCGGAAAACCCATTTTTTCTTCCCGGTCGCCGCTTCCAGGCAGTAGAAATAGCGCTCCTCTGTCGCGAAATATATCCGGCCGTCCGACGCTGCCGGATCGACGCGGACCGGGCCTCTGGCGGCAAAGGTCCAGACGGGCTT
The DNA here is from genome assembly GCA_050015275.1 of Candidatus Aminicenantales bacterium. Lineage (GTDB taxonomy): Bacteria > Acidobacteriota > Aminicenantia > Aminicenantales > Saccharicenantaceae > DATKJS01. The sequence goes on along the minus strand of JBEKBS010000007.1, from coordinate 61,053 downwards.
CCCGTTATCGTCCAGGGCATGGACGCGGCCGTTGTCCGTGCCGAACAAGACAAGGCCCCCAACAAAGATGGGGCCGGAGCGAACGGTCGCCCCCGCGTTGTACTCCCATGAGGGCTGTCCGTTCTTTTGAACGTCCAGGGCGGCGATGCGGCCGTTCCCGCACCCGAAATAGACCCGGTTGTGGATTTCGCGGACGGGTGTCGTCACGCGGTCCGCCGGCGTCGTTTTGAAGATCAGGCGGCCGTCCGTATCCAGCACGTAGATGGTGTTCCCGTCATCGCGGACCGTTATCGACTCGTCGCAGAGCTCAGGGCCAAAGGGCAAGGGCTTCTCGGCCTTGAACCTCCAGAGGATCCGCTCGGACAGGACGTCGACGCTGTAGAGGAAGCCCTCTTCCGTCGTGAAGTAGGCCGTCCCATAGCGGACCCTGACGGGCCCATGGGCCGTCCCCTCGAACGGCAGCGCCTTTTCCTCGATCAGGGGAAAACCGAGCGTTTCAGGGCGCGGGGCCATGTTCAACCGGGCGGGCCGACAGGCTGAGGGCGCGAGGAGCGTAAGGCCGATGGCCAGGGTCAACAGCGCGGCGCTTGTTTTTCTCATCTCGTTGACGAGCTAACTATAGCATGATTCACCCGACCCGCAAACGGGAAAGCGGGGTCGGGAAGGGCCGAGGGGGGGCGGATTTTGCAAAAAGGGGCCTAAACTGCTATCATCCGGTTCCAGGAAACCGGCATGGTCAACTACATCCTCCTCTATAAGATCCGGAGGATCGTCAAGAGGATCATCAAGGACAAGATCGCGGACGACGAGATCGCCACGACCCCCAAGTCGTGCATCGGCTGCCTCGCGGACGACATCAGCTGGGAAGTCTATTACCTCCTCAAGGAAAGGGAAGAGAAGGACGGGCCGCCGGCGGCGGGGAGCTGACGCCTAGGACGGCTTCCCCGCTCTGATCTTGGCCTTCAGGGCCTCCCACCACTCGATCCGCTTCCGGACCTCTTTTTCGAAGCCATAAGGCCCGGGCTCATAATATTTCCGGCCTTTCAGCCGTTCGGGAAACGTCTCCATGTCGGTCGTCGAGCCGGCGAAATCGTGGGCGTACTTATAGTCCTGCCCGTAACCGAGCTCCTTCATGAGGGGCGTCACCGCGTTCCGGATATTGAGGGGGACGGGCTCGTGCGGGCTTCGCTCGACATCTTTCACCGCGGCGCCGAAAGCGGAGTAAACATGGTTGCTCTTGGGCGCGGATGCCAGGTAGACGACGGCCTCGGCCAGGGCCAGCTCGCCCTCCGGCGACCCGAGGAAGTCATAGGCCTCCTTGGCGTGGAGGGTGACGGAAAGGGCCTGCGGGTCGGCCAGCCCGACATCCTCGGAGGCGAAACGGACGAGCCGCCGGGCCACGTACAGGGGATCCTCGCCCGCGGCAATCATCCGGGCCAGCCAGTAGAGCGAGGCGTCGACGTCGCTGTTCCGGAGGCTCTTGTGGAGGGCGGAGATCAGGTTATAGTGCTCTTCCCCGTTCTTGTCATAGAGGAGAGTCCGTTTCTGGAGGGCCTCCTGGACGGCCTCGAGCGTGATCGTCCGCCCCTTCGTCAGGCTGGAGGCGATCTCCAGCGTGTTCAGGGCTCGTCGGGCGTCGCCGTTCGCGAAGTCGATGAGGAGGTCCAGGCCGCCGGCCTCGATCTCGAGCCTGAGACGGCCCAGGCCGCGCTCTTCATCTCCCAGGGCGTCCCTGATGATCCGGGCCAGGGCTTCACGGTCAAGCTCTTTGAGGACGAGGACCCTCGTCCGCGACAGGAGCGGGGCGATGACCTCGAACGAGGGGTTCTCGGTCGTGGATCCGAACAGGACGATGTCCCCCTTCTCGACGTAAGGCAGGAAGGCCGCCTGTTGGGCCTTGTTGAAGCGGTGGATCTCGTCGATGAACAGGATCATCGGCTTGCCGTAGAGCTTCCGCTGCTGCTCGGCCCGGGCCATGAATTCCTTGACTTCCTTGATCCCCGACAGGACGGCACTGAAAAACTCGAAAGGCAGGTCGAAATGCCTGGCGAGCATGATGCCCAGGGTGGTTTTCCCGGATCCGGGCGGGCCCCAGAAGATGATGGAGACCAGCCGGTTGTTTTCGATGAGCTCGGCCAGGATCTTGCCCTTGCCCAGGAGGTGGTCTTGGCCATAGACCCGGTTGAAGGTCTGCGGCCGCATCTTCTCGGCCAGCGGCGTGTGCGTTTCCTTGTCCCGGACGATCGGTTTATCAGCCATGGCAAGCGACCAGGCCCGGATTATATCATAATCCCCGCCCTCTCCGCCTTGACCGCCGGGCGGGAAAATGCTAATGTTGGCCTTCCGGGAAGCCCGTGAGAAACGAAAGCGCCGAACCCAAGCTTTTCAAGGAGGACAAGCCCAAAGGGAAGCTTGTCTACCGGTTCGAGGAAGCCGCGCGGCTGGCCAAGCTCGACCCGGAGACCCTGGAGTCCTGGGAAGCGGAGTTCCCCTTCCTCAACGCGGGCCGGACGGGCGGCGGCCAGAAGTTCTTCCGGCAGAAGGATCTCGATATCATCCTCCGGATCAAGGAGCTGATGTCCGAAAAGACCCTGACGATGTCCGGCGTCAGGCGCCGGATCGAGGAGGAATTCGGCCTTCTCCCTTCGATCCCGATCCATCCGGAGAAGCTCCGGAAGGCCCTCTACAACGTCCGGGGCGAGCTCCAGGAGATCGCGACCTCCCTCGAAAAAAGGCCCAAAAAGGGCTAAAAAATCCGCTTTTTCTGTTATAATAAGAGGCTCCGGCTCGGGACGTGGCGCAGCCTGGTAGCGCACATGCTTGGGGTGCATGGGGTCGGCGGTTCGAATCCGCCCGTCCCGACCATTCTTTATCCTTCGAGGGTCGTTTTCATGAAGATCGGCGTCTGCTGTCTCTCAGGGAAAGCCTGACGGCAAAAAGGAAAAAGCGCCATGGCCTCCAAACGCAAAGAAAAGGACGCGGAAGACTTGAAGGCGAGGGCCATCGATCTCCCGGCTCTGGTCCAGTATCAGGACGGCGCGGTCGTCAGCCGCGAGATCGTCCGGGAGAAGACGGGGACGGTGACGGCGTTCGCCTTCGACAAGGGCCAGCAGCTCAGCGAGCACACGGCCCCCTTCGACGCCCTGGTCATCGGGCTTGACGGGGCCGCCGCCATCACGATCGCCGGCAAGCCCCACGCTCTCAAGGAGGGCGCGATGATCATCATGCCCGCCGGGATCCCCCACGCCCTCAAGGCCGTTTCCCGGTTCAAGATGCTCCTCGTCATGATCAAGAAGTAGCCCCGTGACGAGCGCAGCGCCGAAACGCGGCCCGGGCGAAGAGCCCCTCATCCTTCTGACCAACGACGACGGCTTCTTCCGCGAGACCATCCAGGTCCTTTATCGCCGGCTCCGCACGATCGGGGAGACCTATATCGTCGCGCCTGACCGTGAAAAAAGCGCTTCGTCCCTGTCCATCACTCTCCGTCAGCCCCTCCGCATCCACCACATCAAGCCCCGGATCTGGGCCGTCGAGGGAACGCCGGGGGATTGCATCTACTTCGCCCTCCAGAGGCTCCTCCCCCGCCGGCCTGACCTGCTCGTTTCGGGGATCAATCCCGGGCCGAACCTCGGCCAGCAGGATGTCAACTACTCGGGGACGGTCGCCGGAGCGCTGCAGGGGACCTTCCTCGGCGTCCCGTCCGTGGCCGTTTCCATGCTCCCGGACGCGCGCGGCCGCTTTGCGGTCCCCTTTGCCGCGGGCGTCGTCCGCCGCATCGCCGAAACGATTCTGGCGGCGGGTCTTCCCGCGGGCGTCACCCTGAACGTCAATATCCCGCCCCCTCCGGTCAAGGGCGTCAAGATCACCCGTCTCGGGTGGAAATTCTATGACCCCGAGATCATCGAAAAAAAGGACCCGCGCGACTCGTCCTACTTCTGGATCGGGACCGGGACTCCCAAGAGGGTCGGCGACAAGGGCATGGACGTCATCGCCGCCCACGAAGGCTATGTCTCGCTGACCCCCCTGCACACCGACATGACCGCCCACCATTCCCTGGCCTCGCCGAAGCTCCGCCGCCTGGCGAAGGCCCTATTACGGTGACATACAACTCATTACCGAAATAGACACGGGCCGAATTAAGTGTATTCAGTTGTGTGTCACCGTTATTATTCAAGATCCGTTTCAGATATTTACCAGAAGTGCAGCTCCGAGTCGCTCCGCAGCACTTCTGCTGGTCGCCCCTCAGAGTTCGCTCCCTGCCGTTCCCGGGGGCCGGGGGATGAGGACGACCTCAGCGCTGCCTAGTCCACAGCTGTCTAGTCCATCTTGGCTTTGGGTTCCGGCTCGGGCGGGTCGGCAGGCTTTTTCTTCCGGTGACGGAGCGCCTCGGTCGCGGCGGGAATGGTCGAGATGATGAGGATGGCCAGAATGACGAGGGAGAAATTCTCCCTGACGACGGGGATCCTGCCGAAGAAATAGCCCGCGCCGGTCAGGAGCACGACCCAGCCGACGCCTCCGACGACGTTGAACGCGATGAACCTACCGTAGGACATCCGGCCGATGCCCGCGACCAGGGGGGCGAAAGAGCGGACGATCGGGACGAACCGGGCGATGATGATCGTCTTGCCGCCGTATTTTTCGAAGAAGGCGTGGGTCCGGTCGAGGTATTCCTTCCTGAAGACGCGCGATCCTTCCTTGCGGAAGATCCTGGGTCCGAGGGCATGCCCGACCCAGTAGTTGACCGTGTCCCCGATGATCGCGGCCGCGGCCAGGAGCGCCATCAGCCAGCCGATGTTCAGGGCCTTGAGGGCCGCGAACGTCCCGGCCGCGAAAAGGAGAGAGTCGCCGGGAAGAAAAGGCATGACGACCAAGCCCGTCTCGATGAAGATGACAACGAAGAGGATGCCGTAGGTCCAAAGGCCGTAGTGCTGGATGATGGCGCTCAGGTACCGGTCCAGGTGCAGGGCAATGTCAATAATCTTGGCGATCAAAGTCAGCTCCGGCCGTCAGGTTCAGGGGGACCCGCGGACGCGCGCTCCCCGCAAAGAGCTTCTAATATACACACGGCCGCCCGTCGAATCAACCGTATCGGCCAGACGGGTCATATGAAAATAAGGACTGCCTGAAAGCCCGGGGAATGGCCTCGGTGCCGGCCTCCACTCCAGATCGCGGTTTTTTTGCGCCGCGTGAATCCCGCCCTCCTCGGTGCCATAACAACTCGCTTGGCGTGCGCTACGCCAAGCTCAAACACCTTTTAGCGGTTGCCCCTGCAACCGCCCTCGAAGCACGGGATTCCCGGGCTAAACCGCTTTATCACGTTCCGGCCATTCCCCTCGCCCCTCTTTATGCGCTGCGCCTCCCTCGCGATTTTTTTGGTACAATAGTCCTTTGGACTCGTGAGATGCGATGACCAAGGCAGCAAACAAGATCCGGCTGATCGAGAAGGCGTTGGATAAGCTCGCGCCGCTCGAGGAATGCTGCACGCTCTGTCCGAGGAGCTGCCGCGTGGACCGGACCCGGGACGAGAAGGGCGTCTGTCAGATCGGGAACCGGGCTTCCGTTTCCCATGCCCTGCTTCATTTCGGCGAGGAGCCGGCCCTCAGCGGCAAGGCCGGAGCTTCAGGCCGGGACCCATCGGGAACCGGCGGCCGGGCCGGGTCGGGGACGATCTTCTTCACGGGCTGCAACCTGAAATGCCTCTTCTGCCAGAACTACCAGCTCAGCTGGCTCCTCGAAGGCCAGGCGGCCACCGACGTGGAGCTCGCAGGGATGATGATCGGCCTCCAGGCGCAGGGGGCCCTGAACATCAACCTGGTTTCCCCGACGCACGTCGTCCTGCCCGTTCTGAGGGCCCTCAAGATCGCCTGTGGTGAAGGGCTCGGGATCCCGCTCGTTTGGAACTCCAACGGCTACGACAGCCTGGAGGTCGTCCGGGCCTTGGAAGGGATCGTCGACATCTACCTCCCTGACCTGAAATACCGATCGCCCGGAATATCAAAAAAATACTCCGGCGCGGCCGACTATTTTGACCGGGCCGGGGAAGCCGTCCGGGAGATGTCGGTCCAGCAACCCGTCCTCACCCTCGGGACCGGGGAAGCCGCCCGCCGGGGGTTGATCGTCCGCCATCTTGTCCTTCCCGGTTGCGCCGCGGATTCGATGGCGGTCCTCGGATGGATCCGGGAAAACCTGTCCCCTTTTATCGGCCTGAGCCTGATGAGCCAATATCATCCGTGCTTCAAAGCCCCCGGCGAGATCCAACGGCCCCTGACGGCCGAAGAGTACAGGCCGGTCGCGGACCTGGCGGTCAGTCTCGGCTTCGAGCACCTCTTCATGCAGCCCGGGCCTTTTGGGCCGGGCGAACACCTCGTCCCTGATTTCCGGAAAAAAGAACCGTTCCGCTGGAAATGAGCAGGGGGAGAATACGGGACGCGGTGATCCGCCCGGCTCAGTCGGCCTTCAGGAACTTGATATTCCCTCGGAGGGCCGTGAGCTTGATCGTGGCGCCGCCCGAGCCCAGCTGAGTGGTGAGGGCCCGGGCCGGCAGCTTCAGTCCCAGGTCGTAATCGCTGGTGATCTCGCCCCCGGGGGCTTGGGCTTCGACCCGGGCGCTCGTCTCGGCTTCCAGGCGGATGGAGATGTCTCCTCTCTGCACGGTGATCTCGACGTCGTCACCCTGGCGGACATCCAGGAGCTCGACGTCCGCCTGCCCCGTTTCGATGGAGGCCTTGAGGGAGCCGGAGAAATTCTTGACGGTCAGATGGCCCTCGGAGATCGCGGCCTCGACCCGGCCGTAGATGTCTGAAACCGTCACGTCACCCTTGTCGAGAGTGATCCCCTTCAAGTTGACCGACCGCGGGACCTTGATGGAATAATCCAGGCCGCTCGCCGCCCACGGCCCTCCGAGGGAGCGCGTCCTGATCCTGAGCGCTCCGCCGGCCTCCCTGACGTCGACGGAGGGCTCGAAATCCTCCGTGGTTTCGACATGGACCCTGCGGCCGTATCCAGGTTCCTCCGGCCTTCCCGTGGCGACCACCTCCACGGAGTTGTTGTCCCAGCCCGTGATCTCCACGTCGCCGAGCGTGTGTTCCACGGTCACCGTCCCGCCGGCCTGGAAATCCATCGTCCTCCGGACCTCGGCGGCCTGCTGCCAGGGCCGGGCCTGCTCGGGGTCCACGATCGTGATGCAGGATGCCGCGAGCGCGGCGAAGGTCAAGACGGCCAGAGCCTGAGAGCCTTTTTTTCTCATCGATCCTCCTCGACAGGAACGGGGGATCCTCTCCGGGGTCCCTGTCTCATCCGATAAGACGACGGGCTTGGACCCATTATACTCTTTTTGGGCCAGGGCCGGCACACGCCCGCCCCGCGCTCCGGACGGCCTCGGGCTCATCCGAAGCGACCGGTGATGTAATCCTCGGTCCTGGGATCCTGCGGGTTGGTGAAGATCCGGCCGGTCGGGCCGAATTCGACGAGCTCCCCGAGGAGGAAGTAGCCCGTTTCGTCCGAGACGCGGGCCGCCTGCTGCATGTTGTGGGTGACAATGACGATCGTGTACCGCTTCTTGAGCTCGGACATCAGGTCCTCGATCCTGGCTGTGGCCGACGGGTCAAGCGCCGAGCACGGCTCGTCCATGAGGACGATCTCCGGCTCGACGGCCACCAGGCGGGCGATGCAGAGGCGCTGCTGCTGCTCCCCCGAGAGACCGAGGGCGTTCGCTTCGAGCCGGTCCTTGAGCTCGTCCCAGAGGTGGACCGATTCGAGGCTCCGGACGAGCTTCTCCTCCAGCCTGCTCCGGTCCCTGACGCCGTGGACGCGGAGGCCGTAGACGACATTGTCGAGGATGCTCAACGGGAACGGGTTGGGGCGCTGGAAGACCATGCCGACCTTCTGGCGGAGCTCGAGGAGGTCCGTTCCCGCCTCATAGATATCCCGCCCGTCGATGAGGACCTTACCCGCGATCCGGACGCCGTCGATGAGGTCGTTCATCCGGTTGAGGCAGCGGAGAAAGGTCGACTTGCCGCACCCTGAAGGGCCGATGAGGGCGGTGATCTTGTTTTGCCGGATGTCAAGGCCGACGCCCTTCAAGGCCTGGAAATTCCCATAGAAAAGGGAGAGGCCGCGGACTTCGATGATGCTCATGGTCTATCCGAACCGCCCCCGGAGATAATCGTCGGTCCGGCGGTCCGATGGCGCCGTGAAGATGCCGGCCGTGGGCCCGATCTCGATGAGTTCCCCGTTGAGGAAAAAGGCCGTCCGGTCGGCGACCCGGGCGGCCTGCTTGGTGTTGTTGGTCACGAGGATGATCGTGTAGTCCCTCTTGAGCTTGCGGAGGGAATCCTCGATCTTCATTGTCGAGATCGGGTCCAGGCCTGACGTCGGTTCGTCGAGCAGGATGAACTCGGGCTTGAGGGCCAGGATCCGGGCCAGGCAGAGCCGCTGCTGCTGGCCGCCCGAGAGCTTGAGGGCGCTCGTATCGAGGCGGTCCTTGACCTCATCGTACAGCCCCCCCTTCTCCAGGCTGTCGCGGACGATCCCGTCGAGCCTGACCCGGTCGCGGACCCCGGCCATGCGCGGCCCGAAGGCGACGTTCTCGAAGGCCGACCGCGGCAGGGGGATAGGAGTCGCGAAGACCGTGCCGAGCTTCCGTCGCAGCTCGATGACGTCCACGTCGGGGTCGTAGATGTTCCGGCCGTCGATCTCGATCCTCCCTTCGACGCGCGAACCGCGGACGAGGTCGTTGAGCCGGTTCAGGGCGCAAAGGAAGGTCGACTTGCCGCTCCGGGCGGGACCGATGATGCCCAGGATCTCGTTCCGGAAGACGTCCAGGTCCAGGTTCCGGAGCGTCTGCTCGGCGCCGATAAAGTGGCTGAACCGGCTGACCCGGATGGCGACGGCGTCGGTGGGCATTCTTCTCTCTCCGCCTCACGAATACTTTCTGATGAACTTGTTCATCAGGTAATAAGTGGCGATGTTGACAGCCAGAATGGCAATGATCAGCACGGCGGCCGTCCCGTAGGCGCGGGATAGGGAGATCCCCTCCCTGGCCAGAATATAGAAATGGACGGACATCGTCCGGGACGAGGAAAAAAGGGAGGTCGGGAGCCGCAGGGCGCTGCCGGCGGTGAAAATGACGGCCGCCGTTTCGCCGATGCTCCGGCCCACGCTGAGGATGATCCCGGTCATGATGCCGGGGACGGCGGACGGCAGCACAACCCGGGTCACCGTCTGCCACTTCGTGCCGCCGAGGGAAAAGCTGACCGTCCGGTAGGCCGGCGGGACGCTCCGGATGGCCTCCTCGCTTGTCCGGATGATGGTCGGCAGGATCATGAAGGCCAGGGTCAGGCCGCCGCTGAGGATGGACCAGCCGAACCCGAGCTTGGTCACGAAGAGGATGAATCCGAAGAGCCCGAAAATGATGGAGGGGATGCCGGCCAGGCATTCCGCCCCGAAGCGGATGACGCGGGTCACGGCGTTCTCCCAGGTGTACTCGGTCAGGTAGATGGCCGTGCCCACGCCGAGGGGTGTCGCGATGAGGATCGCCAGGGCCGTCAGCACGATCGTGCCGATGACCGTGGAAAAGATGCCTCCGCCCTTGCCCATGTCGACGGGGTTCTTCGTCAGGAAATCGAGGCTGACGGCGGGCAGGCCTTTTCTCAGGATGAAAAAGACGATGAAAACGAGGACGGCGACGGTGAGGACCGTCATGGCCCAGAGAAGGACCTTGACGATGCGCTGCTCGAGGCGGGGATCGAATCTCATCCCCTGTCCCTCTTTCTCCGGGCCGAGGTCAGGTTGGCCATGGTGTTCAGGACCATGATGATGAGGAAGAGGATGACGCCCGTGGCGAAGAGGGCCTGGCGGTGCTCGCCGGCGGCGTAGCCCATCTCCAGGGCGATATTCGAGGTCAGCGTCCGGACGGGGGCCAGGATCGACCCGGGCACGCTGACGGCATTCCCCGCGATCATGATGACGGCCATGGTTTCTCCGATGGCCCTCCCCATGCCCAGGATGATGCTGGCGATGATCCCGGATCGGGCCGCCGGCAGAAGGGCCATCCGGACGGTCTGCCATTTCGTGGCCCCCAGGGCGATCGAGCCTTCCCGGTAGGCCGGCGGGAGGGCCTGGAGCGAATCCACCGAGATGCTGATGATAGTCGGGAGGATCATGATCCCGAGGATGATCGAGGCGGCCAGGACCGAGAGCCCAGGGCCTCCAAAGGTCTCCCGGATGAACGGGACGAGGATGACGACGCCTATGAACCCGTAGACGACCGAAGGGATCCCCGCCAAGAGCTCGATGACGGGCTTGATGACCCGGCGGACGGGCTTGGACGAGAACTCGGTCAAGACGATGGCGCAGGCCAGGCCGAAAGGAACGCCGATGACCATCGCTCCGAAGGTCACGTAGATCGAGCCGACGATCATCGGCCAGAGGCCGAAGCTCTTCTCGGAGGGATACCAGTCCGAGCCGGCAAGGAAATTCTTCAAGCCGTACTTGAACATGATGGGCGTGCCCTGCTCGAACATGAAGACGGTGATGACGGCCAGGATCGAGACGGCGGAAAAGGCGACGGCGAGGAGGGCAAGCCTGACGAGCCGGTCTTTTCTCTCGAGCCTGTTCATCCTCTTCCCTTCCCTTTCTCCTCCGTGCCGCCCGCTATTTCACGGGGATGAGGCCTTCTTTCTTGACGAGCGCTTGGCCCTCGTCCGAAAGGACGAATTCGATGAAGGCCTTGGCCGCGGCCGTCGGCTCGCCCCTGGTCAGAAAAAGGAACGGCCGGACGAGCTTGTACCGGCCGGCCCGGATGCTGGCCTCACTGCCCTCGACGCCGTCGAGGGGCAGCGCCCGGACCTGCTCGTTGACGAGGCCGAGCGAGATGAAGCCGATGGAATAGGGATCGTGGGCGACGATTTCCCGCACCGTGCCGTTCGAGTCCTCGGTGATGGCTCCCCGGAAGATCCGGGTCTTGCCCATGACGAGCTCCTGGAAGGCTCCCCTCGTTCCCGAGCCCTCTTCCCGGGTGACGACCGTGATCTCTTTGTCCGGACCGCCGAGAAATTCCCAGTTCGTAAGGTCGCCGGAAAAGATCTGCTTGACCTGGGCCAGTGTCGCCCCTCGGACGGGATTGGACGGTTGGACGATGATGGCCAGTCCGTCACGGGCGATGACGATCTCGTGAAGGTCCTTCTCGTCGGCCTTGAGCTCACGCGAGGACATGCCGATCTGGCAGGCCCCGCTCTTGCAGGCCTGGATGCCGGCGCTCGAGCCGCCCCCTTGGACGCTGACGCCAAGGTCCGAGCGTTTCTCCATGAAAACCTCGGCCCACTTGTCGGCGAACGGCTGGATGCTCGTCGACCCGGCGACGATCACGTCGTTTTGGGAGCGGCCGCCGCGGCAGGACGGGAGTCCGGCCATGCAGAGGAGGAGCAGAGAAATGAAGCGCGGGTATCGCATCTGGCCGCTTTTTTGCTATTCTGCGTTAGGGAGGATTATATCTTAACGGGGGAGAAAGACAAAGACAATCGGTCTGGTCCTTTTTTCTCAGTCGGACGGGCCGTCTTCGGCGTCGAGAGCGCGGAGCCGGGCGTCAAATCCGGCCTTGTTCGTCTCGTACGCGGAGGTCAGCTCCTCGAGCTCTTCGAGGAGGCCGTCGATGGCCTTTTTGGTCTGGTGCATGGCCTTGGACAGCTCGACGACCCGGTCGCCCCGGCGGGCCCGGGAGGCCTCAACGAGCTCATGGTTGAGCTTCTTGAGCGCCGCATCGTTCTCTTCGACGGCCTTCTCGACCTCGGCCATCCTCGTTTCGAGCGGCCGGAGGGACTTCGACCGCTCGGTGATGACCTCCGACCGGAGGCGGCGGAGCTCCTTGGGAGCGAGCGTCGCCTTTTCCGGGCCGTCCCCACCGTTCCCGGCCCTGAGGCTCCCGGCCGGACGCTGGATGACCTCGTCCTTCCAGCCGATCTTGTCCAGGAACCTCTGGTATCCCCCCTCATAGACGACGATATCGTCGTTGTCGAAGACGACCAGCCGCTCGGCCAGGGCGTGGAGGAACATCTCGTTGTGGGTCACCATGACGACCGCCCCGTCAAAATTGTCAATGGCCGCGAGGAGGGCGTCGTTGGACTCGATGTCAAGGTGGTTGGTCGGCTCGTCGAGGAGGAGAAGGTTGAGCGGCGTCGCGATGAGCTTCCCCAGGAGGACGCGGCTCTTTTCCCCGCCCGAGAGCACGGCGATCTTTTTCAGGGCATCGTCGCCTTCGAACATCATGCCTCCGGCGATGAACCGGGCCCGCTTCGGATCGCCCTCCGGGTCGGCGGATCCGATCTCCTCCAGGACGGTATTGGAATCGGTCAGGGTCGAAATGTGCGTCTGCTCGAAATAGCCGGGAGCCGCGGATTGCGGCGAGCTGATCTCGCCGGAGCGCGGCTCGAGGTCGCCGGCCAGGAGCTTGAGCAGGGTCGTTTTCCCGCGCCCGTTCCTCCCTATGACGAACACCCGGTCCTTGGCGCCGATGCTGATCGAAAAGCGGCGGATGAGCGGCCGGTCAGGCGTGTAGGCGAAGGAAATGTCGCGGACGTCCATGGCGTACTTATTAAAGGACGGCTTCTCGACGAACGAAAACTCAAGGTCCTTGACGGCCTCGAGCTTCTCCCTCTTCTCCATCTTCTCCAGGGACTTGATGCGGGATTGGACCAGGCCGCCCAGGCGGGCCTTGGCCCGGAACCGGGTGATGAAGAGCTCCATTTCCTTCTGCTTCCGCTCGTCGTTGACCCGGGTTTTTTCGTAGATCTCCTCTTCGCCCGCGATCTGTTCGTAATATTTGCCGGTATCGCCCGGGATCTTCCGGACCTTCCGCCGGTGGATACCCAGAATATGGGTCACGACGTTGTCCATGAAGCTCCGGTCGTGGGTGATGAGCATGATCTCCCCGGGCCAGGCCACAAGAAAGCGCTCGAGCCAGCGGAGGGAGGTGATGTCGAGATAGTTGCTGGGCTCGTCGAGGAGGAGCATCTGGAAATCACCGAGGAGGACCTTGGCCAGGTTCAGCCGGACCTGGTAGCCGCCGGAAAGCTCGAGAGGGTGCTTGTCGAGGTCGGCCGGCTCGAACCCGAGGCCGGAGAGGACCTTTTCGACGCGCCACTCCTCGTTGTGGGCGTCGGGGGGAAGCGCCCTCCCGGCCTCGGCCCGGACCGTGTCCCCGGTGAAGCTGATGACCTGCTCGACGTAGCCGATCCGGTAGTTCCGCGGCTTGGAGATCGTGCCCTCGTCAAGCTCCTCCTCGCCGATGATCATCCGGAAAAGGGTGGTCTTGCCGTGGCCGTTCCGGCCGACGACGCCGACCCGCTCGCGGCGGTTGACCTTGAAGCTGACGGAGTCGAAGAGCCCCTGCTTCCCGTAGCTCTTCGAGAGGTTATCGACGATGATCATGGTGGCCGGTCTATTATAGCTTATCGGAGGGCCAAAATTGAGTCTGCCGGGAACGGAACAGGGTTCTTAATCCAAGCCTCTACCGGCTGATCCACCCGAGAACGAACGATGCCAGCAGGAGGCACAGGACGATGGCGGTGATCAGAGTGAACATCCGATCCCTCTGATGGTGGAAAATAAGGACCGAGACCGCGACGCGCATGACCGGTGTCATGATGAGCAGGAGCAGGCCGACCACGACGATCGCCTGTCCCCGCACGTCCCTCACCCCGAGGAATACGTCGTGGAGTGTCCGTGGAAATGCGGCGCCGGGCTGTGTCAGATGATGCAGTGCAATGGACGATGAGAGGTATTCCGGATGATGGATAAAGCTGATGACCGTCCCCGTCATGACACACAACAGGCTTGCGAGCACGCCGATTCGAAGGACCAGACTGATGAGATTCTCCGTCCGGGACACGCGCCGTTCCGCGTCCGGAGTTGCCGTGGATCCAGGTCTCCCCGCCATCAGTGAATTCCTCTCCACATCATCTGGAACGAAACATAAAGGAGCACCGCGATAAAGATGATCCGGATGATGCGGCCGTGCAATCGCCCCAGAAGACGTGAACCGAGAGTCGCCCCCGCGAGCACCCCCGCCGCGACCGGCGCCGCGACAAAGGGATCGATATCTCCCCGCATGAAATATACGCCGGCGCTCGCCGCCGCCGTCACGCCGATCATGAAGTTGCTGGTGGCCGCCGAGACCTTTATCGGCAGGCGCATCGCCAGATCCATCGCCGGGACTTTGAGCGCTCCGGAGCCGATCCCCAGGAGTCCGCTCACCGTGCCCGCGATGTACATCAGGCCCAGCCCGACCCGGGTCCTGACGACCTTATACGCAACCTCCCGGTCGAGGGCTTCATCGTAATAGCTGCTGTGAAGACGCAAGAAGTCGGCCCAGGGAGCGGCCCGATCATCTTCGGACGACCCGCGACGTTTGCGGAACATCATCAACGCCGAATACCCCATCATGAGTCCGAAGATGATGTGCAGCCAGCGTCCGCTGATCCGGCCGGCCAGGTATGAACCGGTTAGCGCGCCGAGGGTGGTGCCGATTTCGAGCACCATGGCCACGCGCAGGTTGGTCAGACGTTCCTTGACATAGGCGACCGCCGCTCCGCTCGACGTCGCGATGACCGATACGATGGACGCGCCTATGGCGTATCGGATATCGATCTTAAGGAGGAGAGTCAGGGCGGGAATCACAACAATGCCTCCGCCGAGACCGAGCAGGGAGCCAAGTGTCCCTGCCGCTGTGGAAAGAAGGAAACAGGCCAGGACAAACCCGAGGGGAGTCATCGCTACTTTTTCGCGCTCTCCCCCTTGACGACCTGAGTTTTGTGCGCGCCCTTTGTGACGTGCACCTCAAGGCCCTCCTGGCCGGGCAGCCACACTTCCGCTAGGACATAGACCGTGAAGTACTCTGTATACGAGGGTTCGAAGTTGCCAACCTCGTCGAAGACGAGCCGGGGTTCCGCGACGGCGGGATTCGGCTGGGCCAGTTTCTTCTGAACGGGAATCTGGAATTCCTTGCCGGTCGATTCCTGGCGGAGGGTGATCTGTCCTTCTTTAATCCCTGCGATCGCATAATCGCCCTTCGGGAACTTCTTGCCCGCCGCCTCGAACTGGAACGGGACCTTGACTGTGGCTTGGGCATAGGCTAGAGAAGAGCCCACGATGAGGCCGAAAGCCAATGTCACCAACGGCAAAACGGGGAAGCGTTTCATTTCGGTTCTCCTTTCCGCTTCAGACTCAGCCCCCAGCCGGCGGCCTCCATGGCCCCGCCGAGCCCAGACTCCGCCGCCGGCCCCTGTCAAAGACAGGCCCCCGCCCTACACGGTGATATCGGCCGGGTAACCGGGGATCGGCTCTGGAGTATCGGGGATGCCGCTCTTGAGCGCATCTTCCATGGCCGTGACGAAGGTGTCGATCTCCTCGAGGGTCGTGTAGACGTTCGGCGAAACCCGGAGAGCCTGATAGTCGAAGACCGAGTTCGGCGGGGCTCCCCCGACGAGAGGGACGACGACGATCCGGTACTTGTCCATCAGGAACTTCGCCAGGGCCCGGACATCAGTCCCCTCGATGGTGACCGCCGCGACGCCCCACGCCTGCGCCGGCTCGCTGAGGTCCGTCAGGATCTTGATGCGGGGTTGGGCCTTGAGGGCGTCGGCCCACCGCAGGGTCAGGTAGCGCAGCCGGGCCGCCTTGCGCTCCGCGCCGATGGCCTGGTGGAAGGCCAGCGACTCGCCGAGAGCCGCCCGGATCGCCCACGGGTGCGTCCCGATGGCCTCGAACTTGCGGATGTCATTGTCCTGCTGTTCGGGGGCAGCCTGCAGGGGCCAGAATCTCGGGATGCTCTCTTTGCGCACATAGAGGAGGCCGTTGCCGATCGGGGCCAGCAGCCACTTGTGAAGGCTCACGCCGTAGGCGTCGCACTCGAGGTCCCGCAGCTTGAACGGGAAATGCCCCAGGGCATGGGCGCCATCGACGATGGTGACGATCCCCTTCGAGCGGGCCAGGCGGGAAAGCCGCTGGACTGGGAACAGCTGGGCCGTTAAGTTCGTGATGTGAGTAAAATGGAAGACCTTCGTCCTCGGCGAGATGGCCTTCTCGAACCTCCGGTAGAGGTCGTCCTGGGTCGTCGGCACAGGGAACTGGAACCGCGTCACCTTGATGCCCTCGCGCCGCATCCGCTGGTCCCACGTCGTCAGCATCCGGGGATAGTCCTGCTCGGTCGTGACGACCTCGTCGCCGGCCTTGAGGTCGATGCCGTTCTGGACGATCTGGAGGGACTCGCTGGCGCCGCGGGTCAGGGCCACTTCCTCCTCATCGCAGCCGAACTCCGCGGCCATTCTCCGGCGGATGGTCTGGATGTTCCCGGCGACCATCCCCTGGTAATGGACGGGGAGCATGTTGATCATGTCCATATAGCGCCAGACCGATTCCAGCGCGACCCGGGGGGTCGGGCAGGTGAAGCCGTTGTTCAGGTTGATCAGCGAGCGGTCCAGCTTGAAGGCCAGCTGGATCTCCCGCCAGTAGAATTCGTCTTTCGCGACCTCTTCGGGCGTCATATTCGCGACCGACTGGGCGGCTTCCGTGACCCGCTCAAGGGCGTTCGATTTGAACGCGAACGCGGCCGTCCCGGCGGCGCCGGCCATCCGGAGAAACGCCCGCCGGCTCCACATGCTGGAATTCATATCAGACCTCCTTGGATTCAAGTTCTCTGGAAGATGCCTTTTTTCGCCGCATGCGCCTTCCGTCCGTCAAGCTCGGGATGGATCCGGCTCACCGCGCCAAGATAATATTCCCGGCTGACGACCGAAGTCAATCCCCTTCGCGGGATTCCACGGGCATGAGTTCGTGGAGAAATAGCGAACCCCCGCTCCGGGGACAGGCGCTCCAAAGCCTGCGAAAGTCGGATCCCACGGACGTAAATCCGTGGAGCTTCAGGGACGCCAGACAAAGCACGGGCCGGCGGCTTGACAGGGCCCCGGCGGCTTCGATAGAGTCCCCTATTATGATGCGACAAGCGAAAACGGTCCTGTGGGCTATTGTCCTGATCAGCGCCCTGTCCGCGTCGCCCCTGCGGGCCGAGGGAACCATGGTTTTCACGGTTTCCATGCCCCAGCCGGGCAGTCACGAGTTCCACGTATCGTTGCGTTGCGAGGGCCTGAAGGGCGAGATCCAGGACTTCCTGATGCCGGCCTGGATGCCGGGATTCTACCGGATCCTGGATTACGAAAAGAACGTCACGAACTTCCGCGCTTCGGACGGCCTGGGGCGGGCGCTGCCGTGGGAAAAGGCCACCCGGAACACCTGGCGCGTCGCGACCGGGAGCGCGCCCGCGGTCGTGCTGGATTACGACGTATTCGGGGATACGCCTTTCGTGGCCCAGAATTTCCTGGACGAGAAGCGGGCCTTCATCGCGCCGCCGGGTCTTTACATGTACGTCTCCGGGCAGCTCCATCATCCCGTGACCGTGACCTTCCGGATGCCGGCGGACTGGACCCAGATAGCGACCGGCCTCGACCCGGTCAAGGACCGCCCCCTGACCTACTCGGCGCCGGACTTCGACGCCCTCTACGATTGCCCGGCGCTCCTCGGGAACCAGGAGGTCCGCCAGTTCGAGGTCCGGGGCATCCTTCACAAGCTCGTCATCGAAAGCGTGCCCGAGAGCGTGGCCCGGCCGAAGATGGTGGCCGGCCTGAAACGTCTGGTCGAGGCGGCCACGGGCCTGATGGGCGACATCCCCTATAAGCACTACACGTTCCTTCTGATCGGGACCGGCAACGGCGGCATCGAACACGCCAACTCCGCCGCCTGCTCCTTCAACGGCAAGAGCCTGACGAACGAGAAAGGATACAGGGGCTGGCTCAGCTACATTTCCCATGAATACTTCCATAACTTCAACGTCAAGCGGATCCGCCCGGTCGCCCTCGGGCCGTTCGACTACGAATCGGAAAACCTCACCGACATGCTGTGGGTCTCCGAGGGCCTGACGGTCTACTACGAGAACATCATCATGGTCCGGGCCGGCCTCATGACCCCGGACCAGTATCTCGAGGACATGCAGGACGCCATCACGCGGTTCGAGAATTCGCCGGGCCGCCGCTACATGTCCGCGACGGATTCCAGCCTGGGGACGTGGGGCGGCTCCGGCTTCGGCGGTGACCGGAACACGACGATATCCTATTACGACAACGGCGCCATGCTGGGGGCCATGCTGGACCTGGAGATCCGCAGCGACAGCGGGAACCGGAAGTCCCTGGATGACGTGATGCGGTCGCTCTACCGGAAATACTATCGGGAGAAGAAGCGTGGTTTCACGGACGCCGAGTTCCGGCAGGAGTGTGAGAGCGCGGCGGGGGGACCCTTGACGGAGGTCCTGGAATACGCCGCCTCAACGAAAGACATCGATTATGCGAAGCCCTTCGCTCACGCCGGCCTCGAGGTCAAACCTGCACGGCAGGAGGCTCCCGGCGCATATCTCGGATTGAACACCCGGGTGGCCGACGGAAACCTGGTGGTGACGGGCGCCTCATCGGGGTCGCCGGCCGAGGGGGCCGGACTCGCGGCCGGGGACCGGATTCTGGAGGTCGACGGAGTCGCCGCCGCGACGAAGATCCTCAGCGACCGGCTGGCGGCCGCCAAGCCGGGGGACAAGTTCAGGTTGAGGTATTCACGCGGGAATGAGGCCCGGGACGCGGAGATCACCCTCGGCAGGAATACAAAAGTCACCTATACGATCACGGCGGTCCCGAACCCGAATCCCCTCCAAGCGGCCATCCTCAAGGATTGGCTGAGGAGAGCGCTCTAGCCTCCGCGGCCGGGTCGCTTAAGGCCGTCGTGCCGGCCACCGCCTCGCCGGTGCCGGCGGCCGCGAACAGGATCATCGCGCCGATGAAATAATAGTGGTTGGCGAAAGCCTGGCTCCCGACGAGGAATATCGAAAATGTCGTAAGCGCGTTGACCCACCGCCAGCCCTCGAGACCCAGGCGGCGAAAGCGAAACGTCGTATACACGCCCACCGCGAGGCCCGTCGCCAGAGAGATCCATTTGCCCGCCTCGAACCCGGTGAGCGCGTGGAGCGCCGAGAGCACCGTGAGCCCGTCGGGGCGGAACTTGGTCCGCAGCAGGAAGAGCAGGCCGTATTGGATGAAGCTCGCCCGGTCCCAGAGGAGGAACGGCAAGACCGTGGCGAAGGCGACCACCGCGGCGAGGGCGAGCCGGCGCAGACGGCGCTCAAGGAGCAGTCCGCTGAGCACGAAATAGAGCAGATACTGTTTGAGGCTCAACAGCAGGCCGTAGGCGGCAGCGAGCCGGCGCGACCCCGGAGAGCGGCTGGCGAGGTAGTCGCAGATCGCATACAGGCCGACGATGAGAGGCTCGGTCCAGGCCTCTTCGATGATGAAAAGGCCGCGCGGATGGAAAAGGAAGAGGAGCACCGCGTAGCGCGCGAAACGGATCCCCCGGCGACGGCGCGCCACCGCAAAGAGCCCGGCGCAGGCCAAGGCTTCCATGAGGATGTAGATCGACCGGATGTCGCGGAAGATGATGTATCCGAGCGTTTGAAAGTAGAGATTGGCGGGGGGATAGGCGTAGCCGAAGACCGTATATCCGAAGCTCTCCGTCCCGCGGTACACATCGGACACCGGCGTCTGGTAGGGATTGAGACCCTGAAGCAGGTGTTGCGCCGATTCCTGGAACATGGCGTAGACGTCGATCGCGGGAGAGGGGGAAAAGACCGGCACCAGGATGCGGAGGAGGAAGCCCGCCAGGACTCCATATGCGAAGATCCTCCGGGAAAGCTCACCGTCCCGACGGAGGGCCGCCCATACGACCAGAAGCCCCATGGCGCCGGACAGAACGACATAGAAAATCTCGAAGGTGAGCGAGCCCCTGAGATCGCGGAGGGGAAGGCGGAGGAGGCCGGCGATCACGCAGGCGACGAGCACGACCGGGAGGATCATTTGCCGGGCAGGGGACGGCTCCGCGGACGCGCCGAAGGAGGCCGTCGTGGCGAGTCTCCGGCGCGCCCCGGCGACGAGCAGGACGAACGAAGATAGCGTGAGGATCAGCGCCGCGAGGTTGTAATGGCCGTTCCCGGCTTGGAGCGCGACCGCCAGGAAGAAATAGGACAAAACCAGCAGAGAGACCGGGTCCCTGGACAATTCCCGCACTGCCGACGGAAGGGAATCTGCTTTGCTCAGAGGCATGATTCTCTCTCTAGCCGAGCGAGGGATCCATAGCCCCTCCTGAAACAACTCTATGGCCGGCCACAGAAGTCAGGCCCGATCACTTCTTAGGGTACGCGGGCCTGGCCGGGAAATTCGGCGGGTTCTTCTTAATCTTGTCGAGCATGACCTCGATCGCCTTTTCGAGCTGGAGGTCCCGTCCCGTCATGACCGAGCCCGGGTCGTTGTCGACCAGGACGTCGGGGTCGGCGCCGTGGTTTTCGACGATCCACTTGCCATCACGTCCGTAGAAAGCGTTGTTCGACTGCTCGACCGTGCCGTTGTCGATCGTCAGCTGCTGGTTGAGGATGCCGACCAGGCCGCCCCAGGAGGGCACGCCCACCACGGTCCCGAGCTTCCGGGATTTGAAGTCGTCGACGAAGGCCTCCCCGTCCGAACCGTTGTTCTCGTTGGAGATGACGACGTAGTTGCCGTTGCCGGCCGAGCCGGGATAACGGAAAGGGACCATGCCGCGCAGAACATTCTGAGAGGTCATGACCCGCTCCAGCTTGTCGATCAGAAAATATTCGGTCCAGCCGCCGGAGTTCCGCCGCACGTCGATGATGATGCCGTCCTTATAGCGGAAAGCGCGCCAGTATTTGTCGAATTCGCCGATCCCGCCGCCACCCATGGCGTTGATGTGCATGTAGCCGACGCGGCCGTTGGTGGCCTTCTCGATCGTCCGGATGTTGTCCTGGATCCAGCGGAAGTAACGCATCTGGCTGTCGCTGCGGACGGGGTCGACCTCGTAGGTCTTGGCGCCGTCCATCGTCGGCTTGGCATTGATGGTGACCTTGATCTTCTTCCCGGCCGTCGTCTGGAGCAGCTTGAAGTAATCATCGCCCGCCTTGAGCGGCACGCCGTTGATGGCCAGGAGGAAATCGCCTTCCTTGACCTGGACGTCCGGCCGGACGAGCGGGCCCGCGAGGTTGAGGTTGATCTCGGTCGGGCCGTAGATCCTGCTCAATTTGTAGAGGCCGGAGGTCCTATCCGCGGCCAGGTCCGCGCCGAGGAGGCCGGTGAACACCGGCGAGCCGGGCGTGCCGGCCGGGCCGAAATCGCCTCCGCCGATATACGTGTGCGAGACGCACAGCTCGCCGACCATCTGGGACAGGACCCAGTTGAGCTCGGCGCGCGAGGAGAGATAGGGAATGTAGGCTCGATACTTCTCTCCCATGGCCTTCCAATCGTGGCCGTGGAAGCCGGCGTCGTAGAAGAAGTCGCGGTACCAGCGCCAGGCGTCGTTGAAGATCTGGTTCCACTCCTTCTGGAGGTCGACCGTGTAGACCAGGCCGGAGAGGCTCACCTTCTCGCCCAGGGCTTTCGAACTGAAGGCGCGGTCGATCGCCGTCGTATAGAGGTCAGCGTCCTTCCAGATGAGGAGCTGCTGGGCATTCGCCGAGACCCAGAAATCGCGGATCTTCTCATTGAGCGTGACCTCCTTGCGGTCGGCCATGTCGAAGATGTGGAGGTCCCATTTCGTTTCGCCGCGGGGCCGGAAGATCTCCTCGTATTCCGCTTCCGTGAACTCAGGGACCGAGGCCCAGAGGACTTTGCCCTGGCCTGCCTTGAGGTAAAAATAGTTCCCGGCGGGGACCGGGAGCGGATAGGTCCGCTTCGCCAGGCCGTCGGTATCGATCCGGAAGAGTTCCGGCTCGGCTTTCTTCTCCTCCTTGACGGGGCCGCCCGGCGCGAAGGGCGGCTTTTCGCCATCGCGGAGCTGGACGGCCATCACCTGTTGGGGCGTGGCGATGACGTGATCGTCCTCGTAGAAGTCCATCCGGAGGTCGAAGTTGCGGCTCGAGACATAGTAGAGATATTTCCCGTTCGCATCGAACCCGGGGTAGAGGTTGTCGTAAAAGTCGTCCGTTACGGAGTATTTTTTCCCCGTTTCGATGTTATAGACAAAGATCCGGCTGTTGCGGTTGGACTGGACGAAACTGTAGGCGACCCATTTCGAATCCGGCGACCAGGAGTAATCGGCCATCTCCCAGATGAACTCATCGTTCTTCATCTGGTTGGAGGAGTCGATCTTGACCAGGTTCCTCGTGGCGATATCGACATAGAAGATCGAATAGTCCTTGTTGCCGAAGAGGATCTTCTTGCCGTCGGGAGACCAGGCCAGGCGATAAACGGCCTTGTCGAGGCCGGTCGTGACCTGGGTCCACTCGCCGCCCGCGGCGCTCTGGGTATAGAGCTGATAGTCGCCGGTCCTGTCGCTGAAGAAGGCGACCGTCTTGCCGTCGGGCGAGAGGGCGGGGTAGATCTCCCGCGTGCCCGGCGTGCCGGAGAGGTTGTCCGCCGTCCCGGGCTCCGACGTCGAAACGCGGAAGACATCGCCGCGGGCCTCGAGGACCACGGCCTTGCCGTCGTCGGCGACATGGGCGGAGTGGATGTAGTCGCGGGGATTGATGACGCGATTTCTCAGGGCCCAACGGTCGGAGGGCACCGTCACGGCGATCTTCCTGTCCTGGCCCGACCCGATGTCGAAGACATGGATCCGGCCGTCCTGCACATAGACGATCGACCGGCCGTCCGTGTTGGGCATCATGACGTCGAAGTCCCCGTAGCTCGTGACCGGCTTGACCTCCTTGGCCCCGAGCTTTTGGGCGTAGAGGTTGGCGATCCCGTTGGTCCGGTCGGAGACAAAGTACATCAGGCCTCCCGCCCACATCGGGTAGCTGTTCTTGCCGACGTAGTCCGTGACCGGCGTGTAGGACTTCGCCACGGCGTCGTACATCCAGATGTCCTGGTACTGCCCGCCCTTGTACCGCTTCCAGTAGTACTCTTCGTTGCCCCGGCGGCAGTAGAGGAAATTGCGCCCGTCGGGCATGAAGCTGATGAGGACGCCCCGGTCGAGCGGCAGCCGCTCCGGCGCGCCGCCCTTGACGCTCACGGAATAGAGGTCGGGGTCGCGGCCGACGACGTTCTCGAACATCGAACGGAAGACGACCTCGGTCCCCTCAGGCGTCCAGGCAATGACCTGGGCGCCGCCGGGAGTGTGCGTCAGCCGGGTCGGGGCGCCTCCCTCGGCCGGCATGAGATAAACGGCCTGGGCCCCGTCGTAGGTCGCCGTGAACGCGATCCACTTCCCGTCGGGCGAGAACTTGGCGAAGCTCTCGGTCCCCGGGAATGTCGTGAGGCGTGTGGCGACGCCCCCCTGGGCACCCACGACCCAGAGGTCGGCCTCGTAGGTGAAAGCGATCTTGTCGCCGTGGATGGTCGGATAGGTGAAGAACCGGCCCTCCTCCGCGGCGAGCGCCAACGACGCCAGACATAGGATGACGAACAATAGCCCCGTGAGTCGTTTCAATGGTTCTCTCCTTGCTTTCTCATGAGCCCATTCCCTTGATGCGGCTCAACCGATATCATAGATCTTCACTTTCTTGTTGACGGCCTTGACGATTTCCATCGCCCAGAAAGGCAGGGTCGAAAAAACCACGATCACGGCAAGGTCCCCGAGGCCGAGGGCCTGGGTCTTGAAGATTGGCTGCAGGAACGGGACGTAGATGATCGCGAGCTGGAGCAGGAACGACGCGGAGTTGGCCAGCAGGAGGCCGGGATTGCTGAAGACGCCCAGCTTGAACAGCGACTCCTTCTGGTTCCTGCAGCTGAAGGAATGGAAGAGCTCGCTGCAGGTGAGCACGGCCAGGGCCACCGTCCTCGCCCGGCCGATCCCCTCCTTTTCGAACGACAAGACATAGACGAAAGCCGAAAGGCTGCAAAGAGCGATGAAGGCCCCCTGGCACATGATCAGCCAGGCCCTGGCCCGCGTGATGACGGGTTCACGGGGCTTGCGCGGCGGCCGGTCCATGATCTTCGGGTCCACCGGATCCACGCCGAGGGCCAGGGCCGGAAGGCCGTCCGTGATCAGGTTCACCCAGAGGATCTGGATGGGAAGGAGCGGCACCGGGAGGGCGACGAGCGAAGCCACGAACATGACCAGGATCTCGCCCGAGTTGCAGGACAGGAGGTAATGGATGAATTTCTTGATGTTGTCGTAGATCCCCCGGCCCTCCTCGATGGCGGCGACGATCGAGGCGAAGTTGTCGTCCGTGATGACCATGTCCGAGACTTCCTTGGTCACGTCCGTGCCCGTGATCCCCATGGCGACCCCGATATCGGCCTCCTTGACGGCCGGCGCGTCGTTGACGCCGTCGCCGGTCATGGCCACGATCTCGCCTTTCCGGCGCCAGGCCCGGACGGAGCGGAGCTTGTGGTCGGGCGACACGCGGGCGTAGACGGCCACGTCCTCGATCGTCCGGTCGAGCTCCTCGTCCGTGAGGCGGTCGACCTCCTCTCCCGTCAGGGCCACGGAGGCGCTGCCGAAGAAGCCGAGCTCCCGGGCGATGGCCACCGCCGTGTTCTTGTGGTCCCCCGTGATCATGACGGTCCGGATGCCCGAGGAGCGGCATTTGCCGATGGCGTTCTTGACCTCGGGCCGGGGCGGGTCGATCATGGCGACGAGCCCGCAGAACGTGAGGTCGCGCTCGATGACCCCGGCCTCGTAGGAGGGCGGCTCGTTCTCCATGCTCTTTCTGGCGACAGCGAGGACGCGGAGCGCCCGTCCCGAGAGGTCGTTGTTGGCGCCGGCGATCCGGTCCCTGTCTTCCTGGGTCAGGGGCCGCTCCCGGCCATCCTCCAGGATGCGGATGCAGTCGTCGAGAAGGATGTCCGGGGCCCCCTTGGTGAAGGCGACATAATCCTGGCCGGCCCGCCGGATGATGGTCATCTTTTTCCGTTCGGAATCAAAGGGGATCTCTTCGACCAGGTCCAGAGCGGCCTCCCGGTCCCGTTTCCAGACTCCGGCCTTGGCCGCGGCGCTGAGGATGGCGATCTCCGTCGGGTCGCCGAACACCATCAGGGCCCCGTTCTCTCTCGCGAGCCGGGCGTTATTGCAAAGGACCCCGGCGGCCAGGCTCGCGAGAAGGTCCGGATACTCTCCGGGTATAATGCTTTGCCCGTCGACCAGGAATTCCCCTTCCGGCTCATAGCCGGCTCCCGTCACCTCGAAACTCCGGCGCGAGGTCCAGACAGTCCGGACGGTCATCTCGTTCTTGGTGAGCGTCCCTGTCTTGTCCGAGCAGATGACCGTTGCGCAGCCGAGCGTCTCTACGGACGGGAGCTTGCGGATGAGGACATGGCGCCTGACCATCCTTTGGACGCCCAGGGCCAGGGCGATGGTGACGACGGCCGGCAGGCCCTCCGGAATGGCGGCCACGGCTAGGCTCACCGAGGTCAGGAACATCTCCATGACCCGCCCCCCCCGCAGAAGCTCGAGCCCGAAGACGGCGGCGACCAGGATAAAGCACAGGTAGATGATCCACTTCCCGAATTCCTCGAGCCGTTTCTGGAGCGGCGTCGTCTCCTTCTTGATCTCCTGGATGAGGCCGGCGATCCGGCCGAGTTCGGTCCGCATGCCGGTCTCGACGATGACGGCCCTGGCCTTGCCCGAGACGGCGGCGGTTCCCATGTAGACGATGTTGGCCCGGTCGGCGAGCGGGATGTCCTTCTCTTCGAGGACGAGGTCGGTCTTGTTGACGGGAGAGGATTCCCCGGTCAGGCTCGATTCCTGGACTGTGAAATTGGCCGTGTGCCAGACGACCCGGCCGTCGGCGGGCACGTGGTCGCCGGCTTCGAGCTCGATAAGGTCCCCGCTCACGAGCTCCCGGGCCGGGACGACAGACACGACGCCGTCGCGGATCACCTTGGACGAAGGGGCCGAGAGCTTTTTCAGGGCCGCGAGGCTCTTTTCGGACCGGAATTCCTGGATGAGGCCGAGGACGGCGTTCAAGACGATGATGGCGAGGATGGCCAGGGCATCCAACCATTCGCCGAGAAAGCCGGACACGAGGGAAGCGACGATGAGGACCCAGATGATGAGCCCCTCGAACTGGGCAAGGAAGATGGCCAGCAGAGGCCGGCGTGTCTTTTCCCGGAGCTCATTCGGACCGGACTTCTCGAACCTCGCCCGGGCCTCCCCCCGGGCTAGGCCGGTCTTCAAGTCCGTGCCGAGGGCTCCGGCGATCTCGGCTACGGTGAGATGCCACCAATTCTTCATCGGACGCTCAGCCTCTCATCGAAAAAAAATATTATACTCATCTCGGGTCCGGATTGACAGCCGGAAGCCTGCGGAAAGTCCTTGGGGGTCGGGTCTCACCCCAACGTTGTAAAAGCGCAGCACCGCGGTCGTCCCATGTCAGGCTATGTTATAATGGCGGAAATTCGCGAGGGAGGAGGCGCATGGAACTTCCCGTTGAAACCTGGTCCCGGTCCGTCCCGGTCCGCACGTCCCGGAGGGCCTTCGAGGCGCGGTTCCCGGGAGAAGAAACGATGGACCGCCTGGACAGGACGTGCCGCGAGTTCCGGCCTTTTCCGGAAGCGAGGGCCGAGCTTGTCCGCGAACCCGCGGACGGGGTCTTCAAGGGGCTTATCGGCAGCTATGGACGCGTCACGGGGGCGACCTGCTATTTCGCGTTCATCGGAGACATGCGGTCGGCTCGGGTCCAGGAATGCGTCGGTTACACGGGTGAGGGCCTCATCCTCGAAGCCACGTCCCTTGGACTCGGCACGTGCTGGATCGGCGGTTTTTTCGGCCGTGATTCGGTCTCGGCCCAGGTCCGGCTGGACAAGTCCGAAAAGGTCCTTGCCATCAGCCCCGTCGGCTACGCCCTGGCCAAGCCGAGCTTCACCGAAAAAACATTCAAGCTCTTCGCCGGGTCCAAGAGCCGGAAGCCGCTCCACGAGCTCATCCCGGACCTGATCGTCGCGGAGGCGGGGCTCCAAAAAGGGTTTGAGGCGGCCCGCCTGGCCCCCTCGGCCTATAACCGCCAGCCCTGGCGTTTCCGGGTCGAGGAAGGGGACGTCATCATCAGGACCGATAAGAACGAAAATGATGAGAAGATCTCCCGCCGGCTCGATTGCGGGATCGCCATGCTCCACTTCGAGATCGGCGCCCGGGCCGCGGGCCTATCGGGGACATGGGACTTCCTCCCTCCTCCAGATGTCGCTAAGTTCACGACGATCAAAAAGTGAGAAGGGGCCGAGCCGAAAAGGATGGGGCAGGGCCGTTGGACGCCCTGGCCTTCTTGCTCTTCACTCCGGCCGCAGAAACGTGTATAATAAGCCGCTCAAGATCGGGGAGTAGCGCAGCCTGGCTAGCGCACAGCGTTCGGGACGCTGGGGTCGTGGGTTCAAATCCCACCTCCCCGATCTTTTTCCCCCATGATCATCAAAGACGTCAAGGATTGCAGGGAGATCGCGGCCGGTGACGGGTCTGCCATCAGGGAGATTCTCGGCCCGGACCAGGGTCCGTTCCAGTTCGAGTACAGCCTGGCCCGGGCCGTCGTCAAACCCGGGGAGAAGACAAAGCCCCACCGCCTCAAAAGCTCGGAGGTCTACGTCGTTCTGGAAGGCCGCGGTCACATACACGTCGAGAAAGAGATGGCTGAAGTGAGGCCGGGTCAGGCGGTCTACATCCCTCCCGATCACGTCCAGTTCATCGAAAACACGGGCGCAACCAACCTCGTTTTTCTCTGCATCGTCGACCCCGCCTGGAAGCCGGAGGACGAGGAGGTCCTGCCGGATGGGACGCGCAGGACGCGATAAGCCAGCCATGCCCCCCCTCCCCATCCCTTCAGCGATCGGCGAGCCGCGCCGGCCGTTCTTCCGCCGCCTGTTCGGGCTGAGGAAGCAGATGAGTTGGAAGCAGGCGTTCACGGCCCTCCAGTACCCGAACTACCGCCTCTGGTTCTGGGGCCAGATGTTCTCTCTTTTCGGGACCTGGATGCAGAGCACGGCCCTGGCATTTCTCATCTACCAGTTGACCAAGTCTCCCGCTTACCTCGGGCTCGTCGGCTTTGCCGCGGGTGTTCCGACCTGGTTTTTCATGCTGTACGCGGGAGTCATCGCCGACAGGGTGCCCCGCAGGACGATGATCATCATCACCCAAACCTCCATGATGATCCTCGCGTTCTTCCTGGCCGCCCTCACGTTCCTCCATGTCGTCCAGCCCTGGCACATCCTGGTCATCGCCCTGCTGCTCGGAGCGGCCAATGCGTTCGAAGCCCCGGCCCGCCAGGCCTTCGTCCTGGAGATGGTCGGCCTCCATGACATGACCAATGCCATCGCTCTGAACGGAGCGATGTTCAATACGGCCACGGCCGTCGGACCCGCGGTCGCGGGATTGATCTACGCCATCCTCGGGCCGGCCTGGTGCTTCACGATCAACGGGATCTCCTTCATCGCCGTCATCGTGGCCCTCTCTCTCATGAAACTCAGGCCTTTCGTCCCCAAACCCGAGAAGACGTCGACGATGGACGACCTCAAGGAAGGCGTCAAGTACGTGGCGGGCCACCCGATGGTCCGGACGATCACCGGCCTCGTCGCCATCGTCAGCCTCTTCGGGATCGCCTATGCGACACTGCTCCCCGCATGGGCCGTGAAGATCCTGGGCGGGGACGCGAAGACCAACGGGTTCCTCCAGGCCTTCCGGGGCCTCGGGGCCCTGGCCGGGGCGCTTCTCATCGCCAGCCTCGGGCGCTTCCGTTTCCGCGGCCGGCTCTTGACGCTCGGGACATTATCCCTGCCCGTGCTGATCCTGGCCTTCGCCTTCGTCCGCTGGACGCCCCTCTCGCTTTTTCTCCTGTTCGGCGCGGGGATGTCACAGATCTTCATCTATAACCTCTGCAACGCCCTCGTCCAGACCTCCTCGCCCAACGAGCTCAGGGGAAGGGTCATGGGCGTCTACACATTCGTGTTCTTTGGCGCCATGCCGGTCGCGGCGCTCGGGATAGGCGCCACGGCCCAGCGCCTGGGAGAGCCGGCGGCCGTCATCATCGGCGCGTCGATGATGCTTCTCGCGGCGGGCCTCGTCTGGATATTTGTCCCCCGCCTGCGGCAGCAGGCCTGATCTGGTCGAAGACCCCGTCAGGAAGTCTTGACGGCCAGGCACTCGAAAAGCTGCCGGTTCCCGGCGAACGTAGCCATCGACCGCAGCATGATCCTATAACCAGGCACGACCACGTCGGCGTCCCGGCTGATCATGTCAGCGAGGTTGGCGATCTTTTCCAGAGTCTCCACGAGCTCCTTGTCCTGGGCTAGCACGACGGGCGCCCGCTCCCCTGTTTTCAGCAGCGAGAACGGCACCAGCCGGAGGGCGAGCTTGGCCCTCTCCGCGTCCGCCGCGATCGCCTGTTTGGTCTCGAGCTTGATCATCCGGGCTTTGACGTCGGGGACGGCAGCGTCGAGGGCGATGCCCACCCAGTCCAGGAGCTTGTGCCTGACCGTATTCAAGTCCCGGGCCTGAGTGGTGTCCTGGATGCCGCCCGTCGTTTGCATGGCCTTGGCCAGCCCGGAAATCTCCTTGAGGTAGGTATTCCTCTGGGAATCCGGGATGATGTACATGATGACCAAATGGACATCCGCGCCGTCCGGGGCCCCCCAGGCGATGCCGGGCGGCGACCAGCCCACCGCGCAGAGGAGGTCCCCTTCTCTGACCGTCCTCGTATGCGGGCAGGCCACGCCCTTGCCCAGGGCGCTGCTCGCCGCCTTTTCCCGGGCGATGACCGCGCTGACGATGTCCTCGCCCGTGCCGATGTCCGGGATGGCCTCGATCAGCACCGCGAGGTATTCCAGGGCCTGATCTTTCGACCCCGCCGGCAGCTCGATCAGGCGGCCCTCCTCGAGCGCAGTGAGCAGGCTTTTCATCAAACGGCTCCGTATCTTTTATAGAACCACGTTTTGACCATGTGGGTCAAGACGCCGTAGGCCAGCAGGAAGCCGGCAATCCAGGCCCAGAAGATGGCCGGCAAGGGCACGAAGCCCAGGGCCGGGGCGAGCGGAGAGAACGGGAGGACGACGGCCGCGGCCATGACCGTCAGGGTCGTCAGCGTCATCGCCGCGCTGGCCCGGCTCTGGATGAACGGGATCCTGTTGGTCCGGATGATGTGGACGATCAGGGTTTGCGTCAGCAGCGATTCGACGAACCAGCCCGTGTGGAAAAGGCTCGCGTAGTAGACCTTCATCGCCGGCGTGGTCCCCGCCGCGCTGAACCTGCCGCAGTGGAAGAAGAAGATCATCAGGCCGAACGTCGCGTAATCGAAGATCGAGCTGATGGGACCGATGAAGATCATGAACTTCTTGATGCCTTCGATGTTCCACCGTCTCGGCCGGGCCAGGTATTCCTCGTCCACCCGGTCCGACGGGATCCCTGTCTGGGAGAGGTCGTAAAGGAAATTATTGATGAGGATCTGGAGGGGGGCCATGGGGAGGAACGGCAGGATGGAACTGCCGCCCACGACGCTGAACATGTTCCCGAAATTCGAGCTCGCGCCCATCTTGATGTACTTGATGATGTTGCCGAAGATCTTCCGGCCCTCGACGATCCCGTCCTTCAGGATCATCAGGCTCTTTTCGAGCAGGATGATGTCGGCGGATTCCTTGGCGACGTCGACCGCCGTGTCCACGGAGATCCCCACGTCGGCGGCCTTCATGGCCGGAGCGTCGTTAATCCCGTCTCCCAGGAACCCGACGACATGATCGCCCTCGCGCAGGGCCCGGATGATATCCTCCTTCTCTGAGGGCGTCAGCCGGGCAAACACGTTGGCCTTGTCCACGAGCTCCCGGAAGGCCTTCCGGTCGAGGCCTTCGAGATCGCGCCCCGTGACGACCGAGCTGACTTCGAGCCCGACATCCCGGCAGATCTTCTGGGTGACCAGTTCGTTGTCGCCCGTCAGGATCTTGACGGAGACACCGGCCTCTCCAAGGGCCTTCAAGGCCTTGGCGGCCGTGTCCTTGGGCGGGTCGAAGAAAGCCACGTAGCCGAGGAGGATGAGGCCGGTTTCATCGGCCGAGGAGAAGACTTCCCTGTCTCTGGGGAACTCCCTGTAGGCGAGGGCCAGGACCCGGTATCCATCGGCGCTCAGCGTCGCGAATTCCTCCATCAGGTCGCTCTTGATCATCTCGATCATCGGGTAGATGTCGTCGTCGATCTGATAGCGGTCGCAGGCGCTGAAGACGTTCTCGACCGCGCCCTTGCAGATCAGCACGTAGGCGTCCTCGGAGTCGATGATGACGGACATCCTCTTGCGGATGAAGTCGAAGGGGATCTCGTCGACCTTGCGGCAACTCCGTTCGACGTCCAGATCTCTGTGGGCCAGGATCGCGACATCGAGCAGGTTCCGCAGCCCCGTCTGGTAGTGGCTGTTCATGTAGGCGTAGCGAAGGACGTCCTCGCTCGTTTTATTGGCCACGTCCACGTACCGTTCGAGCACCACCCGGTCCTGGGTCAGGGTGCCGGTCTTATCGGTGCAGAGGACGTCCATGGCGCCGAAATTCTGGATCGCCTTGAGCCTCTTGACGATGACCTTCTTCCTGGCCATGACCATCGCCCCTTTGGAGAGGCA
Organism: Candidatus Aminicenantales bacterium; assembly: GCA_050015275.1. Classification (GTDB taxonomy): domain Bacteria; phylum Acidobacteriota; class Aminicenantia; order Aminicenantales; family Saccharicenantaceae; genus DATKJS01. Next base: position 29,447 of record JBEKBS010000007.1, on the reverse strand, counting down.
GACGGTGATGACCATGGGCAGCATCTCCGGGGTCAGGCCGACGGCCACGGCCAGGCCGAAGAGCAGCGCCTCGACCCAGCTGCCCTTGGTCAAGCCCACGATCAGGAATGTCACGGAGACCATGACGAGCATGAAGCGGACCATCAGCCCGACGAAGCTCCGGATGCCTTTGTCGAAACTCGTCGCCACGTCCGGAGCCGCGAGGCCGGCCGAGATGGAGCCCAGATAGGTCGAGAGGCCCGTGTTGACCACGACGGCCAAAGCCGATCCGCTCTGGACGTTGCTTCCCTGTAAGCCCGCGTTGCTGAGGGCAAAGGTCTCTCCGGAAGCGGCCGTGTTCTCGACCGCCTTCTCGATCGGCATGGACTCGCCGGTCAGGACGGATTGGCTGACATAGAAGTCCTTGGCGGCCAGGACGCGGACGTCGGCCGGAACGATATCACCCGCGGCAAGGATCACGATGTCCCCGGGCACGACGCGGGCGATCGGGATCTCGCATTCCAGGCCCTGCCGCCGGACGCGCGTTGTCGTCTGGACAAACTTCTGGAGCTTGTCGACGGCCCGGCTCGACCTGCGCTCCTGGATATAAGACAGGATGACGCTGAGGAAGATGATGCCTCCGACCATCCCGGCGGCGCGGGTATCCCCCATCAAGGCCGAAACGAGGCAGATGACGAGCAACTGGATGACGAGAGGGTCCTTGGCCCGGTGGAGGAGGTCCTTGAGAACATGGTGCTTGCGGACGACGGCGAGGTGATTCTCGCCGTAGGTCGAAAGCCGCTCCTCGACCTCGCCATCGGCCAGGCCCTCGGGGCGGGTCTTCAGCCGGGCCAGGGCGTCGGCCACGGTCAGACCGCAGATTTCCGCCAGCCTGCGTTCAGCCGCGCTGTTGCGGTTCGATGGCGAAAAATCCGCCTTCTTCCCGTTGATCGGCTTCTTCCACAGAGACTTCATCCCTGGTCTTTCGTCCGGCTAGCGTAGCGAAAATCATAGTCAAGTGCCATGGACAATGCAAGTCCGTGGACCCGGGCCGCCGTCCTGATCCAGTCCCGAAAGACACGAGTCCGGAGGAAGCGCCGGGAGGAGGGCCCGCCGCCAATTCTCAGCCGATCTCAGCGAACTCGTAGCTCATCGAACCCAGTCCGATCTTCTCGCCGTGGCTGAGCTGGATCGACCAATCGATGTCGTAGCCTTTCCGGAAGGCGTCCTTTCCGTGGCCGCGCCTGATCACCAGGTCGGCCGTGGCCTTGTCGACGGCGACCGGATCGAGGGACCCGAGGATGCCGATGTCCTCGACGATCCGCGGGTCGTCCTTGGCCATGCAGTCGCAGTCCTTCGTGATCTTGATCAGGAAGTTGAGGAAGGCCGTCTTTCCCTGGAAATGCCGGTGGACGCGGAAGGCGTACTCGGCCATCATCTCCTGGAGCCGGCGGGAGTCTTCGTCCCACGTCATCTTGATGGCCCCGGGCTTGCAGACGACCAGGCATTCGCCGCAGCCGATGCACTTCGCCGGGTCGATCGTGACGTGCCCTTCCGCCTGGACGATGGCGTCCGCCGGGCAGAACTCGAAACAGATGCTGCAGTTCCGGCACTGCTTGGGATTGACCCGGGGATGAACGGTCGAATGCTGGTCGAGCTTCCCGGCGCGGGAGGCGCAGCCCATGCCCATGTTCTTGATGGCCGCCCCGAGCCCCGTCTGGACGTGGCCCGTGACGTGCGTCAGGCAGACGATGGCGTCGGAGTCGAGGATCGCCGTGGCGATCTTGGAGGATGTGGTCCGGGCCTGGGCCCCCTTGGCCTCGTACTTGTCGTGTCCGATGAGGCCGTCCGCGATGATGACCGGAATGCCCACGATCTCGGGCCTGAAGCCGTGGGACCAGGCCATGCGGATGTGATCGACCGAGTTCGACCGGTTCCCGATGTAGAGGGTGTTCGTGTCGGTCAGGAAAGCGCGGGATGTCTTCTGCCCGATCTCCCAGATGAGCCCGGTCAGCCACTGAGGCCTGATATAGCCCGTGCCGCGGGCCTCGCCAAAATGGATCTTGAGGGCCGTGAAGTCGTTTTTTTCGAGCCGATCGTTGAAGCCTGTGGCCAGGTATATCCTCCGGGTTTTGTCGGCCACGACCTCGGACGGGTCCTGGCCCTCGGCCGGGATGAAATAGACCTTGCTCTTCTTCACGGGCGTTTACTTCTTCCGTCCCGAGCCGAGGGCCTCTTCGGCCGCGGCAACAGCCGCCCCGGTCATGAAGCCGTGGCCAAGGGTTTCGAGCGTCCTCTCGACGGCTTCCAAGGCAAACCGGACATCATCGGAGCTCAGGTTGCCCATGTGCCCCATCCGGAAGACCTTGCCCAGGGTCTGGGCCAGGCCGCCGGCGATGACGACTCCGTTCTCGAAGAGGGCGCTCCGGAAAGCCATGTCATCGACGCCTTCGGGGTAAGCGACCACGGAAAGCGTCGGAGCCGCGAACCGGCTGTCCGTGAAAAAGCCGAAACCGAGGGCGGCCAGGCCTGCCCGGATCGCCCGGGCGTAAGTGGCGTGGCGCCTGAACCTCGCCTCCGTCCCCTCTTCCATGATGACCCGCGTGCCCTCGTAGAAGGCCCGGATCTCGTTGACGCAGGGCGTCGAGAAATACTTGGCCGGATCATGCATAATCGGCAGCCAGCGCAGGAGGTCGGAGTAGTAGGCCTGGATGGAGGTCATGCTCCGGCGCTTCTCCATGGCCCGCTCCGAGAGGACCAGGATGGACAGGCCGGGCGGAGTGCCCAGGCATTTCTGGGCGGCGGTCAGGACGACGTCGATCGCCCAATCGTCCATCCGCTCGGGAACGCCTCCGGTGGCGCAGACGCCGTCGACGATGAAAAGGGCGCCGGCTTTTCCCACGACGCGGGCGTAGGCTTCGACGGGAGCGCAGGCGCCCGTGGCCGTATCCACATGCGTGCAGACGACGACCTCGTAGCCATGCTTGGAAAGCCGGGCGGCCAGCTCGCCGGGAAGAACGGCCTTGCCCCATTCGCATTCGATGACGTCGTGCTGGAGCCCGAAGGCCTGGCAGATCTGGCCCATCCTCTGCCCGAAATAGCCTTGGGAGAGGACGAGGACGCGATCGAGCGGGCCGACCGTGTTCAGGAGGGCCATCTCCATGGCCAGGGTCCCCGCGCCGGAGATGATGAACGGCTCGCCGTTTTTGCAAAAGACGATCTTCTTCAGGTTCTCGCAGGATCCCCGGAGCTCCCGGACCATTTCCGGCCCGACGTGGGAGACGGTGGGTTGGGCCAAAGCATCAAGGATGCGCGGCACGACCGGGCTCGGGCCGGGGATCAGGAGCAGCTTCTCGCTCGCCATGGCATTCCTCTCGCGCGAAACTCCGTTCCATTGTCACCAAATGGCGAGGATAAATCAAGCCGGGGAATGGGAGCCTCGTCGCGGGGATCCGGTCAAAGGAGCTCTTGCAGGCGGCGCCGGAGCGGTCCGATCTCCTGGAAGACCTCAACCGGGAATCCGGCGAAGTCGTCCGGGTCGTCGCCGAGGAGGAAGATCGGCCCGATCCCGGCGTCCATCGCGGCCAGGACGTCGAACCGGGTGTCGCCGATGACGCAGCATTCGCCACCGCTGATCCCGAACGCGTCGAGGACGTCAAGGAAGGGGGCGCCTGAAGGCTTCCAAAGTCCGCTCTCCCGGGTGGTCACGCGGTCGAAGCGGAGGCCGAATTTCTCGAGGAGATAGGCCGTGTTCTTGCGGGAGTTGTTGGTGACGAGGGCCGACCTGACGCCCTGCCGCCTGAAGAACGCCAGGAGCTCCTTCATGCCCTCCCGGAGCACGGACCGGACCGTCTGCTCGGCCTCATGCCGCTCGAGGATGGCCCACTTCCGCGACCGCTCGGGCTCCTCGAGGCCGCAGAGATAGTGCAGGATGGAGACATCCGTGTTCCCGAGCTCCTGCCTGATCTTCGGCCAGTCGTAGGAATTCTCGACGACCGTCCCGTCGAGGTCGAAGATGGCGCCCTTGATCCTCGTCGGCCGGGTCATTTTTCCATGACCCGGCCGACCTCGAAGAGCGGCTCTCGGTTGTTGCAGGGCGGCGTATGGATGATATAGAGCAGGATACCCGTGAAAGGGGCCCGGACCTCTTCTTTGACAGTTCCAAGGTAGTCGGTGACGGTCCCGACGACCTGCCCCGCCTTGACGTAATAGCCCATCTCGAGGCGGGGATAGAAGAGCCCGTCCCATTTGGAATAAACAACCTCGTACTTGTCGATCCAGACCGGGTCGGGGGCGGGCTGCGGCGCGCCCGCGATCATCCCGTAGAACCGCAGGACACTCAGGACGACCTTCACGTTCCGGGCAATCGATTCCTCGTCGGTCCGGCCGAGATAGCCGGATTCCGTGGTAATCGCCGGCTTCCCCTGGAGAATGGCCGTGTTGCCCAGGTACTTGGAATCAGCCAGATCATGGCCCCGGGTCTCGTCGATGATGATATGAGGGAGGCCGAAAGCCAAGGCCAGCTGGCGGGTCGATTCGTCGAAGGCCTTGCGGCCGCTGATCATCCAATAGGTATAAGGGATGAGCGCCTCGTTCCCGTCGCCGCAGTGCATGTCGAGAAGAGCGTCGCATCGCTTGACGACCTGCTCGTTGATGACGGCCGCCATCCGCTGGCTCAGCGTGCCCTGCGGATCCCCGGGGAAGACGCGGTTGAGGTTCTTCCAGTCCGCGGGGACGTAGTAGATCGTCCGTCTCTGGAAGCCGGGCAGGTTGGCGATGTGGACCATGAGGACCGTGCCCGAGAGCTTCACGGGATCGATCATCTCCTGGACGCGATAAAGAGCGAGGATCGGGGAATACTCGACGGGGTGGATGCCGGCGACAAGCGCCAGGACCCTGCCTCGCCGGACGCCGTTGATCACGGTGATCGGGATCTTCGTCCCCACGCCGTCCTGTCCCGGGACGGCTAGGTACCCCGAGCCGACCTCTCCGGGTTTTACGTGGAGGTCTCCGATGGCGAAGACGCCGCTTGCCTCCTCTCCCGGAAGGGCGGCTTGGATGAGGGCGAGGACCGCCAGGATGGAGAAGATCGACTTCACGGATCTCGTCGTCATGACCCGCCTCCTTCATCGGACTTTCATGATATTCTAACCGAACCGGCAGGGCCGGGTCCAGCCGTTCGGGAAACCTTCAGATCCTGGTTGCTTTCGTTCGGCGCCTTTTGGTATAATCCCGGCGAAGAATGTTGAGGGAGGTCTAACCATGGGTAAATACATCGCTGTTCTCGGCGGCCTCGTCGCCATGGCCGGAGGCATCGCCCTGGTGGTCGTTTCCGCCACGTTCCGGCACGCCTTTGTCCACCTCGTCGAAGGCTTCATTCCCCCGATCCTCTTTTTCGGCGGCCTCATCGGTCTGATCGCGGGGATCAGCAGCATCAAGGACGCCCAGAGGACCAAGAAGCTCGAGCAGGAGACAGCGGAAAAGAAAGAGGAAAAGTAAGGAGTCGGCCCGGCCCGACCCTGAGCGTTCTTCCCCCGTCGCTCCTCCCCGCCCGCAGCTGGGGCCCCTTTTCCCCGGAAGGAGGGTCCGTTTCTCTCTTGCCCGGCCTCGAAGCTCTGTGCTAGGATGGGGGCACAGGCAAGTGACCATCTTCAACATTCTCTCACTCTCCCTTCTCCTGTCGTTTCCGGCCCCCATCACCAAGCCTCTCGAAATGGCTTTTCTCCAGAACTCGCCCGAAATCCTCGAAAGCCTCCTGACGACCAGCGGGGACATCCCTGTCTCCCTTCCCGACCCCCTCCTGCTCGCCGACCAGCTCTCGCCGGACCAGGCCTATCTCGTCTTCAAACGGATCTTTTCCGTCTTCAAGACGACCGAGTTCTTCGTCGACCCCGACCTCACGACGCTGCCGGGCAGGCCGGGCGGGATCCTGAGGACCCGCTGGTCCTTCCAGAACCAGAAGACGGGCAACCAGTACCCCGTCCGGGTCTTCTTTTATGTGACTCCGGAGCCCGCCCCTCCAGGATCATTCCGCGGGACCCGGGGGCTCGTGCTCAAGATCGTCGAGATCAGGGCGGAGAAACTGTGATGGCCGGGAAAGGGATCCGCGGCCGGAAGGTCCTTCTTGCGGGCTCGGCCGGCGCGGCCGCCCTCGCCTTGCTTGTCGCCTTCCTTTCGCTGGTCCTGCCGGGATTCCTGTCCAGGAATTACGACCGGAAAAGCCTGACGTTCCTGAAGGGCCAGGCGCAGGATGTCCGGCAGGAATTCGCCCGGCTGCTGGCCGGGCTTGGATCGAAGGAAGCGCTCTTCGCCAAGGCGCCCCTGCCTGCCGACCCTGAGGTTTATTTTCCGCTTTTCAAGAAATCAGGGCTCGACCCCGAGACCGAGGGGATCGCTCTGACCAACGGCGACGGCAACCCGATCGTCTGGTACGGAAACGTCTTAAGCCTCATCGACCTCATCCCGCCGGAGAGCTTCAAGGCGTTGAAAGAACAATCCGCCGCCTTCCTCATCCGGAGCAAGTCCTCGGTCTACCTCGTCGCCCTAAGGTCCCGGGGCGGCGACGGAAGCCTGCTCGCCCACTTCAAGCTCCTGGCCTTCATCCCCCAGTTCCAATCTTCCTACGTCCTCGAGTATCAGGCCCTGCGGCGGGCCTTCCGGACGGACTTCGACATCGATTACTGGGATTTCAAGCAGGACGTGTCCGGTTTCGAGAAGCTCTTCGCCCGACACGGCGACGAATTCGCCGGCCAGCCCCGGCAGGAGAACGAGATCCAGACCCTTTTCTTCCCTCTCCGGAACGAGGCGGGCCGAATCGTGGCCACTGTGACCCTCTCCTCCTCCTCGTTGGCTTCAAAGCTCACCGAGGTCAGAGAAGGTCTCTGGCTGGTCCTGTTGCTTCTCCTGGGCGCCGGAGGCGTCCTGGCCCTCATTTTCCTCTGGACGTCGCCCGGTTTCATCAAGGAGCGCAAGGCCCTGCCGGGAATCCTCATCGTGGTCATCTCCATCGGGCTGAGGCTCATCGCCCTTCCCCTCGGACGGTTGGAAAGGGTCCAGGCTCTGCCCGTTTTTTCTCCGGCCGCAGCCGGATTCCGGTCGCCCGGGAACCTGACCCGGTCGCCGGCCGACATCCTCCTGACGGCTCTTCTGGCCTTTGCCCTCGCCGCCTGCCTGGCCGTCTACGGAAGGTCTCTCTTTCAGGCCGGCCGGGAAAAGGCCGGGCGCCTGGTCTCCCCAGCCCTCCATGTCCTGGCCGGCGCGCTGGCGGCTTCCGGCTTCATCGGCTTCGTGGGGGTCCTCGGACACCTCGTTTTCAACTCCAACCTCTCCCTCCTCCGCTGGACCGTCAAGGCGCCGTTCCTCGCCCTCCACCTCAGCCTGCTCCTTTTCCTGACGGCCCTGCTCATCGTCCTGTCCCTGGCATTCAGGCTGGCGGCCCGCCTTGCCGGGAACCCTGCCATGTCGTTCTTGATCGTCGCGGTGACGGCCGGGGCTGTCCTGCTCATCTTCGGGGGAGACAGGTCCCCGCTCCTGCTCCTTTTCCACCTGGCGCTCCTCTCGTGGGTCTACGCCATCGCCTTCATGCCCGAACTCCTCCGCCGGCACGAGATCCTCATCCTCGGGCTTCTGCTGGCGGCCTTGTGGACGGCTCAGTCCCTGGAGAGCCTGATGGCCGTCAGAACCCACACTCTCCTCGAGACGACGCTGAAACGGACCATCCTGGCCCAGGAGGCGTGGGGGGACTTCCTGATGGAGCAGTCCTTCCCGGACATCGACCGGGACCAGCACTCCATCGTCTCCTATCTCAAGAACCCCTCCGACCCCAATTTCGCCCACTCGCTCTGGCAAAAAAGCCTCGTCGCCAAGTTCAATTGGTATTCGAGCCTCGAGCTCCGCGACGCCGAGGGGAACAGCCTGAGCTGGTTCTCCCTCAACGTTCCCAAGTACTACATCAAGCCCCCCGAACTCGAGCGCTCCGGAAACTGGACCATCGTCCGGCAATCCTTGAGCTTCATCGGGAAGGAGAAGGAATTCCTCATCGGATACAAGGACTGGAGCGATGAGAACCATTACCTGGGCCGGCTGATCCTCTATGTGTCGCTGGACCCGGAGATGCTCCCGTTCCTCTATTCGGCCAACCCCTATTTCGAGGTCCTTCGGACCGACCCCATGCCCTCCCTGAACCAGTTCGATTTCGGCTGCGCCATCTATGACCTCGAGGACAACCCCCTGTTCAACCCCCAGAAGCTGACGTCCGGGGTCTCCGCGGGCGACATGAGCGGACTGGCCGCGTCCGGACGGCCCATCTGGTCCCGGTTCGAGGAAAAGGGGACGTCCTATGACGCCTATCTCTTCAAGTCCCAGGACCGCCTGTACATGCTGTTCACGCCGCTGAAGAAGCTCGCGACCAGGGCCGTTGAATTCCTCAGGCTGTTCTTTTTCGACCTCGCCGTCGCCGCGGCCATCCTCATGCTGTTCGCGTTTCTGGCGGGGAAAGCGCGTCTCTCCCGGCCCCTCTGGTCATTCTCCAGCCGGGTCTACGCGGCCTTCTTGGCCGTGGCCCTCGTCCCCCTCCTCATGTATACGGTCTTCACCCGGAGCCTGTTCGACCGGATCTTCGCGGAGCGGTTCGTCGAGGACGCCGCGATCCACGCCAGCTACGCCCAAAGCCTCCTCGAGGCCTTCCTCATCGTCAGGGACAAGAACATCTCCCCCTACCTCGCCCCGACCGCGGACCTCGCCCTGTGGATCAGCTCGACCCTCGCGAACGACGTCAACCTCTACCGGGACGCCCTCCTCGTGGCCTCGAGCCGGGGGGAATTCTTCGACACCGGACTGCTTCCGGACCTCCTCGACGGGGAGGCCTACGAGAGCCTCATCTACGGCAAAAAGCCGTTCTATACAAAGCGGACGGCGATCGGCGGATATTCCTTCCAGACGCTGACCGTTCCCTATGCCTTCGAGAATTCGACCCTTTTCATCTCCCTCCCCTTCCCCTTCGAGCAGCAGGAGATCGCCCGGGCGACGCGCGAGATCGTCGAGTTCCTCGTCCTGCTCGCCGCTTTCTTCACCATCCTGGTCATCCTCTTCTCCAGAGGGATCCGGTCGATTGTCATCGTCCCCGTCCGCAAGCTCCTGGCCGGGACGCGCGAGGTGGGCCTGGGGAACCTCGAGGTCCGGATCGACCACAGGTCCCGCGACGAGATGATGACCCTCATCGAGGGTTTCAACACGATGATCAAGAACCTCAAGGCCCACGAGCAGGAGCTGGCCGAAATGAGCAAGAAGGTCGCCTGGACCGAGATGGCGCGGAAGGTCGCCCACGAGATCAAGAATCCCCTGACGCCGATCCAGCTCTCGGCCGAGCATGTCCTCAAGGTGTACGAGGACAAGAATGGCGACTTCGACCTGGCCCTCAAGGAGTCCATGTCCTACATCATCAGCGAAGTCGAGAACCTGCGGCGGATCGCCCAGGAGTTCATGGAGATCTCCAGGGACACGATCCTCCAGAAGGACCCCCTGGACCTGGCCGAAGTCCTGGAGGACACCCTGCGGCCCTACCGGAGACTCCTCTCCGAGAGGATCCGCTTCAAGGTCGTCTATTCCGGCCGGGATTTCCGGACCCGGGGCGACGCGGCCAAGCTCAAGACCGCCCTCCGGAACATCATCGCCAATGCGGTCGAGGCCATCAGCCACAAGGGGGAGGTCGACGTCAGCCTCGGCCGCGAAGGATCGAAGCTCAGGCTCGTCATCCGCGACACGGGTCCGGGGATGAGCCGCGAGACGATCGAGCGGATCTTCGACCCTTATTTCTCGACCAAGGACTCGGGCACCGGGCTCGGCCTGCCGATCGCCAAGAAGATCATCGAAGAACACGGCGGGACGATCCAGGTCTCGAGCGAGCGGCGGGCGGGCACGGCGGTGACGATCGATCTTCCGGTCGAGGAATGATTGGAATTCCGCGGCATTTTTTGGGAAAATAACGGACCGAGGCCGGGGCCGGAGAAAGGATACGTGCCATGTCCAAGACCCTCGTGACCTATTTCAGCCGGACGGGGAACACCAAGAAAGTCGCCGAAGCGATCTTCGATGAGATCCCCGGGGACAAGGTCCTCAAGCCCATGGCGGAGGTCGAGGACCTGGCCCCCTACCAGAACGTCTTTGCCGGGTTCCCGGTCCAGACGCATAGCGTCCCCTATCCGGCCGAGGTGTTCCTCAAGCGGATCCCCGAAGGAAAGAAGGTCGCTCTTTTTTCGACGCACGGGTCCGTGACGGGGAGCAGCCTTTCCCGGGAAGCCCTGGAATACGCGTCGGTCCTCGTGTCCAAGGCCCGCCTCGTCGGAACGTTCTCCTGCCGGGGGAAGGTTTCGATGCAGGCCCTCGAGGTCCTGATGAAATCCCCGGAACACGAGGCCTGGGCGGACATGGCGGCCTCTGCGGCGACGCATCCCGACGAGCACGACCTGGCCGAGGCCCGGGCCTTCGCCCGCTGGGCCATGACCCTCTGTGCCCAGGGGCACTACGGCGGGCTGTGATCCTCCCCTAGCGGTCGGCTTTCCTGATCCTCTCGAACCCGGAGGCGTTGACGAAATCCAGGCGCCCGTCCGCCTCGACCTCGTCGAACAGGAGGTTCAGCCCCAGAGTGTCGCTCGAAACGTGGCCGGCGATGACGACGTTCAGGTTGGCCTTCTTCGCGTTCTCCAGGGCCTCCTCGCTGACATGCATGGCGACGATCGTGCTGACGCCCGAGATGGCGTGCTGTTCGAAGATCGTCTTGGGGCCCTCGGTCCCGCCGGTCATGTCCACGAAGATCCTGCCGCACCGGCTCGCGTCCGAGCCGCTGACGATCTTGGGCCCGGCCGACAGCCGCTCGGCCTTCCGGTATTCGGGGATCCGCCGGAGGAGGTCGAGGAGGTCCTTGAGCTTCGCGGGCTTCTCCCGCTCGAAGACGTCCCTCAGGTGGGATGTGACACAGTTGTCGGCCGGCGTATGGACGCACATCATGGGGATCCCAAGGAGGAAGGCCGCGTCCACGGCCCGGTTGTGGTTGACCGGAAGGAGCCGCCGTTCGATCTCGCCCATGCGCTTGTCCAGGAGCTGTTCGGCCACGGAGACGTTGACTCCGCAGGCGGCCAGGAGGTCCGACTGGAGCTTCATGACGTCGTGGAGCCGGGCCAGGGCATGACCCTCGGGGTGGTGGGCGATGATGAGGTCGATCTTCCGCCCGAGGTCCCGGTTGAGGACGTGAGTCAGGAGGACTTCGGAGGTCTCCATATCGATGCCAACGATGACCCGGCCGACCTCCGTCTCGGGAGCGCCGGCGAGGATCCGCGTGTCGGCGAAAGGATTGAACAGCCTGTCCAGGTCGTACGTCTTGGCTTCCTCGGTCGAGAGCTTCCGGAATTTCGCGTCCTCGTCGTCGAGGATCCTGCGGATCTCGTCCGGTTCCCTCAGGTCGCGGGACATTCCGACGGCGACGGCTTTCCGATACAGGCTTTCGAGCTTCATGGTCGGCTCCTTTCTCGTCCAGGGATCTTATCCGTGAGCCCGCTCCCGTCGGCCAGGGCCGAGGACAGGGCCCGGGCTTCGTTGAGGACCTCCCGGACCCGGCCGGCCGCGCGCCGGAGCTCCTCGTCGCCCCGTTCCTCGTCCCCCCGATCGAGAAGGCCGAGGGCCCGGTAGGCCTGAAGCCGGGCGGCCTCGAGGCCGGAGAGAGCGTCCGCGAGGTCCATCTGGGCCTTTTGATGATCCATGAGGTTGCTTTCGAACAGGCCATTGTCCCGGGCGGCCCCCAGACACGAACGCAGGATGGCCGCAGCCGTCCCGATGTCCCGGGCCACTTCGGCCACGGGGCCCTCCGGGCCAAGCGTGCCGGCCGACCCTCCGCCAGCCGCGGAAATGGCCCGGCCCAGCTCCGGCGAGGCGGCGGAAACCTCCTCGATGACCAGGGCTTTCTCGGTGAGCCCCATCCGTCCCGTCCCCGGCCCTGAGCCCGGGAGATCCGGATAACCAAGGTCCCTCAACCTCCGGCTGATCGCCGCCAGGGCCGCCGGACCCAAGGGCGCGCTTTCGGGGTCCGCCGGCGCGACCTCCCGGATATGATCCCGGATGTCCTGCCTGAGGGCTTTTTGTTCGGCCGTGAGAAAAGCGTCCATGGGGCTCAACACATCCTCCATCATCTTACTTTCCCATGCCTGACGAATCAAGCGTTCATGACAATCCATGAAGGGATCAGGGAAATTGACAGAGCCCGGGAAATCATCTAAATTCGTCCCATGATCGGTGGATTGTTCCGGTTCTTTTTCTTTGTCCTCATCGTCTACGCCGCTTACTATATTTTCCAGTTTTGGCGGGCCCTAACCCGGGCCCGGAAGGCGCCCGCTCCGCCCCGCCAGATCCAAGGCGTGATGGTCAAGGACGATGTCTGCAACACGTACATCCCGAAGGAGGAAGCGATCCGCGAAGTCCGCGACGGGCGGGAGCGCTTCTTCTGTTCCGAGGAATGCCGCCGGAAATCCCGGGCCGGCTGAACCCCCGGGCGAATGAGCTCATCCAAATAAAAAAAAGATGGGCCGAGTTCTGAGCGGCGATGAATCCGCTCAAGGCGGGATGTCACATGGGTTTTCCAATGGGCATCAATCCCCTGAAAATGTGATCCGGAAGGAAGGGAACTCGCCAGTGGAGTCGCCCCATTCGACCTCGAAGCCGTCCACCTGGGCCAGTCGCGGCCCATCCCTGAGGCGCTCCAGGAATCGGTCGATGTTCGGCCGGTCCCCTTCGACAAGGACCTCGACGCGTCCGTCATGGAGGTTTCGGACCCATCCGGTGACGTCCAGGGCGTTCGCCCATTTCTCGGCGAAGAAGCGGTAAGCGATACCCTGGACGCGTCCCGAGATCAAAACGTGGGCCCTGCTCTTTCCGGACATCGATGGGATTCTAACACATGGCAAAAAAAAGGGGGGCTTTCGCCCCCCTTCTCGGGTTCAGGTGGATCCGGGTTACCAGCCGAAGTTGAAGGAGACCTCCGGGACGAGGATGTGCATCTGGTAGATCCCCGGCATAGCCGCGGTTAAGTCGGTAATCGTCCGCTTCTGGCCCATTAGGTATTCCAGGCCCAGGTCGAATTCGAATTTGCCTTTCTTGTAGCCTACGCCCGCAGTGACAGTATTATACGTAAAGCTCGGGACCAGAATGTTCATCGTGGAGTCCGGAGCCGGGGCGGGGTCGTAATAATATCCGCACCTGACCGCAAAACTGCCCATCTTATACTCGAGGCCGCCTCGAATTTGGAGCTTGTTGGCCCAAAGGAGCGTCAGGGTGTTTTCGGAAACTCCGAACGCATTCCAATTGGGATCACTCAGGGCGACCGTCAGATAATCCAGCTTTTTCCAGTTTGTCCACTGGAGGTCGAAGGCGAGCGTCAGGTTCGTCAAGGGCTTGACGGCGAGGCCGCCGGCCAGCCATGCGGGGCTTGTGGCGTTCAACTTAGCGGGGGACGTGTCCGGGAGAGCTGAATTCAGAAGGGGCAGGTTTTCCAGGCTGGATGTCCCGGACATCTTGATCTTGGATGCAAGCCTGTAGGTGAGGCCGAAGCTGACCCAGTCGGTCGGCTTGACCAGCAGGCCGAAGGTCGCTCCGAATCCCCAGCCGTTGACGTTCATCGTCGCCTGGCCGAAATTGAAGAGCATCGGGGGTTCGGCAATGACCTGATATTCGCCCCATTGATCAGTTTTAAAGAAACCGTAGTTGATGTTGAACGTGGCGCCAAGGAGGATCTGGTCGGTGAGCTTGACGGCGATCGCCGGGGCGATGGTGATCGAGCCGATGAAACTCTTCCAGACGTAGTTCTCGACCGCCGGGGTAAAAGCTGAGGTCGGATAGGGCGAGATCAGCGCTGCTTCGAGGCCCGTGTTGTTCCAGTCCGCTCCCAGGCCGGAGAGCGTGTACGCGCCCACTCCCACGACTACCCGATCGCCGATGGGCTGGAAATAACCGACCAGTCCCGCGGGATAATACTTGTTGTTGGTCTTCATGCTGAACGTGCCCAGGTCGTATGTGCCCGTCGGGATCAGAAGGTCGCCCGTCAGGCCGAAGGTGCCATTCTTCATCAGGGCCAGGCCGGCGGGATTCCAGAAGACGGCCGTGTAATCATCGGCCAGGCCGACGAACGCGCCGCCCATGGAAGCGGCCCGCGCGCCGAACCCATTCAGGTTCAGGCCGTTGGCCAGGAGCCCGGACGTCGACAACAGGAGGACAGCCAGGCCTAAGCTAAGTTTCTTCGTCATTTTTTGCCTCCAAAATCAGACTTGTGCCGAATCTATATTATATTCCCGGAGGGTTGTCAACTGGTTGTATGAGGGCCGGGCGGCTGGAATATGATAAAATCGCGTCGGAGAGCCGGACATATGATAAGAACCCTTCTCTCGATCGCTGGTTACGATCCCTCGGGCGGGGCCGGCGTCGGGCTCGATATTCGGGTTTTCAGCCACCTCGGGTTCAGGGGAGCCGGGATCCTCACCTCGGTCACGGCCCAGAACGCGGCCGAGATGAAGAAGACCTTCCATCTGCCGCCGGGGATGGTCCGGAGCCAGTACGAGGCTCTCGCCGGGGGGGCGCGCTTCGGGGGGATCAAGACGGGGATGACCGGCACGCTTGAAAACCTGGCGGCGGCAGCCCGGATCCTCGCCGCCAACCCTTCCATCCCCAGGGTCGTCGACCCTGTTTTCAAGTCCAGTTCCGGGGCCGTGCTCCTCGAGAAAAGGGCCGTGCCCCGGTTTCTCGAACTTATCAAAGGTCGGGCGAGCCTGATCACGCCCAACCTGGACGAGGCTTCGGCCCTTGCCAGCCTCCGCATCCGGACGGTCGAAGACATGAAGGAGGCGGCCCGGCGGATCCATCGATCGGGCCTTGTCCCGTGCCTCGTCAAGGGCGGGCATCTCCGTGGCGAGGCCGTGGATGTCCTTTTCGACGGACGCGCCTTCGCGGTTTTCCACCACGAGAGGCTCGATAAAAGGGTCCACGGGACCGGGTGCTTCCTGTCCGCGGCCATCCTGGGATACCTTGCGGGCGGCCGGGACCTTGATGAGGCCTGCCGCCGCGCGATCAGTCTGACCGTTCAGGCCATCAGGAATGCCGCCCCCGCCGGGAAGGGGCGGGCGGCCTTCTCATTCCCGCTCTGACGCCGCGATTCCCGCAAAAGAGAAAAAGCCGCCGGCCGAGCCGGGCGCAAACTAGATGGCCAGGGGATAGGACCGGTGGGGTGGTCTTATCGTCGGCTGGCGGAATCGCCGGCCGGGCCGGTCCCGGGGGCTGGGCGGATGATCTTCACCGCCCGGGCCAGGATCTCCTTCGGAAAGACCACGCCCTGCTTCTCCGCGGCGGCCAGATTGAGAGCGACCTTGACGTCGGTCA
Source organism: Candidatus Aminicenantales bacterium (assembly GCA_050015275.1). Taxonomy (GTDB): domain Bacteria; phylum Acidobacteriota; class Aminicenantia; order Aminicenantales; family Saccharicenantaceae; genus DATKJS01. Next base: position 14,057 of record JBEKBS010000007.1, on the reverse strand, counting down.
TGAACTGGATGGGGATCCGGGCCGGGCTCTCGCCGTTCTTGACCCGGAGAGCAACCTGCCCCGTCTTGTATCCCATGTCGTGGAAATCGTATCCGACCGCGGCGCAGGCTCCGAACTCCACGGAACGGAGGAAGACGGCGAAGAGGGGCAGGCGGTTCTCCTCGGCCGCCCGCCCGAGCGCGTCGAACGAGGTGTTGATGGTGTTGTCGGAGATCGGGAAGAGTACGTCGACCTTGGCGTTGACCAGAATCTGGGCCGACTGCGGGATCTCCTGGGCGCTGGCCACCGGGATGGCCACGATTTCCAGGCCGAGCTCGGCGGCGGCCTCCTGGGCCAGGTCCAGATAATACTCCGAATTGACCTCCGAGGGCGTCCAGAGCGTTCCCAGGCGTCTGGCCCCTGGCAGGACCTCGTGGATGAGTTTCACGGCCTGTCGGACAGGCCCGGTCGAAGCCACTCCGGTGACGTAACTCAGATGGTCGTCCGGGGTTCTCCCCGCGCCGACGAGAAAAGGAGTGGCGACGGACCCGAAGACGATCGGGGTCGAACGGCCGGCGATAAGGGCCGCCTGGAGGCACTGCGTCGAGAGGGGGATGACGAGGTCCACTTTCTCCTCGACGAACTCCCGGGCGATCCGCTGGACCTCGGAGATGTCCCCGTTGGCGATCCGGATCCGGACCCGGACGTTCTCGCCGTCCCTCAGGCCGCTGTCATTGAAGGCCTGGAGGATCCCCTTCCGGACCTCGTCCGCCGTGGGCGAATCCACGGACTGGAAGATCCCGACGACGTAGATCCCGGGCCGCTCGGCCGGCGCGGCGGGCTCCGGGGCTTTCTTGCAAGCGGCGGGCGCGAGAAGGGAGAGAATCCATCCCAACAGAAGAGCCAGACGTTTCATCGACGTACTCGTCTTATCATATTCAAAAAACGGCCCGCGGGCAACATTTTCACGACAGGCCGGTGATCTCCCGGAACCTGTCCGGGGCGACATTCCGGCCGCTCACGACGACGAGGACATTCCGGCCGCGGAAGTCCCCGGCGCGGGCGAGAAGCCCGGCGACCGGCAGGGCGCCGGCTCCCTCGATCATCTTGTGGTGCCGTTCGAAAAGCAGAGCCATGGAGGACGCGATCAGGGCCTCCGGAACGACGATCGTCCGGGCGACGAGGTCGCGATAGAGGGGGAAAGTGAGGGCGCCGGGCTCGATGCCTCCGGCGACGGCGTCGGCGATCGTTTCTTGCTCCTCGACCTCCACGAGACGGCCGGCTTCGACCGAGGCCGCCATGAACGCCGATGTTTCGGGCTCGACCCCGATCGCCCGCGCCCCAGGCCTCGTTCTCCTGAGGCAGGCCGCGATGCCGGCGATGAGGCCTCCGCCGCCGACGGGGACGAGGACGTCGTCGATCTCCGGAGCGTCTTCGGCGATCTCGAGCCCGACGGTGCCGGCGCCGCAGACGATATCCCCGTCGTTGTAGGGGGAAACGAAAACCCGCCCGGTCCTGTCCGCCTGTTCCCGGGCGTAGGTCTCGGTCTGGTCGCAGCTCGACCCGAAAAATTCGGGCTGGACGCCCAGGGCTTCGATCTTTTTCCTCTTGATGTCCGAAACCGTGGCCGGGAGAAAGAGCCTGAGTCCGATCCCCTCGAGCTTCGCGGCGTGACTGATGGCCAGACCGTGGTTGCCCGTCGAGGCGGAGACCACTCCGCGCTCCCGTTCCTCCGGCGTCAGGGACCGCAGCTTGTTCAGGGCGCCCCGGAGCTTGAACGAGCCGGTGATCTGGTCGCTTTCCCACTTGATGAGGACCCGGGCCCCGGTCCTGTCGCTCAGGGTCTCGGAGAGCTCGACCGGCGTGTGCATGACGTCTCCCCTGATCCGTTGATGGGCGGCGCGGATCCCCGCCTCGATGGCCGGGAGATCAAAGTTCGAGGTCGCCATGGCCCCCAAAGATATGCCCGCCCGCCGCGGATGTCAACCCCTCGAGTCCCCGGCATGAATGCCGGAGCTTGTTCGGGGTTAACCCTGAGCCTCGCTTCTTGTCCCCGCCTTGAAAGGCGGGGCTTAGCGTCGGCGAACGGGTCAAATGGCCATCGATTTTCGTTGGATATTGGCCGCGTTTTTTCTAAAATAGGGAGGCGGCGATGACGAAATACCACATCGGGACGGCCGGCTGGAGCTACGAGGATTGGGAGGGCATCGTCTACCCCGCCCGCAAGGATCGGGGCTTCCATCCCCTCCTTTACCTGATGAACTACATCAACATCGTCGAGATCAACAGTACCTTCTACCGCCCGGCCAATCCCGTCCTGGCGCTCTCCTGGCTCAAGAAGGTCGAAGGCCATCCGGATTTTCTCTTCTCCGTCAAGCTCCATCAAGTCTTCACCCACTATCGGAAGGATTTTTCCCAAAAGGACGTGGACGAATTCAAGGCCGGGATCGAGCTCCTCCTGGTCCGGAACCGGCTGGCCGCCCTCCTCATCCAGTTCCCCTGGTCCTTCGCGGGCACGGAGGCGAACGCGGCCTACCTTCTCCGCCTGTTCGGCCTTTTCGCGGGATACCCCGTCGCCCTGGAAGTCCGCCATGCGACCTGGGACACTCCCGAGTTCTATGACATGCTCAGAGACAGCCGGGTCGCGTTCTGCAATATCGACCAGCCGGTCTTCAAGGACTCGATCGGACCATCGGCCGTGAGCACGAACCCTGACTTCGCTTACGTCCGGCTCCACGGCCGGAATTACAAAAACTGGTTCCGGGAGGGGGCCGGCCGGGACGACCGCTACGATTACCTCTACGCGAAGGACGAGCTCAACGACTGGATCCGGAGGATCAAGGACCTGGGTAAGAAGAGCGGCAAGGTCTACGTCATCACCAACAACCACTATCGGGGACAGGCCATGGCCAACGCCCTCCAGATCCGAAACATGATCACGGGAGAAAAAGTGGACGTCCCGGAGCTCCTCCTCGAAAAATACCCCGTCCTCCGGGACATCGTCCGCAAGATCCGCGGCGGCCAGATGGACCTTTTCCGGGGGAATGCGGGGCCGGGGAAAAAAGACGGCAAGAACGGAAAAACATGAGCTGGTGGGAGAACGACTTCGCGACCGTCAAGAGGAACAAGCTCTGGCCTTCTCTCTCCTTTGGGGGCCGCCCCTCGAAGCTCGTGAAAGCCGGCGTCCCCGGCGGTTCACCCGGCAAATCTGTTCGTCGGGATGAGTTGCAGTCGGTGCTATACTCCGAGTCCCGTCAGGCCCAGATGGACCGCCATGCGGCGGGAAGGGTCTATTTTCTCAGAAAAGAAAGGATCTCTTCGAGGTCCGGGAGCTCAGGGATGTCGTAGACCTTGATGAAGGCCACGCGGCCCTGCCCGTCGACGATGATGTTGGCCCTCTCGGAAAAACCCTCCTCCTTGCGGAAGATGCCCATGGCGTGGGCGACGGCTCCGTGGGGCCAGAAATCGCAGAGGAGGCGGGTGTCTTTGAGGCCCAGCTCCTTGGCCCAGGCGTGTTTCGTCGGAAAGGAATCCACGCTGAGGCCGACGGCGATGGTGTTCAGCTCGTCGAAAATCGGCTTTTTGGCCTCGAGGGCCTTCATCTGATCGGCGCAGACCGGCGTCCAAGCCAGCGGGTGGAAGGATAGAAGGACCCGTTTCCCGGCGAAGGCGGACAGCTTGAATTCGCGATTGTGATGGTCCTTGAGAGTGAAATCGGGGGCGATGTCCCCGACCCAGATCGTCTGCGTGTTTCCCATGTTGTTCCCTCCCCACATGACAGAACGCTCGAACGCCTGCCAAGCGGCCTCATTATGGCATGGCGGCCTGGAAAAAACAAGGCCGGAAACTCCTCGAAAAGCGCGGCGTCCATGGCCCTCCGGAGAAAATCTGTTGAAAAACCCCGCCCGCCGTCCATACAATAGGGCCTTGCATTCCCGACCTCTGGAAAGGAGCTCGCCTTGAGAAAGCATTTCATCATTTTGATCCTCATCCTGGGCCTTGCGGCGCTGGCCGGCCCCCTTTCCTCTGCCGGCCGTAACGGATATTACCGCTTCCCGGCCCTTCGCGGGACGACGGTCGTCTTCACCTCCGAGGGCGACCTCTGGTCCGTCGACATCAAGGGCGGAACGGCCGTCCGCCTGACGTCCCACCCGGGGCTCGAGACGAGCCCGGCCATCTCCCCCGACGGAACGACGGTCGCCTTCGCCGCCCAGTACGAGGGGCCGACCGAGGTCTACACGATGCCGCTCGCCGGCGGCCTTCCCGTCCGCCGCACGTTCTCCGGCCAGACCTCGATCCCCGTCGGCTGGACACCGGATGGAAAGATCATCTACGCCACCCAGAAATACTCGACGCTCCCTAACACCGAGCTCGTCATCCTCGACCCCCGGACGAACGCCGAATCCCTCCTCCCGCTCAGCCAGGCCGCGGACGGGTCCTTCGACCCGGCCGGCCGGACTCTCTTTTTCACCCGCCTTCCGTTCCAGGGAAGCTACACCAAGCGCTACAAGGGCGGCACCGCCCAGAGCCTCTGGAAGTTCACCATGGGAGATTCCGAGGCCGCGCCCCTGACGCAGGGCTACGCCGGGACGAGCAAGAACCCGATGACCTGGAAGGGCCGGGTTTATTTTGTCAGCGACCGTGACGGGACCATGAACCTCTGGTCCATGGACGACGGCGGCAAGGACCTCCGGCAGCACACGTTCCACAAAGGTTTCGACGTGAGCTCACCATCGCTCGATAACGGAAGGATCGCCTACCAGCTCGTGGCGGATGTTCATGTCTACGACATCGCCGCTGGAAAGGACGTCCGGCTCGAGATCACCCTCCCGTCGGACTTTGACCAGATGCGGGAGAAGTGGATCACCAAGCCGGTGGACTACCTGACCTCCGCGCACCTCTCGCCCTCGGGCGACCGGGTGGCTCTCGTCTCGCGCGGCAACGTCTTCGTCGCCCCAGCGGGCGATGGCCGGTGGGTCAGGGTCAGCCGCAAGGACGGCGTCCGCAACCGGGCGGCCCGGTTCCTCGGGGACGGCAAGAGCCTCATGGTCCTTTCCGATGAAACCGGCGAATGGGAGTTCCACCGCTTCCCGGCCGACGGGCTCGGCGCGGGCGAACAGCTGACCTCGGGCGCCCGGGTCATCCGGTTCGACGGAGTCCCTTCTCCCGACGGCAGGTCCATCGCCTTCGCCGACAAGGACAACCAGCTCTGGATCTGGAACGGCGAGACAAGAACTCTCACCAAGGTCGCCGAATCCGCGAATGGGATGTTCGACGACCTCGCCTGGTCCCCGGACGGCCGGTGGCTTGCCTTCGTCCGGGCGGCCGATAACGGCTTCCAGCAGATCATGGTGCTCAATGCGGCGACGGGCCAGCTGACCGAGCTGACGAACGACCGCGTCGATTCCTACAACCCAGCCTGGAGCCCCGACGGAAAGTGGCTCTATTTCCTGTCCGACCGCTATTTCCGGAGCGCCGTCGGCGGCCCCTGGGGACCGCGCCAGCCCGAGCCCTATTTCGACAAGACGACCAAGATCTATGCCATGGCCTTGACGGCCAAGGAAATCTTCCCCTTCGCTCCGGCGAACGAACTCACCGCCGACGAAAAGGAGAAAAAGGACGCCGAGGAAACCAAGGCCGCCGCCGCGCCGGCCGCGAAACCGGACAAGCCCGCCGAGGCTAAGGGCGCCAAAGAGGCCGCGCCAAAGGTCGTCATCGAGTTCGCCGCCCTCCAGGACCGCGTCTTTGAGGTCCCCCTCGCGGCCGGCGTCTATTCTCAGCTCGCCGTCGGCGAAAAGGTCCTGTTTTTCATCGACCGGGAGAGCAATGCGGCGGGCCGGAGCATGCTCCAGGCCGCCGAGATCAAGAACCGGAACGTCCAGGCCAAGACGCTCATCGAGGATGTCCGGAACTTCGAGCTGTCGGCTGACGGGAAGAAGCTCCTCGTCCAGAAAGAGGGAGACCTGTACGTCATCGACGCGTCAACTGCACCCCCTGCGGCGCTCGGAGAGAAGAAGGTCGACCTTTCGCGTTGGACGTTCTCCATCGACACCCGCCAGGAATGGCGCCAAATGTTCACCGACGCCTGGCGCATGGAGCGGGATTATTTCTATGACCGGAACCTCCATAATGTCGACTATCAGGGGCTCCTCGAGCGCCACAGGCCGTTCGTCGAAAGGGTCAGCGACCGCTCCGAGCTCAACGACCTCCTGGCCCATCTCGTGGGCGAGCTCTCGGCCCTCCACACCTTCGTCAGGGGGGGCGACATCAGGCAGGGAGCTGACAGTGTCGCGCCCGGCTCGCTCGGGGCCAGGCTGGCCCGCGATGAAGCCGCGGGCGGCTTCCGGGTCGAACACATCTATCGCTCCGACCCCGAGTATCCCGAACGATGCTCGCCGCTGGCCAGGCCGATGACGAACATCCACGAGGGCGACGTGGTCACGGCGATCAACGGCGCGGCGACGCTCGGTGTCGCGGACCCGTCTCTGTTGCTGCGGAACACGGCCGGCCTGCAGGTCCTCGTCGAGATCAAGCCGGCCGGGGGCGGCGCGGCGTTCAAGGCCATCGTCTACCCGATGACGCCGGGAGCTGAATCCGATCTCCGCTACTCGGAATGGGAATACACTCGGCGGCTGGAGGTCGAGAAGGCCTCGAAGGGAGACATCGGCTATGTCCATCTCCGGGCGATGGGCAACGATAACTACACCGAATGGGTCAAGAATTTCTATCCCGTCTTCGACCGCAAGGGCCTGATCATCGACGTCCGCCACAATCGAGGCGGGAACATCGACTCGTGGATCCTGGAGAAACTCATGCGGCGGGCCTGGTTCTATTGGCAGGGCCGGGTGGGCAACCCGACCTGGAACATGCAATACGCCTTCCGGGGGCATATGGTCGTGCTGTGCGACGAGTACACGGCATCGGACGGGGAGGCCTTCAGCGAAGGCTTCCGGCGGCTCGGCCTGGGCAAGGTCATCGGGACCCGGACCTGGGGCGGCGAGATCTGGCTGAGCTCGTCGAACGTCCTCGTCGACCGGGGGCTGGCCTCGGCGGCCGAAACGGGCGTCTACGGGCCCGAGGGCGAATGGCTCATCGAAGGCCACGGCGTCGATCCGGACATCGTCGTCGACAACCTGCCGCACGTGTCATTCCAAGGGAAGGACGCCCAGCTTGAAGCGGCGGTCCAGCATCTCCAGGAGTTGATCAGGAAGCAGCCGGTCGACGTCCCCAGGCACCCGCCGTACCCGGATAAAAAGAAATAGGCCGAAACGGGGGCTTTCAGGCCCGGTTGACGTCGTTGACAAGAAGGCGCAGCCTGCCGACGTCGCGCCGGTTGAACGCGAGAACGAGCCTCGGCATCCCGGGAAACTCGTCCTGCTCGCCCTCGACTGGCCCGGAACACTGTTCGATCCGCCCAGAGGTGAGGATGCCCCGATAGGTGTCGTTGATCTTCTCGAGAGACGTGACCGGGAGCAGCGAACTCAGGCGAAGGACGAGCCTCTCGCCCACGTACCGCATCGAATGGAAACGCCGGTAAAAGCCCGTGATCTCCTCCACGGCCGCGTCGACGTCGTCGGTGAGCATGAAGAGGTTCATGTCCTCCTCGTCGATCATCCCATTGTGGAGGAGCTCCGCCTTGACGTAGGTCCGCCAGTGCTGCCAGTACGTTCCACCCGGGGCGTCGACGAGGACGATCGGGATGAGGGTCGTCTTTCCCGTCTGGACCATGGTCAGGGACTCGAGGCCCTCATCATGGGTGCCGAACCCTCCGGGGAAGAGGCAGATGGCCGAAGCTTCCTTCAGGAAGAGGATCTTGCGGGTGAAGAAATACTTGAAATTGATGAGCTTGGGATCTTCGGCGATGATCGTGTTCGTCTTCTGTTCGAAGGGCAGGCGGATGGCGACGCCGAAGCTCGCGGCCCGGCCGGCGCCGGCGTGCCCGGCCCGCATGATCCCGTCCCCGGCCCCCGTGATAACCATCCAGCTCCGCATCCGCATGCGGTGGGCGAACTCGTTCGCCTGGATATAGTCCGGATGACGGGGGGGCGTCCGGCTCGAGCCGAAGATGCTGACCTTGCGGATGCCCGCGTAAGGAGCGAAGACCTTGAAGGCATACCGGAGCTCCTTGAACGATGAACTGAGGAGCTTGAGGTCGCCCCGGTCCGCCCCGTCACGGGCGAGGCGGGTGATGGCCACCATCATTTCGGCCAGGAGGTCGCGATCGGGAGAGTCGGCGAACCGGTCCAGGAATTCCCCGATGGCCGCGTCGCGGGCCGCCGCCCAGGGGGACACCGGCGGGGCTTTTTGTTCCGTCATGCAGCCCATTATATCACGGCCGCGGCGGCTTTCTTGTCCTCGGGGGCCCCTTGATTCAACCGTATTTTCCGTGCCGGGGCCCGAAGGAATATAAAACGACGGCATCTTCTTCGAGTTTGTAGATCAAGCGGCGCGGCTGCCCCTGGACCGTGGACCTGAAGGAGCGCAAGTCTCTGAGTTCTCCTTATCGCCCCCCTAGCTAAGAACGTTCAAGGACATCTGAAATTGTCAGAAAGTCAACTGAAATCTCTCGCTTAGAGCGCCAAGTTCAGGGCGGTCAGGCAGAGCTCTTCAGCCCGGGCAAATGTCTCGTCATCCCCCAACCCATCTTCGATGAGGACCTGAACGAGGTCCTTGAGGTTGGCGACGGCGTCCTCATAGCTCGAGCCCCGGGCCCGGCAGTCCGGGAAGTCCGGGCAATATGCTTCCCACCCGTTCATATCCCTGGCCACGAGAACCGAAAAACGATAACCGCTCATCCTTCACCTCCGATCGGCGAATCCTGGTGCGTATTCTGGTGACACGCACCTAATTCCAGAGAATTAGCGAGCATGTCACCGAATTCGCTGCCTATCGCCGAATTCGTGCCAAGAAGTTCGTAAACACATCCGCATCCTCTAAAATGCCTTCAAAAAGGAGCAGTTGAAGATCTTGGCCACGCCCTCGCCGTCCTTCCGCACCTCGCCCCGCAAGAGGCAGACCGGCGGCGTTCCGTACGTCACGCACCTGTTCTCGCCGATCCCCTCCAGGAGCCCCGTTTCATCTTCGAATAAATAAAAATACTTCGGCCCGCCGCTCCTCGCCCGGCTGTCCCCGTCACCGTTGGCCCCGTGCGTCACTCTCTGGCGGGCGTCCACGACCCGGACGACGAGCTCGACCATCGTCCCGGCGCAGCCCTTGAGGTCCGTGATGCGCAGGTCCGGCCGCTGGCCTTCGTAGAGATCGAGCTCATACCCGTCCGGGACGAAGCCCAGCGATTCGTAGAGCATCCGCCGCTTCTCGTCCGGGGCCACGTCCGCGACGTCCTCCATGTGCTCGAGTCCCTGGAAGTAGCGGAGGATCTGGTGCGTCCGCCGCGGCTCGAGCGAATCGAAGACGCCCGCCCGGATGAGCGCCAGGAGCTCCGCTTTCGTCGGTTTCGTCCGGGCCAGGAAATCCTCGACCGAGGCGTACTCTCCTCCGTTCGTCCGTTCCCCGATGACCCGGTCGATCGTCTTCGTCCCCAACCCCTTGATGGAGCCGAGGCCGACGCGGATCGCCTCCCCCTCCGGCCCGCCCTCCACCTCGAACGCGCAGAGGCTCCGGTTGGCGTCCGGCCCCAGGATCCGGATCCCGTTCCGCTTGGCTTCGGCGACGTACTCGGCGAAGTCGTAGTATCCCCCGCCCGCGTTCAGCACGGCCGCGAAATACGGCACCGGATGGTGGACCTTGAGGTAGACGGCCTGGTAGGCCATGTGGGCGTACGAGGCGCTGTGGGCCTTATTGAAGGAGTAGGAGGAGAACTTCTCCATGGTCCGCCACAGGCGCTCGACGTCCGGGGCCGCATATCCCCGCTCGGCCGCCTCCCGGAAGAGTTTTTCGCGGAGGGCGGCGTCCCCGCCCTTCCTCTTCAGGCTCCGCCGCAACAGGTCCCCTTCCTCGGGAGGCATCCCGGCCACGCGCTCGGCGACCTGCATGACCTGTTCCTCGTAGAGGAGGATTCCGCCCGTCTCCGGCAGGATCCGGGCCAGGAAGGCGTCGTCGCCGGGCCCCGGGCCGCCGGGTCCGCCCGCCGCCGCTCCCCTCCCGCTCCGGCGCCGCAGCAGCGCCTCCTTCATCCCGCTCTCGGTCGGGCCGGGCCGGACAAGGGCCAGGGCCTGGGTGATCTCGAAAATGTCCGCCGGCTTCATCCGCCGCAAGAGGTTCATCATGGCCGGGCTCTCGACCTGGAAACAGCCGACGGTCCTCGCGGCCCGGAGCGCCGCGTAGGTCTTCGCGTCTCCCGGCGGGACCGTCCGCAGCCGGAGCTTGGCCTTCGTCCCGGAGATCGCCGCGAGGCCCCGGACCGAGAGGAGGTCGAGCTTGATCAGCCGCAGGTCCTCGACCGCGTCCTTGTCGAAGTGGGTCATCCGCAGGCCCTTGGCCGACGTTTCGAGCGGGAGGCGACGATCGACCGGTCCGGGCGTCAGGATGACGCCACCCACGTGGAGCGAGATCTCGTGGTAGACATTCTGAAGCTCCGAGGCGAGCTTCCAGGCCTCGAGAAATCCGGGGGCCGGCGCGGCCGTCCGCAGGGATTCGGGCTCCGCGAAATACGGGACCCGCTTGCTGTGGCCCCGGGCCTCCTCGGGCGGCGCCCCGAACGCCCGGAGCGTCTCATAGAGCGCCGACCGGGCCCCGAAGCTCTTGAGGCTGCAGACATAGGCCGCGCCCGTCTTCCCCGCGCCGTACGTTTCGAGGACGTAGGTCAGGACTTCGTCGCGGCGGCTCGAATCGAAGTCGATGTCGATGTCCGGCGGGTCGGGCCGGCCCCGGTTGAGGAAGCGTTCGAAGTAGAGGTCGAACTCCATGGGGTTGACATGGGAGACGCCGAGGAGCCAGGCCAGGAAGGACGACGCTCCGGAGCCCCGGAGGTTGTGGAGGATGCCCCGTCGCCGGGCGAACTCGACGACGTCATGGACGACGAGGAAGTAGGGGCCGAAACCCGCGCTCTCGACGACGTCGAGCTCTCCGCGGGCCCGCTGCCGCTCGGGCCAGCTCAGGTTCTTCGCGGTCTTGAGACGCTCCATGACGACGTCGCGCAATGTCCGGGGGAAGAGGTCGGCCGGGAGGCTGGGGATGATGTCGTCGAAGATGAAATCGCACTTCTCGGCGACCTCGGAGGTGCGGCTGAAGGCCTCCCGGGCGGCGTCGCCGAAGCGGCGCAGGGCCAGGGCCTCCTGGTCCGGTCCAAAGATCCCGACCCTGGAGAGGAGCCGGTCGCGCTCGGGCGGATAGGGGATCTTCTCCTCGATGGCCCGGAGGAGGATGAGCCGCTCCGGGCTCGCGACGTACTTCAGGGGGTTGGCCCAGACGACGGGCAGGCCTTTCGTTTCCATGACCCGCTCGAAGTTCGCAAAATCGGCCCCGAGGTAGAGGTCGCCCGGCGGGACCTTTTCCAGAAGCCCGGTGGTCATCTCCGCATCGCTTTTCGCGCCCGCTCCTCCCCCGTTTCCCTCGGGCACGTAGATCACGATCAAGCCGGAGGCATCACGGATCTCTTTCCTGTTGAAGATCTCCATCAGGTTCCCGTAGCCCTCGCGGCCCTTCACCAGGAAAACGAACCGCCGGCCGGCGACCTCGAGCTCGCACCCGAACAAGGGCTTGAAGCCGCCCGCCTCCGCCACCCGCTTCCACTTCCCCCAGCCGTAGAGGTTCCCGAGGTCCGTGAGGGCCGCCGCCGGGGTCCGGCGCCGCCCGGCCCAACCCAGGGTCTCCTCGAGCGTGACGCTCCCCTTTCCCCGGCTGTACACGGAGTGGATGCGGAGGGGGATGGACATGCGCTCTCTTCCTCCGTCCCTCACTTCGTCAGCGACGCCGTCTTTAGCACGTAGCCGCGCCGCGGCTCGAAGGCATAGATCGAATCGAGCATCTTCTCCCGGGCCGTGAGCACGGACCCGAACCCGTACTTCTCCCGCACCCGGTCGAGGGCCCGGCCCAGCTGCTCGGGGCGTTCCGAGTACGGCTCGAAGAGCGACAGGGGCCGCACCCGGACGAGGTCCGAGGCCTTGACCCCGACCAGCCGCAGGGCCAGCCGCGACCCCTCGATGAGCTCCAGGAACAGCTCCTCGGCGATCTTGTAGATCTTCCCCATCTCCTGGAGGGGCGTCAGGACCAGCCGCCGCTTGATCTCGGTCCGGAAGTCCGAATAGCGGGCCTTGACCTCGATGACGTGGGCGTAGAGGCGGTCCTCCCGCAGGCCGAGCGTCAGGCGGTCGCAGAGGTAGGAGAGGTGGGCCAGGAGCATCTTCCGGTCCCAGAGGTCCTCGAGGAAGGTCGTCTCCCGCGAGACCGACTTCGGCAGCGTGCGGGTGACGAGGGCCCGGCTGTCGATGCCGCGCGACTGGAGGTAGATGTCCTCGCCGCCCTCGCCGAAGAGGGAATGGAGAGTCGCCCGCGGCAGGCCCCACAGCTCGCCGAGCCTGTGGATGTTCATCAGGCGCAGGACGACCTGGGCCTTGGGCCCGATGCCGGGCAGGGCCTCGATCGGGAGGCCGCGCAGGAAATCCTCCTCTTCGCCCGCCGCGACCTCGAAGAACCCGGCGGGCTTGGCCTTCCGGGTCGCGAGCTTGGCCATGATCTTGTTCGGGGCGGCGCCGACCGACACCGTGATGCCCAGCTCGCGCTCGACCCGGCGCTTCATGGCCCGGGCCGCTTCCGTGAACGACGGATAGAGATGGCCGCAGCGGGTGAGCTCGAGGTAGGCCTCGTCGAGGGACGCCTCTTCGACGTCGGGCGTGTAGGTGTGGAGGACGCGGAAAAAGCGCTCGGAGAAGGTCTGGTAGACCTGGTAGCTGCCGCGGACGAAGACGCCCTGGGGGCAGAGCTGGTGGCACTTGCGGAGGGGCATGCCGGAGTGGACGCCGAACTTGCGGGCCTCGTAGGAGCAGGTCGAGGCCACGCCGCGCTCGTGGGGCAGGCCGCCGACAATGACCGGCTGCCCCTTGAGGGCCGGGTTGAGCAGGCCCTCGACGGCGGCGAAAAAGGCGTCGATGTCGACGTGGACGATGTACCGGCGATTCAACAACACATACTCCTCCCTCTTATTCTCATGAGCTTTAAATTTTCGAACTCAGCCGCGAGCCAGCGGCCTTCTCAATACTTCCGCAGCACCCCGACGACTCGGCCCAGGATCTTCGCATCCCCGGCCTCGATCGGCTGGAAGGCCGGATTCTCCGGCATGAGATAGACCCGGCCGTCGTCCTGCCGCAGGCGCTTCAGGGTCACCGACCCGTCCCCGAGCATGGCCACCACCATCTCCCCCGAGCTGGCCGTGTTCGTCCGTTCGAGGAGAACGTGGTCGCCGTCGTCGATATAGGCGTCGATCATGCTCTTGCCGTCCACCCGGATGCAGAAGATGTTGCCCCGCCGACGGCCGACCATCCAGGCAGGGACGTCCATGGCCTCGCCCGAGACGTCGAAGGCCTCCCGCGGCCCGCCGGCCGGGACGAGCCCGGCCACCGGCACCTTGACCTGGCTCTCGAGGAGAGCCGGAAAGCCGGCCACCCGGATCTCTCCTCCCTCGCGGGTGAGATAGCCCTTGCGCTCGAGGCTCTGGAGGTGCTTGAAGACGGCCGAGGGGTTGGCCATCCGGAGCGCTGCGGCCAGGCCGCGGACGGTCGGGGCGTAGCCGTGCTCGAGGACAAAGTCCTCGACGGCCCGCAGGACGGCCGTCTGCTTGAGGGTGAGTTCCCTTCTCAGCTTGTTTACCATTTTGTTCACCATTGATAAGATAATGCGGGAAAGGGCCTTTGTCAAGAGGGGAAATCGAAAAAAGCGAGAAAAATGCGCGGCCGGCTCAAGGCCGGGAGGTGTCGGCGAGAGGGATTAGACCCTTCCCGAGGTTAGACACCCGCCCGGGGCTCCGGGATTTGATTCTCCGGCTCCATTCATTTATAATTTGGTAATTATAAACGATTTGACACTGAACCACAGAGATTTTGAGCGAGCATGTTGAAGATACTATCCCTCCTATTATTATATCGAAATTCCATCTCCTTGAGATACAGCGGAAACTTCTCCTT
>JBEKBS010000006.1:0-131146 GCA_050015275.1 Candidatus Aminicenantales bacterium | reverse complement strand
TTCCTAATCCATGTGTCGCCTGTTCGAGTCAGGCCAGGGGCATTCCATTTAATTCACTGATTCTGAAATAGTTGCAGGAATTCTCCGGACTCGTCCTGAGGCAGCTTCTTTCCTCGTGTCACACGGGTGTAACAGTTTTCCTAACACTCCCGACAAAGAGGAGATGGATTATGGGAGATCGGATGGCCCTCGCGGGCCTAGAATGGAAGAAAAGCCCGACCCTCTGAGTCTAAAGGGACAAAGAGGTTGAAGTATGTCCGGATTTCGGCTTCAGAAAGGAGGCATCTTGAATTTTTTGAGATGGTGGAAATTATGGGGATTTGCAGTCTTCTCCCTTCTCTTCGTGGCGGCCAGCTCCCTTCCGGCCCAGATCAGGCCTGAGGTGTTCGCCGGCTTAAAGGCCCGCCGCATCGGCCCGGCCAACATGAGCGGCCGGATTGGCGCCATCGACGCCGTGAATGGCGATCCCAACGTCATCTATGTCGGGGCGGCGGCCGGCGGCGTCTGGAAGTCCGTCGATGCCGGCTTGTCCTGGACGCCTGTCTTCGACGACCAGCCGGTGGCCTCGATCGGGGCCATCACCGTGTTCCAGAAAAACCCGAATATTGTCTGGGTGGGGACCGGCGAGGCGGCGCCCCGGAACTCCGTGAGCGTCGGTCGCGGCGTCTATCGCAGCCTGGACGCCGGGAAGACCTGGACGTTGATGGGTCTGGAAAAAACCGAAAAAATTTCATCGATCCTGATTGACCCGGACAACCCGGATGTCGTCTATGTCGGCGCCCTCGGCGCCACGTGGGGGGACAGCAGCGAGCGCGGCGTTTTCAAGACCGCAGACGGCGGCAAGACCTGGAAAAAGACCCTTTACGTCAACGAGAAAACCGGGGTCGCTGACATGGCGATGGACCCCTCCAACCCCAACAAGATCATCGTCGCCATGTGGCAACACCGCCGTTCGCCGTGGTCCTTCGTCTCCGGAGGTCCTGGAAGCGGGCTTTATATCACCCCGGACGGCGGCGGCAAGTGGGACAAGCTAACGGAGAAGAACGGTCTCCCCGCCGGCGACCTCGGCCGCTGCGGCCTGGCCTTCGCTCCGAGCCATCCCGAGACCGTCTACGCCCTGGTCGAGGCCAAGAAAAGCGTGCTCCTGGGCTCGACCGACGGGGGTATCAACTGGCAGGTCGTGAACAACAACGATAATATCGACAACCGCCCGTTCTACTACAGCCGGATCTGGGTAAATCCGAAGAACGAAAATCTGCTCTACATGCTGGCCACCCAGCTGTCGGTGAGCGAAGACGGCGGAAAGTCGTTCCGGTCGTTGACCGGTTTCCAGCAGGCCCATTCCGACTTCCACGCCATGTGGATCCATCGTGACGGCGAGCGAATGGTCGTCGGCAACGACGGCGGCATCGTCATCAGCACGAACCGCGGCCGGAACTGGCGCTTCGTCGCAAACCTGCCCATCGGGCAGTACTACCACGTCGATTACGATATGGCGTTTCCCTACAACCTTTACGGCGGGCTCCAGGACAACGGAACCTGGAGGGGGCCGGCATACACGCTCAAGAACCGGTCCCTCACGAACGAGGATTGGCTCAATGTCGGCGGAGGCGATGGGTTCGACGCCGCCGGCGATCCCGAAAACCCTAACTGCGGTTACGGTATGTCGCAGGGAGGGAGCCTGTACTATTTCGATGTCGCGACGGGGACGAGCCGGAATATCGTTCCCACCGAATCCGAGGTCAAAGAACGCTATAACTGGAATGCGGGGTTCGCGGTCGACCCGTTAAAGCCCGCCACGATCTACCTGGGGAGCCAGTTTATCCACCGCAGCCCCGACAAGGGACGCACCTGGGAGATCATCAGTCCCGACCTGACGACCAATGACCCTGAGAAAGAGAAGCAGTTCGACAGCGGCGGCCTGACCCTCGATGTCTCCAACGCCGAAAACTACTGCACGATCATCGCCATCGCGCCCAGCCCGCTCAAGGAAGGGACGCTCTGGGTCGGCACCGACGACGGCAACGTCCAGCTCACGCGGGACGCCGGGAAAACCTGGGAGCGCGTCTCGGCGACGCTGACGGCCGGCAAGAAACCTCTCCTCCCGGCGGGGGCGGCCGTTCCGTACGTCGAACCCTCGCGTTTTGACGAGGCCACGGCTTACGCCGTCTTCGACGACCATCGCCGGTCCAACTTCACGCCCTACGTCTTTGTGACCCGCGATTACGGCAATACGTGGAAGAGCCTGTCGACCCCGGAGATCAACGGCTACTGTTTCGTCGTCAAGGAAGACCCGGTCAACAAGAACCTGCTTTTCTTGGGGACCGAGTTCGGGCTGTTCGTGAGTATCAACGGCGGCACCGGCTGGATGAAGTGGACCAGCGGCCTGCCCACCTGCCCCGTGTACGACCTGGCTATACAGCCTAGGGAAAACGACCTGATCATCGCGACCCATGGGCGCTCGCTCTACGTCATTGATAACATCACCCCGCTCCGTGAGATTTCCGACGAACTCACAAAGAAAAAGCTCCATGTCTTCACGATCCCCGAGTCCTACGAGTTCCAGCAGGGCCGGATGAGCTTCTACGAAAGCCCCGGGGACGCGGCCTTCTCCGGCGAGAACAAGCAAACCGGCGCCTGTATCACGTATTCCGTCGTTCCGGGCGAAAAGAAGGCAGGGGAAACCCCGGAAGCCCCCCCCGCCGGAGCCCCGGACATGGCGGCCATGATGAGCCGCATGGGCGGGCAGATGCCCTCCGGCCTGACGAGGCAGATGATGGGGCAGAGCGCCGGCCGGGTGAACATCACGATTCTGGACGCCCAGGGCCGTTTCGTCAGCCAGCTCAGGGGGCCCGACGACAAGGGCCTGAACCGCGTCTACTGGAATTTCCGGGAAACCGAGCCACAGACGGCCGGGCCGGAGCAGCAGCAAACCGAGCAGAGGGGACCGATGATGTTCTTCGGACGCGGCGGTGGCACGATGGCCCTTCCCGGCCGATACACCGCCAAGGTCAAGTACGAAGACCAGGAAGCCAGCCAGACGGTCGAGGTGAAAGCCGACCCGCGTTTCAAGATTGACCCTGAAGTCCTCAAGGCCAATTACGAAAAAGCTAAACAAGCTCAGGCCCTGAGCCGGGTCATCGCACAGGCCGGCCGCCAGCTCCAGCAGGCCGAGCGTTCGCTCCAGACAGTGAAGGACAACCTTCGAATGAGCCGCAACGCGAAGGCGGGAGACATCCGCAAAGCTTCGGATGACCTCGAGAAAAAGCTCAAAGAGCTGAACGAAGCCTTTAACCCAACGCCGTCCAGACAAGGGATGGCCGACCGTTCATCGGGGCTCCAAAGCCAGGTCATGGAAGCCGCCAGGGGCATCGCGGGCGCCGGATACGAACCGGTTTCCCAGGCCGCCCAGGTCCTGTACGACAGGGCCAAAGCCCGGGCCGCGGAGTTCCTGATCAAGCTTAACGATTTTTACGAGAAGGATATCGAGGCTTTCAAAAAGCTCCTCAAAGAGGCGGATTTCTCTCTTTTCGGGCCTTTCTCGCCATTGAAGCTCGATTGATTCGGCGGCGATTCGAACAGGGGACGGTTCTCGCGGAGGGAACCGTCCCCCTTTTTTTGATTAAGCTCCTCCACCGCCCCGCTCCCGATCCGGACTTCCTCCCAGAAAAATAGTCCGGCCAAGACCTGAACTTGCAAATCGCACTTCAGGGGTAGTACGCTAACAGGGGTAGGTGACATGAATAAATTGCTGAAGGTCTTTGTTTTCCTATCGGTTCTGGCTGCTCTGCCGCTCCTCTCCATGCAGGAGTGGCACCTCGATGTTCCCTATGTTCCTACCAAGCCTGAGGTTGTCGCGAAGATGCTGGAGATGGCCCGCGTGGGAAAGGATGACGTCCTCTATGACTTGGGTTGCGGCGACGGCCGGATCGTCATCACGGCGGCCAAGCTCTACGGCACGCGCGGCGTGGGCGTCGATATCAACCCCGAGCGAATCAGGGAGTGTCACGAAAACGCGAAAAAAGAGGGCGTGACATCTCTCGTCACGTTTCTCCAGCAGGACCTCTTCCAGACGGACTTTCGCGAGGCCTCTGTGGTCACGCTCTACCTCCTGAGCTCGGTCAACCTACGGCTGAGGCCGATCCTCTTCGCCCAGCTCCGGCCGGGGACCCGCGTCGTTTCCCACGATTTTTCCATGGACACCTGGAAGCCCGACAATTCTGCGACCGTCGAGGCGGGAGGGCTGACCCACGAGGTTTATTCTTGGACGATTCCCGCCAACGCCTCCGGCTCGTGGGGCTGGACCTTGCCCGAGGGCGGCAAGCCCGTTCCCTGCCGCCTCGACCTCGAACAGCATTTCCAGGTGATCAGCGGAAAAGTCAACATCGGCGGCCAGGACCTGCCGCTGCAGAGCCCGACGCTCGTCGGCGACCGGATTGAGTTCTTGATCGCCCGGGAAGAAGGCGGGAAGGAGCGGAGGGTCATCTTTGCCGGCAGAATCGTGAGGAACTCCATGAAGGGGACGATGGCTGTCACGGGTACGGCGAGGCCGGAGCAGAAGCCCTGGAGCGCGGAGCGCAACCCGGCCACGATGAAGCCCATCGACACGGACGGCGCCAACCGCTATTGATTGAATCCGGCGGGAGCGACGGAGCTTCCGGCCTGCTGCCCGGGAAGAGCCTCGTCCGAACACTCGTCCCCGGACTTCTCGCCACCGGCGCCTGAGCGTCCACGGGCCTTTTCCTCGGCGGCGTCCCCACGGCGCTCTCCACAGGTAACTTGGCCGCGGAATGCGTCCGGGCCTGATGGATCAGAGATACACAGGGACACGTGCCCGGAGTACATGTCCCCTTTTTACGTTACTTGACCGCGTTCTGTACGGGCGCGAGGTCGTCGATGACCCACATCCCCCGCCCGTTCGTCGCGATGATGATGCAGTTGTCCCGCGGGTGGACCGCGATATCCCAGACGTACGTTGTCGGCAGGCCGCTGCCCAGGACGTTCCACGTCTTGCCGCTATCGACAGATACATAGATTCCCGTATCCGTACCGGCGTAGAGGACGTCCTTTATTTTCGTGTCCTCGCGGACGACGTTGACCGGCCCGCCGGGGATGTTGCCGGCGATGCTCGCCCACGTCTTGCCGTAATCCGAAGACGTATAGATGTAGGGATTGAAATCGTCGTCGTGGCGGCCAACGAGAGTAACGTAGACCGTCGCGGGATCATACTTCGAAGCGACAAGTTTCCAGACGTGCTTGTTGTAGGGGAGGCCGGCCGTGATTTCGGTCCAGGCGTCGCCGCCGTTCTTCGTCACCCAAACGCGGCCGTCGTCAGTGCCGGCGTAGAGGAGGCCGAACTTGAAGGGCGACTCGTCCACCGCCGTGATCGTGGCGAAGGGGATGGCGTAGGGCCATTCCCCCTGCTCGACGGGGTTGTTGTAGGTCAGGTCCGGGCTGATGCGCTCCCAGGTGTCGCCACGGTTCATAGACCGGAACAGGTATTGGAAGCCGTGATAGACGACGTGTGGGTTATGGGGAGAGAGCATCGTCGCCGCCAGCCATTGCCCCCGGTATTCGGGCTCGCCCTTGGCCGGCTTGGGATAGATCTCCTTGCTTTCCCAGGCGCCGTTCTTGTATTCCGAACGCTCCAGCCGGCCGTAGAATGATGATGCATATTCGGTCGTCGGGTCGGAGGGGTCGACCGCGATCAGTGTCCCCTCGCCGCCCGGCGCCGGCTCCCACGCCGGCTCGGGCATCCCGAACCGCATCCGACGCCCTTGCCGCGCCTGCCCGGGCTTGGACAGGGGGATCCAACCCCTGTAGGTCCCCTGGTCCTGGACTGACCCGTAGACCCAGAACGGGGACTGGAAGTCGAAAGCGACATTGTAGAACTGAACAGTAGGGATATCCTTATGGAAATCACGCCAGGATACGCCGCCATCGTACGAGACGTTCGCTCCGCCGTCGTTGACGTTGATGAGATAGCTCGGATCGTCCGGGTCGATCCACAAGCCGTGATGGTCGCCGTGGAGTCCCTCATAATAGAGGTTCTTGAATGTCTTGCCGGCGTCGGTCGACTTGGCCAGGCCGAGGCCCATGATGTAGACCGTGTTCTCGTCATTGGGATCGACGCGGATTTGGCTGAATACCCAGCCGTAGGTGCCGCCGAACCGCTCGAAATAGGGCGTCGCCGGGCTCATCTTCTGCCAGGTCTCGCCCTTGTCGTCGGACCGGTAGACCTCCGCCCCGAGGATGCCGCGCTGCCGCGGCCGGCCGTAGGGATCAACCTCGCCGGCCTGGGCTTCCTTGCCCGGCGCGTGGTTGTCGACATAGGCGTAGATGATGTTGGATTTTGTCCGGCAGAGGTCGATCCCGATTCGTCCCGTGAATTGGATATCGGGGAGGCCGTTGTTCACCGGTTTCCAGGTCTTTCCGCCATCGGTCGTCCGAAACAACCCGCTCCCGCTGCCATGCTCCGGGTCGCTCCAGCGCCGCCGGATCCGGTTCCATGTCGCTGCGTAGAGCGTTTCAGGGTCCTGGGGGTCCATGACGATGTCGTTCGCTCCGACCTTCTCGTTGATGAAGAGGACCTTTTTCCAGGTCTTGCCGCCGTCGGTCGTTTTGAATACGCCGCGATCAGGGTTGTAGGTCCACTCGTGGCCCGAGGCCGCGACGTATACGATGTCGGGGTTTTTGGGGTGGATGAGGATCCGGCCGATCGTGTAGGTCGTCTCGAGCCCCATATGAGTCCAGGCCTGGCCGCCGTCAATCGATTTGAATACGCCGATCCCCGGCTCGGAGGCGCGGAAGATGTTGCACTCGCCCGTCCCCACCCAGACAATGTTCGGGTCGGATTCGGCGACGGCGATGTCGCCAATCGACTGCGTCGGCATGTCCTCGAAAAGCGGCACCCAGGTGATCCCCGTATTGGTTGTCTTCCAGACGCCGCCCGTAGCCGAAGCGATGTAGATCACGTTGCGGCTCCCCCTGGGGACAGCGATATCCGTGCAGCGGCCTCCAAGGTCCTTGGGGCCGATGAAGCGCCACTTGAGGTCCTTGAAAGGCGACCGGTCCTTCATGGCCTTGTGCTCCGCAAACCATTTCAGCCGCTGGGCGGTGTCCGTGTTCTCGATCTTCTTCAGGCCCTTCGCCGGCGCCTTAGGCTGGGCGGCCCAGGCGACGAGGAGGACGGCCAGAAGAAAAATGCCAATCATGAGAAACGTGCGGCGTGCCGGATTCATGTTGAAACCTCCGAGGCAGGATTGGACGCGAACAAATGATGACGAAGCGTCATGGCAAAATATGACTATAAGAAAATCCACCGTCCTCTGTCAATGAAGAAGAGAATAGGCCGATTTTTTTTCAGGCCAGGATTTTGAGGAGATGATAGTCGTCCGTGACCTCGTAGACCTTGGGTGCGAGAGTAGTCTTCTGCGGGCATGGGACAGGCAAAGCACCAGATGGGCCTTTTCCGCCACAGGGACTGGGCTATGATATACTCGCCGTTGATAATCTAAATTGGGTACTGTTTGGGTGAACGTGCTTCGCATCCAACCAGTTAATCCAGCGGACGGCCTCTCGGCCAGCCCTGATCTGCACGTTTTAAAATATGGAGGAGTTCAAGGGATCAATATTATGATGAATGCTAATAAGACGGGCTTACGATTTGTATTTCTTACTGTTTACTTTGGATTGTGCTTTTCTTCTATCTCCCGCGGACAAACAACAAATCGCTATTGGCCGGATGATAAATGGAGGGTTGCAAGTCCTGAGGAACAGGGAATCGATTCAGAGATGCTGCTCAAAGCGTTCAGGAATATCCAGCCGTCTCAGGATGATTTCCATAGCTTATTGATCATAAGAAATGGATACGTGATCACTGAAGCATATTGGGCGCCTTACCATAGAAGGACAACGCACAATGTGAAGTCTGCAACAAAAAGCATCATGTCAGCCTTGACGGGTATCGCTCTCAGGAAAAAATACCTGAATAATCTTCAACAGACTGTTAAGGAATTCTTCCCTGAATATGTTGACGAACCCCAAAAGAAAGATATTTCTTTAAGAAACCTACTGACCATGACCGCCGGCATTGATTGGCGGGAAGCTGCTGGTCCATCACCCTTTGACCTCGAAAATTGGAAAAAACTGCCTATGAAAGATGCCCCGGGAAAAAGGTTCGAATATAACACGATGCTGCCTCAAATGATGTCAGCGATAATAACAAAATCGAGTGGAATGAGCACGAAGGACTTTGCCGATAAATTTCTGTTTCAGCCGTTAGGAATTAATAACTATCAATGGGCAAAGACTGATAATGGTTACTATCATGGTGGGTCCGACGTCTTCCTGACTCCGCTGGACATGGCTAAGTTCGGATATCTCTATTTGAATAATGGATTGTGGAAGGGAAGACAAATTATCTCAGAGAAATGGGCGAAGGAATCAACCACCAAGAAAATTAGTGCGCCTTCTGATTTGCGTTGGGCAGCGGGGCTTGACTATGGCTTTTGGTGGTGGGTTCCAGCAAAAAGCTACATGGCTTGGGGTTTTGGAGGTCAGTACATAATTGTAAGACCTGACTTGAATTTGGTTATCGTGGTGACAGGCAATGGACGTGATGGCGCCAATAATTATAAGTCTTTCATGGAGACATTTCTGGAAAATTACATCTTTCGGGCCATAAGAGGCAACGGCCCTCTCCCGCCTAATCCGAAAGCGTGCCAAAACTTGAATGGTCTTTTGCAGAAATTAGAAAATCCAGAAGCCGTGCTAATTCCTCCGATGCCAACGACAGCGGCAAAAATCTCCGGCAGGAATTACATTCTCGAGCCCAATAAGTTGCATTTCAAGTCGTTTGTCCTTTCTTTTAAGAACAATAATGAATGTTCGTGGCAGCTTCCGATGGGCAAAGAAATGGTGAACTGTCAAGTCGGCCTGGACGGCATTTACAGAATTAACCGATTGGGATTTTCTATGGGAGTGAATCCTGATGGAGACCAAGTCGCCTGCAAGGGGTCCTGGATAAGCGACGATACTTTTCTTATCGAATTTCATATTATCGGAGATCCATCAAAGCAGAAAATTCAACTTCGATTTGCCGAAGATAAAGCGAGGATGAACATTTCCAATCTCGGTATGGATACCGTGATCAACGGAGCGGCAAAAAACAGTGAACTAAAAGGTTTGCTCCATTGACCTGCCCCCCTCCAATCATTTCCCGCTGCCTCTCCGTGCCTCTGCTGGCCTCTCGAGCTGGGCTAGGGGCCAGTATGGACCAACCCCGGTTTTTTAGAGATGATAAAAAAAGCCCCGCGTGACCGGCGGGGCTTGTAGTCCGGCGGTCCCGGTCGGCCTAGCCTTCTTTCCGCTCCGGCCTCGGATGGATGAAGTGGCGGTCCAGCGTCACGGGGTACTTGGCGGTGACGCGCTCGGCGCAGACGAATTGTAGAATCCAAGGGCGGGGCGGCTTACACGTACGGACCTAGGGCCGTTGAATTCTTTGCCGACAAGAATCCGGAGGACCTCCTTTCCTAGACTATCTGGAGTCCGATTTTGAGAGCCTCAGCTCGTAGAGAATCGACTTCCCCAGGGAGTCAAAGACCTCGAAGTGAGGTCTATTGTCATTGTCGACGTAGAGCTTGATGGCATTGCGCCCCCACTTGTTCTTAATGAAGACGCCAGTATCATCATAGGGTTTATTGTCCTTGATCCCTCGTTGCACGCCGAAGAAGAGACGGCGCAACGAGATTTCGCCGGCCTGGGCCGACTTGAGTTGAAGTTCATCGCGCTTCTCCGGCGGGAGTTTTTCCAACTGGCCGTAGATAGAGTATTCGTCTTTGACCTTTGTCCAGTCGGGACGAGCGTTTATCGTGAGCCCATCGTCAATCCGGAGCCCCTGCGCGTCTTTGAACTCCTCATGGTGGAGATAGACGTTTTGGTCCTGGCGGTACTGGTCAAAGGTGAGGGTTACGTCTGCATCCTGCCCGCCCGGGATCGCCTTGCCGCGATAGACGAGGCCCCCGGTCTCCTGGCCCTCTTCGTTGTAGAACATCAAGCCTGAAAACGCCACTCCTCCATGCTCCGCACGATAAGCCTCATTGAACCCTGCCGAATTCGAGAGCGCGGCTTTGAGAATGCCATCTTTCTCACGGATGTTGACGCGGCCGGCATCGATGACTTTGAATGTTTGCTTTGGCAGGAGTGGGTGGAAAAGGTTGATGCAGAGCGCCGTGGTTATAGCCAAGAGCGCAAGGACTGCGACCTGGAGAATTCGAATCTGTCGAATAAGCGATGATTGCATGGGACCTCCTTCTGCGAACACTATCACATGAAACTATGGGGCACAACAGCTCCCCGTTCCTTCTCTCTGACCCGCTCCTCCCCCGGGGCGCAACATGACAGACTGGCTCTTTCTTGGGATAAAAAAGCCCCGCTGATCAGCGGGGCTTTTCTTATCCCAAGAAACCAAGGCTGGCACATGCTAGGCCCTAGCTCGGACCGAAACGGCTAGCAAAGGTGCCTGAGAGGCGGAAGAACGGGTTGAACGGGGCTCGCCAATAGGGGTATATTGAGAACAGGGTCAAAGCGGAAGGAGTATGCCGTTTGGGAAAAATTTATCTGACTGTGTCGCGGCCTTCGAAAAGGGCCTCTGCATATACGATCTAAGGCAATTCACCCCCAAAGGAGTAAATCCGTATGAAGGCCTCCATTCGATGCATGTTGTCGTCCCACGCGACTGCGGCAACGATCTTGATCCGCGTCCTCGTGGGAGCGGTTTTTCTGTCGGAGGGAATCCAGAAATTTATCTTTGCCGCCGAACTTGGCGCAGGACGTTTCGCCCACATAGGCATCCCGGCCCCAGAGGTGATGGGACCGTTCGTAGGAGTGATCGAGATAGTGGCGGGCTCTCTGGTTTTGCTGGGGCTGTTGACTCGACCGGCGGCGCTAGTCCTTCTGATCAACATCTCCGTAGCCATCCTTTCGACCAAGATTCCCATACTGCTCGGCCATGGATTCTGGGTTTTCACTCTGCCGAAGCTGCAACGCTACGGGTTTTGGAGTATGGCCCATGAAGCGCGGACGGACTTCTGTATGTGGTTGGGCTGTCTCTTTCTCGCGATCGTCGGGGCGGGTACGCTGTCCGTTGACGGATGGCTAGAAGCGCGCCTGGACGGTTCCCATTCATCTAAGGCAAACCTAAAAGGGGAGCCGACGATTAGAGAGATTCTCGCAACAGAGCCGCCAAAAGACAACCCGGGCTCTGAATCGAAATCGAGCTAGTTTTATCTATTTTAAATGCGAAGAAGCGGTTTGCCCAGGATATCTGACACTCCCATGATAGAATAGAGAAAACGGATGAAGATCCTGCTCGTTACCCCGTCGGTTAACCCGAACGAAAAGACCAACAAGCAAATGTTGATGCCGCAACTGGCATTGTTCCTCCTCCAGGGGCTGACACCCAAAGAGCACCAGGTGACCATGGTCGATGAAGAAGCTGAAGACATCGATCTCGAGCAGGAATGCGATCTTGTCGGAATCAGTTTCATGACGTCCAATGCGCCCCGCGCCTATTGGCTCGCTCGGGAGTTTAAAAAAAGAGGGAGAACGGTCGTTCTGGGCGGGGTGCATCCGACGTTGCTTCCAGATGAAGCCTCACCCTACGGTGATTCCGTCGTGATCGGCGAAGCCGAGGGTGTCTGGGCCGAATTGCTCGAAGACTATAAAAACGCTCGTCTGAAGAAAATATATCATAATCCACGGCCCGACCTTTCGATCTACGTGCCTAAGGATTTCAGCAAAATCACCAAAC
This sequence comes from Candidatus Aminicenantales bacterium, assembly GCA_050015275.1. Lineage (GTDB taxonomy): Bacteria > Acidobacteriota > Aminicenantia > Aminicenantales > Saccharicenantaceae > DATKJS01. The sequence goes on along the minus strand of JBEKBS010000006.1, from coordinate 119,334 downwards.
GCCACCTTTTCGGTCTGGTGCCTATCATGACGTCCCGCGGCTGTCCTTATCATTGCGATTTCTGCTGCGTCACGGATCTTTACGGCAAAGAGATCCGTCATATGCCTGTCGCTAATGTGGTGAGGGATATCAAAGAGTCGGGCAAAAAAATCTTCATGTTTCTTGACGATAATATCATCGGGGATCCAAGCTACGCCAAGGAGCTCTTTTCCGCTCTAAAACCACTCAAGATTTCCTGGGTCGGACAGTCGTCCATTTCGCTCCTCGTCAAGGACGATGAGCTTTTGAAGCTGGCCGCCGAAAGCGGCTGCAAAGGCCTTTTCATCGGCCTCGAGAGTGTCAAGGAGGCCCAGATGAAGTCCTTGCGGAAGTCGTCCAAATCTCTCGAAGGATTGGAAAATGCCCTGAAAAAAATGCATAAAGCCGGAATATTCGCCCATGCCTCGATGATCTTCGGTTTTGACGAAGACACCGAAGAGGTCTTTAATGATACTGTCAAATTCCTTATCAAAAACAAGGTCCACACGGTTGCTTTTAATGTTCTAACGCCGTACCCGGGGACGAAGACTTTCCAGAAAATGAAAGAGGAAGGCCGGTTGCTCACCGACGACTGGAGATACTACGACCACAGCACCGTGGTCTTTCAACCGAGAAACATGTCGCCGTACGAATTGATGGTTGGAAAAATAAGCGCAAGGAAAAAGTTCTACAGCCCATTGTCTATTCTTCGGCGGCTCCTGGGGAACTTTCGCCATCCCCTTGTCTACTTGGCCATGAACTGGGGCAATGTCAAAGCCGTTAAGGTGGAAGAGAAGAGGTTGGCAGTCGTGAAGAAAGAAATTTATGATAATCCCAAATGAAGTTCGTGGCCGAAAAGGGGAGACTACGGCTCTTCGGCCAAAGCGGTGGTTTGCCGGGCCATGCAAAAAGGAATATCCTATCCATAGGATAAATTTTCATTAAGGAGAAAACGAGATGCGACGGCTCTGTCTATGCGCGGCAATTATCGCCATGCTCATTTCGATCGGATGGGCGCAGCAGGGGCCAACCAATCAGTCTTACAAGTTGATCAAGACGGCCAAGGTTGGCGGCGCAGGCGGATTTGACTACGTTTATGCGGACGTCGCAGGACGCAGGCTATACATTCCTCGGACCGGTCCCGGCGCCCGGGTGAGCGTCTTCAACCTCGACACGCTCGACCCCGTTGCCGAAATTCCCAATGCCAACGCGCGCGGGGTCGCTGTCGACCCCAAATCTAACCACGGCTTTTGCAGCAGTAAGCCCGTCGTGATGTGGGATACGAAGACCCTGGCGACGATCAAGACTATCGACGTGCAGGGCAACCCGGACGGCATCTTGTTCGACCCATTCAACGAGCGGGTCTACGTGTTCAGCCACAGCGCGCCCAATGCGACGGTGATCAACGCGAAAGACGGCTCCGTGGCCGGGACGATCGACCTGGGCGGCGGGCCGGAACAGGCCGTCACGGACGGCCGGGGCCATTTGTACGTCGACATCGAAGACAAGGACAACATCGCTGTCGTCGACGCGAAGACGCTCACGGTCACCGCCCACTACGGCCTCAATGGCAAGGGCGGAGGGCCAGGCGGGCTGGCGTTCGACGTGAAGAATCACATTCTCTTCGCCGCCTGCCATGACCCCGCTACGATGGTGATCCTCAATGCCAACGACGGCAAGATCATCACCGCCCTGCCGATCGGCAGCGGCGTCGATGGCGCCGTATTCAATCCGGCGACGATGGAAGCCTTCAGCTCGCAGGGGGATGGCACGCTGACCGTCATCAAGGAGAACGGCCCGGCCAGCTTCGTTGTGACACAGAACGTGCAAACCCAGCGGACTGCGAAAACCCTGACATTGGACACCAAGACGAATAAGATTTTTCTTATCGCCGCAGAGTTCACTCCACCGCCGACGCCGCCGCCGGCAGGCAGACGGAGCCGGGGTCAGATGGTACCGGACTCCTTCTCGATCCTCGTGGTAGGCAAGTAGGCAGGGGACAAGAACGGAAGGCCGCTAAGTTTGTCCCCGGATTAGGTCCGGGACCTTATTTTTTAAGAACGGACCAAGCATAATGTGAGTTTTTTAGCCTATGAACCTCCAGCGAAAATATCAGGAATTCCCGGATACAACACGACAAAAAGTTGACACTCTTGCCGCGACGGCCCCTGCAGTTATGCTTGTAAGATATTCATAAATAGCCAATTAAATGTCCGGAATAATATCAGCGGTGTGCATTCCTAATCCATGTGTCGCCTGTTCGAGTCAGGCCAGGAGCACTCCCTTATAACCCGAGAGACCAGCGATTTAGTCCATGTCCCAGCCGACTCCGGAGTGTCGCCATTTTGTACAATTTTGCTCCGTTTTAGACCTCTGCTGATCACAATTTGAGCACAATCGCAGCATGGCAATACCCCTCCGCCTGCATCCCAGACCCATCATCCCCCACGGTCCGTGCCGTGCTGACAGGCTGCTCTCGTGTGCGTGATACTTCGTAGGGCATATGGAGCGTTGGATTCCGGATCCAAAGGTTGGAGGTTCGAACTCGTTCCCAGCCACTTGGAGAAGCCCAGAAAATGCGCTAGAGGGCGCGAGAGGGGCCTTCTGCGGGCATAAGAGAGGGGTATCCTAAATGAGTGGCAGGCTTCATAAACTAAACGCATCAAGCGCCAGATGCGACCCATATCCAGCAAACGCACCGGCGATCGCAACTCTTTGCGGCTATCTGCCCGTGACTTGCAGGTAAGAGACGAGGTCGACGCGGTAGGCGGCCATGGCGTCCGTCAGCTGGTCGTTGGCCTGCTGGAGGAGGGCCTGGGCTTCGAGCAGGTCGGAGACGCTCGTGAGGCCGTTGTCGTAGCTGTCCTGGTTGACCTTGAGGTTCTCCTCGGCCTGGGCCTTGGACTCCCGGGCCAGTAGAACCTGCCGATGGGCGTCCGTGAGGTCCTGCCAGGCTTTCTCCATCTGGAGGACGAGCAGGTCGGCGTTGTCCTTCAGGATGTTCCGGGCGATCTGCTCCTGGGCCTTCCGCTCGCCCAGGGCGTGCGACCCGCCCCACCAGCCGGATAGGGGAATGGACAGGGTGCCGAAGAGGACGCCGTTCGTCCTTCCCTTGGCCGAGTCCATCTTCATGTACAGTCCGGCGACGCCGACGCCCGCCTGCGGGAGATACTCCCCGAGCGTCATGCGGGTCTTGAGCTCCTCTGCCCGGACGGAGGCCTGGAGGAGCCGGAATTCGGGCCGGGCCTTGAGGGCCTCCTGGTGGTCGACATGGTAGGCGTCAGGGGGGCCGTCCACGACGAGCGGGTCGGAGAGCTCGACGGCCGGGTCGTAGGGGATGCCGATGTGCTGGCAGAGGGCCATGGCCGCCAGCGCCCTCCCGTTCCCGGCCTTGGACTTGTTGAGGAGGACCTCGGACAGCTTGAGCCGGACCTTGAGGACGTCGTTCTTCATGACCAGGCCGGCGTCGTAGGCGTCCTCGACCTGTCCGAGGAGCCGGCGGAGGAACGCTTCGTACTTCTCGACCGTCCGCAACTTGTCGTCCAGGGAGACGACCCGCCAGTAATCCTCCTCGGTCGTCCGCAGGACCTCGTCGCGGGCGAGCCGGGCCTTCTCGTCGCTGGCCTCGACGCCCAGGGCGGCGAGCCGGTTGCCGTTGACGATGCGGCCGCCGGCGAAGACCGGCTGGACGGCGCTGACCAGCCCGAACTTCATGGAACCGAGGATCCCCATCGTGGCGCCGGGGAAATAGGCGAACGCGGTCGCCGTCGGCAGGTTGGCGGGGTTCCCGTCATAGACGGGCAGGTTCCCTCCCGGCGTCGTGATCTCGAGCATGGACTTGCTGGCGTCGAAGGCCGTGCCCGAGGCGCTGACGGACGGGAAGAAGCGGGTGAAGGCCTCGCGCCGCGTCTCGCGGGCCGCCTCGGATTCGAGGGCGCTATTCTTCGTCCGGACGTTGTTCTGGAGGGCCAGCCGCTTGCTCTCCTCGAGGGTCAGCTTGTCCTCGGCCCGGGAGAGGCCGGCGGCGAGGAGAAGGATGACGGCCGCGGCGCAGAGTTCTCTCGTCTTCTTCATGCGGGTTCCCCTTCCGCCGCGTGTTCATCTCCGGGCGGCGTTCGACGGTCGTTCTTGTGGAGCATGTAGTAAAGGACCGGCAGGATGAGGAGCGACAGGACCAGGGCGAAGAGCAGGCCGAAGCAGATGACCGAGCCCAGCGGCCCCCAGAGGGAGGAGCCGCTCAGGATCATGGGCACGACCCCGACCGTGGCCGCCATGGCCGTCAGGAAGATGGGCCTCATCCGGCGCTTGCCGGCGGCGATGGCCGCTTCCTCCGGTCCGTAGCCGAGGACGTTGCGCAGCTCGTCGGCGTATTGGACGTAGATGATGCCGTTCCGGACGACGATGCCGAAAAGGGCGATGACCCCGACGAAGGCCGTGATGCTGAAGGGATAGCCGCTGACGAGGATGCCGAAGGCCGCCCCGAAGAGGGTCAGGGGCATGATGATCATGATCAGGAGCGATTTCTTCAGGCTCCGGAACTCGAACATCAGGATGAGAAAGACCAGGGTGATGCTCACGATCAAGGCGTAATAAAATGGCGTGAAGTACTCGACGCTGGCCTCCATCTCGCCACCGTACGCGACCCGGACACCCGGCGGCAGGCTCAGCCGGTCAATGAGAGGCTTGGCTTTCTTGGTGACATTCGAGGAGTAAACGCCGCGGTCGAGCTCGGCCAGCACGGTCAGCGTCCTCACCCCGTTCCGCCGGACGATGTCGCCCTCGGTCCACGACGGCCGGAGCTCGGCCAGCTGCCGGAGCGGCACGGACGAGCCGAGCAGGGGGGAGGTGACGTAGAGATTCTCGAGGTCGGCCGGGCCGGGCTTGGCCATGCCTTCGACCTTCAGCCGGACCTGGAGCGGATAATCGCCTTCCCAGACGACGGCCGCCGGCAGTCCCTTGGTCCCGGTCATCAGCGAATAGTTCAGGATGGCCTTCGGATAGCCCAGCCGGTTGGCCTCGTCCTTCTTGACGGCCACGGTGACCGCCTGAAGGGGCTCCCGAAAGTCAGTGTAGGCCCTGACGACGCCCGGGATGGACCGGAGGATGTCCATGACCTTGGCCGCCGTCCGCTTGAGGTCCGGGATATCGTCGCCGGAGATGCGGACCTCGACCGGCTCGCCGAACAGGGCCATCTCCAGCTGCTTCCATTTGACCTCTGCCCCCGGGTAGCGGCTGGCGTATTTCCGGTTGTGCTCGTCGAGGATGGCGACCGTGGATTCCTTGGAGTCGGTCAGCACGACCAGCTGGCCGAGGTCCCTGGACGGGAAGCGGGGCGCGTAGACGGCATGGAAGCGCGGGGAGCTCGTCCCGACGAACGAGGTCACGACCTTGACCCGGGGGTCCTTCATGAGCAGCGCCTCCAGGTCCTTCACGACGGCGTCTGTCCGTTCGAGGGAGGTGCCCGCGGGCATGGTGACCTCGACGGCGAACTGGTTCCGCTCGACCTTGGGGAAGGGCTGAGTGGGGGCGAGGGAGAGGATGGCCAGGCCGAGAACGAACGACGAGGCTCCGACCGCCAGGACCAGGGCCTTCCGGCGGAAGACGGCCTCGACGAGCCGGTCGTAACGCCTCTGCAGGCCTGCCAGGAAGGCGGCCCTCCGTCCGGCCTGACCGGTCCGGACGCCGTGCCTGATGAAGGCATGGCACATGAGGGGGGTGATCAGGGAGGCTGCCAGGAGCGACGCCGTCAGGGCCGTGATCACGGTCGGGGGCATCGAGCGGAGGAAGTCGCCGGCCATCCCGGTCATGAAGAACCGGACCGGGATGAAGCAGCACATGATGATGATGGTGGCCGCGAAGACCGATGGGAAGAGCTCCTTGACGCTCCGGGAGGCCGCTTGGCGGCGATCGAAGCCGTTGTCGAGCTTCTCGATGTAATTGTCGATGATGACGATGGGGTCGTCGACGACCAGCCCCAGGACGATGATCAGCGCGGCCAGGGACACGGTCTGGAGGTCCATGCCGAACGCCCACAGGATGCCGAGGGTCGAGAGGATGGTGATGGGGATGGTCGCCGCCGCGGCCAGGGCCACCCGGACCGGCAGGAGGACAAGGGTCACGGCGATGACCGCGAGGACGGCGATGGCGAACTCCCTCATGAAATCGTCGATGGACTTGGCCACGGCGTCCGGGATGCTGGAGATGGTCTCGATCTTGACGTCAGGCGGGAGAGTCTTCTTGAAATCGTCAATGGCCCGGCCGACGTCCCGGCCGAAGTCGACGATGTTCCTCCCGTCCTGCATCTCCAGAGAGACGACCAGGCATTTCTTGCCGTTGACGCGGACGTAGGAGCGGGGCTCCTCGTATTCCCGGACGATCCGGGCCACGTCCTTGAGTCGGACGACGGTCCCGCCCGGCTCCGCGTAGACGATCTGTTCGGCCAGGTCGTTCTCGGTCTTGTAGCTGGCCGGGACGGACAGAGGGCGGATGAGCCGGCCGTCGTCGAGCTCTCCGGCGTAGCCGGACGTGCTCTGGGGGATGATGGCCGCGGCCAGGGTCAGCGGCCGGATGGCGTAGCGGGCCAGCTTGGCGTTGTCGAGGTAGACGCTGATCTGCTGGCTCTGGACGCCGAAGCGCTTGACCCTGGAGACCGAGGGGATGCGCCGCACGCTGTTCTCCAGCTGCTTGACGTGATCCTCAAGCTCCCGGTAGGTCTTGCCGTCGGAACGGACGGACAGGAGCAGGGCCGACGTGTTGCCGAAGTCGTTGTCCGCGGCGAGCGAGGTCAGGCCGGCGGGAAGCTGCGCCTTCAGCTCGTTCAGGCCGTGGCGGAGCTTCAGCCAGAAGCCGTCGGGGTCTTTCTCGCTGTCCGAGACCTCGACGTAGATGACCATCATGTCCTCGCTGGAAACGGAATAGGTCTTGGCGCGCTTGACGGACTTGTACTGGAACAGGTACTGCTCGACCTTGTCGGTGACCTCGGCCTCGACCTGCTTGGAGGACGCCCCCGGATAGACCCCGATGATGACCCCCTGCCGGATCTTGAAGGTGGGGAATTCGTCCCGGGGCATTCTGACCAGGGCGGTGAGGCCCGTCAGGACGAGGACGGCCGTGAGGATGATGATGGGCTGGCGGTAGCGAAGAAGGACCTCGATCAGCGAGCGTCTTTTTTCCATGGCGGCTGTCTCCCGGTCCCGGCCTATCTTTCGGCGACCTGGACGGCCGACCCGTCGACGAGCTTCTGCTGTCCGGAGACGACGAGGACCTCGCCCTCGCGCAGGCCCTCGGCGACCCGGACCCCGTTCTGGAGCAGTTCCCCGAGTTTGACGTAGCGCACGGAGGCCCTGGTCCCGGCGGGGTCCAGGCAATAGACATAATTGCGGCCGTTCTCGTCGACGAGCACGGCCTCGTTGGGGATGACCAGGCCGGAGCTTCGCTCTAGCCCCTTGATGACGGCCGTACAGACCATGCCCGGCTTGATGGCCCGGTCGGGGTTGGGGACGGCGATCCAGACCTTATAGGCGTGGGCCAGGGGGTCGGCCACGACCCCGACGTCCTCGACCGTCCCCTCGAATTCCCGCGCGCCCAGGGCCCCGACCCTGACCGAGGCGTTCTGGCCCTTTCGGACGAGAACGATGTCGTTCTCGGGGACGGGGACGCGGGCGAAGACGCGGTCGATCCTGACGATAGTGATCGAGGACAGGTTGGGCAGGGCCACCACGCCCGGGTCGACGGAGCGCTTGCCGACATAGCCGGAGGCGCTGGCGCAGAGGCGGCAGTCGGCGAGGCTCTTGCGGGCGATGGCCGCTGCCGACCGGGCCCGCGCGAGCCCGGTCTCGACCTCGATGTACTTCACTTCGGGCAGGTTGCCGTTCTTGTACATGCGGGACAGGCGGTTGAAGGCGTCCTCGGCCTGCTTCTCGCCCGCCCGGGTCATCTCATAAGTATCCCGGTAGCTCGTGTCGTCCAACTCGGCCAGGAGCTGGCCCTTGACGACGGCGTCGCCCTCGTTCACGTGGACCCGGGTCACGGTCCCCGTCACGGAGAAGCTCTGAGGGATGGACTCCGATTCCGAGATCGTTCCGCTGTAGGTGAATTCCCGTCCTGTTTCGGCCGGGGCGACCTTCTGGACGACGACCCTGACGGGGTCGGCGGCCGTTCGCGTCTCCCGGTGAGCCCGGCAGGCGGGGAAGAGGACCGAAAGCGCGAGGACGATGCCGAAGATGTACCTTGATTTCAGGGTCATTTTGCTCTCCTCTCTTAAGTCACGAGCCGAAATGGACGTTCGAGCAAGACTGATGATCACGAAGGGATCAAAGGCCTTCAGACAGAAGCTCGATGATCAGGTCGATGAGCTTCTTGTCCTCGTTCTCGATGAAGAGATCCATGGTCAGGCTCCTCATGATCGTGACGATGGCCCGGACGGTGGCCTTGATGTCGCGGGCCCGGAGGCTCCGGAACTCCTTCCGCTCGCTCCCGAACCGGAGGATCCCTTCGACGATCCGCTCCTCCAGCGCATAGTACTCGTCCATGACTTTGCGGAGGACGCGGTCGTTGGCCTTGATCTCGCCCTTGGCGATCTCGTACAGCGTGATGGCCCGGCGCGTTTCCCGGAAGGAGGTGTAGACGTAGGTCAAGAGCTTGGCCTTGGCCGTCTCCTTCTGGCCTATTTCTTCCTGGACGATGCGGGTGATTCGGTCGGCCTGATGCATGGCCACGGCCTCCATCACGGCCTCCTTGCTCGGGAAATAATAATAGAGCGAGGTCTTGGCCTTCCCGGCCTCCCGGGCGATGTCCTCCATGGTCGTTTTGCGGATGCCCCATTTCTGGAACAGGATCTCGGCTGCCCGGAGGATCTCCCCGCGAACGATTTCATCTTTCTTCATCAATAGACCATTCGACCAAAAACGTATTTTGGTCTAATATAGACAGCAACGGTCCGCTTGTCAAGCCCCCGTCCCATCGGCATGATCCCGGTTGCCTTCGGGATCGGCGCGAGCTCGAACTTCCGCGCGGAGATCGGCTTCACCATCATCGGCGGCCTCGTCTCGTCGACGGTCCTGACGCTCGTCATCGTCCCGGTGTTCTATGTCATCGTCGACAACATCGAGAGCCGCTTCAAGAAGCGCCGTCCGGCTTAGTCCTCTTTCTGCTCGGGCCTGGGGGTGGACGAAGCGGCGGTCGAGCGTCGCGGGGTGCTTGGCGGCGACGCGATAGGCGTAATTGCTTGAAGATCTCACCTCAGAGGCGGTACATTGGGCGGGGCAGGTCAATATATCATGTCGGCTATCTTAATAAACAAATTGCAAGAGAGAAAAAGACCTATCGCCCGTCCTTCCCGGCCAATCGAGCCCCCATAGCGAAGGCTTTTTCACAATCCCGAGGAAATACGTCCCTCCTTCTCTGGGCCTTTTTCTCAGGGTCGAATCGGGGAGCGAACACCTTTGAATAGTCCTCGAACTGGTAGGTGTCGTAACTGCATAATGACTCGGAGGCGCCAAATATTCTTTCCAGGATTGTCTCGTTCAATCTGATATCGTGATCGAATCCCCGTTCTTTCGCCATCTCCTCGGTCGCGCCCAAAGTGTAGATGAAGCCGGTCGAGATCTTTCTCGGAAAAAGCGTCCCTGGCGGGTCGACATAGGGGGAGAAGGGGAAAAGCAGGCGTTCCATGAATGATCTCATCCGTCCTGTAACGGCTCCAAAATAGATCGGTGACCCGAAGATGAGGGACTTGGCATCCAGGACCCTCTTCAGGATGCGTGTCAGGTCATCCTTGACGGCGCACCTGCCGTAGCTTTTCCCGTTTTTCGTCTTGCAGGCAAAACAGCTGAGGCACCCCTTGTAGTCCAGATCATACAGATGGATGAGATCGGTTTCAGCCCCCTGCGACGAGGCTCCTTCCAAGGCTTTTTCAAGAAGTGTCGCCGTGTTCCAGTTCTTTCTTGGGCTTCCGTTGAATGCAATGATTTTCATCTTCGATCCCTCCCATGAACCTGATAAATAGCCCTTTCCATTGCCAGAGTCATCATCACCGAACCTGCTATCGGCGAGAACAATCAATCAATTGAATGATTATCACTTGCCGGAATCCAAGGCGCGCTGCCATTGCTCAATGTGACTTGCCTTAGTATTCCGCCTTGTGCCGTTCGTAGAGGTCGTAATGGACTTTGAGGATATCCGGAATGGGCAGCTCATAGGGGCAGCGGTTAACACATTCCCTGCATTCCGTGCACAATGAAACGCTTTCCATGGGGATCTTGGAAAATTCGACCGAGACCTTGGGCGACATCCTGGCTGCCAACACCTTGTAGCCCATGGCCGCGGTGATCATGACCCCTTGAGGACAGGGCTGGCAGTACTCACATCTCCGGCAGAACTGTTTGCCCAGCTCCAAGCGATATTTTTTCATCAGTTTGAGATCTTTTTCTGTCACCGTGTTCGGCCGCTGATAAAATGAGACAACTTCATCCACCTTTTCCGGGGAATCAAAACCGGGAATGGCTATCACATCGGAGTGCTCCCGTAGGAACTTGAAAGCGACCCGGGCATTGTCGATCATGCCCCCGGCAAATGGCTTCATGGCAAGGATCCCCATGCCGCGTTCGCGGGCCGCAATGTGGAGCTCGTCTTTTGCCGCATCCTCGATGAAGTTGAAGGGAAACTGCACCGTGCTGAACAGGCCCGTCTTAACGAGCTTGATCGCCATGGCGAGGTTGTGGGAAGTGACCCCGATGTATCCGATCTTGCCCTGTTCCTTTGCCTTGACGATGGCCTCCATCACACCACCCGGCCCGGTCACGATATCCCAGTCTTTTTCCTGGGCGATCTGATGCAGCTGGTAGATGTCTATATGATCCGTCTTCATCATGCGGAGAGAGTTCTCCAGGTGTTCGACAGCACCCGGGGCGTCTCTGCGAGTCGTCTTGGTGGCAAGGATGACCTTGTTCCGCACGTCCCCCAAGGCACGCCCGATCTTCTTTTCACTGTCACGGTAGGCATTGGCCGTGTCGTACAGGGTTATCCCCGACTCATAAGCCCTGCGTAGGACATCCACAGCCGCGTCTTCATCAAGACGGATGATAGGAATGGCCCCAAAGCCCACCTCGGAAACGGTCAATCCTGTCTTGCCTAAGGGGATGTAACGCACTATTCAACCTCTTATGATCATGTCGAATTCTTAATGTTAAGCATTCCCCTGATCATTTTCAAGGCTTCGGGACGTGATCTGCTCCCCGGATCTTGGACCGATTTAAGACAGGCAGGTCAGTTTCCTGTGGTCGAATCCGGTTTCCTGCGGCCCAAGGGAGTCTTATCTGGCCCGAGGGCGCAAATCCCATGCTGATGGTGGCTCGATAGGAAGACCTTACGGCTCCTCGTCCCCAGCCTCGGATAGGCGGACTTCAGCGGCGCTCTCAACGCTCCAACGTGCGTTCATCTTCCTTACAAGCCGACTTCATGGCCCAACCTTCATGTGGGATCTTTCGGCTCGCTGACCAGCTCCTCAAAAAGGGTCCGGTAATGGATCATCGCCTGGCGCAAGTCTTCTGTGCTGGCCTGCCCTTTCGTTTGGCGAAGCGCGATTTCGTGGGCTTTTCGATAATTCTCCATAACCAGTGGATGGTCCACTGAGATATCAGCCGCACGCTGTTCAAAGTCACTTACCGGATAGCCGCGCGTGGACATCACATCGCCCAGCAGTTGGTCGGCTTCCCCTACCGCAGCGGCGGGGCCGTCCACAAACCGCGCCTGGATCCTGCGCCAGGAGTCTACGAAGCGCGCACGGTCGCCGGGCGCGAGCGGCCGGACGTGGAAGCTTTCGACTCGTTCCGTGCGCTTTTCGAGCCCGGCTTCCGCATGCCGCCGGCTACCGCCTTCCTTCACGGCGCGGGCATATTCAGTGCCACCGAATTTGCCGCGCAGTCTTTCGGTCCGGCGCTTCCGACGGAAGAGCAACGTCGCGATGCCCGCCACCACAATCACGACGAAAGCGATGATGACGACGATTACTGTTGTGCTCATAACCAGCCTCCAATAAATAGGATTTTGCTTTCTTCACTTTCTCTTAACAATGGAGTCCTATACGACCCGACTCGAAATAAATCCATTCCCCGTCACGAGATCAGCTGGCTTCACCTTCATAACCCGGATCAGTTGTGAGCCGCCGAACCGGGCCTCCCTTGCCAATAGTATTTCCTGTTTTTTCATCTGAACAAAGGCGTGAATTTAAAAATACATCATCAGATAGAGTCTCCGCTCGCTGTTTCTTTTGTGAACATTCGGAAAAGCTCGACGGTCGTCGTCCTTGTAGTGATATAAATATCCAAATCCAAGGCTGAGAGTGCTGAAAAAATTGAGAGCAATTCTGGGTTTGAATAAGCCGATCATTTTGTTTCCAGCCGGTCCGATATACTTATGAAGCCAGTCAACGTAATCGGTCGAGGTCACTTGTCCCCTGTGCCCACGAGCGGGATTGAAATAAGCGCCTCCGGAATAGGGATGAAAGAAAGAATTCATGCCTAATTTGTCTGGTTTCCCTTCCTGGCCCGTTCTTGAGTGCGGGGGTTGATGCGAGCTCGGTTGCGGAGGATCGTTGTTCTCGGACAATGGGCGCGCGTACGCGTGGGATCCGCCACTGATGAAGGCCGCGAAACAGACTAAGGCCATAAGCGCCGATTTCCATTTTAACCCGCAGAAACGGTGCCTTTCTTGTTCCTTCACGGCATCCTCTAATTAAGTAGTTTATGCAAACTTTGTGCCAATTCATTTTTTTATTTTCCTCTCCGTTTTCATGATTGCCTGTTGCTTTCAAAGTCATGATAGCCACGGCACATGGGGGGGAAAAGGAAGGCCCGGTCCAAACAATCATTTCGGGATAGCGTAGCAGGAGAAATGCTCTTTTATAGGAAATGGGCTGTTTTATAGGACAATTACTTAGAAAGAAGCCAGCTCAACTCGTTCTACCGGGCTGCCCTTGGTCTAAAAAGGGCGATTCTCAACCTGCTGAGAAGGCGTAAAGAACTTGGCATGATAATTGCACCAAAACGGGGATGGTCCTTCCCGAGCCCATCGTGCCGTCCAATAACGGCTGGGAGTAGGGCAGCGAGAGGCGAAAGAAAAAAAGGAGGTCGGCATGCTTGAGACAATTATTATCATCTTGGTAGTTCTGTGGGCTCTGGGATTTTTCGCGTTCCACGTCAGTAGCGGCCTGATCCACGTTCTTCTGGTCATTGCCGTGATCGTTCTGATCGTACGATTGTTACAGGGCCGGAGAGTTCTTTAGCGGAGAAAACGTCAACATGATCAGTAAAGAGGAGGGACTGAAATGAAGAAAAAGTACGGGAAAACGTTGATGATGGGAGCAGTGGTATTGTTGATGATGACTGGCTCTTTGTTCGCTCAGGAAACGGACAGACGCATCGAATCAGCCTTTAAAAAATCGTATGTATTCAATGCCTATCTCAAAGGCGACGATATTCAGATTCACTCCCAAGATGGCGTCGTCACCTTGACAGGAACCGTTTCGGAGGAAACCCATTTATCATTAGCAGCTGATACTGTTGCCGATCTGCCTGGAGTTAAAAGCGTCGACAACAGGCTGGAGGTCAAGGGGGAGATTCCAGAAAAAAACTCAGATGCATGGATTCACATGAAAGTAAAAACCATGCTCATGCTTCATAGCAATCTGGCCGGTGCCAATATTGAGGTTGGGGTGAAAGATGGCCGGGTGACTCTGCAGGGTGAGGTCGGCAGCCAGGCTAAAAAAGAGCTGACAACCGAACTTGTGAGAGATGTCGAAGGGGTGAAAGAGGTTGACAATGAGATGACGGTGGCCAAAGCACCCCATGAAGAACACAAAACGGTTGGGGAATTTGTCGACGACGCATCAATATATTCGCAAATCAAATTGGCCTTGCTCTTCCACCGCGGCACGAACGTTTTTAGAACCGAAATTTCGGTCGAAAAAGGTGTGGTCACCGTGTCCGGCAAGGCCAGGAACGCTGCTGAAATAGAATTGGTTACCAAACGCATTGAAGATATCCACGGCGTCAAGAAAATCTACAACCGAATGATTATCGAATAAAAAAGCAAGGCACTGCGGTGAAACCGCTTCCGGTTTCCACCGCAGTGCCGAGGCCGACGCGTCTGGATGGCCCCGGAGATCCTTTCAGATGGATTACAGGAGGTGAACATGGGCGAGATCATCGACAAGAGCAAAGGCAAGATCAAGCAAGCGGTAGGGGACTTGACCGGCAACAAGAAGCTCAAGCGAGAGGGCGAGGAGGATGAACTCAAGGGCCGAGTCAAGGGCGTTGTCAAGGACGTGAAGCGCGCGGTCGAAGGTGCCGTGAAGTAACAATGACCATCGGGTTCGGGAGAATTTGAAACTGATACGGATATTCGACGGAATAAAGGCAGGAAACTACCATGACACTCATCATCATCGTCATCGTGGCGATCCTCTTACTCGGCGGGGGCGGCGGTTACTATTGGAGGAGACGACGGTAGGTGCTCTTGTCCCCGCGCCGAGCGCATGCTCGTAGACAATGGGCGCGGTTTTTGTTGGAGAGTGTCGGATATCCTGTATAAACCTTTCCTTCGCATATAACCACGTTCACCCAAACGGTCGCCAAAATAGATCATCATCTGGGAGCATAACATAACCCAGTCCCTGGAGCGGAGGGTTCACTCTTTCGAAGGTCCCATCTGGGGGTTTACCTTTCCCACGCCAGCAGAAGGCCACTCTCGTGCCCTCTAGCGCATTTCCTGTGCTTTCCCCGGCGCCGGGCACAGGGTATGCCCAATTCTGAACCCTCTGACGGCCTCTAGGGCCAAAAACAACTGTGGACGACGCCTCAAAAAAATGTGATATATAAAGCCATTGAGGAGTGAATAGGATTGCCGAAGAACACGCTGAAAGAGGCCGGGGATCTCGCGGGCAGAAACAAAGCCAAAGCCTCCGATCAATTATTGACAATGTCGCGCACGGATACCGACACGGCTCTGAGAGATCTCGAATCGCGCTTGACCGGGCTCAGTGCGGCAGAAGTCGAAGCGCGCCTCAAGCGCTACGGCTGGAACGAAATCGCCCGGGAGAAGCGTCCGTCTCTCCTCGTGCGCCTCTTGAATAACGTTAAAAATCCACTGGTCCTGTTGCTGATCGCGCTGGGCGTGCTGTCGTATCTGACTGGTGATCTGCGGGCGATGGCCGTTATTTTCGTGATGGTGGTGCTGGGCGTGGTGCTGCGTTTCTTTCAGGAGATGCGCGCCGATAACGCGGCGGAAAGGCTCAAAGCCATGGTGAACACGACGGCCACGGTCGTGCGAGATAGCAAAGATGCCGAGGTTCCGCTCAAGATGCTGGTGCCGGGTGACATCATCCGGCTGAATGCCGGGGATATGGTGCCGGCTGACCTGCGGGTTCTTTCCGCCAAAGATCTGTTTCTGAATCAGGCGGCTCTGACCGGCGAATCCCTGCCGGTGGAGAAAAAGGCCGCGCCCACTTCCGCAGACGTTCAAAATCCGCTGGACCTGCCGGATATCTGCTTCCTGGGTTCCAACGTGGAGAGCGGCTCCGCGACGGGGGTGGTCGTCCATACGGGGGGTCGCACCTACTTCGGATCGCTGGCCGCCAGCATCGTCGGGCAGCGCCAGCTGACCAGCTTCGACAAGGGCGTCAACAAGTTTACCTGGCTGATGATCCGCTTCATCGCGGTGATGGTGCCGGCCGTCTTCCTGATCAACGGACTGAGCAAGCACAACTGGCTGGAAGCTTTCCTGTTTGCCATGGCGGTGGCCGTCGGCTTAACCCCCGAGATGCTGCCGATGATCGTGACGGTCAACCTGTCCAAGGGCGCCCTGATGATGGCGCGCAAGAAAGTGATCGTCAAGCGCCTGAACTCCATCCAGAACTTCGGGGCGATGGACGTCCTGTGCACCGACAAGACGGGCACCTTGACCCAGGGCAAGATCGTCCTGGAGAAACATCTGGATGTTCACGGTGACGAAAGCCCGCGTGTCCTGCATTATGGGTACATCAACAGCTATTTCCAGACCGGTCTCAAGAATTTGATGGATGAGGCCATCCTCGATTACGGTCACCTGGAGGAGGATCTTAAGGTTAAAACGGACTTCCGCAAGATCGACGAAATCCCTTTCGACTTCGAGCGGCGACGCATGTCCGTGATCGTGGAGGACAAACAGAACCAGCACATCCTGATCTGCAAGGGCGCGGTGGAAGAGATCATGCGCCTTTCACCGCGTGTGGAAGTCGGCGGCAAAGTGCTGGATGTCCAGCCTGAGCACGACGCCCATCGCAAGCGGCTCGTGCAGGGATTGAACGCGCAGGGTTTCCGCGTTGTCGCCGTGGCCTACAAGGTCATGCCCGGGGACGACGACGAACCGCACTATGGAATTGGGGACGAAGCCGACATGACCCTGCTGGGGTTCCTGGCCTTCCTCGACCCGCCCAAGGAGACCGCGACCGAGGCTTTGAAACAACTCCATGCTTTGAATGTGGACGTCAAGATCCTGACCGGAGACAATGAGATCATCACGACCTATATCTGCCAAGAGGTCGGCATGCCGGTGGACAAGATCCTGCTCGGTTCTCAAATCGAAGTGATGAGCGAGGCCGATCTGGCTGAAGCCGCCAGCGTGACCAGCATCTTTGCCAAATTGGCGCCGGCTCAAAAGGAACACATCATCCACGCCCTGCAAAGCAAGGGCCGCGTGGTGGGCTTCATGGGCGACGGCATTAACGACGCCCCGGCCTTGAAGGCCGCCGATGTGGGCATTTCGGTCGATAGCGCCGTAGACATCGCCAAGGAATCGTCCGATATCATCCTGATGGAAAACAGTCTGCTGGTGCTGGAACAGGGAGTGCTCGAAGGGCGACGCGTCTTCGGCAACATCATCAAGTACATCAAGATGGCGGCTTCTTCCAACTTCGGCAACATGTTCAGCGTCGTGGGAGCCAGCGCGTTCCTGCCCTTTTTGCCCATGCTGCCGATCCAGGTGTTGACCAACAACCTGCTCTATGACTTCTCGCAGACGACCATCCCCACGGATGCGGTGGATGCCGACTGGCTGACCAAGCCGCGCAAGTGGACGATTGGCGCGATTCAGCGTTTTATCCTGTTTATCGGCCCGATCAGCTCGATCTTCGATTACCTGACATTTGCGATGATGCTCTCTGTGTTCCATGCCCGGAGCAACCCCGCCCTGTTCCACACGGGCTGGTTTGTGGAGTCGCTCTTCACCCAGACGCTGATCATCCATGTCATCCGCACCAACAAAATCCCATTCATCCAGAGCCGGGCCAGCTGGCCGCTGATCGTGACTTCCATCGTCGTTGTCGCGGCAGGCGCCTGGCTGACAGTTTCGCCCCTGGCCGCCACGCTCGGGTTTGTCCGGCTTCCGCCGCTGTACTGGCCGCTCCTGGCCATCATGCTGCTGGGATATGTGATCCTCACGCAATTGGTCAAATCCTGGTTTTACCGCAGGTTTGGCGAATGACGGAGAGCGTCAAGGGACTGAGGACCCCTCCCGATCAGTGAGACAAGGAGGAAGGACCGTGTCATTGAAAAAAGCGTGCGGGGGGCCGCCCAGCTAATGCCAGTCTGCCAGGTTGCGCCCGGGAGACGGCGGAACCACCCGCTCCTTGCAGGTTACTTGAAGCCGCTCGACCATCCCGGCGCGGTTTGCCTCTTATTCTTCCTTTAGGAAAAAGCAGCTGACGTCAAGCACTCTTAGAAACGAGCGTAACTCGGGCGCCGGGCATCTACGATGGCGCCTTCCGTCAGGCGGACCCCGCCGCGTGTCTGCCCCGAGGGCCCGAGAGCAATGCCGCACGGTAAGCATCCTCGGTCGCGCGGATCACGGCATCGGAAGCGAACGTCAAGGACCGCTCCTTCCCAAGCTGACCGAAACGCTCGCGAAGATCCGGATCCGCCTCAAGGGTCAGCAGTCTTGCTGCGAGCTCGCCGACGTTCTCGGGATCGACGATGTAGCCGTTTTCCCCTTCATCGACGAGTTCCCGCGCCGCCACGATTGACCGAGTCACAATCACCGGCCGCGCGAAACGCATCGCTTCCATCGCAACGAGCCCCTGGGTTTCGACCAAGGACGGCAGAACGAACACATCGCAAGCGGCGTAGTAGTTGCCAAGCCGCGAATGTTCCACCCGCCCTAGGAAGTGCACATGTTCGCTGATGCCCAGGCTCTTGCAGGCGGACTCGAGTCGGCGTTGCTGGCTGCCCGTGCCGGCTATCCACAACCCGGCTCTCAGGCCCGTGTTGAGCGCCGAGCGGAAGCCTTCCAGGAGGAACGGTATGTTCTTTTCCGGCTCGAGCCGGCCTGCGAAAAGCACCATGAAGGGAGCCGGTCGTGGAACGGGTTCCACGCGAGCTGACGGATCGAACACCACCGGGTTCGTGATATGTCGGATGGGTGTGCGGACACCCTCTTCCCGAATCCGCTCGGCCAGGTTGAGCGACGGGGAGATGATCAAGTCAAACTTGTTGCAGTAATCCACGATCATACGACTGAAGAGCGGGCGGAACATTTGCATCGGCCACCACTGGACAAGGACGTCAACCGGCATGTGGTAGGTATATACCTGCGGCAAACCCAGACGCCGCGCCACCTTTTCCGCCCGCATCATCATGACTCCCAAGTAATGATGATGGAGGATCGCGACGGAGTTTTCCTCCAATATCCGGGTGATCGTTGATGCGGAGGGGAAGGCCTGGTAGTAACCGCGAATGTTCACGCTGAATACGCGATGAACATGAGCTCCCTGCCAGACTTCACGGTGAGGCTGTCCGGAGCGCCGGGTCGTAATGATTGAAACTCGATGCCCCCGCCGGACCAGCTCTTCGGTGATCCGTTGGACGTGTGTCCCGGCCCCCGTGACCGCGGGAAGGAAGTCGTCAGAGCAGAGACAGATGCTGACTGAATCCGAATTGGCCATCACTTAAGAAATTTCGCGATAAAAAGATTTAGACACACCTGCATCACGGGGTGCCGTGGCAGACCTGAGGCGCCAATCGCATGCACGAGACAGATCAGTTTCCATTGCCAACGCTGGCGCCTTCCAATTGCCAAAATCGCTCATACATGTCCGCCGGAGCGTCCGCGGGGCCCCCCACCATCGACCTCGAGTACCTGCGGTAGCGCGCCACGCAATCCGTGCGGCTGACGGAGAACTGGCCGATCTGCGATTCGTAGCGATAGCAGGCTTCGATCTTCGCGCCGAAGTGTCCTGTGATACTTTGCACCAGGGGTTTGAGGGTATATTCGGCTTCGCGCTCTCTCCTCATCCTCCGATGCTTCGCGAGAAGAGTTCTCACGTAGAGCGCAACCACTAGGGCCGCCACCCCTCGCACCGGCCAAGCCATTGTCTTGATCGGCGCCAGGGTCGCGCAGTCCGCGCTTGTCTCATACCACTCCTGAGCGAAGCTCCGCGGGGAGAGCGGGCCATCCGCATGCTCATCCGCGATCTTTCCAAGCTCCCTTAATCGATACTGAGTGGCATTCGGGATCAAGCAATACGGCGCATCCTCACAAAAATAAGTGCTCGGCAGTCCGTGCAGATGCTTGGTGGCGAGATGAGACAAGACGTGATCGACGTGCCAGCCGACGCCGAGAGGCAGGTAGATGGCATCATAATGTATGGAGGATAGAAAATCGCCAATCCTGGCGGACGTCGCTGCCAGGCGATCGATATCCTCCGGAACCGGGGGGCGGAACAGATTCGCTGGAGATCGGTAGGCGGGGTGGCGAAGCGCGGCATCGACTTCATCCAGATTCTCGGTCGTGAAACCGAGGAGCGCCGCCGCCTTGGCGTCCTCGTCGACCCTTTCCCGTGAAATCACGACCGGCCCCCGGCGAACTTCGGCGGGATAAGAGCTGAATACGTTCAGGACAAGGATCGGTCCCTCGCCAGCAAGCTTCGCGATGCTTCCCCCACAGGAAAACACAGCGTCATCGAGGTGGGGTGAAAGGAAAACGGCCCGATAATGTTTGATCGTCATCGTTTTCTCTGGCAGCCATTCGGCATGGTGGGATCAACGGATTAGATTTTCCTTTTTCCGTGCGGGCTGAATTCTTATTCTGAGCGACGAATCTCTCCCTCGGGTCACGCCGGAATTGTATCGCCGGCCGTGCGCCGATGTCAACAACGGTGACAGGCGGTCTGCCGATGGTCCGCGAGGTTCTGTTACGGATGCAGGGGCCGGCTGGCGAGACACCTTTCGTCTTCACCTATCGCGAAGGCAAAAAGATCGGCGATATCAAGACGGCCCTCCGCGGTACCCTGCGGCGCCCCCGTTGAGCACAATTTGTGCACAATCGGCCGCTCAGCCCATCGAAATCACTCCATGATCAGGGAGTTGAAAAGCTAGGCCCCCGGCCCTTCCTGATCCATGCCGGCTTTGCCAGCACTGCCGAAGGCGGTGGATCGCCTGTTCGAGTCAGGCCAGGGCGCGCTTCTCCTGTATGAGACGAGCGAGGTCTCCTCGGCGCGCGTCAGTGTTTCGGCACGGGAGGAGGCCCGTCGGGGATGAACGGTTTGTAGACCACGCCCTTCGTCTTCTCCCGGAACTCGGCCTGAATGGCCTGGACGGTCTTGGCGTCCTCGAACAGGTCCACCATCGTCGTCGCCAGGGTTTTGGCCGCGTAGACAAGCCCTTTGTGCCCGATCGACATTCCCCCACAGGCGACCACGGGCCAGGCGTGCCAGGGAACGTCCACCGGGGCGGTCGTGGCGTTCATGCTCAGCGTTGGGACGATCCAGCTCACGTCGCCGACATCCGTTGAGCCGCCCTCGGGATCCGCTTTCGGCGCCGTCCACGGCTGAACCGAACCATCGAGGCCCTTGGGATCCACCCCCGTCGCGCGCTGGATCTCTTTGGCGAATTCCTGTTCTTCCGGCGTGAATGTTATCGGACCGAGCCACGTCAGGTTCGCGAACATCACTTTTTCCCCGGTCACGTTGACGAGGGTCTCCCAGTTGCCCCCCTGCACCGTGAGCTTCGATCCGACCTCGGCCATCATGGCCGCGCCCTCGGCGATCCGGCGCGCGCGGCCGAGCAACTGCTCGACCCCGGCGCCCTTCGAATCGCGAAGCCAGCACCAGAGCCGGGCGTAGGCCGGCACCACGTTCGGCACATCGCCCCCGTTCAGGATCGAGTAGTGCATCCGGACGGTGGGCTTGACGAACTCCCGCATGCGGTTCAGGCCGGTCGTGAAGAACTCCAGAGCGGCCACCGCGCTGCGCCCGTCCCAGGGGTCGGCCGCCGCGTGCGCGGCTTTGCCGTTGAACTCGACGATGAAGTCGACGATCGCCTGCGAGCCGTCGACGGAGACCCGGGTCTTCTCGTCGGGATGCCAGGCCAGACAGACGTCCAGGTCGTTGAACAGACCCTCGCGGGCCATGTAGACCTTGCCGCCCACCGTTTCCTCGGCGGGCGTGCCGTAGAAGCGGATCGTGCCCTTGAGCTTTCCCTCGGCCATCAGGTCTTTGATGGCCAGGGCCGCCCCGAGGGCCGCCGTGCCCAACAGGTTGTGCCCGCAGCCATGGCCCGGCGAGCCGGCCTGCAGGGCTTCTTTCACGGGCTGGGCTTTCTGCGACAGGCCCGGCAGGGCGTCGTATTCGCCGAGGACGCCGATGATCGGCCGGCCCTCCCCGTAGCTTGCCACGAACGCGGTCGGCAGTCCCGCGACCCCGCGCTTGACCGCGAAGCCCTCTTTTTCGGCATAGTCCGCGAGCGCCTTCGACGACCGGGTCTCGAGCAGGGCCGTCTCGGCGAAGCCCCAGACCTGATCGCTGAGAGCGATGATGTCGGCTTTGTGCCTTTCGATGGAGGCGACGGCTTCCTCTTTCTTCTTGACGGAGGCGCCGGCCGCCAGTTGCGAAATGATCAACAGACCGGCGAGCAAGACCGCGGCCCTCGGAAGACGTGTTTTCATGAGCATCCTCTCTTTCGTTTCAAGCCGGAATGCGAAGGGAATCCGGCCCGACCCTGCCATCTCGAGAAGACTATATCGCCCGGTCCGGACCGCTGTCAAGAAAACGCCGCTGCGCTAAATCGAACTGTCGATTATCAACGGTCTGGATTTGTTTTCTCGGCATTCGAGCCTTTATCCCCACAGGGAATCACGAAGAGGCTTGACGAATGGGACGATCTGATCTTGATCGCCTTGATCTCTGAGATATTTACGGATATGTCGGTTCCTGAGGGATGGCCCAAAAGAAGGATGGGATCCTCTTTTACGGAAATAAGCTCTCCTTTGACCGCTTGGCCATCTTTTTTGATAATGACAGTGTCCGCGCCACGTCTCTCCTCCGCGGCGAGGTTCCCCAAGAGCGCCATCAAACAAAGAACACGGAACAGAGACGTGATCTTCTCTCTTTTTCCCCAAAATCTTGCTTTCCTCAACTCAACTCTCCTTCCCCGTCGCCCTCTCCGCTGAGAATGTATGTTTGTCGGGAGGGAAAGTTGTCAAAGGTTTGTCAAGAATATGTGAAAAATCATTGAACTTGATGGCGGCCGAGGGGAGGGCGGGGTTCTGATCTATCTATTCACCGACTGCATCGCCGCTTCCGGGTAACGCGGACCTGCGGCAGCTCCAGGAGGGGCGATACGGTCGATCCTCCGCAGGTCCTCTGGCGTCAGTTTCACGTCAAGCGCCCTCATGTTCTCTTCGAGATGCTTTGCGCGCGTCGTGCCGGGGATCGGGACGATGTCGTCTCCCTGGGCGAGGACCCAGGCCAGCGCGAGCCCGGCCGGAGTGCATTTTTTCTCGGCCGCGATCTTCTCGATCTCCGAAACGAGTTTCAGGTTCTTCTCCATGTTTTCACCCTGGAAGCGCGGGTTGGAACGCCGGAAATCGGTCTCGTCCAGCACGTCGATTTTCTTGATCGCTCCGGTCAGGAAACCTCTTCCGAGAGGACTGTAGGCGACGAAGCCGACGCCGAGCTCGCGGCAAGTTTTCAGGATGTCCGTCTCGACGTCTCTTGTCCAGAGCGAATACTCCGTTTGCAGCGCCGTGATCTGGTGGACCTTGTTCGCCCTGCGGATCGTCGCCGCCGCGGCTTCCGACATCCCGAGGAATCTTATCTTCCCCTCCTCGGCAAGTCTCGACATCTCACCGATCGTCTCTTCTATCGGCGTGTTGGGATCGACGCGGTGCTGATAGTAGAGGTCGACCGTCTCCATCCCGAGCCGCTTCAAGCTTGCTTCGCAAGCCTTCCGCACATAGCTGGGTTTCCCATTGATGCCGAGGCGCTCACCGTTGGGGCCCCGAACGTTGCCGAACTTGGTGGCGATGACGACGTTGTCGCGATATGGCTTCAAGGCCCTGCCGACAAGCTCTTCGTTGACAAACGGACCGTACATGTCGGCCGTGTCGAAGAACGTCATCCCGAGCTTGACTGCCCGGCGGATTGTCCTGATGGATTCCTCATCGTTTCTCGGCCCGTAGAATTCGGACATTCCCATGCATCCAAGCCCGATCGCCGAAACTCTCAATCCCGATTTTCCAAGTTGGCGCTGTTCCATGCACTCGTCTCCTAGGAAGCCAATTGTTTTTCGGAAAGAAGAACTTCAAGAAGACCGTTTTGAGTCCTCGCTATGAACATCTTCTCGTCCTGGTGTCTCTGACTTTTAGATTTTCATCGCTTGCCTTCAGGTCGGTTTCGCTCTCAAGTACTGGTTTGGGTATCGCGGATCGTCCCCGAGTGTTTTGGCCGCGTGCAGCGGGAAATACGGATCGCGCAGGAACTCGCGAGCCATGATGACGACGTCCGCCTGACCAGCAGCCAGAATTTCTTCCGCCTGCGCAGCACTTGTGATCAGCCCGATGGCTCCTGTCATGATTCCGGCCTGTCTCCTGATCTCCTCGGCGAACTTCACCTGATATCCCGGCGCGATCGGGATCTTCGCGCCAGGCGCGACTCCACCCGTCGAACAGTCGATCAGATCGGCCCCGACTTTTTTCAGCTCCTTGGCCAGCTCGATGGATTGCGGAAGATCCCAACCGCCTTCGACCCAATCGGTGGCGGAGATGCGGACGAAGACGGGAAGATGGCTTGGCCAAGCCCCCCTCACCGCTTTCGCCACTTCAAGCGGAAACCTCATCCTGTTATGGAGTTCTCCGCCCGACGCGTCTTTCCTGTGGTTCGAGAGCGGCGACAGGAATTGGTGCAAGAGGTAGCCATGAGCCATGTGGATCTCGAGCGCCTGGAATCCCGCCTCCAGACTCCGTCGCGCGGCCTCGCCCCACTGCCGGACGACGGCCTTCATGTCGTCCAACGTCATTTCCCTCGGTTGGGGATAGGTGTCCGAGAATTTCATCGCGGTGGGGGCGATCACCTCCCATCCTCCTTCAGATCTGGGGACCATCCCTTCACCGGTCCAGGGAACCTTCGTGGAGGCTTTCCTGCCGGCGTGTGCGAGCTGGATGCCCGGGATCGCGCCCTGGGACTTGATGAAGTTCGTGATTCTTTTGAAAGCCTTCGCCTGTTCATCATTCCATAGACCCAAGTCTGCCGGCGAAATCCTTCCCTCCGGAGATACGGCCGTAGCTTCCGTGAACACGAGGGCGGCTCCGCCGACAGCCCTGCTCCCCAGATGAACCAAATGCCAGTCGTTCGGCACGCCGTCCATCGCGGAGTATTGACACATGGGTGATACGACCATTCTGTTCTTGAATTCCAGGCTTCCGATCTTGATCGGAGATAGGATTCTGCTCACGGCTCAATATGCTCCTTGAGTAAGCCAAGATTCAACGGATCCCCGACGGCCCGCTGGAGGGTGAGCTTGCTCAGAACGAACTGGAAGAGGGCCTGGAGCCTGAGCAACTCCGCCTGCGCATAAGCGTCCTCGGTGTCCAGCAGGTCCAGGTTCGTCACCGTGCCGGCCGCATAGCGTGATCTCGCATACTCCAAGGCCTTCTTGGCCCGCACGACATTGATCTCCACGGACTCGAGCTTCTGGGCGGAGGCCTTGACGTCCGCAGCGGCCTGCAGCACCTCCATCCGGACCATGCCCTCGACGTCCTTGCTCCTGTCCCGGAGCGTTCGCAGGTTGGCCTCGGCCTCCGCTTTCATCGAACGGGCCAGGTGGCCGCTGAAAATGGGGATGTCGGCTTGCACGGCGGCCACATAGTTGAGCTTCCAGAGATCCAGATTGGGGAGGTAGCCGTTCTTCCACCCGGCCAACGCGTTCACCCTGAGGGACGGCCGGTCTGTCAGCCCGGCCAGGCGGATCTGGATGTCGGCCGAACGGATCAGGTCCTGGACGGACTTCATTTCCGGCCGCTTCTGAACGGCCTCGCGGACCAACCCTTCCGGATCGAGGGCCTGAGGCTCATCCTTGAACTCGCCCCGCAGCTCGAGGGGCGTCTGGTCCTCGAGCCCCATCAGGCGGCGCAGGCCGAGCATCTGTTTCTCGAAGGCGTCGTTCAGGTCCACGACCTGGTTCTGGGCGGTAACGAGCCGGACTTGGGTATTGAGGACCTCGAGTTCGGTGGCCGTCCCGGCTTCGAGCTTCTTCCTGGCCACGGCCAGATGATCGTCCAGGGTCTTGATGGTATCCGTTTGGACGCGGATGTTGTCCTGGAGAAAGACGATGGAGCAGAACAGCTGGGAAGTCTGAAAGGCGAGGTCCCGCCTGAGGACCTCCCAGCGGTCCGACGCGCTCTGCACCTGGGAGCGGGAGAGGTTGACGGCTTCCTTGGTCCTGTTGAAATCGTAGACGAGCTGGCTCACCCCGGCGTGCAAATCATAGTTGTTCGCGGGGAAAAGCTGGAAGACGCCGAAGCCGGGGATCGCGATCTCTTCTGTTGGAGAGAGCCGCGAGTAGCCGAGATCGGCCCGGACGTTCGGCATCAGGCGGGACCGGCTCTGCGCCACCTTGGCCTCGAACACGGCCACGGTATCCTCGGCTTCCTTCAGGGAATGGTTGCGCGCCAGAACCGTCCTGACCGCCTCTCCCAAGGTCAGAGCACGTGGCGGGGGCGTCTGCGCGCTCCCCCGCACGGACGCCAACAATCCGCAAATCAAGCCTAGGCACACGATGGATTTTTTCATGCTCGTTCACCTCTCGGACGCGATCATTCGAGCGAAGCCGGCGCTCCTCCGCGCTTCTTCCCCGGCGTCTTCAGGAACAGCAGGAAGACGAGGCACGCGGCGGTTATTCCGGCGGCGATCAGGAAGTCATCGTCGATGGCGGCCACGGTGGCCTGATCGGCGACATGGCTGAAGATCAGGGCCTTGGCCCGTGTCGCGGCGTCGTGCGCCGTGCCGCCGATGGCCTGCTGGGCGAAGCGCTGGAGCCGCATGGCGGTGGCCTGGAACACGGGCGAGTACGCGTCGACGCGCGAGCCGAAGTTCGTCAGATGGAGGATGACCCGCCTTGTCATCAGCGTTCCGAACATGGCCACGCCGAAGCTGCCGCCGACCTGGCGGATGACGTTGAACATTCCCGAGGCCTGGGCCATGCGCTCCCTCGGAATCCGGGCCAGGGCGAGCGTGCTCAGCGGCGTGAAGAGAAGTCCCATCCCGATGCCGCGGAAGACGAGGGCCGAGGCGATCTGGGAGTGTTCGGAGAAAAGCGACAACAGATGGTTCTGGAAGAAGCTGAAGGCCATCAGGGTGATGCCGATAAATGCCGGGATCTTGGGGCTGAGGCGGTCGGACACGATGCCGGAAATGGGAGCCATGACGCCTTGGAGGATCCCGACGGGCAGGAAGAACAGCCCGGCCTGGAAGGCCGTGTAGCCCAGCGAATTCTGGAAGTAGAGGGGAAGCAGGAACGTGCTCCCGAACATGCCCAGGCCGAAAACAAACAAGGCCAAGTTGGAGACGCTGAAGTTGAAGTCCTTGAACAAGGAAAGGTCGATCAGGGGGTGCTTGACGGTCAGTTCGGTGATGAGGAAAACGACGAGACCCAGGGCCGAGAGCGCGAAACAGGTGAGGGTGTACGTCGACGTCCAGCCGCCCGTGTTCCAGGACGCGTTGCCGTTGGTCAGGGCCAGCAGCAGGAAGGCCAGGAAAGAGGAGACGGAAATGAACCCGATGAAATCGAACGACCGGATCCTCTCGGACTTGTATTCTCTCTGGATGAGGACGGTCGCCGCGACCCCCATGATGCCCACGGGCACATTCACGTCGAAGATCATGTGCCAGGAAAAATTGTCGACGAGATACCCCCCGACCATCGGGCCCAGGGACACGGAGGCGGCCGCCGCGATGCCCCAGAACCCCAGGGCCAGCCCGCGCCGTTCGACGGGGAACTCGCGGGTCACGATGGCCATGCCGACGGGCAGGAGAAGGCCCGCCCCGGCTCCCTGGATGACGCGGAACATGATCAGGGTATCAAAGCTCCACGCCATTGAGCAAAGGAGCGACCCCAGCGTGAACAGGGAGAGCGCCAGCAGATACGTCCGCTTGTAGCCGAAATGATCGGCCACCCAGCCCGACGTCGGAAGCATGATGGCGAAAACGAGCATGTAGGCCGTGACGACCCATTCCACGTGGTCGAGGGTCACTCCGAAGACCCCCATGATCCTGGGCAGGGCGACATTGACCACGGACGCGTCGAGGACGGCCATGAACGTGCCGATCATCACGTTCGCCAGCACCCACCAACGGTAGAGGGCATGCGCGTGGTGCAGGGATGGGATCTGGCCCAGGGCCTGCCTCCGGATCGAGCGGGCGGCTTTGAGAACCATGGCCGGTTCCTAGCGAAGGCGGATCTTGATCTCCGCCGACATGCCGGGCCGCAGCGGATAGGCCGCCTGGTTCTTGGGAGTCCGGTCGTCGAGGAAAATCTTCAGGGGCACCCGCTGGGTGACCTTGGTGAAATTGCCGGAAGCGTTGTTCGGCGGGATCAGGGAGAATTGAGCCGCCGTATAATCGCCGATGAGGCCCACTTTTCCGGCGAACGGGTGCCCCGGGTAGGTGTCGACATTTATCTCCACAGGCTCCTGAAGCCTGACCCTGGCCAGCTTGGTTTCCTCCAGATTGGCCGTTACCCAGATCAGGCGCGTCTCGTAGATGGTCAGGATCGGCTGGCCGGGCTGGGCGACATCCCCGGCCATCAGCCAGCGCTTGGCGACGATCCCGTCGAAAGGAGCGAACAGCGTCATGTTCTGAAGCTGTGTTTCGACGACACCCTGCTGGGCCTTGGCCACCGCGATCCGGGAGACCGCGATGCCGTATTCGGCCTTGGCGGCCTCCAGAGCCTCGCGGGCATGCACGTACTGCTCTTTGGTGATGACCGCGCCCTTGAACTGGAGGTCGGCCCGGCCGAAGTCGTCCGTCGCCCGGTCGAGGTTGACCTTGGCGAGGGGCAGGCTGTTTTGGGCGAAATCGAGGTTCGCCTTGGCCTGCTCCACTTGCGATTGCAGGTCGGTATCGTCCAAGCCGACGAGAAGATCGCCCTGCTTGACCGTGCTCCCCTCGTCCACCGTCAGCCGGACGATGCGGCCCAGGACCTTGGGGCTGATGGAGACCCGGTCGGCGTCCACATAAGCGTCATCGGTGAATACGAAATTCCTCAGGTTCTTATACCAGTACCAGGCTCCGAAGGCGAGGGCCAGGACCAGGATGAAAAAGGGGATAAGGACGCGTTTTTTTCGGTACAGAGGAACTTGGCCGATGTCCTCGTCGCCTTCATCGCCGGGTTGGGGTGAGACCGCAGCCGGCTGTGATCTGGTTTCCGTTCCTTCCTCGTAAGCCATGCGACCCTCTCCTTCCAGATCCTGCGTTCGGGGCGTCTCGCGGATGACGACGCTGTCACTCGCCATCCTCCGCGGCGAATCCATGATAACAGATTTATTAGTATGGCTGGAAATCATGGGATGGTCAAGGTTCGCTCGAGCGATGGTCCGCTCTGGATAAGGCCCGGGCCAACCTGGTAAGCCATTTGGATGGGGTTCCAGGGCTTGAAACCGCGCAGCCTTATGAAAACCCCGGTGATCTGGCCAAAAAGACTGGCGTCTCACCCTTTTCATCGATTATACTTTTTATAAAAGGAGGTCAAACATGAAAAAAGGTCTCTGGATTATTCCCTTGGTTCTTTTCATGGCCACGAGTTGCGCGGCCTACATTTCGCTGCCGGCGACCGGCTATTCCCCGGATGCGGGCGGCCCTGCCGTCGGCGCCTCACAGGACTACGGACCGGGCATGGATATCGGCTACGTGTATAACTATCTGTCGCCC
The DNA here is from genome assembly GCA_050015275.1 of Candidatus Aminicenantales bacterium. GTDB lineage: Bacteria > Acidobacteriota > Aminicenantia > Aminicenantales > Saccharicenantaceae > DATKJS01. The sequence continues at coordinate 90,086 of JBEKBS010000006.1, read as the reverse complement.
TACGGAAACTGGGTCAATCTGAACCCCTATGGCTACGTTTGGACCCCCAGGCATATGGGTTACCAATGGCGGCCCTACAGCGACGGCCATTGGGTCATGACCGACGACGGTTGGACCTGGATCCCGAACGAGGAATGGGGCTCAATTCCTTTCCATTACGGGCGATGGGGCTATGACGACGATTTCGGCTGGTACTGGGTCCCCGGCACGGTCTGGGGTCCGGCCTGGGTGAGCTGGAGATGGAGCGACCAATATGCGGGTTGGGCGCCCCTGCCGCCCGGGGTCGAATTCCGTGTCGGCATGGATTTCGCCTCGCTCTCATTCAACATTCCCAGCCGTTTCTGGGTCTTTATCCAGGCCCCGTACTTCTTGGACCGTGACCTCTATCGCTACACCCTCCCTTATGAACGAAACGCGACGATCATCAATTTCACCTCCATTCACAACAACATCTACTACCGAAACAACAGAGTCATCAACCCGGGGATTCGGACCGACGTCGTGCAGCGCGTCACCCGGCAACAGGTCACCCGCTACACGATCCAGGATGTCCGGCAGCCCGGGCTGGCCCGGGTCGCGGGCAACAATCTCCAGATCTACCGGCCGGCCTTCCGGACGGACGCCGCAGCGAGGCCGAAAGCCTTTCTGAACAGGGACCAGGCCCGGCAAGAGCTGGCTCCGGCCAAGGTCTTCGAACCGCGGCAACAGCTGCCGGTGAGCGCGCAGCAATCGTCCGTCCTGAAGCGGCAAGCCGAGGAAAAGGCCCTCCTCGAGAGAACCCAGTCGCAAGAGCTGAAGGACCTGCAAGACAGGGGCGCCGCAGAACAAGCGCGAGTCCGGGACACGGCCGGGAAAGCGAAGATCCAGCAGGATTACCAGAACAGAATGTCCAAACTGCGGCAACAGCATCAGGCCGAGAAGCAACAATTGACCCACCGGCACGAACAGGAGTCCGCACAAGTCAAACAGGCCGCTCAGCCGCCCAAAAAGAAAAAGGGGGACTGAGCGCCGAGCGGGGCCCGGGCTACTCCGATTCCAAGATTCCGGTCCCGATGTCGGCAGAGTCCGTGTCGACGATCAGGAAAAGCGTCGCGGTCACCTGGTAACAGCTGACGCTGTAATTGGTGCTGCTCAGCGTGAAAGCCCCCGTCCACCGGCCAAGGTTGCTGGCATCGGGAGCGAAGGTGCCCGACAAGCTCGCTCCGGCCGAAGTCACTCCGTACGCATTGACGTCCACTGTCCCGGTCAGCCCTCCGCTGGCGACCGCCGATTGGCCGACCCAGTCCGTCTCTCCGGTGGTGTTGACGAACGACATGTTGACGGCATAATTGCCCTGGAAAGCGCCGGAGGATTGGGGCAGGATGAACCCGGAGCCGACCGTGCCGCTGTCATTGTCCATGACCAGCGCCCCGCCGCCTCCGCTCGCGCTGTTCGGGTCGAGGAGGTTGAGCGCCGGATCGACGATGAAGACCAGAAGAGAGGAGACGTCCTGGGTTGTGGCCGACGTGCCGGGCAGGGCCAGGGTCCCGGTCCCGTTTCCGGCGATCGAATAGACCGCCTGGCCCGCGATCGAGCCGAACGTCGCCGTTCCCGCATCGTTGGTGTCGGCGACGCCGGCCGTGAGGTTTCCGGCCCCATCCGCAGAGAATTGTCCGGCCAGGGCCAGCGAGCCCGAAACCGACGCGCCGGCTTCCGAAAGGACGTAGTTCCCTGAGAGCGCCGCGTTCGAGAACGACCCGCCTAGGCCGGCCGATCCTTGTCCGTACATGCTCCCGCCTGTCACATAAAGCGGGACATCTTTTTCGACGAGCCGCAGGACCTGGCCTTGGACGGCGTAGTACGCAAAGTCGATGCCGTTGCCGAACGCGATGGTCCCCCGGCCGAACGCATCCGGGCCCGTGAGGGAGCCGACGAGAGACGAGCTGGACGTTGAGCCCGCGTCGTTTTCGAAAAACGTGCCGGCGACCGTTGCCGACGACGCGCTCATGAGGGCCACGCCGCCGAACGTGATCGGCACCCCGTTCCCGACGTCCACTCCTTGCGCCGTGAAGGCGAAGGAACCGCTGATCGCGTTGGGGTCGGTGGCGCTGGGGGCCTGGAAGTCGAGGGCGCCGCTCGATGTCGCGCTTTCATCGAACTGGATGATCAAGGCGTGAGTGGTCGAGGTGACGGCGATGCTGAACGTCTCGACACCGTTGTTCGGCAGGGTCAAGCTGTTCGCGTTGAGCGTGAGGCTGCCGCGGCCGTCCGGACCTATGGAATAACTTCCCGTGACGGCGTTGGGCCCGGACTGGAACGACGTATCGGAGTAATCCTGTTCGCCGCCGGTGATGTTGCCGTTGCCGTCCGCGACGATCGTGCCCGCGGCGGCATAGCCCCCGTTGCTGTCGTAGCCCTGGACGGAAAGGACGTACTGCCCGTTGAGCATGGAGTTCGGGCCGGCCGCGACGATGGAGACCGTGGCGCTGGACTTGACGCCGCTGCTGGCGGTCGCGGCCGCCGTGACGGTCACGGCGCCGACGGAAGAGGGAGCCGTGAAGACTGTCGTGGCGCCGCTCGCCGTATGGACCGGATTGAACGTGCCGCAATTCCCGCTGCCGCCGCAGGACCAATCGACGCCGGCGTTCGACGAATCATTGGCGACGCTCGCCGTGAGGCTCACCGATTGGTTCACGGTCAGCGTCGAGGGCGCGTTGACCAATTGGATTTGGACGTTGATGTTCGATTCGCTCTGCCGGCTGCACGACGAAAAGGAAACGGCGACGAGAACCAGAGCGGCGGCCAGGGCGACGGAAAGAGAGGGACGGCGATTCGTGGTCATGACCGGCCTCCGTTGGCGGCCTTCGTTGATGGGATCGCGCTCGCCGACCCGGAGCGTATCAGGAACCCGCGCGTGTTGCGGATCGTGTACAAGCCGCTGCCTGTCTGAGCGGTGCGGACGAGCAGGACCGGCCGGCCGTTGGTGATCGTCATGACGCCGAGCATCTTGACCCGTTCTCCGCTGGCGAGCGACAGGGCCCGGGCCCCTCTCAGGGCGTAATTCCCCAGATGGGCGTCGACGGTCCCGGTCGGCGTCGTCAAGATCGCGTGGGCTCCGGACAACATTCCCGGCGACGGCGCCGTAACGACGCTCGCCACCGTGCCTTCGATCGTGACTTCCCTGGCGATGTCATACTTGGGCGCCGCGGCCGCCTTCGCCCGTGCAACCGTTTGCCCGTTGGCCGGACCGGCTAACGCCATCGCCAGAAGTGCGATGGATGCCGATAAGGCCAGCCCTCTGGATGGTTCTTTCATCGATTCCTCCTGCCGGGTTGCCGATGCACGGCAACCCGCGCTTTAGCGGCGCGCGCAGTCGCGCGCGTTCCCGCCGGATAGAAATCTAACCACCCTTTCCCGGTCCTATTATAGGCCCGGCCTTGGGCCGCGTCAAATTTGCTCGAGGCCATTGAGAGGCTCTGGCGATCGGCGCCCCGGGAGAAACGCCTTTTTTCCGATGGGATCGGCCAACCCCGGCGGGGGGGTACGAAATCACCTCGAGAATCACCTCTGATGGCGATTGCCCAGGACCCGGCGGTATCGCATGATCCTCCCTAGTCAAGACGACTGCTCCAGGAAGGGATCATGATCATCGAGCGGCGCAAGAGAATCCGGTTCATCGAGCGGAACGACGTTGTTCTCGCTTCCGTTTCCCACGACCATAACGGCAAAAGGACCAAGGCCCAGACCTTTGATATCTCCACGGGCGGCGCGAGGATCATCGCCGAAGACTGCTTCGAAGTCGGGACCGTCCTCAGGATCAAGGTCGATCTGGCCAGGACGCAGCAGTCCGTGACGGTTGACGCCGAAGTCAAGTGGACCCGGTTCAACGAGAGATCGGGGCTGTTTGAAATGGGCATCGAGTTCCTGCACTTGACGTCCCCGAAGATGCTGGCCTTGATCAAGCACCTCTACGGCCAGAATTGCAAACCCCCTTCGACAGTCGCTTAGGGAGTGTGACCGGCGGTGCCGAAGATCTCTGAGAAGCATGGCTGAACACTTGGATTGTACGATAAATGGACATGTCGGGGAGGATCCCGAACGATCATCCCTGACTCTGGACGTCCGTCCGTTTTATGATATAACTAACAGAAAAAAAATAAATAACATGACTTCTGAGGCCATTGCAGCCTGCCAATTCTTGACTAAGTCCGGGGTTTAGCCCTATAGTAGACGGGCAGCCTTGTTGGGAACCCCGGCGGAGGTTTTATGTGCGGCATTGTCGGCATCGCGTCCCGTAGGGATTTCACCACCTCCCTGCTCCTCGAACGGCTCAAGCGTCTCGAATACCGGGGTTACGACTCGTTCGGCTATTATGACGGCCGCGAGCTCAGGAAATACGTCGGGTCGATCGTCGTCGCCGGCCGCGGCCTGACCCGCCTGGGCTTGTCCCACACCCGCTGGGCGACGCACGGCGGGGTCACCGAGGCGAACGCCCATCCCCACGCCTCCTGCGACGGCTCCGTCGTCATCGTTCACAACGGCATCATCGAGAATTTCGAGGAGATCAAAAAGGCTCTCGTCCGCAAGGGCCACCGCTTCACGAGCGAGACCGATTCGGAGGTCATCGCCCACTACTTCGAAGAGGGGCTCAAGACGAAACCGGTGAAGCCCCTGATCGTCGATTTCATGAAGACCTTCACCGGGACCTTCGCCGTGCTCGTCATGATCAAGGGGAGCAACGAGATCTACGCCATCAAGCGCGACTCTCCGCTCGTCCTGGGCGTCGCCAAGGACATGAACATCGTCGCCTCCGACATCTACGCCTTCTCCGACCTGACCGCCCAGGCCGCCTTCTTCGAGAACGACGAGTTCGCCGTCATCCGCGACGACGGGTATCAGTTCTTCGACCGGCGCGGCCGGGCGATCGACAAGCCGCTCCGGAGATTCGTCTGGCAGCGAGAATCGTCGTCCAAAAAAGTTTTCAAGCACCACATGATGAAGGAGATCCTGGAGGAGCCGGAGGCCGTCGACCGGCTGCTCTTCTCCCTGGCGAACGACCAGAAGCCGGCCTTCGACGAGCTTGTCAGGCTCGTCCGCCGCTCGAAGAAGATCATCTTCGCCTCCTGCGGCACGTCCTATCATGCTTCGCTCCTCGGCGCCTACTTCCTCCATCGCGTCGGCGTCGAGAACCAGACCCTGATCGCCTCCGAATTCCGCCACTTCGCCAACGTCGACCGCGACACGCTCATCGTCGCCATCAGCCAGAGCGGCGAGACCATGGACGTCATCGACTCCCTGAATTACGCCCGCGAGTGCGGCGGCCGGGTGGCGAGCCTGGTCAATGTGCCCTACTCGACCATTCAGCGCATGAGCGATCTCAGTTTGAACCTCCTGGCCGGGCAGGAGGTCTGCGTCGCCAGCACCAAGGCCTTTGTCAGCCAGTCGGCTTTCATGCTCCGGCTGGCCCAGGAGTTCGGCTTCCGGGTCAACCTGACGAACCTGGCGGACAGGATCCGCGGGATCCTGCGCAAGCGGGAGGGGATCCGGGCGATCGCCGAATCGTTCGCCTCGGCCCGGGACCTCTATGTTATCGGCCGCGGCCTGACCTATCCCGTGGCCCGCGAGATCGCCCTCAAGATCAAGGAGATCAGCTACATCCACGCCGAGGGGATGATGGGCGGCGAGCTCAAGCACGGCACGATCGCCCTGATCGAGGACGGGACGCCGGTCATCAGCATCATCAACAACAGCGACGCGGACATCGTCTCGAACACGAAGGAGGTCGAGGCCCGCGGCGCGAGGGCCATCCCCATCACGAACAACCCCCTGCTCTGGAAGAGGCCGAATACGATCGCGGTCCGGACCGGCAACGACGGCAAGTTCGGCATCCTGGCAGCCGTGGCCGGCCAGCTCATTGCCTATTACGCCGCCGACAAGCTCGGCCGGCCCATCGACAAGCCCCGCAACCTGGCCAAGTCCGTCACCGTCAAGTAGCGGGGGAGTGCTTTTCCGGAGCCTTCTTCCTTTCCTCGAGGACCGCGCTTTCCCTGAGGTCGAGGAGCAGCCACTCCTTGTGGACGATGCTTTGCCGTTCTTCCCGGATCAGCCTCAGAAAGCGCCGGACCCCGATCGGCTCGTTCCCGTTGGCGTGGACGAGGACGATGCTGCCCACCTTCGGCTGCTCGTTCTTCCCGAGCCAGGCGTCGCTCCCGACCGGGATGAGGCCGTAGGCCATGACCGCCAGCACGTGGTCCTTGTCCGAGACGAGCCCCGGGAACCTGAAAAAAACGGAAGGCACGATGCCCATTTCGATCATCTTGGCTTCGGTCCTGAGAACCTCGCCGGCCAGGTCGGTCCCCTTTTTCAGCAGGAAATTCTCTCTGAGGGGCAGGTTTCTGTCCCAGCGGTGGTGGTAGGAATGGTCGATCCAGGTGATCGAGACGTCGCCGCTCTTTTCGAGGCCCCGGAGCCACTCGAGGTCCGGCCCGTGCCTCTCCATCCAGACGCCCGTCACGGCCACCGCGATGGGGACCGGTCTTTCTTCCCTGCCGAATTCCCGGACGAGCTCGGTGAAGAGGTCCCGGTCCATCGGCCTTTCCGACGGGCAGAGGTCGACGGTCAGCACGACGCCCGTCATCGCCGCGGAAAAATGGGTGATCCCGGCGTTCTGGGAGGCCCCGGCATTCGATCCGGCATCTTCCATGGCCCTGAAATATAAGGATTTCGCGTACCGTCTTTTGATCTTGCCCCACGACTCTTCAGAGACGCGCAGGTCGAGGCCGGACTCCACTGAGGTCGTTAGGCTGTCGGGATCGAGGAGGAGGTACCGGGTCTCACGATCGAGGCGGAACCGCCTCAAGACGATGGACGTCCGGTGGTCCCGGCGGGATGTGGCAACGGCCGTGAAGCGGGCGTAATCGGTGACCGTCGGGGCCGTGAGGAGCGGAGTCGCCGCGAGCACGGCGCACAGGAGGAGCGCCTTCCGCCCCCGTTTGTCGGCCATCTGCTCTCCATGCCCTTAGCGATCGGGACTCAAGACGAAAGTAAGATACCAACTCCGGAAATCGACGTCAAATGGGTCAGTCGAACTTGAATTTCTTTTCCCTGAAAAGCCTCAGGCAGGCGTCCACGACCTCCCGGTCGTACAAGATGCCCCGCTTCTGGGCGATTTGGTCGAGGGCCGCCTGCATGCCCAGGGCGGGACGGTAGGGACGATGGGACGACATGGCCTCGACGACGTCGGCGACGCAGAGGATCCTCGCTTCGAGAAGGATGTCCTTTCCCGAGAGACCCCGAGGGTAGCCCGAGCCGTTGATGGTCTCGTGATGCTGGTGCACGATCTGGGCGATCGGCCAGGGGAAATCGATCTTGCTGAGGATCGTGTAACCGACCTGGGAGTGCATCTTGATCATGGAATATTCGAGATCGCTCAGCTTGGTCGGCTTGCTGAGGATCTCGGCCGGGACGTAGAGCTTCCCGATGTCGTGGATGATCCCGGCGATCTGGATCCCTTCGATCCGATCCTCGTTGAGGCCCATCTCCTCGGCGATGGCGCTGGCCAGCCGGGTGACGCGCTCCTGGTGGCCGGCCGTGTACGGGTCCCTCATCTCGATGGCCGAGGCCAGGGAGTCGATGGCCGCCTTCAAGGTCGTCCGCAGCTGTTTCACGCTCTGAAGGAGCTTCGTCTCGGCTCGGGCCCGCTCGGTGACGTCCTGGGCCAGGGAGGCCACTCCGATGACCTGGCCGTCGCTGCTGATCAGCGAGGTGTTGTACCATTCGCAGAATATTGTCCGGCCGTCCTTCGTCACGTTCTCGTTCGTGCTCCGCTCGCCGCCCTTCTTGGTCATGAGATCGTTCCAGACCCGATCCACCTGCTGCTGGAAGCGGGCGGGGATGATGAACGACGCGTGCCGGCCGACGGCTTCCGCGGCCGAATGGCCGAAGATCCTCTCGGCCGCGAGGTTCCATTGGAGGACGCGAAAGTTCTTGTCCCATTCGATGACGGCCAGGGGCGTCTGCTGGATATGAAGAGAAAGCCGCTGGGCGTTCTCGCGCAGGATCTTTTCGGCCTGCTTCCGCTCGATCGACCGGGCCACCTGGGACGAGACGTATTCGAGCATCCGCAGCTCCCTTTCGCCGTAGGCCTTCGGGTCGGAGTAGTGCTGGACCGTCATGACCCCGATCGTCTTGCCGTCAACGTTGAGGGGTACCCCAAGCCAGACGGCAGAAGGGGCGCCCACGACTTCGACCTCGCCGCGTCCCCGCAGCTCGTTGTCCGTGGCCTCGTCGCAGAGGAGCGGCCGCCCCGTGCGGATGACGTATTCCGTCAACCCCTTTCCGGGCTTGAGCGGGTTGGGGGGAGGGTCCTCCTCGTCCACAAAATAGGGGAAGCTGATCAGGTCTTGATCGGGGTCGTAAAGCGCGATGTAGAAGTTCGTCGCCGGCATGACGGTGCTGATGTTCTCGTGAACGGAACGGTAGAGGTCGTCCAGGCTGACCGACCTGTCCGCCGCCTGGGAGATCTGATAGACGGCGTTCTGGAGGCGCTCGGCTTGGGTCCTCCCCGTGATGTCCCGGACGACGGCCAGGAGATGCTTTTTCCCGGCCAGGACGAGGCTGGTCAGCGAGACCTCGGCGTCGAAACGTGTCCGGTCCTTGCGGCAGTGTTGCCAGAGGAACCTCTGGGGCTTCCCGTCGAGGGCCGCGGTGATGTGCTCCCGGGCTTTCTCCCTGGAATCCCGCCCGTCGGGCTGCTTTTCCGGCGAGTAGTCCCACGGGGAATGGCCGACGACATCGCCTTTTTTTCCACACCCGAACATGTCGAGGGTGTTGGAGTTGCAGTCGATGAATTGTTCGAAATCCATCAGGAAGATCGCGTCGTTGGCCGATTCGAAGAGCATCCGGTATTTCTCTTCGTTCTCGCGCACGTCCCCGTTGGCCTTTTTTCGGGGGGTGATGTCCTCGACCATGGCAAGGAAGTACTGGAATTGGCCGTCGCCATCCCGGATGGCGGAGACGGTCACCTCTCCCCAGACGACCTGCTTGTCCTTGCGGACATAGCGCTTTTCGGTCCGATAGAAGGGGATATCGCCGTGGAGAAGCTTCTTCAGCGATTCCGTGTCCCCGTTGACATGGTCCGGGTGGGTGATCTCCTTGAACGTGAGGGACGTGAGCTCTTTTTCGGTATAGCCGAGCATCCGGCACAATGCGGCATTGGCCCTGATGAAGTGAAAGTAGGGGTCGGACATCGCCATGCCGAGCGGCCCTTCCTCGAAGATCCTCCGGAAACGCTCTTCGCTTTCCCTGAGAACTTCCTCCCGCCGCTTTTCCCGGACTGCCGCGGCCTGGAACTCCGAGATCCTCCGGCGCAGCTCCTGGATCTCCTGGGCGGCGTTCTCCCGGCCCGCGTCGGCGGTCCTCAACGGCTCGTTTTCCGGCAATCCGCCGCGCTGTTTTCTGATAACAGACTGGGGCCACATGAGAGGAGAATCATAGAGCATGAGTCTGGAAAAAGAATCGCTCCCCGGAATGAATCTCGGGGTGAGTTTCGGGCGCTTTTTATCCTCTCGAGGGGTGAGAAACGATCGGGCCGTGATCGCGGCCGGTTTCCGGCCTCCCCCGGCATAAATCCCTCACCGTCCCGGCCGGCAGCACGGGCCGCAGTCCGCGGCCTTTCATTCGTCCTGTCTCCCCGAAAAATCCTCCCGGGTTTCACCTCAAGGGGTGATTGACCCCCGCGAGGCGGGCCGGGAAGATTGGGGCGCTGGGAAGAGACTTTGTGGACGGCCGGAAGACAGGCGCTTCTTGACAAAAAACGGCTCCGGCCTCAGGAAAAGAGCTTTCTTCATCTTCCTCGATGCCGCTGAAAGGAGCAGGCCATGGCGAAGATCCTGTTGCTTGATTTTGACGACACGGACAAGGGCCACCTTGTCTCGGAAAAATACGACGTGGAGCTGAAGTCCACGGGGTGGCGCTCGGGGAAAGAGGAGCCCCTCGATATCCCCGCCGAGAGCGAGATCGTTTTCTACCAGGTGAACGGCCAGGGCGGCGACGGCCGCAGCCAGCTCCATGCCGAAGTCCATGAAGCGTTGGGCCGCCGGGTCGAGGGAGGCGCCCGGATCGTCTGCTTCATCGGCGGAGGAGAGGTCCATCAGCTGACGAACATCATCGGCCCCCTCGAGCGTCTCCAGCTCCAGGATGTCGCCCGGGCCGATTCCATCCTGTTCAATCCCCGGGCCCTTTTCCACGTCCCCTTCGAGAGGTTCAAGCCCTTCATCGCCAAGGCATACAAGCTCCTGCCCGAGGCGGCCGGCGAAGGGATCTGGGAGAAGGCGTCCGGACCGGAGGGCAAGCTCGAGATCCTGGCCAAGAGCGCCGACGGCTATCCCGTGTCCCTCCTCATGGGGAGGGGCAAGGGGTCCATCCTCCTGCTCCCTTCTTTCGGCCCCAAGAACGTCGAGATCATCGACTACATCCTCAAGGACAACCTGCCGCTCGCGGCCGAGCCCGTGGCAGAGACGGGCGCCGGCCCGTGGATTGAGCACGAGGACTACCTCTTTCCAGACCTGAAAGGCCTGTTCGTCAGGAAGGAGGAGGAAAAGCGCCGCCACGAGCACGCCCTCGCCGAGATCGATCGTGAGATCCGGGAGATGAAGGCCGGCGGCCAGGATGAATACCACAAGCTCCTCACGGCCGAAGGGACCGACCTCGGCAAAGCCGTCGTCAACGCCCTCCGTTATCTCGATTGGGGCAAGACCGTGGACGTCAACGACTACTGGAAAAAAGTCATCCGGAACAAGGAAGAAGACGCTTGGCTGATCGAAGGCGACGGCCCCTCCGTCGAGGCCAGCCTCCGCAAGCAAAGCCTGGTCCTCGTCCTCGTCCGGGCCGGCAAGGCCTGGGCCACGGACGACGAATGCGCCCTCCTCCAGAAGTTCAAGGGCCGGAGGATGCAGGAGTTCGACAACACCCGGATGAAAGCCGTCCTCATCGGCAATTATTTTTCCGCGACCGATGCCAAGGCCCGGAGCAACCCGTTCTCGGCCGTCCAGATCGAGGAGGCCCAGAAGGACGGGAACGGACTCCTGACGACTTACGAGCTGTTCAAGGCCATCAAGGCCGAAAAGGAGGACCGGATCACCAAGGCCGATATCCGCGGCCAGATCCGGGACAAGACCGGGCTCATCACCATCGATTTCTGACGCCCCGGCCTCTCCTGACCTACTATCGATATCCATTAAAAAGTGGTGGGCCTTGTCCTTTATGAATCTCACGGCCAAAGGAATTCCGCTGGCTTTACGGACGGTTTGACTTGGCCGCCCTCGTTTGTAATAATCGGCAGCGTCCCAGGAGGAATCCGATGCCCAGAGCCCTTGTTTCCTATTATTCCCGGACGGGAAATACCAGGAAGATGGCGGTCCGGATCGCCGAGGTCCTCGAGGCGCAAGGCCTCGAGGTGGACCTGAAAAAGGTCGAAGACACGGCCCCGGCCGACCTCCTCGGGTACGACTGCATCGTCCTCGGGTCCCCGACCTACTATGGCACGATGGCTTGGGAGTTGAAGAAGCTCCTCGACGAGAGCGTCCAGTTCCATGGGAAGCTCAGGGGGAAGGTTGGCGGTGCTTTCACCTCCTCGGCCAACATCGGAGGCGGCAACGAGACGACGGTCCTCGATATCCTCCAGGCGCTCCTCATTCACGGGATGGTCGTCCGGGGGGACCACCGGTTCGACCACTACGGTCCGGTCTCGATCGGCCGGCCCGACCAGCGCTCGCTCGCGTGTTGCGAAGCCCACGCCAAGAACCTGGCCGCCTTAACGAAGAAACTCTTCCCCTAAAGGCTTGGCGCCCCGCCTTGATATTTGGTTCTTCCCCATATAGAATTCCCTTCCGCGAGCGAGCCCTGACGACGCAAGGAGCCTTCCGGTGAACCTCACCTGGATCGACTGGAGCATCGTAGCCGTCGTCTTCGCCTCGGGGATGATCGTCGAAGACCTCGATTCCGAAAGCTATGCGCTCCCCGCGAGCCCGGTCAAGGTCTATTACGGGGCGTCCGACACCGCCGTCGGCCTGGCCGTCACGACGGTCGCGGCGCTCCTCGAGGCCGCGACGGAGAGCGATATCCCCCCATCGGTTTGACCCCATGGTCCGATTGTGCTAAAAAATAGGGCTGATATTCTTTGACCCACGGAGAGAGGAATGAAGAGAACCGAGAGACACCATCTCAAAGAAGATGAAATGCGCACCGGCCTGAACTGGTTCATCCATTTTTACGAATCGTGGCAGAGGGAGATCCTGATCGCCGCCGGCGTCGTCGTCTTCGCGGCCCTCGTCTTCGTGGCTCTGCTCCTCGTCAAGTACCATGCCCAGGGCGTCCAGAGCCAGGCCATCGGCGAGGTCGTCAGCCTCAGCCAGGACCTCCAGACCAAGCCCGAAAACCTGGCCAAGCTCGAGGCCCTCTCCGGGGGCGGCGCCGGCTCCCGTCTGGCCTGCCTGGAGCTCGCCGCCTATTGGGCCGGGACGGGCGATGACGCAAAGGCGGCGTCCTATCTCGGCCGGATCCCGGCCCTCCCCAAGGACCTCCTCTACTACCAGGCCGAGGACCTCAGGGCCCAGACGCTCATCAGGAAAAAGGACTTCGATAAGGCCATCGCGATCTACCGGAAGATCCAGGACGATAAGCCGAAATCCTACCCGGTCGACGCCGTCCTCTTCCATTTGGCCGAAGCTTATGAGATGGGGGGGCATAAGAAAGAAGCCCTGGAGCTTTACACCAAGCTCCAGTCGGAATACTCCCAGACCTATTACGGATACGAAGCCTCCATGAAGGCCAGCCGCCTGGCCTTGCAGAAGTAGACGAGGCTTGTAAATGGCCCCGAAAGGGTTATAATAATTCCTTATTTTCTTCAGGAGGAAACCGATGGCGTATAAGATCACCGAGGAATGCATCAACTGCGGCGCCTGCGAGCCGGAATGCCCCAACCAGGCCATCTCGGCCGGCGACGAACGCTACGTGATCGACCCTGAACGGTGTACCGAGTGCGTGGGCCATTTCGACGAGTCCCAGTGCGCGGCGGTCTGCCCGACGGATGCCTGCGTTCCGGACCCCGATCACAAGGAAACCAGGGACGAGCTGAAGGCCAAGAACCTCAAGCTGCAGGGAAAGTAACCCCGTTTTTTCCGTTTCGCCAGATCGAGGAGTGAAATCTTTTCACTCCTCTTTTTTTTAGGATGAACATGGAAGGATCCCCGGGCCGGACCTCCCGGAAGCCGTGGCTGAACGGCATCCTGTTCGTCCTGACCGTCGTCTCGACCTTTACGCTGGGCGTCCTCCTGAGCCTCTCCTACTTCTATCCGGATTCGCCCGGCCCCGCTCCCGCACCGAAGCCCGGCCTCGGGTCCATCCTGGAGCCGCGGATCCTCCTCCTGGCAGGGCTTTACGCGGCCGTCCTGATGATCATCCTGACCGGCCATGAGCTCGGCCATTACCTGACTTGCCGCCACTACGGGATCGAGGCGACCCTGCCTTATTTCATCCCCGGACCGACCCTCATCGGCACGTTCGGGGCCTTCATCAGGATCCAGTCGCCGGTCCATTCGAAACGGCAGTGGTTCGATATCGGTGCCGCCGGCCCCTTGGCCGGATTCGTCCTCACCCTGCCGGCACTTTTCATCGGTCTGGCCCTCTCCAAGGTCGTGCCCGCCGCTGCGAGCCAAGGCGCCGTCGCCCTGGGTGAGCCCTTGCTCCTCAAGCTCGGGAGCGCCCTTTTCTTCAGGCATGTCCCCGCGGAGTCCAGCATCGTCCTCCACCCGGTCGCGTTCGCCGGCTGGGCAGGGTTGCTCGTCACCTTCATCAACCTGTTTCCTCTGGGCCAACTGGACGGCGGGCACGTGGCCTACGCCCTGCTCGGACGGAAAAAACGGTACGTGTCCGCGGCTGCGATCTGCGGGTTCATCATCTTGGGCGTTTTTTTCTCGTACAGCTGGCTCCTCTGGGGGCTCCTCGGCCTGCTCTTCATCCTGGTCGTCCGGCTGAAGCGGCCCGGTCGTCTTTACCGGCTGGCAATCGGCTTGCGGCACCCGAGAACCTTCGACGAAGACCTCCCGTTGGGAAGGAAAAGAACGCTCGTGGGCGTTCTCGTCATCCTGATCTTCATCCTCTCCTTCATCCCGGACCCGATCAAGGGCCTCAGCCTGCTGGGGCTTTTAAAGCAGGCCGGCCTGGGTGTAAGATAGGTCCCGCAGTGCTTGAAAACGGACGGAATTATTCACACAATTTGTGGAAAAGCTGTGGAAAAAAGGCCCTTTTCCAAATCCAATCCCCAGATTGTCTTGAAGATACGTCGGATTGCACAAGAATTCGTCACCGGCGATAACCCATGATTTTTCAGCAAGTTAATAACTCATTGAAAAGGAAAGGGTTGCGCCGCGGCGGCCGCCGGGGGCCGAAGGACGGGGGCCATGGCTGATCAATTCCGGGAAGTCGAGGCCGCGCTCGGCGAGCTGAAGGAAAAGTTCAGCCGGGGCAAGATCTCGCAGAGGGAGTTCATCGACTCTCTCAAGGCCCTCAGGATCAGGGACGACGAGGGCCGCTTCTGGATGATCGGCGCCCAGAGCGGCAAGTGGTATTATTTCGAAGGAAACGACTGGGTCCAGGCCAAGCCGCCTTCCTTCGGCGACCGCAAGGCCGTTTGCATCTACTGCGGATATGAGAACGATCTCGAGTCCGAGACCTGCGCCCGCTGCGGCGGCCAGAAAAAGGTGGCCGGCGAGGACCGGGTCTGCCCGCAGTGCGGCACGAAGCTCGAAGACCCCGGCTCGCCCTGCCCCGTTTGCGAGATCGGCGCCCGGACGGCCGCGACGGGAGCGCATGCCGCTCCGGGCCCAAGCGGCCCGGAGCCGGCCGGGACCCATCTGGTCATCAAGGCCGTGCGGCCGTCTTCATTCTTCTGGTTCTCCGGGGCCTTGGGCCTTTTCGCCGGGATCATCCTGGGCCTGATCGTCGGGGTCACGAATCTCTTCCCCCGCGTCGTCTCCGGACTGCCCGGCTTTTTCGTCGATATCCAGGGCAAGCTACTCGGCGGCATCGTCTTCACGCTCCTGGGCGGCCTAGCCGGCTTCGCCGTCGCCGGTGCGGCGGGGTTCGTCGCGGCCAATGTTTCGAATTGGGTCCTTTCATTGGTGGGCGGGGTCAGGGTCGACGTCGCAAGGACGCCGGGCCGCGGGCGAGATAATTAGGATGGGCCCTCACTCACATATTTCGGTGACATACAACTAATTACCGAAATAAGGATAGATCTCTATTTAGTGTATTTAGTTGTGGGTCACCGGAATTAATTAACTGGTTGATTTCTTGAACTTGGCCAACCCGTAGGCGATCTGCCCCAGGGAGAGCGATTCGTCGTTCGGCGAATAAAGGACCGGCCTGAGGACCCGGAACTTGGCCCGGGCAAGCTGTTTGGCCGCCCTTTCCAGAAGCTTCCTATTGAGGAAAACCCCTCCGGCCAGGACGACCGTATCCGTTCCGTGGCGATTCCTGGCGCGCCGGGCGACGGTGAGGATGAGGCTGGCCAGTGTGTCGTGGACGGCCGACGAGATCCGGGAAACCGGGACCCCTTTTTGGAGATCGCGGACGACGGCCCGGATGAGCGGGGCGAAGGAAATGTCGAGCGGGCCGGCGGGCTCCTCCGGCCGGCGGACATCCAAGGGATAGACCTTCCCTGTCGCGCCCCCGGCCGCCGCTTCGAACCGCATGGCCGCCTCCGCCTCGTATTCCATCTCCTCCGGGGCCGTGCCACAGAGGAAAGAGACCGCGTCGAACAGCCGGCCGCAGCTCGAAGCAAGCGGGCTCCGGACCCGGCGGCCGATCATTTCGAGGACCGCGGCCTTTCTTGCCGTGCTAATCCTCCGGAGTGAGGCCAGGCCGGGGATCTCGGGGCCGAAGGCGTCGGAGAGATAGGACAGGGCCATCCGCCAAGGCTCCCGGGCCGCCAGGTCACCTCCCGGAAGGGGGACGGGCTTGAACCGGGCCAGCCGCTCGTAGCCCTCGTAGTCGGCCAGGAGGAACTCCCCACCCCAGGCCGAACCGTCGTCGCCGTAACCGTAACCGTCGAAGGCCACACCCAGGACCTTCTGCTCCGGCATCACGCCGTGCTCGAGCAGGGGGGCGAGGACATGGGCGAAATGGTGCTGGACCCGGTAGTGGGGGATCCCCATTTTCGCGGCGTAACGGCTCGTCCGGAAATCCGGGTGAAGGTCCGTGACGACGGCCTTGGGCACGACCCCGAAAAGGCGCCGGAGGTGGCCGACGGTCTCCTCGAAGTAACCGAAGTTCCTGTAGTCGTCGAGGTCCCCCAGGAACTGGCTCGTGACGACATAGCCGTTCTTGTAGACGGAGACCGTGTCCTTGAGCTCGCCTCCGAGCGCGATGAGCGCGACGTCGCTCCTCAGGCCGTCGGGAACGGGCTGGGGATAGGGGACGTATCCGCGCGCCCTCCGGACGAAGACGGGCTCGCCCGATACGACCTTGACGACGGAGTCGTCGGCCCGCATCGCGATCGGCCGGTCATGGGTCAGGATGATGTCGCAGAGGCGCCGGATCCCCTCCTCTTCGTCTTTCATGATGGGCGCGTCCTTGCTGTTCGAGCTTGTGGCGACGATGAGGCCCAGGCGATCGAGAAGAAGATGGTGGAGAGGCGTGTACGGCAGCATGAAGCCGACCTCGTCCAGGCCCGGCGCGATGAGGGGGAGGTCCCGTTTCTTTTTGAGGAGGACGATGGGCCGTCGCGACGATCGGAGGAGGCAGCGCTCGGCGGGGCCGGCAAGGGCGTATGTTTCGATGGCGGCGAGGTCCCCGGCCATCAGGGCCAGGGGCTTTGTCTCCCGGTCCTTGATCCTGCGGAGCCGGAGAACCGCCTTCCGGTTGAACGGGTCGCAGACGAGATGAAAGCCGCCGAGGCCTTTCACGGCCAGGATCTTTCCCTTCCGGATGTGGTCGGCCGCCTCGTCGATCCCGCCCGTGAGTTTCTTCCCCGTCACCGCATCGCGGAGGGTCACCCGCGGGCCGCAGACGGGGCAGGCGATGGGCTGGGCATGGTGCCTCCGGTCGAGAGGGTCGTTGTATTCCCTGCGACAGTCTTCGCACATGGGAAATCCCGCCATGGTCGTCCGGGGCCGGTCATAGGGGAGGCCTTTGACGATCGTGTAGCGCGGGCCGCAATTCGTGCAGTTGGTGAAGGGATAATGGAACCGGCGCTCGCCAGGGGTCCGGACTTCCTTGAGGCACTCGGGGCATGTGGCGATGTCCGGGGAGATGAAGACGAAGCTCCCGCCGGCCTTCGTTCCGCGGATCGTGAAGCCGCGGCTGGCCCCCGCCCGGGCCGGGCCGGCCTCGATCTTATCGATCCTGGCCAGAGGGGGAGGTTTTTCTTTGAGGTCGGCCAGGAACCGTTCCCGGGCGGCCGCCGAGCCTCCCTCGACGTGGATTTCGACGCCGCTGCCGATATTCTTGACCCAGCCCCTGAGCCTCAGACGCCGGGCGAGCTTGAAGACGAAGGGTCTGAACCCGACCCCCTGGACGACGCCGAAGACGACGATCCGGGTCGCTCCGCTCTTTCGCGCTCTCATCGGGCCGCCGGGCTCAGAGGCCCCTTTCCTTCCGGGCATTCCGGCTGTAGAGACAGCCGCAGTAGCTCTGCCGGTAAAGCCCGTGCTTCCGGCTGAGGTCGGTGCTCTTCTTGAAACCGTCCTTTTTCTTGAAGTCGGCTTCGAGGAACCGGACGCCGTATCTTTTGCCGAACTGGCGTCCGATCCGGTTGAGAACCACCGCCTTTTTCCACGGGCTGAGGCTCATGACGGTCGCGAAGACGTCGAAGCCCTCCCGGGCCGCCGTCTCGGCCGTCCTCTGGAGCCTCAGGGCGTAACAGACGTCGCACCGCCGCCCCTTCTCGGGCTCGGCCTTGAATTTCTCGGTCAGGGCCAGCCATCGCGCGGGGTCGTATCCGTCCTCGAGGAGCGGGACGGCGAGAAGCCCCGCCACTTTCCGCGCCTCGTCGAGCCGGAGAGCGTATTCCTCACCGGGGTGGATGTTGGAGTTCGTGAAAAAGCCCGCCACCTCGTATTCGTCCTGGAGCAGCCGCAGAACGTACAACGCGTCCGGGGCGCAGCAGACATGAACAAGGATCCTGGGTTTCGCCATGCGTTTATTGTATTCGGCCGGGCCGAATTAATAAAGGGCGGGACGACCTTATTGCAGGTGCTCGATCCGTTCCCCGAGCTCGCGGATGGCCTTGTTCACGGCGTCGATCTGGAAGTAGACGACCGTGAGGTCGTTCATGTCGATCCGGGCCTCGTCCAGGACCTTTCCCATGCTCGTGAAAATGGGCTCCATCAGCCGCTGGATCTCGACGATCCTGTCCTGGGCCCGCTCCTTCCTCTTCAACCAGTCCTGGAGCTCCCGCTCGTGGCTCCGGGTGGCGACCCTCTGCTCGTCCTCGATCTCCCGGATCTTCCCGTTGAAGACTTCGATCCGGGCCTCGGAGTCGGCCTGCCGCCTCTCGAGGTCTTGCCGCTCATCATGGAGGATCGGCACCTTTTCCTGGAGGGCCTTGATGCGGCCGGATAGAACGGCGGCCTTCTCCTGGATCTTGTTGAGCCTCCCCGCCTTGTCGATCTCGGACATCTTGGGGTTGTCTTCGACCGACCGCGCCTCCCGGTCCAGGGCCTTGATCTGGGATTCGGTCGAATCGATCTCCCAGGCGGCCCCGCCGATGGCATCCAGGATCTCCGACTTCCTGGCTGCCCGGGCCCTCCGTTCGTCCTCGAAGGGCTTGCGGCCGTCCTCCTGCTCCTTGATGAGGACCCGGAATCGCCCGGCTGTCTCCTCGAACTCCCGGCCCAGGGCCTCGATCCTGGAATAGACCTCGTGCCACGTCATCTGGTGGACGTGCATCTCGTCCTCGAGCTCGGCCAGCCTCCGGCAATCGTCGGCGATGCAGGCCGCCGTCACGTCCTCGCTCCAGGCCTTTTTCCCGAGCTCCGTCCAAAGGACGGCCTTCTTTTCCGTCTCTTTCTTGAGCTTGGCCTGGAGCCGGAGCCGGAGCATCCGGCGCCGGGCCCCGGACAGGAACGCGCTCATTCTCCGGCGGAGGCCCTTGTCCCGGAGGAAGATGAAGGCGAGGAGGAGGAGGATGACGCAGAGGAGGAACCAGAAGAGCCAGTAGGGCAGCCCCTCGGCGAGGTCGGGCGCGGCCTGGAGGCCGGCCGCGCCGGCGAGGAGTCCGCTCGTTCTGGACCTTGGACGCACGGGCATAGTTTTATTTCATCCAGGGCGCGTTGTCAATTTTCCCGATGAGCTCGAGCTTGTCGGGGACGGGGTGAGAAGTCGTGGTCACCACTCGATGAGCATGGAAGCCCAGGTCAGGCCGCCGCCGAAGCCGATGAGCATCACCAGGTCCCCCTTCTTCATCCGTCCTTCCTCGAGGGCCTCGCACAGGGCCAGGAGGACCGATGTCGATGAGCAGTTGCCCCGGCGGTCCACGTTGACATAGAACTTCTCCATGGGGATGCCCAGCTTTTTTGCCGGGAACTCGAAGATCCGGGAATTGGCCTGGTGGCAGAAGAAGAGACTGATGTCTTCAAGGCGGATCGTCCGGGACGTTCGCGGGTCCTGGTTGACCGTTTCAAGAGTTTTCACGATCAGCTCGGGGATGATCTTGAGGACGAACTTCTGGACGTCGTGGCCCCTGAAATAGAAATTCGGGGGCAGGCCCATCTGGTCCTTACGGGTGCCCTGCCCGACGCTGAAGGTCGTGTCCGCGGCCCAGGGGTCCGTCCCCGTCAAGCTGCACAGGATGCCCCTCTCCGCATCCGTCCTCTTGAGGACCGCGGCGGCCGCCCCGTCCCCCCACAAATCGGAGTTGGTGTCCTTGAGGTCCAGGAGGCGGCTGGGGACATCTGCCCCGATGGCCAGCCCGTATTCGTAGCGGGTTTCGGAAAAAAGCAGCGATTTGCGGACGATGTCGATGGCATAGAGCCCGCTCGTGCAGGCGGCCAGGATGTCGAAGGCCTGGATCCGGAGCTTCCCCTTGGCTTCGGAAGCCTCCCACTCGCCGGACGCGATCTTTTTTTTGATGACCTTGTCGAGGAGCAGGCACGCTGTCGACGGGAAAAGAGCTTCGGGCGTCGAGCTGCCGAGGGCCACGACGCCGATGTCCTCCCAACCGATCCCGGCCTCCCGTAGAGCGTTCTCTGCCGCAACCAGGGCCATGTCGGACGTGTTGACTTCGTCAGCCGCCCAGCGGCGCTCCTTGATCCCCACCAGGTCCGTGATCTTCTGGGGGCTCAATTCCTCTGGCGTCCAGGGCCGGCCGGTGCCGGGCTTGGTCGCTCCGTGAGCCAGCAGAATCTTGACGATCTCCTTGTTTGTCACGATCCTGCCGGGGACGTCCGTGCCCGGCAGGCATTTTCCCAGGCCGGCGATCTTCACATGCATCGCGTCAGCGTCTCCTTTTTATTCAGGTCCGCAACTTCGAAAGACCATTCGCGGCTTTTTATTATTAGAGGATCGTGGCAGGATGTCAAATCTTCCGGGAGAGGAGGCATCCCGACCGCGACCCCACCGACCTGGAGGCCTCGGGCGCCATCCCGGGCCGCCGTGCCTGACGGCCCAAGGGGCCTGGGCTAATCCGAATACTCCTTGAAGAGCCGGACCAGAGTGTCTTTGTCCATCGATCCGGACGTCCGGTAGCGGATCCGGCCCTTCCTGTCGATGATGATGGTCGCCGGGATGTACTGTCCCGGCTGGTAATCCATGAGGATTTGCCCGGTGGCCACCGCGACGGGATAGATCATCTGGGCCTTCTCGGTCCACTCGCGGAGCCTGTCGGGGGGGATGCGGTCGACGGAAAGGCCCAGGATCTCGAGCCCCCGGACGTTCAGGCTCTTGTAGGCTTCGATGAAATCGGGGATCTCCTCCCGGCAGGGAGGGCACCATGTGGCCCAGAAGTTCAGGACCAGGACTTTACCCTTATAGGACGCCAGGGTGAGCGTGTTTCCCCTGAGGTCCTTGACCGAGAAATCGGGTGCCGGCGCGTTTTCTTCCTGGGCCCTGACGCAGGCGGCCGCCCCGGCCGCGATGAGCGCTCCCGCCGCGAGAACGATCAAGAACCTTCGCATCTTCTTCTCCTTGACCTCCCGGCCTTCCATCGGCAGCCCGGGACCGGACGGTCCGGCGTCCGAAATTCGATAAATCCGATATGAATTAAAAGCCAAAGAGCGCCCGGCCGCAAAGCCGCGCCCGGACCCGGGCGCCGGCTCAGCCCCCGCAGCCCTTGAGGAGGCGCTCCCAACGGGCGTCAACCTCGGCCTGGACTTCCGCGATCTGGGCCTCGTTCAAATGGCGGAATCTCCCCTGCAGCCGGAGGTAGTCGTTGACCGGCTTTTTCTCCTTGAGCTTCAAGTTCAAGGTCGTCCTCAGGCCGTCCTCGATCTCAAAGAGCGGGAAATAGGCGTTCTGGACGGCCATCCGGGCCAGCTTCACGGTGTCGTCGGGCCGGCTCTTCCAGCCCGTCGGACACGGCGCGAAAACGTGGAAGAAGCGGGTCCCCTTGATCCCCTTGGCCTTCGTCATTTTCTTGACGAAGTCCTCCGGGTGCGAAATGCTGGCGGTCGCGATGTAGGGGATGCGGTGGGCCGCGAGGATGGCCACGATGTCCTTTTTCGGCCGGGTCTTGAAATGCTTGACCGGGGTCGTCGTGGTCCAGGCCCCGTAGGGCGTCGCGGAGCTCCGCTGGATGCCGGTGTTCATGTAGGCTTCGTTGTCGTAGCAGACGTAGATGATGTCCTCGTTCCTCTCGGCCGCCCCGGACAGAGCCTGGAGGCCGATGTCGAACGTCCCGCCGTCCCCGGCCCAGGCGACGACCGTCGTCTCCGTGTCCCCCGTCATCTCCAGCCCGGCCTTGACGCCCGTCGCCGTGGAGGCGGCGGTCTCGAAGGCGCAGTGGTAGATGGGGACGTCCAGGGAGGAATAGGGATAGGGACCGTCGATGACCGCCCAGCAGCAGGCGGGGATGCAGAGGGCGGTCTTCTGGCCGAGCGCCTTGAGCATGTAGCGCATGGCGAGGGTCGCGCCGCAGCCCTGGCAGGCCAGGTGTCCGCAGGCCATCAGCTCATCCGCGGGGAGCGTCAGGGTCATCTTCTTTTCTTTTTTCATTTCTTGACTCCGATCCAGACGATCTCTTCGTCGGCCTTGTCCTTGGCCAGGGCGTGGGCAGCGACCTCCTTGAACGTGTCAACGGTGATATCGCGTCCTCCGAGCCCGGTGATATAGCCGAAGACGGGCGGCATGCCGGCCTCGCCGTAGAGCGCGGATTTCACTTCCTGGTAGAAGATGCCGTGGGCGCCGTAGGAGATGTTCCGGTCGACCACGGTCGCCCTCCTGACCTTTTGGAGGATCTCCCGGACCTTGGCGAAGGGGAAGGGGCGGAAGACCTTGATCCGCAGGTTCCCGGCCTTGACCCCGGACTTGCGGAGGTCGTCGACGGCAACGCGGGCCGTGAATCCCGCCGTCCCCGAGGTGACGAAGACGAACTCGGCATCATCGCACCGGTAAGGGTCGACGAGGCCCAGGTAACGGCCGAAGATCTTTTCATATTCGCGGCCCGTTTCCTCGATCAGGGCCGGGGCCTTTTCCATGTCCTTCTGGAGCTTGTACCTCAGCTCGAAATAGTGTTCCGACCCGGTCAGCCCCCCGAAGGCGTGGGGGTCGCTCGGCGTCAAGCGGATGGCCGGCTTGAAGGGCGGAAGGTACTTGTCGACCTTCTCCTGTTCCGGGATCTCGACGACCTCGTAGGTATGGGAGAGGGCGAAGGCGTCGAGGACGACCATGGCGGGGATCATCAGCGCTTCGGAGACTTTGAAGGCCTGGATAACGGTGTCGAGGACCTCCTGGTTCGACGAGCAGTAATACTGCATCCAGCCCGTGTCGCGCTCGGAGAGGCTGTCGTTCTGGTCGGTCCAGATCGACCAGCCAGGGGCCATGGACCGGTTGATGTTGCCCATGACGACGGGGTGGCGGCCGCCCGAGGCCCAATGGAGCATCTCGTGCATGAGGGCCAGCCCCTGGGCCGAGGTCGCCGTGAAGGTCCTGGCCCCGGCGACCGAAGCGCCGATGCACGAGGCCATGGCCGAGTGCTCTGATTCGACCTTGATGAACTGGGCGTCGAGCGTCCCGTCGGCACACATCTCGGAGAGGAGCTCGACGACCTGCGTCTGCGGCGTGATCGGGTAGGCGGCGATGACCTGGGACCGGGAGAGCATGGCCCCGTACGAGAGAGCGTGGTTGCCCATCATGACTTTCTTCATCTCCGCTCCTCCACCATGACGATGCACTTCGCCGGGCATTCCTCGGCGCAGATGCCGCAACCCTTGCAGTAATCGTAGTCCACCACGGGCCATTCGTCGACGATGTCGATGGACGGTTCGGGGCAGAACTTCCAGCAGATGCCGCACTTGAGGCACTTGGCCAGGTCGATCTCGGGGCGGATGTTCCGCCAGGCGCCGGTCAGGTTGTGGGTCTGGCTGCCGATGGAGATGACCATGGTCGGCATCTCCTCGGCCGACTTGAAGACGATCTTCTTGGCTTTCTTTTCCTTCATGTCCGATTCTCCCTCAGGCCCGAGCGTAGGCTTCCTCGGCCGCCTTGACGTTGTCCTCCGGCTTGATGGAGATGCCCTCCCGGATGGCCTGGGCCAGGGATTCGAGCTTCGTCAGTCCGAGGACCTTGATGACGGCGCCGGCGATGGCCGTGTTGACGATAGGGGCGGCCAGGCTCCCCAGCCTGTTCTTGACGGCGATCTCGGTGGCGTTGATGGTCCGGACCTTGTATTTCCCGTGGAAGGGGAAGTCCTCGGGCTTCCGGTCGCTGTTGATGATGATGGTGCCTCCTGCCTTCAGGCCCTCGGTGATGTCGATGGCCTCGACGAGGGTCGGGTCGACGACGACGACGTCGTCGGGCGCGTAGATCCGGCTCTTGTCATAGATCGGCTTGTCGTCAATGCGGATGAAGGCGACGACGGGGGACCCCCGGCGCTCGACCCCGAATTCGGGATAGGCCTGGACCCAGTTCCCTTCCTTGGCGATGGCGTCGGCCAGGATCTTGGAGGCGACGACGGTCCCCTGGCCGCCGCGGCCGTGAAATCGGATTTCGACCATGTCCCTCTCCTTTCCGGTCTTGGATGAGGCGCTATTATATGCCCGAATCGCCCCGAAAGGGAAGCCGGATTCACCCATCGCCCGCTCGGGTTCGTCCTTCCTCTCAAGGGGGGCCGGTCCCCAGGACTTCTGGTTTTTGATTTCAAGGCCGGGCCGGCCCGGCGGCGGACGGGCCCTTAGCCTGCTGGGCCCGGAATAGATTCTTGAGCATCAGGGCGTCGGCCTCGAGGTTCGGGCTCTCGCAGATGACGAGGCCCTCGACCCCGAGGTCCCGGAGGGCCTGGATCCATTCGTCGTACCGGAAGTCCGCCTCGTCGAGGTTGAGGTGCTTGACCTCGCCCTTGTCGTTATAGTGGATCCCCGCGATGTGGATGTGGGCGGTCTTGAGCGCCCCGGCCCCGAGCTTTTTCGCGACCTTGCTGAGGACGCGGTAAAAATCCTGGTAGGAGTTGACCCGGCCATCGCGTGCGTAGATGTGGGAGAAGTCCAGGCACGGCCGGAGGCCGTCGACCTCTCGGCAGAGCTGGAGCACCTCATCGAGCGTCCCGAACTGGGACCGCTTGCCCATGGTCTCGACGCGGACGCTCGTGGGAAGCCGCTCGGTCCGGACGATGGACATCACGGCCGCGAGCCCGCTCTTGATGGCGGCGTAGGCCCTTTCGGGAGAGTCCTTGCCGTAAAACCCCGCGTGGAAGACGACGCTCTCCGCCCCGCACGCCGCCCCGACCCGGGCGGAGCTCAGGAGCCGCTCCTGGCTGTGGAGCCGGATCCCCCGGTCCTCGGAGTTGAAGTTGATGTAGTAGGGAGCGTGGACGCTCAGGCGGAGGCCCAGGACCGCCGCCTTCTGCCGGATCTTGCCGGCCGTGTCAAGGCCCATCTTGACGCCCTTGACGAACTCGATCTCGAGGCCGTCGAGCCCGAGTCTCTTGATGTGGTCGAGGGCCGCGAGCGTCGAGGTGTCGGAGGCCGAGAGCGGTACGCCGGCCGTCCCAAAGAGAAGGCGCCTAGGAACACCGGGCATCGGCGTCTCCGCCGGGATTGAGAAATTCGCTGACGATCCTCATGGCGCAGAATTCCCCGCACATGGAGCAGGCCTGGGTTTTCGATTTTCTCCTCTTCCGGACCGCCTTGAACTTGAGGGGGTCGATGGCCAATTTTTCCTGGGCCTTCCAGTCCAGTCGCTTCCGGGCCCGTGACAGCTCGAGGTCCCGCTCGAGGGCGCCCGGGACACGCTTGACGATGTCGGCGGCGTGGGCCGCGATCCTCGAAGCGACGAGCCCCTCGCGGACGTCGTCGAGCGTCGGCAGCCCGAGGTGCTCGGCGGGCGTCACGTAGCAGAGGAAATCCGCCCCCGCCGCGGCCGCCAGCGCCCCGCCGATGGCCGAGACGATGTGGTCGTAGCCGGGGGCGATGTCGGTGACGAGGGGTCCCAGCACGTAGAACGGCGCGTCCTGGCAGAGGCGCTTCTGGAGCCGGATGTTCATCTCGACCTGGTCGAGAGGGACGTGGCCCGGGCCTTCGACCATGACCTGGACGCCCGCCTCCCGGGCGCTGCGGACGAGCTCGCCGAGGGTCAGCAGCTCCTCGATCTGGGGACGGTCGGTCGCGTCCAGGATCGATCCCGGCCGCAGGCCGTCGCCCAGGCTGAGGGTGACGTCGTGCCGCCGGGCGATTTCGAGAAGGCGGTCGAAGCGGGCGTAAAAAGGATTTTCCTTTCCGTTGTGGAGCATCCAGGCGAGGTGGAAGGCCCCTCCCCGGGAGACGATGTCCGCGACGCGGCCCTGCTTTTTCAGGCGGTCGACGGCCTTGAGGGTCAGGCCGCTGTGGACGGTCATGAAATCCACGCCCTCCCGGGCCTGGGACTCGATGGCCTCGAACATGTCGTCTTCCGTGATGTCGACGATCGTCCCGCGGCGTTCAATGGCCCGGATGGCCGCCTGGTAGATTGGTACGGTCCCCAGGGGCACGGGCGTCCGCCGGAGGATCGCCTGACGGATCTTCCTAATGTCCCCGCCCGTGCTCAGGTCCATCAGGGCGTCGGTCCCGTAATCCAGGCTGACCTTCAATTTCTTGAGCTCGTCGGCCAGGCGGGGAAAATCGCGCGACGTGCCGATGTTGACGTTGACCTTGGTCCGGAGGCCCCTGCCGATTGCCGCGGGCCGGGCGGGAGCATGGCCTGGATTATGAGGGATGACCGCCAGGCCTTCCGAGACGAGGCCGGCCAACGCCTCGGCGGAGACTGCCTCCGCGGAGGCGGCCTTCTTCAGGACCCGCGTGAGGACACCCTTCCTGGCCTGCTCGACCTGCGTCATAATTTCTCTATTCGGAGATCGTTCTCTCGAGGTAAGTTTAAGTATAGAGGAGGGGTCCAGGGCTGTCAAGAAACCGCCCTGCGGGACGGGGGTGAGAAGGTCCCGATTTTCCCACCCCAAAAGGTGATACAATGGGACCGATTTTCACCCCTGGATTCATCCGGCCTGACGATTGCGACAGGGGAAAGGGGGCCGTTATCATGGCGCCATGATGCGAGCGATCTTTACACCTTCCTTTTCAGGGGCCGGCTTTGTTGCCATCGACCCCTTGTGGCCTCGCGTCAGCCTCTGACGGTTCCGAAAAAATAAAGCGTGAAGAGACGCTTTCCGTCCATCGGCGGTAGCCTGTCTACGGCCCGAGGTTTATCGTGACCCCTTCCAGACCTCAGAACCCCCGTCCTGCTCCGGAGAGCGCCCGGACCCGGCCCGATTTCGAGATCAGGCCGGGCCTGCTCGCCAGGAACACGATCCTGAATATGATCGGCCTGGGATTTCCCATGCTGGTCGGCGTCCTGGCGATGCCCTTCACCATCCGCTGGCTGGGGACGGAGCGGTTCGGCATTCTGTCGCTCGTCTGGGTGGTCGTCGGGTATCTGGCGTTCTTCGACCTGGGCCTGAGCCGGGCCACGACCAAGTTCATCGCCGAGGCCCTGGGCCGGGGCGAATCGGACAGGATCCCCAGGATCCTCTGGACCACGGTCTTTTTCCAGGGGGCCCTGGGCCTGATCGGGGCCGCGCTCCTGGCCCTGGCCACCCCCTTGCTCGTGGGTCGCATCCTCCACATCCCGGCCCCGCTCGTGCCCGAGGCCAGGGTATCGTTCATCCTGATCGGGATCTCGCTCCCGGTCGTCCTCGTCTCGGCCTCGTTCCGCGGGGCCCTGGAAGCCCGCCAGAGGTTCGACCTGGTCAATATCGTCAAGGGCGGCTCGAGCACCCTGAATTACCTCCTCCCGCTCGCCGGAGTGGGCCTCGGCTTCGACCTTCGCGGCATCGTGGCCCTGCTCGTCGGGGCGAGGGTCCTGGCCCTCGTCGCCTGGGTCTGGCTTTGCCTCAAGGCGTTCCCTGTCCTCAGGAGGGACGTGGCCTTCCGCAAGGAGAGCGTTCCCGACCTCCTGAAATTCGGTGGCTGGCTGACCGTCTCCAATATCGTCCGGCCCATCCTGACCTACCTCGACCGGTTCATGGTCGGCTCCATCCTGAACATGAGAGCCGTCGGTTTTTATGTCGCGCCCTACGAGATCGTCACGAAGGTCGGGATCCTGCCGGGAAGCTTGATCCTGACGCTCTTCCCCTCGTTCAGCGCGCTCCAGGGGAGAGAGGAGCGGGGCCGGGCCAAGACCCTCTTCGGCTACGCGGTCAAGTATCTGATCGTCGGAATCGGTCCGGTCTCCGTCCTTCTAGTCCTGATGGCGGGGCCGATCCTCAGGGTCTGGCTGGGTGCCGGATTCGCCCGGACAAGCACCCTGACCTTCCAGATCTTGGCCGTGGGGTTCCTGACGACATCGCTGTCGGACATCCCCCTGGCCCTGATCCAGGGCATGGGCCGGCCGGACCTCCCGGCCAAGTTGAACCTGGCCGAGTTCTTCCTCTTCGTCCCCTTGGGATGGTTTTTCATCAGAACCTGGGGGATCAACGGCGCGGCGGCCGCCTGGACGCTTCGGGTCACCGTTGAGATGGCAGTGCTGTTCGCGATGGCCTCGAAGGTCGGGGACATGCGGTTCTCGCGCCGCGATCTCGGCCAGAGCAGGATCCTCCAGGGCGTCCTGGCCCTGGCCCTATTCGCCCTCGCGTGCGGCCTCGTCCAGTACTATTACGGAAAGCCCGTCGGGCTCCTCGTCCCCCTGGCCGCCTTTCTCGCCGCCTGCGGCCTTTTCGTTTTCAGCAAGCAAGAGATCTCCTGGCTCCGGGCCGGACTGCCGCGTCTCATGGCCGGCTCCGGCGAACGGAGTGCGGGAGCCTGAGATGAACCGTCAGCCCGAAGTGAGCATCGTCATGCCCGCCCATAACAGGCGGGAGCTCCTGAAGCGGGCGCTCCGGAGCGTTCTCGGCCAGACATACGGGGAATGGGAGGCGATCGTCGTCGACGACGGCTCCACGGACGGGACGGGGAGCGCGGTCGGAGAGTTCGCGGACGAAAGGCTTCGCGTCCTCCGCCATCCCGTGAGGCGGGGACCAGCCGCGGCCCGGAATACGGCCATTGCCGCGTCGAAAGGACGGTTCATCGCCTTCCTGGACAGCGATGACGAATGGCTGCCGGCCAAGCTCGAGAAGCAGGTCGAGGCCTTGCGGAAAGCTCCGTCCGACGTCGGCGTCGTCTACACCGGGACCTTGAGACACTTCAAAGGCAAGACGTACGTCATCCCCTCGGCTTCGGCGAACAGGAAGGAGGGCGATGTCTTCGCCGCCATCCTTCGGGGCTCCTACCTCGTCCCGACGCCGGCCGCGGCCGTGAAAAAAGAGTGCCTCGATGCCGTCGGGTTTTTCGACGAGTCCCTGCCGGCGCTCGAAGAGTGGGACCTTTGGATCCGGCTGGCCAAGGCCTGCCGGTTCCGTTATCTTCCCGATCTGCTGACCGTTTCCCATTACACGCCGGGAAGCGTCTCGGCCGACCGGCTCCTCTTTTTGCGGGCGAAGCGTCTCGTCCTCAGAAAACATCGGACAGAATTCCTGCGGTCGCCCCGGGCCCTCGGCTCCGTGCTGGGCGGGATGGCCCGGCTGTGGGCGGGGCATGTTCTCGGCGGGATCAAGGAGGCCGGGCGGAGACCGCCCGAAGGCCCGACGCGATGAGCGAAAAGAGAACGAAGGTCGCCTTCGT
Source organism: Candidatus Aminicenantales bacterium (assembly GCA_050015275.1). Classification (GTDB taxonomy): domain Bacteria; phylum Acidobacteriota; class Aminicenantia; order Aminicenantales; family Saccharicenantaceae; genus DATKJS01. Next base: position 60,771 of record JBEKBS010000006.1, on the reverse strand, counting down.
CGTGGCGACAAAAGACCGCCCCCGGGAGCTTGCCCGGCTCATCCGGAGTCTGGAAGCCCAGACGCGGCTTCCCGACGAGGTCATAGTCGTCGACGGAGGCTCCGGGTCCGTCGAGGCTTTTTGCCGGAGTGTCCGGGCCTTCCCCGTCCGCCACGTTCGCGGCCTGCCGCCGTCGGCGTCCCGGCAACGCAACCTGGGGCTCGAGACCGCTCCTCCGGACGCGGGGCTCATCGGATTTCTCGACGACGACGTCGTCGTCGGGGAATCCGCATTGGAGAAAATCCTGGCCTTCTTCGAAGGGGCCGACGGGAGGATCGGAGGGGCGGCGTTCAATATGCTGAATCATCCCCCGGTCGCCTGGCCCCGGGCCAAGCTGTCGCCGTACACGGAAGCGGCCGGCCTCTACTCCCGCAGCCGGGGAGCCGTATCGCCGGCCGGGTTTCAGACGATGATCGGCCAGACCTGGTCGACCGTCTATGTCCATTGGCTGCCGACGGGAGCCTCGGTCTGGCGGAAAGAGGTTTTCGGGAGGTTCCGTTTTGACGAATGGTTCGAAGGCTACAGCTACCTTGAGGACCTGGATTTCAGCTACCGGGTCGGGAAGGCCTTTCGGCTGGCCGTCGTCGCTGAAGCCGGGTATTACCATTTGCCGGCGGCCTCGGGCCGGGGGAACGATTTCGAGTTCGGCAGGCGGGAAGTCCTGAACAGGGTCCATTTCGTCAGGAAAAACCCCGAGCTGTCGGTGGGGAAGTGCTATCTGGCTCTGGCCTCGAGGCTCCTGATGAGCCTCGGCCTGGCCCTTCGGGAAAGGGATTTCCATCATGTGCAGCGAGCCTGGGGGAATGTCATCGGGCTCTGCATGTCCATCGGGAAGATCGGGTCGCCGGCATGAACGGGAAGCTTACGGAGGGGACGCTGAGGATCGGGCTCGACCTCGTCAACCTGACGGACCCGGGGGAGGGCCTGGGCCGGTTCGCGGGGCAGCTCGTCCGGGGGTTGGCGAGCGTCCCGTCAGGACATGAGTTCGTGCTCTTCGTCCGCGAGGAGCTGGCCGGACATTTCGCGGCGCTCTCGACCCGGACGCGCCTCTCTCCCGTCCGCCTGCCGAGACGCAGGTTGTTGCCCTGGAACCAGCTGGCCTTTCTGGGTAACGGGCGCCTCGGCGGCCTGGACATCCTGCATTCGCCGGTTTCCGTGTCGCCCCTGCTTCCGGGCGGGCGGGGTTTAAAGCGGATCGTCACGGTCCACGACCTGGCGTTCATCGTCAGCCCCTCGGCTTCATCCGCGGCGTCCCGGGCCTGGTGGAATTTTTCCTGGCCGCGCTCGCTCCGCGGGGCCGCCGCGATCGTGACCGATTCCGAGCGGACGAAACAGGACGTGATCTCGAGGTATTCGTTGCGGGAGGAGAAGATCTCGGTCATCTATCCGTACGTATCGTTCGCGAACGACGACGTTCCGGCCGGCGTCATCCGGCGCGCCCGGCACCGTTACGGGCTGCCGGCGCGATACATCCTCCACGTCGGGGCGCCCCATAAAAGGAAAAACCTCGTGACCCTCATCCGGGCTTTCAGCCTCCTCAAAAAGAACCCGTCCGTCCCGCACGCCCTTGTCCTGGCTGGGCCCAACGGGTGGGACGACGCTTCGCTCCGCAAGGAGGCGGACGAGGCGCGCCTCGGGGACGAGGTCGTTTTCACAGGGTTCGTCGCCGACGAGGACATGCCCGGCGTTTATGCCGGAGCGGACGTTTTGGCCTTCCCGTCCCTCTATGAGGGCTTCGGGTATCCTCCGCTGGAAGCCATGGCCTGCGGGACGCCGGTCGTCGTCTCGAACGTCTCGTCGCTGCCCGAGGTCGTCGGGGACGCCGCGCTCCTCGTCCCGCCCGGGGACGCCGGGGCCATCGCCGGAGCGATCCTCCGGGTGCTGACATCGCCGGAGCTCTCGGCGAAGCTCAGACAGGCGGGCCGGCTGAGGGTCGGCCAATTCTCCAAAGAAAGGATGGCCCGCGAATACCTCGACGTTTACGAGAAAGTCGCGTGGCCTCGGCAGGACGGGCCCTCCCCGGGCCGGGACGGCGGGGGTCGACCATCATGAAGAGATTGAAGGTCCTCGTCTCCGCTTACGCCTGCAACCCCCTGGGCTCACCGGACCTCCACCCCGGCGAAGACCTGACGGGATGGAGGCTCGTCCGCCAGATCGCCCGGTTCCACGACGTCTGGGTCCTGACCCACAGCTACAACAAGGCGGGGATCGACCCGGCCGGGCCGAGGGCTCCCGACCCTTCGGTCCGGTTCCACTTCATTCATCTCGGCCGGCCCCTGGGTGGGCTTTACAAGGTCGAGTTCGGGCAGCGCATCTATTATTATCTCTGGCAGGTCAAGGCCTGGCGGACGGCCCGCAGGCTCCACCGGGATGTCGGATTCGACATCGCCCACCACGTGACGTTCGGCAACGACTGGATCGCGAGCTATATCGGGGCCTTCCTCCCGGTCCCCTTCATCCTGGGTCCGGTCGGAGGCGGGCAGCGGACGCCCCGCGGCCTCCTCGGAGAATACACGGCCGGCGGCAGGCTCTCCGAAAAGGGCAGGAACGCGGCCCAGTGGATCGGCCGGCACGATCCGGTCCGGGGACTCTGCCTGAGGAACGCCCGGGCCGTCCTGGTCTGCAACCGGGAAACAAAAGACAGAGTCCCGTTGGCCTATCAGGGGAAAACCCTGTATTTTCCGGTGAACGGGATCTCCCCGGAGGATCTGAATTCCGGGGAGCCCCGAGCCGGATCTCCGCGGCCGTTCCGGGTTTTCATGGCGGGACGGTTCCATCGCCTGAAAGGCTTCGCCCTGGCCGTCCGGGGATTCCGGCTTTTCTCCAAAAAGTTCCCCGATTCGGAGTTCGTCATCGTTGGCAACGGACCCGAGGAGGAGAATCTCCGCCGCCTCATCAGCGGGCTGGGCCTCGACTCGAAAGTCCGGCTGGCCGGCTGGCTGACCCGCGAGGAGCTGCTCCGGGAGATGAGGTCGTCCGATGTCTTCCTCTTCCCCAGCTTCCGGGATGGGGGAGGGGCGGTCGTCGTCGAGGCCATGGCCTCCTCGAAACCCGTGATCGGCCTCGATTCCGGCGGGCCCGGCCTCCATATCCAGCCCGACTGGGGATTCAAGATCGACCCCAGGGACCCGTCCTACGTGGCCGGCGAGATCGCCGCCGCCCTCGAGACGTTGCGCACGGATCCGGCCCTCGGCGCCGCGATGGGGGAGGCGGCCAGACGGAGGGCGGAAGATTATTATCTCTGGGACAGGCATGGGGACCGCCTCCGGGGTATCTATGGGAGGGCCCTTGGGGAGCCCGAGGCATCGTCATGATCGCCGCGGCCGCACTTTGGATCCTCGTCTGGGCCGGGATGTACAGCGACGTCTCCAGGTTCAGATGGGAAAGCCTCCTCCAGAGCCCCTCGAGCTTTGTCCTGGCTCTCAGGCCGTTCCTGCCCTTCATCGCCGTTGTCTTCGGGCTCGTGCTCTTGATAAAGTCCGGGCGCCTGACCCTGGTCGTATCCGGGGGGCCCATCCTGGCCCTGGCCCTCTACGGCGTCATCGGCGGGTTCTTCTTTTTCCTCTCGCCGGACCCGTTCCTGTCGGCCTACTGGGCGGCCCTTTTCCTTTCCGCCGTCTTCGTGGCCTGGGTCCTGGTCAACCAGGAAGACCCCGAGAGGCAGGCCATGACCCTCATGGACGTCAACACGGCGATCATCGTCGTTCTCGTCGTCTTCTACCTGTTCGGTCCCCTCTGGCCGGTCCTGATGGGAGCCTCCAACCCGCGCCTTTATCGCCTGCCCTTCGGGCTCGGCATCCAGACGGCCAACGGGGTCGGCCGCTTCGCCGGCGTGCTGGCCCTGGTGGCCCTATCGAGGCTCCGCCAGCCCGAGCTCCTCAAGCGCGTCCTCTGGCTGGGCCTGCTGGGGGTCTCGGCCGTCGCCCTGGCCCTGTCCGAATCGCGGACCGCCCTTCTGGGATTCGTCGTCGGATCTCTCCTGATCGTGGTCGCGAACAGGAAGTTCACCTGGCTCATCGCCGGGGTCCCCGGAGTTTTCTATTTCCTTTACAAGGCCTGGTTCGTTTGGCGCTTCAAAGGCAGCTTTGAGAACGCCTTCTTCCTGACGGGCCGGGAGACGACCTGGCGGAGGGCCCTCAGCCTCTCGCTCCGGTCGCCTCTTTTGGGGCACGGGTTCCACGCCGACAGGCTGATGCTCGAAGGGGAGCACGTCCACATGGCCTATCTCCATTCCCTCATCCAGAGCGGGGTCTTGGGAGCCCTCCTTTTCACCGGGGCCTTCGTCGGCCTCTGGTTCATCATCGTGAAGAACCGGGTCATCCAGCGCACGGCCTCTGCCGTCGGAGTCGAGAATTTCCTCCTGACGGAGTCCCTGGCCGTCCTGGGATTCCTCGCGGCCCGGAGCTTTTTCGAGTCGACGGCCGCGTTCTACGGCGTCGACCTTCTCTTCCTCGTGCCCTGCATGGTTTATATCCAGATCTGGATCGAGAAGAACCCTCTCCGGGAAGAGTCCGCATGAAGATCTCCATCCACACGATGTATTTCCTCCCGGACTTCGGGAGCGCGCCGATCCTGATGAACGAGCTCGCCGGTTACTTGGCGGGCCGGGGCCTTGATGTGGAGGTCGTGACGACCTTCCCGCGGACGCCCGCACCGGGTTTCCGGAGGCGCGTCTATTCCCGGAGCCGGGACAACGGCTTCGTCGTCAAGCGGTTCTGGGCGGCGAGGACGCCGCACCCCCTCGGCCGGCTCATGGCTTGGAACATTTACGCGGCCGGGGCCCTTCTCAACCTGCTCTCCTCCGGGAAAAACGACATCCTTTTCCTGAGGACGCCGCCCCTTCAGCTCGGTGTCCCGGCGTTCTGGGCCAGGCATCTGAGGGGGGCCAGGGTCGTCCTCAACGTCCAGGACATCCATCCGGACCTGGCCATCGAGTCCGGGATCCTGAAGAACCCGGCGGGCATCCGGTTCGCCAGGGGCCTGGAGAAATGGGTGTATGGACTTTCGGACCGGATCGTCGTCATCAGCGACGGATTCCGGCGGAACCTTCTGGCCAAGGGAGTCCCGGCCCGGAAGATGGAGGTCATCCCGAACTGGGTGGACACGGAATTCCTCAAGCCGCTCCCGAAAGACAATCCGATCGCCAGAAAGTACGGGCTCGTCGGGAAGTTCGTCCTCATGTATTCGGGGACGATCAGCATCAGCAGCAACCGCGCCCTGGAGATGGTTCTCGAAGCGGCCAGGATCCTGGAAACGGAGAGGGACATCCTTTTCGTCATCGCGGGGCAGGGCCTCAAGAAGGAGTCTTTGAAGGCCCGCGTCGTGTCGCTCGGCCTCCGGAACGTCGCGTTTCTTCCCTTCCAGCCCTACGACGACCTGCCGGCGCTCCTGGCTTCGGCCGACGTCCTTCTCGTCCCTCTCGACAGCCGGAAATCGGAGCTCTCGGTGCCGTCGAAGCTCTACAACTTCATGGCGGCAGGGAGGCCCATCCTGGGCCTTGCCGCTCCCGGATGCGAGGTCGCGGCCGTGCTCAGGGAACGGGATTGCGGCCTGTCGGCTCCTCCCGAAAGCCCCGGGGAGATCGCCGAGGCCGTCCGGGCCCTGCGGCGCTCGCCGGAAAGACGCGCGGTTTATGCTTCAAACGCCCGAGCTTATGTCGTAGAATACTTTGCCAGGGACAAGGTCCTCCCGTCCTACGCCGACCTTCTGACGAGAATGGCTCCATGAGGAAACCGGATTCGCCGATGAAAAAGTTTTGGAAATATTTCCTGCCCCCTCTCGTCCTGATGGCCCTCATCTTTCCCGTCGGCAACAAGGCCCTGGCGAGCAGCAAAACCTACGAATTCTTCATGGCGGCGTTCCGGTGGGCCTTCCCTCACGCGTCCCGTCACGCGGCCGGACTGGGCTACGTCATCTTCCGAAAATCCGGCCACTTCTTCACCTACGGTTTCATGGCCTTCCTCTTGTATCGCGCCTTCCGGGGCGGGCGCGGGCCGAGATGGAGCCCGGCCTCTCTTGTCCGGGCCGCGGCCGTCGCCATCGTTTATGGGTTCGTCGATGAGTTCCTCCAATCCTTTGTCCCGCACCGCTTCGGGAGCCCCTTCGACTGGGCGGTGGATTGCGCCGGGATCCTCCTGGCGCTGGCCCTGACGGCCTGGAGGGCCAGGAGTCTGGACGAGGGGCGGGTCCCCGCCCGAGGCCCGAACTCCTCCCGCCGCGCCCTTTTTCTCAAGCGGCCTTTCGACCTCGCTCTCTCCTCCGCGGGCCTTTTCCTCTCGTCGCCGCTCTGGGCGGTCATTGCCCTGACCGTCTGGCTCGAGGACCGGGGCCCGGTCTTTTATTCGCAGGAACGCGTGGGCCGCGGCGGCCGGACCTTCAGGGCCCTCAAATTCCGGTCGATGGTCCGGGACGCCGAGAAGGACCGGGGCCCCGTCCAGGCCTCCGAGAACGATCCCAGGGTGACGAGGGTCGGCCGCATCCTGCGGGCCACGGCCATGGACGAGCTCCCCCAGCTTCTCAACATTTTCAGGGGAGACATGAGTTTTGTCGGCCCCCGGGCCCTGAGGCCGAACGAGCTCGAGGTCGGCGGGGACCCGGCGGCGAGATCGATCGAGACGATCGCCGGCTTCCGGGAGCGCCACGAGGTCCGGCCGGGATTGACGGGCCTCGCTCAGGTCTTCCTGCCGGGCGGGACGCCGAGGCGGAGGAAATTCCGCTATGACCTTTTCTACATCAAGAAGATGAGCTTCTGGCTGGACCTCGAGCTCATCTTTCTCTCGTTCTGGATCACGTTCCGCGGCAAGTGGGAGTCCCGCGAGGACAAGGTCTGAGCTTGGAGAAGAGTGCGTTGAAGACGGAAAAGCGGAAGGACGTGCTGGTCATCGGCGGCGGGCCGAGCGGTCTTCGCCTGGCCGCACGCCTGGCCGAGAAAGGGCTGGACGTCCTCGTCCTCGAAAAAAAGGCCAGGGTCGGCGTGAACGTCGTCTGCACGGGGATCGTCGGCAAAGAGGTCTTCGCGAGCTTCGGGCTCAACCCGGGCTCCGTCATCCAGGAGATCCGGGAGGCCCGGCTCGTCTCTCCGTTCGGTACGGCCGTGACGTACCGTCATCCCCGGCCGTTCGCCTGTGTCGTGGACAGGGAGAAGCTCGACTCGGGACTAGCGGCCTCCGCCGTCCGCGCGGGGGCCGTCCTCAGCCTCGGATCCAGGGCCGACGACATCTCGGTCGAGCCCGGCGGGGTCCGGGTGACGGTCAGGACGAGCGGGCAGGAATCGGTCCGCCACACCGCGGCCATGGCCGTCATCGCCTCCGGAGTGGATCACAGCCTCCAGAAAAAAGCCGGGCTCTCCTTTCCCCGGACCTTTCTCAAGGGGGCCCAGGTCGAGGTCCCCATCGCCGGACGGGACCTGACGACGATCTACTTCGGCCGGAGCGTGGCCCCCGGCGCCTTCGCCTGGTCTGTCCCGGCCGGGGACAGGGCCCGGGTGGGCCTCCTGACGAGGAAAGACCCGAGGCCCCTTCTTCGGAAGCTCCTGGACGAAAGTCCCACGCCGGCCGCCGGCAATCCCGGCGCGGCCGAGATCAGGACGAAGGCCGTCGCCCAGGGTCTCCTGGCCCGGACGACCGGGGACCGGGTCCTCTCGGTGGGGGAAGCGGCCGGTCAGATCAAGACGACGACCGGCGGCGGGATCAGCTACGGACTCCTCTGCGCCGATCTGGCGGCGGAGGCCGTCCGGGAATGCTTCGAGAGGTCGTCCTTCGGGGCCGCGGCCCTGGCCGGCTACGAGGCCCGGTGGCGGAAGGCCATCCAACGGGAGATCCTCGTCGGCTACTACACGCGGCGGACGTGCTCCCGCCTGAGCGACGGCCAGGTCGAAGGCCTCTTTCATCTGGCCCAGACCGACGGGATCATCCCGATCATCCGCGACACCGCCGATTTCGATTGGCACTCCGGGCTGATCTTCGCCCTCCTCCAACGGCTTTCCTTCATGAGATTCTTCCGGACCATGAAAGATACGCTCGGCGACGGAAGCCTTTCCTGAACCGGCCCGCTAGATCGCGGCCGTAAGAACCAGAATGAAAAGATACGAGATCCTGGCCCTGGCCGTCGTCCTGGCCGCTTCGGCCGGACGGCTGGCCGCCCAGACCTACCGGACGTTCGCGGAGGAGTACGACGAGGTCCGGGCGAAGTCCGGGGTCCAGCTCGGGCCGCTCAAGGTCCTGCCGGCCTTCCGGCTCGCGAACGTCGGCTACGATTCGAACGTCTATTACGCGGACAAGCAGGACCCGGCCGTCGCCGATTACACGGCGACGCTCTCCCCGGAAGTCAAGGGCTACTGGCTCCTCGGCAGCTCGGCCCTCGTTTCGGTCACAGAGAACCCGGAGTGGAGCTTCTATCTCAAGGAGAAGGATCTCCGGACGCTGGTCAACAGTTTCGTCCCCGCGGTCCGGCTGTTCCTCCTCCGCAGGCTGGCGCTTTCCGGCGATTACCATTTTCTCGAGCATTTCCAGCCGGCCACGAGCGAGCTCGGGACGCCGGTCAGAGACCTCCGGAAAGGCTGGAGCGCCCACCTCTTTTTCGAGACGCCCCGCGGCACGGCCATCGGGCTCTCGGGGTCCCTGGAAGATTACGCATACAACAATGCAAGCCTCCCGGACCCTGAGGACGAGATCTCGCGCGCCTTGGACCACCGGGAGAGGACCGCCGCCTTCGAGTTCTATTACCGCGTCTTTTCCCGCAGTTCGATTTTCGCGACCGCCGGGGCCACGGATTATGATTTTCTGGACCCGGCGTCGTCATGGCGGAACGCCCGTTCTTACCAGACCTACGGCGGGTTCCGCTTTCCGCTCCTCGGCCGGGCCAGGGGGACGATCGCCCTGGGATACAAGAGGTTCATCCCGCGGACCGAGGGGCTGAAAAGTTTCTCCGGGCTGGTCGCCGACACGGACGTGGCCCTCCGGACGGGCCGGGTCGGGCTCAGCCTCGCCTACACCCGGGACAATTACTTCTCTTACATCGATACGGCGTATTATTACATCGAGGACCGCGTCCGCGGCGGCCTCGCCTTTTACATCCTCCCCTTCCTGCGGCTCGAGGGAAGCTGTCAGCTCGGGGCCTTGGCCTATCCCGAGGCGCAGGAGGTCTGGTTCCACGGCGCGCCCTACCTGGTCGCCGACCGCAGGGACATCAACCGCGTCTTCTCGGCCGGGCTGGCGGTCCGGATCACCGGGAGCACGGGCTTGTCCATCGGTTACAATATTTATCGGCGGACGTCCAACGCGCCGGGTTTCGACATCGACAGGAATTTCATCGGGGCCGCCCTCGCTTACGATTTTTGAGGAGCGGCCCGCAGGAGTCGGACATGAGAACTCATATCAGAGCGATCCTGGCCATCGGCCTCTTCCTGGTGCTCGGGACGGCTGTCGCCGCGGACGAGCAGGCCAGCACCGAATACCGGGTCGGGCCCAAGGACCTCCTCGAGGTCACGGCCATGGGCGTCCCGGAGATCACCAAGCTTGTCGTCCGCGTCTCGGAGGACGGCCGGGTCACGCTGCCCCTCGTCGGAGAGGTGGACGTCAACAACCTGACCCAGCACGAGGTTGAAAAGAAGCTCATCATGGTGCTGGGTGAGAAATACATCATCAACCCGCAGGTCTCGGTCTTCATCCTGGAGTACAAGAGCAAGCGCGTCTCTGTCCTGGGCGCCGTCGAAAAGCCGGGCCCCTACGAACTCCTGGGCCGGCAGACGATCATGTCGATCATCTCCCAGGCCGGCGGGATGACCCGGGACGCCGGCAACGAGATCATCGTCATCCGGCAGTCGGCCGATGGGTCCGGCACCTCGATCCGGATCTCGGTCGACGACTTGTTCGTCAAAGGGGAGGCTCGGCTCAACATCCCCCTCGAGCCCAACGACATCATCACCATCCCCGTCGACAAGGTCGTCCTCATCTACGTCTTCGGCCAGGTCAAGAACCCGGGCGCGCTGCAGGTCAAGCGGTCGAGCATCCCGACCCTCCTCCAGGCCATCGCCCAGGCCGGCGGCTTCTCCGACCGGGCCGCCAGGAGCGGCATCAAGATCCGGAGAAAGGACGCGGCGGGCCGGGACATCGAGCTCGACGTCAATGTCAAGAATATCCTCAAGGGAAAGACCAAGGACATCCCGCTCAAGGAAAACGACACGGTCTACGTGCCGGAGAGCCTTTTTTGAGGCCACCCGGCCGGCCGTGAAGAAAGACCAGGGGAGCCAACCATGAAGGACACCAACACCAAAGCCAACCGGAAAGAGATCGACATCCTCGAATACTGGAGGATCGTCATCAAACGCAAATGGGTCCTCGTCACGTTCGCCTCGGTCCTCGTCGTCTTCGTGGCCGTCCTCTCGTTCACAGCGACGCCGCTCTACCGGGCCACGGCCACCATCCTCATCGATGAGCCGAGCGCGAGCCTCGTCAACATCCAGGACGTCCTGAACTCCGGCGGGTATTACCAGACCGACTACCTGGGGACGTATTTCAACACTCAGCTCAAGCTCCTGGCCAGCCGCTCCCTGGCCGAGCGGGTGGCCAAGAAGCTCGACCTCGGGTCCCGGCCGGAGTTCCGGACGGCGCGGTCCTCCCGGACGGACCCGGTCCAGGCGGTCAAGGGGTTCCTTTCGCTCCGCTGGGCCCTTCCACGGGAAAAGCCGGCCGAGACGCCGCCGGAGGCCGGCAGCCCGCCGGCGACGAGCTACGCGTTCGCCGTTCTCGACGGCCTCGGCATCGCCCCGGTCCCGGAGACACGGATCGTCCAGGTCAGCTACACGTCGTCCCAACCCGTCCTGGCCGCCGACATCGTCAACACTCTCGTCGAGGAGTTCGTCCGTTATTCCGTGGAGACGCGCTACGAGGCGACCAAGCAGACCTCGGAGTTCCTGAGCGAGACGATCAGCCAGCTCCGCGAGGACCTGAAGCGCAAGGAGGAGGACCTCCAGAAATACGGCGAGGAGAAGAAGCTCCTGTTCCTCAACGACAAGGAGAGCACCGTCGTCAACAAGTTCTCCGACGTCAACGCCGCCTTCACCGAGGCCCAGATCGACCGCTTCAAGAAGGAGGCCCTTTACCGGGAGCTCAAGGACCTCAACATCAACGCCCTGCCTGAATCGGTCACGAATCCCGTCATCCAGGCCCTCAAGGCCTCTTACAGCCAGGCCCAGTCCGATTACGAGGAAAAGGGCAAGTTCTACCGGCCGGACTATCCGGAGATGGTCAAGCTCAAGGCCCGGCTCGAGAGCAGCAAGAACGCGCTCCAGGGGGAGATCCGGAAAGCCGTGGGCGCCGCCGAGGCCGATTACCGGGCCGCCCTGAACAAGGAGAGGTCCCTCCAGACCCTCCTCGATTCCCAGCGGACCGACGTCGTCCGGATGAACAACAACGCCATCCTCTACCGGAGCCTCCAGATCGAGGTCGACAACATGCGGAGCCTCCTCAGCACGCTGGTGTCCAAGCAGAACGAGATCCAGGTCTCGAGCCAGCTCGGCGGTCTGAGGACGAGCAACATCAAGATCGTCGACCGGGCCCTCGTCCCCGGCGGCCCCTTCACGCCGAACACCCGCCGGAACCTGATGATGGCCCTCTTTCTCGGCCTTTTCGGCGGGCTGGGCCTGATCTTCCTCGTCGAGTACCTCGACAACACGGTCAAGGGCCCTGAGGACGTCGAAAAGCTGACCGGCCTGCCGTCCCTCGGCATCATCCCATACCTCTCCGTCGACGGGCTGAAGAGGAAGCCGTCCCCCTACGGCAACCGCCCGTACTCCTACGGGACCGAAGGGGAGACCCCGGGGGAGTCCATGCCCGACATCTCCGAGATCGAGCTCGTCAACCACCTCTTTCCCAAGTTCTCGATCGCCGAGGATTACCGGACGGTGAGGACCTCGATCCTTTTCTCCCACGCCGACAGCTCCCCGAAGACGGTCTGCTTCACCAGCCCCATGCCGCAGGAAGGCAAGACGGCGACCGTGTCGAACATGGCCATCTCCTTCGCCCAGCTCGAGGGCAAGGTCCTCCTCATCGACGCGGACCTACGCAAGCCGAGGCTCCACAAGGTCTTCCAGACGCGGAACCTCGGCGGGCTCAGCGGCTTCCTGACCGGCAAGTTCGCTTTCGACGAGGCCATCCTGAAGACGAGCATCGAGAACATCTGGATCATCCCCAGCGGCCCGCACCCCCCGAACCCGGCCGAGCTCCTCAACTCGAAGCGGATGCGGGACCTGCTCGCCAGGGTCAAGGACCGGTTCGACACCGTGCTCCTCGACACTCCGCCGGTCCTCGCCGTCATCGACCCGGTGATCGTCAGCTCCCTCGCCGACTGCACCGTCCTCATCGTCCAGGCGGGAAAGACGACGCGGCGGGCCCTCGGCAAGGCGGTGGACGAGGTCCGGAAAGCCAAGGCCGAGATCATCGGGGTCGTTTTCAACGAGGTCAAGATGGGGCGGCAGGGGCTCGGCACGCCCTATTATCATTATTATCAATACGAGTATTCCGCGAGCACGGAGATCCCGCGAGCCGACCGGAAGCGCGGCGGTCCCAAGGGCGTGGCCAAGGAGCCGACAGGTCCGGGGCCCCGATCGGAGGAGTGAGAAGGCCATCATGGCGAACCCGAGCCCGTCCGGGCCCCCCGCGGGCCCTCCGGCGCCCGTCGCCGCCCGACGGACCAGACTGCGCCGGCTCATCGAGAACGGCCTCATCGCCCTCCTCGTCCTCAGCCCGCTGCCGGCCGCCTCCGTCCGCGGATGGTCAGTCCTTGCCATCGAGCTCGCGGCGGGCCTGATGGCCGCGGCCTATGTCTTCCTCGAGCCGAAGCCTCGCCTCAACGAGCGTCTGGCAGCGGCGCTCCGGCCGATGGCGTACGCCGCGGCGGGCTTCTTCGGCTTCGTCGTCTTCCAGGTCATCCCGCTGCCGGCCGCGGCCGTCCGCTTCCTCTCGCCGGGGTCGTACGGCTTCCGGAAGCTCTACGCGCCCGAGTTCGCCAGGATGAAGCTCATGAGCCTGTCCGTCTCGCCGTCGCAGACGCTCCAGGCGGGGCTCGAGCTCCTCGCGTATTTCATCCTGGGGTTCCTGATCTTCAGGACCGTCACCCACGCCTGCCAGATCCGGAGGATCATTTATGTGCTCATCGGGTGCGGGGTTTTCCAGTCCCTCTACGGCCTGTATGAGCTCTCGGCCGGGGAGCCGCGGATCCTTTTCTATCCGAAGGTCTTCAGCCTGGAGTCCGTGACCGGGACCTTCGTCAACCGCAGCCACCTGTCCGGCTACCTCGAGATGATCGTGCCTCTCGCCGTCGGGCTCTTGATCGCCCGCATGAGCCTCTTCTCCTTCGGCGTCAAGGGGATCCGGGAGAAATTCCTCCTGATGATGTCCCGGGGCATCGCCGGGAACCTGCTCATCGCCGGGAGCATCGTCGTCATGTCCCTGGGGATCGTCCGTTCCAACTCCCGGGCGGGCATCGTCGTCCTCGTCTTCAGTTTTTTCCTCTTCACTGGCCTTTCCGTCCTCGCCTTCGGCCGCGTCGGATACCGCGAGCTCTGGGTCAGGGGTTTCATTCGCGCCACGGTCCTCATCATCCTGGCCCTGTCCCTTTGGATCGGCATCGGGTCGACGATCCAGCGGTTCGCCCTGGACGACCTCCTCCACGAGGACAGGCCGCTCTATTGGGCCAACGTCGCGGGCATGATCCGGGATTTCCCCGTTTTCGGGACCGGGCTGGGAACGTTCGCCTCGGCCTATCCAGCCTACGAGAAGCGGGGCGGGCCCGAGATGCTCCTGACCCATGCCCACAACGATTACCTCGAGTATTTCTCCGAGCTCGGTTTCGTTGGGACGGCCTTCCTTTTCGGCGTGATCCTGACCCTCGCGATCCGGTCGTTCCTCGTCTGGAAGAAGCGCCGGAATCCCGAGGCCAAGGGCCTCGCCCTCGGTGGGATCGTTTCCCTGGCTGGGATAGGGCTCCACACCCTCACGGATTTCAACCTCCATATCCCGGCGAACACGCTCCTGTTCACGGCCGTCCTGTCTCTGACCCTCGTCGCGGTCTACCACAGAAAAACCTAAGGACCTTGATGAAAAAGACCGCCCTGATCGCCGCCCTGATCGCCATCGCCGCCGTGCAGACGGCCGTTTACTGGAACGCCCGTCTTCTCGACCAGGCCAAAGAGGAGACCATGGACCCCGCCGGGAAGGAGAAGATCCTGGAGCTCGCCGGCCGGGTCTATCCGTGGAACGACCAAGTTTGGTTCGAGCTCGGCAAGACCCTCTTTGATAAGGGCACGGGATCCCTCGGCGACCCCAACGTCCGGGACGCCGCCCTGGCCAGGTCTGTCCGCTGTTTCCTCGAAGGGCTGCGCCTCAATCCGGGCTCGGCCGCGGCCCACTTCGAGCTCGCCCAGTCGCTGGAGTACATGCGCTATCTCTCGCTTCCGGCCCCGGTCTCCTATTTCGATGAATTCAAGAAGGCCGCCTCCCTGACGGGCCACAATAGCCAGATCTATGGCGAGGTCGGCAAGGTGCTCCTCGCACGGGGGGAGTCGCTCAGGCCGGAGGAAAGGGACTTCACGCTCGGCATCCTCCGGAAGATGCTGGCCGGCAAGGACCAGGAGAAGCTCAGGGACCTTCTCGAGGTCTGGTATCTCCACGGGCAGGACGAAGCCATGATCGAGAAGGTCCTTCCGGAGGACTCCGGCTGCCTGCGGGTCTATGCCCGGTTCCTCGGGGAAAAATCCCTGTCCCTCGAGGCGCGAGAAAAAGCCCTGGCCAAGGCCGAGTCCCTGGATTTCCTCAAGGCCCGGAGCGAGCTCGATCAAAGCCAGAGAAGCTTCGAATATTTCCAGGGCGATGACGCCCCCGCCCGCCTGTCCACGTGCCTCGGGCTCCTCGAGTCCATCTCTTTCTACCAGGCCCTCGGGCGCGAGGAGCTCATCGACCCGAAGGAATTCACGGAGCTCCGGAAGACGACCTATCTCCTCCTGGCCAAGAGCCAGGTCGATAAAACCCGGTCTCTCTCCGACCCGGACCATTTCCTGGCAACTTATCTTGCCCTGGAGGACCAGCCGCTGGCCGTCGGCGAATTCGAGAAATTCCTGGCTGAGCGGGGGCTCCCGGGAAAGGACGAGTCCGCCTCGCGGCCCAGGGACCTCCAAGCTCTGGCCTTCGAGCTGACCCTCGACTTCAAGCAGAACAGGTACAGGGACATCACGAAGGCGGGGGAGTTGGTCGAGAAGGGAGCCGTCATCATCCCCGAGGCCGGCCGGGCCCATTACGCCCGGATCCTCCGGCTCGTCGGAGATTCTTACATGAAGCTCGACGACATCTACGAGGCCGAGGAATATTACCTGAAGGCCCTCGCCGTGGGGCCGGAAGACCTGGACGGCCTTCTCCGTCTCGAGCGTTGCTACGACCGGCTGAACGACGATCAGAAGACCGCCGAAGTCCGGCGGCGTATCAATACCCTCCTGTCGCCCGCCGAGATCGACCTGGGCCGCCGGGCCCTCGAAAAAGGGGTCCCCATCAGGTTGGGCCTCGTCTGCGACGGAAGCCCCCTGACACTGACCGTCACCTTCGAGAATCTCCGCCCGGGAAGCCGGCCTCTCCTCGCCGCTTTCTTCAACGGGCGGGTCGTCCGGGAAGACTTCTTCGAAGGCGGGACGTTGTCGTTCCCGGTGACGCCCGCGGCGGGGACGAACTCGCTCGTCCTCGAGACGGTCAACGAGCCCGTCGCATTGATCAGAGTCAGCCAGCAGGCCCGCCCCGCTGGAGGTTGACAAGCCCGTTCCGAGACGGCTAAGATGATGGGTGGGCCAAAGAGAAATCCATGTGCCGAGGTGCCAAGACCTTCGTTTCTTGGGGACTGCTTTTCGCTTTCGCCCTTTTTTCGTCCCCGCCCCTGCTGAGGCCCCAGACGCCCGGAAAGGGCCAGCTCGTCGGCTTCCTGTTCGACAGGGACGGGTCGACCCCGGTCGCCGGGGCGGTCGTCGTGGCCAAGAACCTGACGACCGGAACTGTCTTCGAAAGCCCGAAAACAGACAGCCTGGGCGTATTCAAGTTCGTCGCCCTGGACGCGGGGATCTATGCCCTCGGCGTGACCTCTCTGCAGGGAAGCTACAACTCCCAGGATCTCGTCGGCATCAAGCCCGATGAGACCGCCAAGGTTTCGATCGCCCTGGACCCCTACGGCCGCGATTCCATCGAAGCGGCCCGGGCCGTGGCCAGGGAGGAGAAGGAGCACGGCGAATCCCGGGTGGGCAGGGTCGTGACCTACGCCCCGCAGAACAGGGAGGCCATGGTCCTCATCGAACGGGGACTCCTGCAGGTCGGCGACCGGGTCCGGATCAAGGGAGCTGTCACCAATTTCTCCCAGGACGTCAGGCGCCTGCGGGTCCAGGGGGCCGGCGTCAAGCGGGCCTTGTCCGGGCAGCAGGCCATGATCCCGGTCGCCCGGCCCTGCGCGGCGGGTGACGGCGTTTACGTTGTCTGCAAGAGGGGCGTTCCGCCCCTGTTCCTGGCGCCGCTCGGGCTTGCCGCCATCGTAGCCGGCAGCGCCGCCCTGGTGACGATCGAGGAAGAAGAGCCGGTGACCCCGACCCAGCCGACGAAGATTAAGCGTTGACCGGGCCCTCGACCCGGCCCGCGCCTTTCCTCTCATGAAATCTCTTGAAGCCAGCCGCGCCGCGCGTTTGCTCGTCCTCTGCTCGCGTCCGAAGCCCGGGCTCGGGACCCGGCCCGAGGTCCGTCGCCTTTTGGACTCCGGGCCGGATTGGGAGCGCCTTCTTAGAAAGGCCGACGACGAAGGGGTCCTTCCCCTCCTTTACTGGAACCTCAGGGACTGGCGCGACGAAGTCCCGCCGGACATCCTGGGGCGGCTCAAGGTCCATTATCTCAGGAACCTGGCCCGGAACACCCAGCTCTCAAGAGAGATCGAGCCGTTCCTTCGGGCCGTCACGGACTCAGGACTGAAGGTCGTCCTCACCAAGGGGCTGCGTCTCGCCTCGACCATCTACCCCGACATCGCTCTCAGGCCGTTCTGGGACGTGGACTTCTTCGTCCGCCCGGCCGATTGGCCCGCGGTCAAGAAGACCCTGGACGAGCAGGGCTTCGAGGAGACGCCCGAGCCCGGGACCGGCGCCGGGCTTGCGGCCGGCGACCCCGACCGGGCTTATTCGCCGTATTTCCGGCGGGGCGGTCTGGTCCTGGAATTCCATCTCAGCGTCCTCGGACTCCATTTTCCCTTGGGGCCCGAGCCGATGGAGGCGATGACGACGGCCCCCATCCCCATCTTCGGGACCGAGGTCCCGGTCCTCTCGCCCGAGAGCGAACTCTGCTACCTCTGCCTCCACGCCCAGCAGCATTCCTATCAAAAATTGATCTGGCTCGCGGACATCGCGGAGCTGGCCTCCAGGCCCGGCCTTGACTGGGACGGGGTCCTCGGTGTCTGCGGTTCGCTCAGGATCCGCGCCTCCGTCTACCATGGACTCCGGCTCGCGGAAGAGCTCTGGCCCGGCTCCCTCCCGCGGGAGATCCTATCGAAGCTCCGGCCCGGGGCTCTCCAAAGAGCGGTCCTCCGATTTTTCTGGCCGGAAGCTTCCGTCGCGAGCAGGCTAACGACCCTCCCATGGCCCTATGACATGCCATCGTTTTTTTCTCTTTGGGAAAGAGGGTCGCCCGGCCTGGCCGTCCGGACATTGGCCGGCGTTCTTTTTCCGCCCCGTCACTGGCTGGCACGGGCCAGCGGGGTCCCGGAAAACTCGCCCCTGATCTATTATCATTATGCCCGGCGGCTTTCGAAACCGGTCGGGCTGGCCGTCCGGCGTATAGTGAATATCCCATGAGCGACGCCCCGGCGATCCTGGTCGAAAACCTGGTCAAGCGCTATCCCGTCATCGGCGGGTTCCGCGAGCTCGTCCGCCATCCTCTGAAGCGGCGGACCAGGACGGCCCTCGACGGGGTCAGCCTCCAGGTCGAACCGGGCCGCTCCTTCTGCCTGCTCGGGCCGAACGGCGCCGGCAAGACGACCCTCATCAAGATCCTGACGACGCTTGTCCTCCCCGACGGGGGAACGGCGACCGTCGGCGGCCACGACGCCGAAAGATCCCCCGCCGCCGTCCGGCGCGCCATCGGCTACGCGATCAACGACGAGAGGAGCTTCTATTGGAGGCTCACCGGCCGGCAGAACCTTGAGTTCTTCGGCGCCCTCAACGGGCTCCGCGGGGCCCGGCTGGCCGGCAAGATCGCCGACGTCCTGGGCCTCACCGGCCTGGAGTCCGCCGCCGACCTGAGGTTCAACGCCTATTCCACGGGCATGCGCCAGATGCTGGCTTTCGCCCGGGCCCTGCTTGCGGACGCCGAGATCCTGTTCGTCGACGAGCCGACGCGCTCCCTGGACCCGCAGGCCGCCGCGAAAGTCCGGACGTTCCTGAGGTCGGAGCTCGTGGACGGTCGGGGGACGACCGTCTTTTGGGCAACCCACGACCTCCTCGAAGCCGGCGATTTCGGCCACGATATCGCGGTCATCGATCAGGGCCGGATCCGGGTCCGGGGCGCCGTGGATGTCCTGACCCAGGGCGGGCAAATCCCTCTCCGGGATGTTTATCAAAAGGCCCTGGCCGATCGGAGGGGCGGGGGACGCCCCGATGAGGCTGTGGCATGAGGGGACAATTCCTGGCCCCCCGCGCTCAAGATGCCGGGCTTTTTTTCGGGAAGCTCCTGGCCTTTCTCCGGCGGGACATCCGCGAGGCCCTGACCTATAAGTTCTCGTTCGTCTATTCCCTGGTCGGCATCTTCCTCTCCACGGCCACGTTCTTTTTCGTGGCCAAGCTCATCTCCCCGGCGAACCCGGCCCTGGCCCCGTTCGGCGGCGATTACTTTTCCTTCGCTGTCGTCGGCGTGGCTTTTTCGAGCCTCCTCGGCATTTTCCAGGAAGGGCTGCCGGCTGTCATCCGGAGCGCCCAGACCTCAGGGACGCTCGAAGCCCTTCTCGTGACCCAGACGTCCGTCCCGACGGTTCTCCTGGGGTCGTCCCTCTACCCCCTGGCCTTCCAGAGCTTCCGGACCGTGCTCCATCTCGTCCTGGCCCTGGCGATATTCGGGATGAAGCTCGGGCAGGTGAACTGGCCGGGCGTCCTGGCCGTTTTTCTCCTGACCGCCGTCTGTTTCCTGAGCCTCGGCATCCTCTCGGCGAGCTTCATCCTCGTCTACAAGATGGGGAACCCGCTGAGCTGGTTTTTCGGGAGCGTTTCGGGGCTGCTGGGCGGGATGGTTTTCCCGGTCGCCATCCTCCCGGCCTGGATCCGCTGGGCTTCGTTCCTCCTGCCCGTGACCTACTCCCTCAACGGGATGAGGCGGAGCCTTCTCGCGTCGGTCGGCTTTTCCGCGATCCTGCCGGACATCGTGGCCCTGGCGGCTTTCAATGCCGTCCTCTTTCCTCTGAGCCTCCTGGCTTTCCGGGCCGCCATCCGCAAGGCCAAGAAAGACGGGACGCTGACGCACTACTGAGATTTGTTGGACAAACGGTCGAGGCCGATCGCCGCCTAAATGAGGGGATCCGGTTTAGGCCGGCCTGTTTCTCTCGCGGGGGGAATCTGGTAGCATGTTCTGTAGGACGGAGTCTTATGTTCACGAAAAAACGCGCGGCGTCCGCTTTGATCCTTGTCTCCCTGTCCGTTCCCGCCTTCGGTGCGGAAGTCCCTACGGAGACCCGCGACCGGGCCCTGAAGGTCATCGCCGCCTTGGAGAAGCGCGAGGAGGAGGCGGCCCGGACGAAGCCCCGCTCTCCCCAAAACTATACGGTCACCGAGAGCGACCTCAACGCCTGGATCGCCTACCGGGTCGCGACCGAGATGGGAACGTTCGTCAGGTCCATCGAACTGCGCCTCTTTGACGACAACCGGGCCGAAGGGAAGATCGCCATCGACCTCGGCGGTTCGCCGGCCTCCGTGCTCCTGCCGTCGCGGGCAGACTTGTTCTTTTCGGCCCGGGGCGAAACGAAGGACGGGAAGATCAGGATCACCATGGACAGCCTGTTCCTCGGAACCCAACGCCTCTCGCCGGCTTTCATCGACACCGTCATCTCCATCGTGGCGGGTCTGCAGGGGCAGCCGGCCACGAGCCTCAAAGACTGGTATCCGCTTCCTTACGGCATTCGGCGCCTCCAGTCGCGCCCGGGCCGTCTCATCTGCTATTATCAATAGGGGATCTCAAGCAGCGGAAGGATATCTCATGATCCGGATCATCAGCGGCATTTACAAGGGCCGCCGGCTCAAGCTCGTTTCGAGCCCATCCGTCCGTCCCATGCAGGACAAGGTCAAAGGCGCGCTGTTCAACATCGTCCAGGACAGGCTCAAGGGGAGCACGTGCCTCGACGGTTTCTCGGGCACCGGATCCGTCGGGCTTGAGGCGCTCAGCCGCGGCGCCGCGACGGTCGTTTTCGTCGACGATTTCTATCCGGCCGTGAAGGTCATCAAGGCGAACGTCGAGAAGTGCGGGGCCGATGACAAGTCCGTCGTCCTCCACCGGGAGTTCAACCGGGCCGTCATCGACCTGGCCAAAAAAGGGGTCAAGTTCGATGTCATCTTCCTCGATCCACCCTACCGGATGCTCGAGGAGCGCAACCCCCTCCGGGTGATCAGGAAGAGGGCCCTGCTCAAGCCGGGGGGAGTCATCGTCCTCCGCCACTATTACAGGATCAAGCCCAAGATCGGGGATTTCCCTCTCGTGCGGCGCGTGGCCCTGGGCGATGATGTCCTGTTGTTTTTCGCCCATCCGGAAACCAACAAACCGAAGCCGGGTCCGCGGGCAGGCGCTCGCGAATCGTTGGCAGATGGATCAACGGACGCAGAGGGGATGTCCCGGAGAAAGGATTGAACGCGACGCGGGCGCGGCTTGCCAGGGGCCGCTCAATCCCTTAAAATGATGACAGGCAGGGAAAGGTTCTGAGGCCTGAATCATGAAAAGATCGGGATCCAAGGCCGCTCCACTCTGGCAGGAAGCCCCGCTCGTCGAGGAGGGTGAGATCTTCGCCGAGCTGGCCGAGCGAAAAGGAAGCTCGCTCCTTCTCGGCCGCTACTCCCTGAACGAAGTCATCGCGGTCCTGGCCAAGAGGAGCTTCCTCAAGGACGCCCGGAAGAGGTTCCTCTGGCCCCTGGAGTTCGAGCTCAATTCGTCGGAATACCCCGTCCAGCGTCTGCAGATCTTCCTGCGGGAGAAGAAGCCCGAAAACCTGATCGTCGACTTCAAGTTCAAGGAGATGGACTTCGTCCCCAAGGCCATCCCCGGGTTTCCGCCGCCGCTCCCGCCCCAGAAATCGCTGGCCTTCGAATGGCTGACCCTCCAGAACCCTCTTCACAAGTTCTCCGAATCGTTCACCCCGCTCCCCGGGCAGACCCGCCCCGGGCTGAGCATGGCCAAAAAGATCCTGGACCTCTTCGTCTATCTGGGCCGGCTCACCCGTAAGGATTGCCTCCTGGCTTTTCCGGCGTATTTCCATAACGCCCTGCTCTTTTCCCGCTATTTCCATTTCTGGAATCCGGGCAAGGAGGGGGAGGTTCTGGCCATCCGCCGGCTTTTCATTCACGCGCCCCTCAAACAGCTGGCCTGGATCGTCCACCTGAACTGCCTGAAGAGGGAGGACGGCTCGACCTACGAGTGGGCCGCCGAGGAGCAGGCCTATCCCCTGACCCGGCCCCTCAAAGAATACTTCGACTCCCGGAGCTACCGGGAGGCCGTGAAGGCCTGCCAAAAAAGCCTTTCCTTCTCCGTCGACTGGGCCGCTTTCGAGAAGAGGTCCCGGGACATCCCCTCGTTTTGCGGCGGCGCCTGAAATTTGCTATAATAAACCGACCAAGGAGACCGATCCATGAAGAAAGACGTCCATCCGGAATACCTGGAAAGCACCGTGATCTGCGCTTGCGGCAACACGTTCAAGACCCGGTCCACGAAGAAGGAGATCCGGGTCGAGATCTGCTCCCAGTGCCATCCCTTCTTCACGGGCAAGCAGAAGTTCATCGACAGCGCCGGCCGGGTCGAGAAGTTCAGGAAAAAATATGGCGAGATCAAAAAACCCGCCAAATGATCCAGGAACTCCGGGCCGTCGAGGAAAAGTACCGCCAGGTCGTTCAAGCTCTATCTGACTCCGCCTCATCGGGCAACCCCCAAAAGCTCCGCGACCTCTCCAGGGAACGGGCGGAGCTCGAGCCCGTGGTCCGCAAGTTCGACGAGTACAAGAAGGTCCGGCAGGGGATCGAGGAGGCCCGGCACCTCCTGACCGACCCCGAGGTCGACCCGGAGCTCCGGAAAATGGCCGAGGGCGAGATCGACGTCCTCGGGAAGCGGGAGAAGGCCCTCGAATCCGAGCTCCGGGCCATGCTTCTCCCGAAAGACCCTTACGACGAGAAAAACGTCATCCTGGAGATCCGGGCCGGGGCCGGCGGCGACGAGGCCTCGCTCTTCGCCCAGGACCTCCTCCGGATGTACTCGCGCTTTGCCGAGCACAAGGGCTGGAAATTCGAGGTCCTGGACACGAGCCTCTCTCCGATCGGGGGAATCAAGGAGGCCGTGGCCGGAGTCCGGGGCAAGGGTGTCTGGTCCCGGCTAAAATACGAGAGCGGCGTCCACAGGGTCCAGCGTGTTCCCAAGACGGAAGCTTCCGGCCGCATCCACACCTCCACGGCCACCGTCGCCGTCCTGCCCGAAGCCGATGAGATCGACGTCAAGCTCGACCCGAAGGACCTCAAGATCGATGCCTTCGGCTCCTCCGGCCCGGGCGGGCAGAACGTTAACCGGAATTACACCGCCATCCGGGTCACCCACAAGCCTTCCGGCCTGGTGGTCTCCTGCCAGGACGAGAAATCCCAGCACCGGAACAAGGAGAAAGCCCTCCGTGTCCTCAGGTCAAGGCTCCTGGACATCGCCCAGCGGGAACAAAAGGCCGAGATCGCCCAGAACAGGCGCTCCCAGGTCGGGACGGGAGAGAGGAGCGAGAAGATCCGGACCTACAATTTCCCGCAGTCCCGGGTGACGGACCACAGGCTGAGCCAGAGCTTCCACAACCTCGAAGGGCTCCTCGACGGGGATCTGGATTCTCTCGTCGAAAGCCTCATCTATCAATCTCAGGCGCAGGCGCTCGGAGAGCCGGTCTCGAACGCCGGCCGGGCAAGGGACGTTGAGCCCTAGAACACTCCAGGAGCTTTTCCGCTACGGAGCCAGCCTGCTCCAGGACAGCCCTCAATCGGTCCTCGAGGCCAAGGTCCTCCTCCTCCGCGCGACCCTCGTCTCTGAAGGAGAATTTTTCTCCGCGAGGGGGGCTCCTCTCGCGCCGAGGACGGAAGCCTTCTTTCTCCGGCTCGTCGAGAAGCGCAGGGAGGGTGTGCCGCTTTCCTACCTGACCGGGACCAAGGAATTTTGGTCCATTCCTCTTGAGGTCTCCCCATCCGTGCTCATCCCCCGGCCAGAGACCGAGGTCCTGGTCGAAAAAGTCCTCGAGCTTTCCTCGCGGGAGAGGGAGACCATCCTCGACCTGGGGACGGGCAGCGGCAATATCGCCATCGCCCTGGCCAAGGAGCTTCCCCGGGCCCGGATCTTCGCCGCGGACATCTCCGCCCGGGCCCTCAATGTCGCCCGCCGGAACGCGTCTCTCCAGAGAGCCCGACAGATCGACTTCGTCCGGAGCAACCTGTTCTCGGCCTTCCGGAAGACGGGGATACGCTTCGACTTCATCGTCTCCAACCCTCCCTACGTTTCGAAACGCGACTGGGACAGGCTCCCCCCTGAGATCCGCGAGTTCGAGCCGCGGAGGGCGCTTCTCGCGGGCGAGTCGGGCTTGGAGCTCATCCAACGGCTGGTTCGCCGGGCCCGGGCCTTTCTCAAGCCCGGCGGCTACCTGATCTTCGAGATCGGGGACGGACAGCGGGACGACGTGCTCGCCCTCTTCGGGCGGCGGTGGACCGAGATCGAAACCGCCTGGGACCTGGCCGGGATGCCCCGCGTCATTACGGCCCGCCGGGCTTGACGGACGCGGGACCCTCTTTTCCTCCCCTCTTATTTCCGCGCGGCCGGCAGACTGTCATCCCCCACGGGCGGGATGAGCCGCGTCGTTTCGAAGCGGATCTTCTCCCAGACCGCGGCGTCCATGGCGCAGAAGGCGTCGACGATACGAGGGTCGAACTGGGTGCCGGAGTTGCGGATGATCTCGTAGCGGGCGGCCACGAAATCCTTCCGGCTCCGGTAGGGCCGGTGCGAGGTGATGGCGTCCAGGGTATCGGCCACGGCGAAGATCCTGGCTTCGAGGGGGATCCGCGTCTCTTTCAGGCCCGAAGGATACCCGGTCCCATCGTACTTTTCATGATGGCAGAGGATGATGTTCCCGACTTCCTTGACCAACTTGACGTCCTTGATGAGCCCGTAGCCCAGGGCCGGATGGCGCTTGATCTTTTCCCATTCTGCGGCCGAGAGCGGGCCGGGTTTTTTAAGGATGGAATCCGGGATGGCGATTTTCCCCGCGTCGTGGAGGAGGGCGCCCCTTCGGATGTTGTCCAGGACCTTGGGGTCCCGGATACCCAGGGCCTGGGCCAGGACGTGGCTATAGCGGGCGACGGTCTTGGAATGGCCGTAGGTCTCGACGTCCCTCAAGTCGAGGGCCGTCATGAAATTTTCCAGGGTCGTCTCGTAGATCTCCTCGAGCTCCAGGGCCCTCCGGACATCGCTCAGATGCTCCTTCTTCATCCGGCGGACGCTCTCCCGGCACGCCGCGTTCGTCCGGAGGAGCGCGGCCCTGAGCTCCTCGACCCTGACCGCCGAATAGATCCCGGCCGGACCGGCCGGATGGACGACCTGGTCGATGACGCCTTCGTCGAGGAAAGGAAGGACCGCCTCGGCCGCGTCCGGCAGGACCAGGGCGATGACGGGAAGAGAGGGCCGGGCCCGCTTCAGCTTTCTGAGGTCTGCCATGACGGGACCTCTGGCGTCCGGGATGGAAACAAGAAGCATCGCGGGACTCTCCGGCGGCGCGGCCGGCCCGGCGATGTGAGGAAGCTCCTCCGCGGCCTCCACCCTGATTCCCCGTTTTTCCAGGAACGAGGCGAGGGCCTGGCGCCTCTTCCCGCTCTCCTCGACGAGGAGGATGGTCATGTCATTCATGGAACGGCCTTTTTATATCCTTTTTTCCCGTCCGTTTCAAGCGGGAGCGCGAGGGGCCGGGCGGAACCCGGTATCACCCCCGGCGGTCATCCGGCGTTTTTCCCGAGAGCCGCGTTTTTCTGCCTTGACACGTCATCCGGCGGTTACTAAGATGATAATGACCGAGGCTAAGGAGATATCATGGGGCAGCAGCGCGACATCCTTAAAGAACCCACCCAGGTCATCCAGGAGATCGAAGGCCAGCTGGATAACCTCCTCCAGAGAAAGATCCAGGACATCGAGCACGAGCTCGCCGCCCGCATCGATCAGGAGAAAGAAGCGGCCCGGAGACGGAAGGAGGAGGTCGAACGCGAGTTCGTCAAAGAAAGGGAGGCCCTTGGCGAATACCGGACCGTCATTCGCGCGGCCGAGGAGGAGCGGGACGGACTGCTCCAGGAAGCCCGCCAGCACTTCGACAGGGTCGTCCAGCTGCAGGCCCAGATCGAAGGACTGGCGAAGGCCACGGTCGATGAGATCAAGAAGGTCACCGAGATCCAGCAAAGGGTCGAGGAGCTCCGGGAAAAGACCGCCGAGCGGGCCGGGTTCCTGAAAACCGACCTGCGGGAGCGCTTCGGGATCGTCACGGACGCCCTGGACGAGGACGAGAAGCCGGTCCGCATCGACTTGGACCTGGAGCTCGAGAAGCTGAGGAAGATCAAGGAGCTCCTGGCCATAGAGTCTGTGGCCGCGGGGCTCGGCGGGTCGGCTCCCAAGGGCGGCGGAACCGAGAGCTTCGAAGCCCTCGACATCCTGGAGGCGCCGGCCGGTTTCCGGATCCCCGAGATCCAGGACCTCGTCGCGGGGACATCCCCGCCGGCGGAGATCACAACGACCGCCCCGGTGGTCCCGGAGGCGCCCGCGGCCGGCGCGGCCAAAGCCGGAGCGGAACCTCAGGCCGAGGCCGGGCCCGTTCCGGCCGAAGAGGAGCCCGAGGAAGCCGTTCACGAGGCCCTCGAGTCCTGCCGGAGATCGGAGCCTGCCAACGGCAACGGGGAGATCCACTATTTCCAGAAAGACAACAAGATCCTTGTCGACGGCGAGAGCCTTTTTTCCGCGATCGAAAAGACCGTGGACGAGGCCCGACGGCTGTCCGAGAAGCTCGGCCAGACCGAATCCCCGAAAGAGCAGTTTTTCATCAAGCAGGAGCTCATCAACTGGCAGGAAGGACTGCGGGCGCTTTTCCTGAGGGTTATCAAGATGACCGAGAAGAGGATCTGGAGCTTGCCCGCGTTCGCCGAGGAGGCCCTCAACGCCCACGCCCTCCGGAGCCTCCTCGAGCGGCTGAGCATGGAGAACTGGAGCAACCCCGAGGAATTCGCATCGTTCCTGGCCGTCGCGACGGAAATGAAGAGCGCCTGGCTTGCCCGGATCACCCCGCGGATCGCCTATCTGAGGGCTCTCAAGAAAGAGCTCGGGTCCCGCTGAGGGCGGGGTCAGGAAAAGGGAACCGTCTTCCTCCGGAAATGGAGGAGGTATTCTTCAAGCCCCTTGATGTCCTTGTCCGTCAGGTCCCGGAATTTCAGGCCCGAATAAAAGAAGGACGTTTCGTTCTCCGGCCTCTCCGAGTAAATGACGTCGCTCTTGACGAGGCTGGCCTTGTCGCCCAAGACGAGGATGGTGTCCATGGTAAGGGCTACGGGCAGCTTCGTGTCCGAGATCACCCGGGCCCCTCCGACGCTGATGTTCACGGTCTTGGCCACCTTGAATTCGCCGTTCTCCTCGATCATCAGCAGGGTTGAGACGTTGTGTCGCTCGTGCTTCCGGCGCTCCCGGAGGAGCGGCTCCTCGGCCTGCCGGACTTGCGCCTTCCCGTACTCACCGTCCTTCTCCCCGGGGTAGGTCGAGACGCGGTTCTTCGTCAGGGCCGCCTCATGTCCTTCCCGCGCCTTCAGGTCCGGACGATGTTTCCCCTTCGCTTCCGCCAGGGCCGAGTCGGCTTCCATGGCCAGTCGCTTCAGGTCCGCTTTTGTCAGCGGCGGGGGCTGGTCCGTCTTGTTCTTGGGGAAGACGGTCACGCCGAACGACATGGTCAGGTTGTTCTGCGGCTGGAATTCCTGGAATTCGAAATAGTGGTCCTCGACGTTCTTTCGGATCCGCTCCGTGAGGACGGCCGCCTCGTCCGGGCTCTTGACGCCCGTCAGGAAGAAGAGGAACTCCTCGCCCCCGTAGCGGCAGAGGAGGTCCTCCTCGCGGATGGAGAGCTTCAGGACATGGGCCAGGTCGCGGAGGAGCCGGTTGCCCGCTTCGTGCCCGTTGCGGTCGTTGTAGTTCTTGAACCAGTCGACGTCCCCCATGACAAGGGCGAGGTCGCCCTCCTCCTGACGCCGCTTGCCCAGGGCGTTGACCTTCTGGAGGACCTTCTCGAAAAAGGGCTCCGGGCGGAGGAGCCCCGTCAGGGCGTCGTACTGGATGAGGTTGAGCTTCATCATGGCGATGGCCATGTGCTCGGAGATCCCCTGCAGGATCTGCTGGTCCTCGCGGCTGAAGCCGTCGCCGTTCGTCCTGCCCTGGACGGTCTTATTGTAGACCTCGACGACGCCGATGACCTTCCGGCTGTGCATGATGGGGACCGCCAGGAGGTTTTTCAACGGCGCCTTGAGGAATTCGGTGTAGCGCTTGGTCATCCTCCGGTCGAAGGAGAGGTCGGAGACGTTGATCCCCTGGCCGTAGCGGGCGACGACGGCCGCGAAATCCTGGGCGTCCCAGAGGGTGATGTACTTCGAGAACTCGGCGTGGGGGAGATAGGCGTTGTCCCAGACGAGGGGCTTCAAGTAGCGGCCGAGGACCTCGTTCTCCTCGATGAGGTAGACGGTCGCGCTCGCGGCCTTGACGATGTCCCGGATGTCCGGCAGGATGTCGAGGAGGCTGTTGACATCGTCGGCGGCGTAGATCTTCCGGAGGATGGCCTCGATCCGCTGCCGCTCCTTCTGGAACCACACATACTTGGTCTCGATGGCGATGCGCTTTTCGATCTCCAGGAGGAAGTTGGAATTGATCAGGCCCTTGATCTCCTGGATCTCCGCGTAGACATCGCGGACCTTGGACTCGTGCTGGGCGAGAGCGCGGCGGAGGTCCTCGACCTCGGTCCGCATCCGGGCCTGCCCGAGGGCGCGTTCGACGGCGACGAGGAACGACCGGTCGCGGGGGGAGTCGGGGCCCCTGACGAAGACATCGACGGCAAAGGCCGGCGGCCATTCGTCGGCCGCCCGTCGCAGCTCCCCTTCGTCGGGGCCGGTCAGGATGACCGAGGTCGTCGGCCGCAGAAGGCCCCGGAAAGAGGAATAATGAGCGAACCCGGCCCCGAGGACGGCGACTCCGACCGAAACCCCGTCCAACCGGCCGCTCAAGCCCTCGCGGTCCGTCCAGGCCAGGACCGGCCCGAAGACAGCGGCCAGCTTGGCCAGCAAGTCGACGTCAGCGGAAGACGGGTGGAGGATAAGGATCCGTTTTTGACTCATCGCCCTCGCCGCGCCGTCACCATGCGGAGTGACCGACAAACCTTTTCTCTTGCCTTTGAAACCTTAGCTCTATTCCGAATAAGATTCGGCTTCGTTTTTCGTAGCCTGGCGCTCTTCCTGATCCCTTCTTAATCTACAATATTTTTTCGCCCCCCGTCAACCCCTTTTTTAGGGTTCTGCCGCGTCCCCGGAAGGCCCCGCTTTTTGAACTTTCATGTGCTGGTGTGATATATTCAGGACCCGAGCGCCGCGGCCCTTTGCCTGGCGCGAGACGACCGAGGAGGACGGACATGGTTCCGGCAAAAGACAGACTTCGGACAAAGATCCGGGCCGCGCGGGGCTCCCGCCTGCGCGCCAAAGGCTGGTCGCAGGAAGGGGCCCTCCGGATGCTCATGAACAACCTCGACCCCGAGGTCGCCGAGAAGCCGCAGGACCTCATCGTCTACGGCGGAACGGGGAAGGCCGCCCGGAACTGGGAGTGTTTTTGGGCGATCGTCGAGTGCCTCAGGAAGCTCGAGAACGACGAAACCCTCGTCGTCCAGTCGGGAAAGCCCGTGGCCGTTTTCAAGACCCATGCCGAGGCCCCCCGCGTCCTGATCTCCAACGCCATGATCGTCCCGAAGTGGGCGACTTGGGACGAGTTCCGCCGGCTGGAGGCCAAGGGCCTGACGATGTACGGCCAGATGACGGCCGGCAGCTGGATCTACATCGGCACTCAAGGGATCCTCCAAGGGACGTACGAGACGCTGGCCGCCGCGGCCCGGCGGCATTTCGGGGGTTCGCTCAAGGGGAAGCTCGTCCTGACCGCCGGCCTCGGCGGCATGGGCGGGGCCCAGCCCCTGGCCGTGACCATGAACGACGGCGTGGCGATCGTCGTCGAAGTCGACCCGGCCCGGATCCGGCGGCGATTGGAGACGAAGTACATCGACACGACGACCGACAGTCTCGACGAGGCCCTGCGGCTCTCCGGCGAGGCCCGGCGCAAGGGCGTGCCCCTGTCGATCGCCGTCCTCGGGAACGCCGCCGACGTCCTGCCCGAATTCGTCCGCCGGGGGATCATTCCCGATATTCTAACGGACCAGACATCGGCCCACGACGAGCTCAACGGATATGTCCCCAACGGCCTGCCCTATGAGGAAGCCCTGAAGTTGAGGCGGGACGATCCGGAGGATTACATCCGCCGGTCCTACCAGGCCATGGCCGGCCATGTCGAGGCCATGCTCGAGCTCAAAAAGAGGGGAGCCCGGGCCTTCGACTACGGGAATAACATCCGCGGCCAGGCCCAGAAGGCCGGGGTCCGCGACGCCTTCGAAATCCCGGGGTTCGTTCCGGAATACATCCGGCCCCTGTTCTGTCTCGGCAAGGGCCCGTTCCGCTGGGCCGCACTTTCCGGAAAGCCGGCCGACATCTACGCCACCGACGAGGCCGTCCTCCGGGAGTTCCCGGAGGATGAAGCCCTGGCGCGATGGATCCGGAAGGCCCGGAACGAAGTCAGGTTCCAGGGGCTGCCGTCGCGGATCTGCTGGCTGGGCTACGGCGAGAGGGCCCGGTTCGGGGCGGTCATCAACCGTCTCGTCCGAAAGGGGAAGATCTCGGCCCCCATCGTCATCGGCCGGGACCATCTGGACGCCGGGTCCGTGGCCTCCCCGAACCGCGAAACGGAAGGAATGCGCGACGGGTCCGATGCGATCGCCGACTGGCCCATCCTCAACGCCCTCCTCAACGCCGTCAGCGGAGCCTCCTGGGTTTCCGTCCACCACGGCGGCGGAGTGGGGATCGGCCTGTCCATTCACGCGGGCATGGTCATCGTCGCCGACGGGAGCGCCATGATGGGCCGGCGGCTCGAAAGGGTCCTGACCGTGGACCCGGGACTCGGCGTCGCGAGGCACGCCGACGCGGGATATCCCGAGGCCATCGCCTGCGCCAAGGACAAGGGGATCAGGATCCCGCTTCTGAAATAGTCCGGCCGGCGCGCCGGATTTCGCTCCCCGCCGGGCTTCTTCGGTCTTCGAGGAGCCTTTGGGATAGCCCTCACCCTCCTTGTCCATCCTCACCATGTCACATATTGTGCCCTGCGGTAGCCCTCTAACCTGTTGGAATCTAAGCCGATGGAGAACGGCGGCACAAAGTGTGACGCGGAGGACCGGGAGGCCGCGACCGATGGGCCGCTTGCCCAGCTATAAAATATTTTAAATCAATGGGATGTGAGCGTTAGGAAAATTTTCGCCGTGGCATGAAGATTGCTTAAGAAGAGGCCGAAAGGAGACCCCAATGAAAAAAGCGGTTCTGCTGGCCCTCGCCGGGCTCATCTTGTTTTCCACGGTCGTTTTTTATCCGCTCGCCGCGCGCGCTCGTGATGTCAACGAGTGCTACAACAACCACGCGGCCTGCCGCGAGCGGGCGCTCAACATGGATGCCGCCTGGACCAAGATCGCCCTCGCCCTGACCGTCTGCGACATCGCCCTCGGCAAGTGCATCCTGGCCGCCTAGGTCTGAGCCGCGGGAGGCCCCCCTCGCCGGGGGGCCTCCACGATTGTCTTCGCGGAGAGCCGACGATGACCATGAAGCCCGTTTGGAAGCGTTCGCTTTTTCTGCTCGCGCTGGCGGCCGGCTTGCCGCGCCCTTCGGCGGCGGGCGCGGTCGAGGACCCTTCGGTCAGGCGCTACGTCGCTGAGGACGTGACCTCGGCCGCTGAAAAACCCGACGAGGGCTGTCTCGCCCTGGCCGTATCCCTGTCGTTCGACGCCGCTCATATCTACGTCGCCGACGCGGAGGATTGCGCCGTCAAGATCTTCTTGAAGAACGGCCGGTTCAAGGCCGCGGTCGGCCGGACAGGCCGCGGGCCGGGGGAATTTTCCTTTCCTTCGGGCGTTTCGGTCCTCGGAGGACGGCTCTTCGTGGCGGACAAGCTCAACCACAGGATCCAGGTCCTCGACCCTTCGGGGAGGTATCTCCGGAGCTTCGGGGTCCCCTTTGCCCCGGACCGGGCCCTCGTCCTCACGGCGGACAGGATCCTCGTCACTCACATCCCTTCCGGACGGTCGGGCCCGGAGAAGCTCCTCCACGTTTTCAACGGGAGGGGCGACCTTATCTGGGAGGCCCTCCCGGCCCGCTTTTCGGGCGACCCCGTGTTCGACGCGTTCCGCAACATGATCCTGGTCGCCGCCGGGCCGCGGGGCGAATTTTTCGTGGTCTTCCGCTGCCAGGAACGGTCAATCCTCCGCTACGGCCCCGGCGGAGATCTCCTGGCCCGGATCCCGGTGGACGGGCGCTACGTCTTCAAGACCCTCTCCCTTCCGCTCAGGGGACCGCGGAAGACGATCGACGGATTCTGCTGGGAGTGCTCGTTCGACCGGGAGCGTTTCTACTTCCTGGCCCCCGCCTACACCGAGGAGAAAGACCTGGGACCCGGAGACCAGGTCTTCGTCCTCGACGCGACCGGCCGGCTCGAGGCCCACGTCAGCCTCCCCTCCCATGTGGGTCGGATGGCCGTGGACGGAGACCGGATCTACGCGGTGGACCGGACGGGCGGGCTCCGGGTCTTCAGGATCGTCCGATGACCCGGCGGAGCGCGGCGCTGGTCATTGCCGCCCTCGGGGCGGCCCTCCTGACCGCTTCAGCGGCCGACGTCGAAGTCCGGGTTTGCTTGACCCTAGAGGAAGCGGCAGGACCGTCCGGAGGCCCCGTCCTTCTGGTCTTTTTCTCGACGGAGTGCCCCTCTTGCTATGACGACCTTTTCGAAGCGAGATATCTCGTCGAGAAGGGCGGCTTCGACGTGGCCGTCATCGGCGTCTTCTCCGGCCCGAGGGATACGCTCCGGGCCTTCCTCGAAAAATTCGCCTGGACCCTGCCCGTCGTTCTGGACAGGAGAAAAGTTCTTTTCCGGAAGTTCCGGGTGGACATGGTTCCCTACAAGGCCCTGCTCTCGGGAGGAGAGGCGGTCTACCGCGACGACCCTTACAAAGATTACGGCCGGCGCCGGGAGGATCTCGAAAGATGTTTGAGAAAAATATTTTCCCGCTGACGGTCCGGCTGACGGGCCTGAAGCTCCGGGCCTCGAAGTTCAACCTTGCCCTGGCGGCCTTCCTCCCGGCTTTCCTCGTCTTCCTCGGCGTCCGGACGACCTACGGGACGGCGATGAAGTTCTTCCTCTTTTTCTTTCCCTATGTTTTTCTTGTCTCCGCCCAGGACATGGTGGGGACGGAGGTCGCGGGCGGGGCCCTGGAGAACGTCCTCTTTCTCCGGGGCGGGTTCAGGCGATACCTCTGGCAGAAGAATTTCGCCCTGGCCGCCGCGGCCGGGATCTATGCGGCCTGCCTGTTCTTTCTCACCGCGCTTTGGGGGGTCGCCTGCGGCAAGTTCGATCCGCTTACGATCCCGCAATTCGGTCTGGGGCTTCTGGCCGGTTTCTATTATATCGGCGCCGCCGGGGCGCTGAGCCACTTCCTCAAGGCCGGTTCCAACGTGGTCGTCATCCTCCTCGCTCAGGCCGCCGCGCTGATCGGCCTGCTCTTTTCCGCGACCTCGCGGACCGGTTTCATCGATCATCTCGGGACCGGGCGGTTCCCCAGCCTGGGGTCCAGGCTCCTCTTCGTCGGGTTCACCTCCGTTTTTCCGAACCTGATCGTTTCGCCGCGGCTCCTCCGCGGCGGATTCACTGTCGCCGCGGGTCTGGCCATCCTCCTTCTCTTCCAGAAAGCGCTGGTCCGGCGGCTCGAGCTCCGGAAGTAGGGGAGGAGAACATGTTACGCGTGAGCGGGCTTCGAAAGCGCTTCGGCCCCGTCCAGGCCGTGCGCGGCGTGAGCTTTTCGCTCGAAAAAGGCAGGACGACCGCTTTGCTCGGCGAGAATGGGGCGGGAAAAACGACGACGCTGAAGATCATCCTCGGCTTCCTGAAACAGGATTCGGGCACGGTCGAGACGGGCGCCGGACGGATCGGCTACGTCGCCGACCATCCCGTGTTCCTCCCTTGGCTCAGCGGGAAGGCCCTCCTGGACCTGACGTCCCGCTCGTCGGGGCTCGGGGGAGCGAAATGGGCGGCCGAGGTCCGGAGGCTCTGCGACCGGATCCTCTTCGACCCGGCCCTGCTCGAACGGAGGCCCGGGACCTATTCCGCGGGAAACGCCAAGAAGTTCGCCTGCCTCCAGAGCCTGGCCATCGTCCCCGATCTCCTCGTCGTCGACGAGCCCTTCTCGGCCCTCGACCCGCCGTCCATCAAGACGGCCCGCGACCTGTTCGCAGAAACGCGGGACAGGGGGGCGGCAATCCTCCTGAGCTCGCACATGCTGGCGGAGATGGTCAAGCTCAGCGACGATTTCATCGTCATCCGGCAGGGAGAGGTCGTGGCCCGCTCGGGGTTGCCGGAATTCCTGTCGCGTTTCCGGCCGTCAGGAGCGGGCGAGCTCGAGTCGGCCTTCCTGGGCCTCATGCGGGGCTGAGCCGGGCCCGGTTATTTCGCCGCCGTCAGCCTTTCGATGGCCTCCGCGATCCGCCGCCGGTAATCGAGGAGGGCCCTGGGGTCCCGGGTGTATTCCTGGCCGGACTTGAAGAGCGAGGCAGGGAAATCGAGGAGCTTCTTCGCCTCGCGGGCGGCCTTGGCCGCCTTCGCCGGGGCTTCCCGGGCGGCTTTTTCCAGCAGCTTGAAATACTCGTAGTCTTCGATCCCGTCCCGCAGGATCTCCCAGCGGATCGAATTCACCGGGCCGGTCAGGTACTTGGTCTTGTCCTCCCCGGGGTGCCGGTTCGGCGGGTAGAGGAACCGGCCGTCCCCGTTCCCCCAATAATTGACCTGGCCGTAGGGCACGCCGTAGCCCACGGTGTAGGACATCGGGTCCTCCCAGGGGTTCTGGAGCTCTCCGGCCGGGAAGAGCGTCGGGCTCGACCAGGAGTTGGCCCGCCAGACCAGGATCCCCTTGAGGCCGAACCGCTGCGACATCCAAAGCCAGATCCTCAGGTTGATGGCGGGATGATCGATGAAGAGCGTCACCCACGGCCCCTTGGGCGCGGTGCAGAGGTAGGACCAGAACTCGCGCCCCTGCGCCGCGAGCTTGGCCACGACGGCCGGGTCGACCTGATGGAAGATCGTGCAGCTGATCTCGGAGACGTCCATGATGTCCGGCCCGGGCCGGTGTTCGGTGATGAACCGGGTCAGCCTGGAGGCGTTCTTCCGGATATTGATCATCCCCGCGCGGACAAACGGATAGTCCTTGGGGTCGGGCTCGTCGAACCAGTAAATGTACTCTTTCCCCAGCCAGCCGTTCTCTTCGAGGTGCTTCTGGACCTGCCCCAGGTGCGCGCTGAGGAGGTGGTCGTACTCGGGCGTGCCCTGGCGGAAGCCGCCGAACATCCCTTCCTGTTGCGAATAGAAAGAGCCCGTGCCGAGGCCCTTCAGCGGGAGGTCGAAGGAGTTGAAGCCGAATTCCCCGATATAGCGGCGGGCGGCCCGGTCGAATTCCCGGAAATCCGTCTCGACCCCCATCCCGTTGATGTCCATCTCGAAATCCCCGCCCGGGACGAGGTTCGCGCCCCCGCCCGCGGCCGTCAGGGAAATGTCATCGAAATAAGCCGTCCCCATCGAAGTCCCCGTCTCGTCGCGAAAGGCCGGGAAGAGGTGGAGAACGACGGACTTGACCCCGGCCGGAAAGGCCGGCGCCTCCAGCCGCTCTTCCCGCCATTCCTCTTGACCCTTGAAGACCTTGACCAGGTTGAGACGATGGACGGGCGCGCCGCCCGCGTCGAGGGCCTCCAGGAAGACCGTATAGTCCTGCCCCGCTTTTTCCGTCCTGGCCCACCAGGCCAGGCGATAGGGGGTCCCGGCGGTGACCGGGATGGGCGCGGCGCTTGTCGCCTCGACCGCCTCATTCGGGCTCGAGTCGACGATCTTCAGGGCCCGCAGGCCGCCGTGGACGGGGTTGGACACGAACTCGCCTCCCTGCCAGAGGATCCCCGAGAACGTGACCTTAAGAGGATAAAGATCGCCGAAGGAGGTCGGGGCGACCCGGTGGGCCCGGAAGTTCTCCATGTAGAGGTCATAGACCTTTTCCAATTCCTCCCGCGTGCTCAGGTTGTGGTAGGCCTTGATGTCGGAGGCGATGAGGCCGAAGGAGGACCGGATGCTCGGCGTCCGCGGAAGGGTGAAGTTCCAGACATGGAGACGGACAGGGACTGCGACGGACCATTCATCGGACGATAAGGCGACCTGACCCTCATAATCCCCAGCCGGCGTCCCCTCCGGCACGAACACCGTGATCCAGAGCGGGCAGTTCTCGCCCGCCGGCGCCGCGAACGGTCCTTCGTACGGCGGCAGGGGATCGGGCCATTCGCCGGCCGCGCCGAAGGCGTCCGTGGGGCGGGTGACGCTAACGTAGTTCACGCGGGCGACGGAGATGTTCGACGCGGCGATCTCCGCTCCCGATCCCCGCCGCAGGGGGCCGGTTTCCACCCGGACCCCGGCCGCGGGCTTCTTCGGGACCAAAACGACCTGAAAGGGCTCGTACTCGTTCCGGGCGGCCTGGATGACGACCGCCGCGCCGCGCCGGGAGGGAAGGGGGTCCGCTTTCATGATCTTGTAGGCCCCCGCCGCCCACCACACGGAAACGAGCGGGGCGTCCTTGATGAGCTCCCCGGCCGCCTCCGCCCGCAGATGGGCCGGAGAGAGGACCGCCAGGGCCAAGAAGAAGGCCGATAGAGCGCGTAATCTTCTCATGTCCGAAACCTCCCGCTTTCCCGTTCTCAGATGACCGTCCCGTCCGGAATGACGGCGTTCTTGGGGACAACGATGATCCCGTTGACGATGACGTAGCTCTCCGCCGATGCCGAAGAGGCCCCGGCCCTGTTGACGAGCTTGACCCCGCTCCCGATCCGGGCGTTCTTGTCGATGATGGCGTTGCGGACCTCCGAATCGGGGCCGATCCCGACCGCGGGGATGCCGGCTTCCCGGTTCCCCGCGAGTTCCTCGCGGGATTCGAAGAAATCGGCCCCCATGACCACGGTCCGCTCGACCCGGCAGTTCTCCCCGATCCGCGACCGGATCCCGATGATGGACTCCCGGACCCGGGACCTATCGACAATGCTGCCCTCGCAGAGGATGGCGCTCTCGACCTCCGAGGCCAGGATCTTGGAGCCGGGGAGGAAACGGGCGTGGGTGAAGATCGGCTTCCGCTCGTCGTAAAAGTTGAACTTCGGCAACGGGCGGGTGAGGTCCATGTGGGCCTCGAAGAAGCTCGGGATCGTCCCGATGTCCTCCCAGTAGCCGTCGAAGAAGTGGCTGAACACCTTCCGGTCCTGGATGGCGAGGGGGATGACCTCCTTGCCGAAGTCCTTGGAGTCGGTGTGGGCCAGGAGGTCCATGAGGACGCTCCGGCTGAAGATGTAGATCCCCATCGATGCGAGGTGGGTCCTGTCGGCCGGGACGCTGGCCCTCCGGAGGACCTCCTCCGGGGCCCGCGTCCGCTCGATGTCCGCCGGGTTTTTCGGCTTCTCGGTGAACTCCGTGATCCGGCCCCGCTGGTTGACCTTCATCACGCCGAAGTCGGGGGCCTGGGCCTCCGTGACAGGAGTGACGGCGATGCTGATCTCGGCCCCCGACGCGAGGTGCGACTCGACGAACTTCCTGTAGTCCATCCGGTAAAGATGGTCGCCGGAGAGGATCAGGACGAGGTCGCCCGCGTCCTCGATGAAACCGAGGTTCTGCCGGACGGCGTCGGCCGTGCCCTGGTACCAGTCTCGGTTCTCGAGCGTCTGCTGGGCCGAGAGGAGGGTGATGAAGTCCTGGTGGAAATTGTCGAAGCGGTAGGTCGTGAAAATGTGGCGATGGAGCGATTCGCTCGAGAACTGGGTCAGGACGAAGATCTTCCGGAAGTCGGAATGGATGCAGTTGCTGATCGGGATGTCGATAAGCCGGAACTTGCCGGCGATCGGGACGGCCGGCTTGCTCCGGACCTTGGTCAGCGGGTAGAGCCGGCTGCCCTGCCCGCCCGCCATGATGATGGTGACGACGTTGGGCATGGTTGTACCTCCGGGCCTAGCGGAGCGATCTCAAAACGGCTTTGACCGCTTCCCTTTTTTCCGGCGATCCTTCGAGCGCGGCCCAGTTCCAGAGGACGACCCCCCGGGACGGCGGTCTCAAAGATTCGGTCAGGGCTGCCTTGAATTCGGCCGCCGACTCCGGCCCCGGGATGTAAGCCTCCTTGACCTGGATGCTGGGGATGACCGGGGCCTTCGTCGACCGCTCGACGTCCTCGACGACCGAGTGGACCCAGGCCGGGGTCTGTTTGACCATGTGGTGGTAGCACATCGGCGAGATGTAGTCGGTGAGCGGGGCGAGAAGGGCCAGGTCCTGCCCGGCAATGGCCTTGGCGGCCCCGCCGAAATCGCCCGTCCGCCAGGGGACCGCGTGGATGTTGATCTTGATCCCGGGCTTCGTTCTCCGGGCCTCTCCCGCCAGGGTCCTGACCGCGCCGGCAATGACGCCGCATTTCCATTCCGTCCATTCGCGGAGATGGCCGGAGAGGATCCAGCGGGCCTTTCCGGCCGTTCCGGCGATGGTCGCCGGGACCGCGATCCCTCTCGCCTTCCGGAAGGCTTCGAGGCAGGAGGCGTCAAAGCAGGAGTTCGGGAGCGACTCCAGAGTCCGGCCCGGGTAGACCATCTCCCAGAAGACGAAGAAGCGGATGAAGTCCAGGCTGATGCCCTCCGGGTCCGTCTCCCGGACCAATTTCCTGAGCTCCCCGACCTTCCCCGCGAGGTAGTCCGGCCGGGTCGGGCAGACGAACTTCACCCAGTCGTCTTCGGCCCGGACCCCATTGTCCGTCACGGCGTAGAGGTCGGGCCGCCTCGCCAGCTCCTCGGCGTCGAAGAAGACCGGGAAGATGATGAAGGTCGCGATGCCGTTCTTTTTCGCCAGGCCCCTGAACTCGGGGTTGGAGATGAGGGCCGGGCTGACGAAGGCCGTGTTGATCCCGGTCTCCCGCCAGGCCTCGAAGAGGGCCGGGAAGCTCCCGGAGTATTCGTAGATCTTGACCCCGACCATGAGCCCGCCCTTGGCCGCCTCGCGGACCTGCCGCCGGAAGGTGGCCGACAGGGCCAGGACGACGCCCGCGACGAGGACGAGCGTTGCCCAGACCCAGGAGCGCCGGGCTTTCATCACGGCCGCTGACCCTCGCCGAGCGGCAGGACTTCACGCAGGGAAAAATCGACCCAGATGATCCCGATCTCCTGCCTGACCCTCTTCCGGATGGCCTCCCCGATCGCCTTGGGCGGGTCGGGGAGCTTCGACCACCAGGGCTTGTCGGAATTGTACCCGATCTGAAAAATGACCAGGTTGGGATAGAACGCCGGGGCCCAGCTCTCGACGAATTCCTTGACCATGGGCTCCATCCCCGGGAAGATCTGGCTGTCGTCGACAAAGACGATGTCCCCCCGATAGGTCGGGGGCATCCATTTCTCGTCCCAATGCTTCAGGAACAGCCGGTAGGCGGGGTTGTGGGACTTGACCTTTTCTTCCCAGGTCCGGGCAGTGGCGTCGTCCACGGCCATCCCGGTTTCGGGGTGGTCCGACGTCCTGTTCCACTCGACGTCGACACCGAAGCCGATGACCGAGCGATGGTGTTTGTAACGGCCGAGGACGAGGTCGATGAGAGTGCCCATGTCCGCGTTGGCCGGCTCCACCTGGAGAAAAACACTGATCCCGGCCTTGTCGAATTCGCTGAGATAGCGCTCGTGCCTGTCGGCCTCTTCGAACTCCACGTTGGGGAAGGACTTCCCACCGGAAGGGAATTCGAGGTGAGCGAACCGCGGCGTCCTGGCCATCGTCCCGACGATCCAGATCCCGCAAGGCGCCGACCCGGGGAAGTAGGCGGTCATGGCCCCGATGGCCTTTTCCCAGGCCGCCGGCCCGGGGAAGGGCTTGATGCCGTACTTGGACGAACGGACGCCGGCATAGACGACCTTGGCCGGGCCCGGTGGCGCGGCCTGCGGCGGGACGGTCTTTTCGGCCGGCTTTTCGGCGCAGGCCGGGGCAAAAAGAAGAAAGGCGGCGAGGGCCGCCACCAGACACAGCTGCGGATGGGTCGGGAATTTCATTTTCACGGGCACGCCGTCCTCCCGGGTTGAATTCTTCGCGCCGGACGCTCGGCCTGACAGAATCCTATCCCAGGGCGGGGACGGCCGTCAAGAACGCGGCCCGGGCTGACACCCGTCGTCAACCTCGCCGAAGCCCTTCCTCCTAAGACGAAGGAGGGTCATCCGCCCCGGATGTGATATCATAAAAGCAATGACGGACGTCATCGTGATCGGGGCCGGCCTGGGCGGGTTGATGGCCGCCGCGAAGCTCGCCCGGAGGGGGAGGAAGGTCCTTGTCCTCGAAAAAAAATTCCTCCCGGGAGGGACGGGCTACGTCTTCAAGCGCGGCGGGCACTCGTTCCCCATGGGGCCTCTCTCGTTCAGCTTTCCGGGCCGCGTCCGCGATTTCCTGGAGGAGGCCGGCGTCGCCGAATCGGTCAGCTTCCGGCGGAACGGCTTCGAGCTCCGGACGCCGTTCCTCGACGTCATGATGTCCCAATCCCTGCCCGACATGGAATCGGGCCTCGCCGCGATCTTCCCGGAAGAGAAGAGCGGCCTCGGCGAGTTCTTCGGACAACTCCAAAAGTCCATCGCCGTGGCCAAGGACATGGACCTCTGGCACCCCGATTTCGGTCCTCGTCCGGGGTCGAGAGATCGTGGAGCGCGAGCGGGTGCGGCCGGGACGGAAGCCCGGGCGGCCGAGGTC
Organism: Candidatus Aminicenantales bacterium; assembly: GCA_050015275.1. Taxonomy (GTDB): domain Bacteria; phylum Acidobacteriota; class Aminicenantia; order Aminicenantales; family Saccharicenantaceae; genus DATKJS01. Next base: position 20,311 of record JBEKBS010000006.1, on the reverse strand, counting down.
CGGCGGCTTTCCGGGACTCCGGCCGCCGAGCCTCTCGAACGGGTCATCGGAAATGCCCAACTGAGGAATTTCCTGGGGTCCATGGGGACGAGCCCGCCGGAAATGTCCATGTTGAACCTCGCCCTGATGTGGAACATCATGGCCGAGGAGGGCATCTGGTTCCCCTCCTGCGGCATCCACGGGATGGCCGACCTTCTCCGGAGAAAGATCACGGACCTCGGCGGGGAGGTCAGGCTCTCGGAACCCGTCCGGAGGATCATCGTCCGGAGAGGCCGGGCCGCGGGCGTCGTGACGGCAAGGGGAGAGGCCCTCGACTCCCGCTGGGTGGTCTCGAACGCGGACTACAAGACGACATTCCTCGATCTCCTGGACGCGGCGGACATTCCGGGAGTGGACCTGGGCCCCATCCGGGCCGTCCCCTACACGGGTTCCGAGCTCTGCGTCTACCTCGGGGTCAGGCCAAATGAGACGGACCTCGGGGCCATCCATGCCGAGCACCTGTTCTTCCGGAAGGAGATCCGGGAGGGAGCGGCCGGCGGCCCGGAGGATTTCGACAACCGGGAGATCGAGATCTGTTTCTGGTCGAGGAAAGCCCCCGACCTGGCCCCGGCGGGCCGCGCCTCCCTTGTCCTGAGGGTGGGCTTTCCGTACGAGCGCTTCGCCGCCTGGCGGACCGGCGAGAAGGAAAGGAAGGAAGGATACAAGGGATACAAGGCGCGGCTGGCCCGGGGCCTCATCCAGACCGTGGAGACCATCCTCCCGGACCTTTCGAAGGCCATCGAGGTCCAGGAGGTCGCGACGCCTCTCACGTACCGCGATTGGGGCAGCCGCTATGAAGGGTCGATCGCCGGCTGGACGTGGTCCCCCGAAGGATCCGGCCTCCTGCCCGGAAAGGTCCTCGTCCGGACGCCCGTGCCCGGCCTCTTCGCGGCCGGCGTTTATGCGGCCGCGGAGCTTTTCCTCGGCGGGGTCCCGACAGCCCTCTATACAGGCAGCCTGGCCGCCGACTATATCCTGGCCGATTGACCCGCGGTCCTCCAAGCCTTGTCCCATGGATCGATCGGCCGGACCGGCGGAGCTGACGGGCCGGGAGCGCTAAGCCAGGACCTTGAGGAGGCGATAGTCGTCCAAGACCTCGCAGGCCTTGGGCTGGATGGCGGTCTCGAGCGGCAGGAGCTCGAGGTTCCCGTTCTTCATGTGGACGCAGACGTCGGACTTCCCGTCGATAAGGGCCTCGACGGCGGCGTGGCCGAGGCGGGCCGCCAGGATCCGGTCGAAAGCCGTGGGACGGCCGCCTCTCTGGATATGGCCGAGGACCGCGATCCTCGTCTCGAGCCCCGTGTCCCGGGTGATGGCCGCGGCAACGTCCGACGCGTGGGCCTTCCCCTCGGCGGTGATGATGATCCAACTCGCCTTGCCGCGGGCGTGGCCATCCTTGATCTCCCGGCACATCGCCTCCGGGTCGAACTTCCGTTCCGGGAGCAGGACCTCCTCGCATCCTCCCGCCAGGGCCACCTGCATGGCGATATAGCCGCAGAGCCGGCCCATGACCTCGACGACGAAGATCCTCTCCAAGCTCGTGGCCGTGTCGCGGATCTTGTCCAGGGCGTCCAGGGCGACGTTGACGGAGGTGTCGGCGCCGATCGTGGCGTCGACGCCGTTGACGTCGTTGTCGATGGTCGCCGGGACGCCGACGGTCCTGACCCCGTATGCGGACGCCAGGACGTGGGCGCCGGCCAGGCTGCCGTTCCCGCCGATGACGATGAGGCCTTCGATCCCGCGGGCCTCGATGCTCCTGAACGCCCGGGCCTGGCCTTCGGCGGTGAAGAAGCGCTCCGAGCGGGCGGTCTTCAGGATGGTCCCGCCGAGGTTGATGATGCTCGAGACCGACCGGCGGTCGAGGGGAACGAAATCCCCGTCGATGAGGCCTTCGTATCCGCGCAGGACGCCGAGGACCTCGAGCCGGGCCGTTGCCGCTGTCCGGACCGCGGCCCGGATGGCGGCATTGACCCCCGCGCAGTCCCTCGTCAGGATGGCGATCCGTTCCACGGGACGATTATACCCTTGATATTCGGGGCCGTCCACCCTACAATGGAGGACGAGCCCGGATCTCCGGGATTCATCTACATCGCAAGGGAGAGACAGGAATGGCCACCAAGAAATTCATGTTCGGCTGCCTGGGCATCGTCGTCCTGGCGGTCATCATTCTGGCGCTGTCCGCCAGCGGGACCTACAACCAGCTCGTCCGGCTCGACCAGAAGGTCCAGGCCCAGTGGGCCCAGGTCGAGAACGTCTACCAGCGGCGGGCGGACCTTGTCCCGAACCTGGTCGAGACCGTCAAGGGGGCCGCGGATTTCGAGAAGTCGACCTTCACGGCCGTCACAGAGGCCAGGGCCAAGGTCGGCCAGGTCCAGCTTTCGGCCGACAAGATCAATCCCGAGGCCTTCGCCAAGTTCCAGCAGGCCCAGGACGGACTGTCCTCGGCCCTGTCGCGCCTGCTCGTCGTGATGGAGAAGTACCCGGACCTCAAGGCCACGGAGAATTTCAAGACGCTCCAGGCCCAGCTCGAGGGGACGGAGAACCGGATCGCGACGGAGCGGATGCGCTTCAACGAAGCGGCCCAGGCCTTCAACACCAAGCGGATGAGCTTCCCGACCGTCCTCATCGCCGGCTTCTTCGGCGCGCGGTTCAACGAAAAGCCGTACTTCAAGGCCCAGCCCGGCTCGGAAGCGGCGCCCAAGGTCAAGTTCTAGGCCAGCGACCCTGATGCCGGCCCGCCTCCGATCGGCCGCCGTCCTCCCCGCCCTCCTGCTCTGCGCGGGGCTCTTCCTCGCGGCCCAGGATATCAAGATCCCGCCCGCCCCGGCCCGCTGGGCCACCGACGAGGCGGGTTTTCTTTCCCCGGACACGGTCGCGTTGCTCGATGCCCGTCTCGAAGCCTACGAGAAGGCGACCGGGCACCAGGTCCTCGTCTATGTCGGCCGGACCACGGGCGGCGTCGCCATCGAGGAGTGGGCCGTCAAGGCCTTCGAGGCCTGGAAGGTGGGCCGCAAGGGGCTCGACGACGGCCTGGTCCTCTTCATCATGGCCGGGGACCGCAAGGTCAAGATCGAGGTCGGCTACGGTCTCGAGGAGCGCGTCCCCGACGCCAGTGCCTTCCGGATCATCAACGAAATCCTCGTCCCAGGTTTCAGGAGCGGCCAACAGGACGCCGCCGTTCCTGAGGCGGTTGCGGGCCTTCTTTCGCTCGTCTCGGGCCGGGAAGAGGCCAGCCCGCCTCGAGAAGGCGCGCCCCGGGGGGCGCGGGCCAGGTCCACCCTGAGCTCGGTCTTCATGGTCGTGGCCGTCATTTTTTTCCTCATCCTCCTCGTCACCCATCCGTCCCTGGCCCTGTGGCTTCTTTTCAGCTTTTTTTCCGGGGGGCGGGGCGGCGGCGGGGGAGGCTGGGGAGGGGGCGGCGGCTTCAGCGGCGGCGGCGGGCGTTCGGGCGGCGGCGGCGCGTCCGGGTCGTGGTGAAGGAGGGAGCGCATGACGGTCCGCAGCAGGCGCAGGCTGATGAGAACGATCGACGCCGAGCGGGTCAAAAGAGCGATCATCGAGGCCGAGCACGAGACCTCGGGCGAGATCCGCGTTTCGGTCGCCCCATTTTTCTGGGGGCCGGTCCGGCGCGTGGCCCAGAGAGCTTTCGCCCGGCTGAAGATGGACCAGACGAAGGAGAGGAACGGCATCCTGTTCTTCATCGTCCCGTCGCGGCGGCGCTTTGTCGTCCTCGGGGACGAGGGGATCCACGCCCGCGTCGGCCAGGAATTCTGGGATTCGCTGGCCTCCATCCTCTCCGGGCACTTCCGCAAGGGCGAGTTCACCGAGGGCCTCGTCCGGGCCATCGAGGAGGCGGGGAGGAAGCTCGCCGCCCATTTCCCCTGTGGCCCGGCCGGCGACGTCGACGAGCTCCCGGACGACGTCGACTTCGGAAAATAAGAAGAGGAGTGAAAATGAGAAAAATGATGTTTATACTCTGCGCGATGTTCGTCCTGCTGGGCGTCGCCGCCTGCCAGAAAAGCGCGGCGAGATTGTCCTACCCGGCCACGAAAAAGGTGGACCAGGTGGACGATTATTTCGGGACCAAGGTCGCCGACCCCTACCGCTGGCTCGAGGACGACAACGCCGCGGACGTGAAGGCCTGGGTCCAGGCCGAGAACGCCGTGACGTTCGGCTACCTCGGCCAGATCCCGTTCCGCGAGAAGATCAAGCAGAGGCTGACGGAGATCTTCAACTACCCCCGATACTCGTCGCCTTTCCGGGCGGGGGAATACTATTTCTTTTACAAGAATGACGGCCTCCAGAACCAGTCCGTCTGCTACATCCAGAAGGGGCTGGACGGGACGCCGGAGGTCTTCTTCGACCCCAACGCCCTCTCCCCGGACGGGACCGTGCGCCTCGGCATCGTGAGCCTCTCCCGGGACGACCGCTACGTCGCCCTGTCCCGCGGCGAGGCCGGCTCCGATTGGTCCGAGATCCGGATCATGGAGATCGCGACGAAAAAGGAGCTGCCCGACCGCATCCGTTGGGTGAAGTTCTCCGGCGCCGCCTGGCAGGGGAACGGCTTCTATTATAGCGGCTACGACAAGCCCGCCCCGGGCCAGGAGCTCAAGGCCAAGAACGAGTTCCAGAAGGTCTTCTTCCACAAGCTCGGAGATCCCCAGGAGAAGGATGCCCTGGTCTATGAGGATAAGGACCACCCGCTGCGCTACCTCAACGCCGAGACGACCGAGGACGAGAAGTTCCTGTTCGTCACCGTGTCCGAAGGCACGAGCGGCAATGAGCTTTACGTCAAGAGCCTGACCCGGAAGGCCGCGAAGTGGCAGCCTCTCGTCAAGGGTTTCGAGTTCGACAGCGCGCCCATCGACGCCGTGAGAGACAAAGTCCTGGTCTACACGAACGTCGACGCCGCGAATTTCCGGGTCGTGCTCATCGATCCCAAAAAGCCGGCCACGAAAAGCTGGCGGACCGTCATCCCCGAAAAGCCCGAGGTCCTGAGCGCGGCCAACGCGGCCGGCGGCTACCTCTTCTGCCAGTATCTCAAGGACGCCAACACCAAGATCTACCAGCACCGCCTCGACGGGACGCTCGTCCGGGAGATCGGGCTGCCCGCCCTGGGCACGGCCGGCGGCTTCGGCGGCAAGCGGGACGAGAAGATCCTGTTCTACACGTTCACCTCCTTCACCTACCCGCCGACGATCTACAAATACGAGCCGGCCGGCGGCCGGTCGGAGGTCTTTCGCCAGAGCGAGGTCAAGTTCAACTCCGCCGACTACGAGACCAAGCAGGTTTTTTATCCCAGCAAGGACGGCACAAGAGTGCCGATGTTTATCGTCCACAAGAAAGGCCTGAAGCTCGACGGCCGGAACCCGGCCTACCTGACGGCCTACGGCGGGTTCAATATCAGCGAACAGCCCTCCTTCAGCCCCAGCTATCTCGTCCTCCTCGAGAACGGGGGGGTCTTCGCCCTGGCCAACCTCCGCGGCGGCGGCGAATATGGCGAGGCCTGGCACAAGGCCGGGATGCTCCTCAACAAGCAGAACGTCTTTGACGATTTCATCGCGGCGGCCGAGTACCTCATCAGGGAAAAATATGCTTCGAAGGACACCCTGGCCGTGGCGGGCGGCTCGAACGGCGGGCTGCTCATCGGGGCGGTCATGACCCAGCGCCCGGACCTCTTCCGGGTCTGCCTCCCGGCGGTCGGGGTCATGGACATGCTCCGCTACCACAAGTTCACGGTCGGCTGGGGCTGGGCCGTCGAGTACGGGTCGAGCGACGACGAGAAGAATTTCAGGAACCTTTACGCCTATTCGCCCCTGCACAACCTCAAGGCGGGGGTCTGTTATCCGGCGACCCTGGTCACGACGGCCGACCACGACGACCGGGTGGTGCCGGCCCATTCGTTCAAGTTCGCGGCTACCCTCCAGGAGAAGCAGGCCTGCGCGAACCCCGTCCTCATCCGGATCGAGACGCGCTCCGGCCACGGCTCGAGCAACCTGAGCAAGGCCATCGAAGCCCTGACGGACACCTGGGCGTTCATGTTCGCCAACGTGGGGATCACGCCGAAGGGCAAGTGAGCGGGCGGCCCCATCGGGAGCCGACTTTAAGGGGAGCAGGGACGAGCGTCGGGGAAGGGACGGCGGCGCCGCGGCTATCGCTTGGCCGGCGGATTTTTCTGGGCCGCTTCGAGCTGGGCTTTCAGCTTGGCCGCGTCGTCCTGGGCCTGGGCCAGTTTCTGGCTCGTGTCGTCGATCTGCTGCATGATGACGTCCCGGGGAGTCATGGTGTTCAGGTTGTTGGACTCCTGAAGCAGCTGGTTCATCTTGTCCGTTAAGAGATCGACCTGTTCATTGGCGGCCTTGAGCTGGGCCTCGAGGTTCCCCGCGCCGCCGACAGAGCTGGACGATCCCGGATAAGAGAGAGCAGGGCCATTCGGAGCGACCGAAGGGACCATATCGTTGCGCGCCGAAGCCGGGGAATTCGAGACGGGACCGCCGGACATCTCCGGGTTTTCTGCCGCGGTTTGCTCGGAGGGCGTGATCAGCGCGGGGAGCTTCCGGAGGGCGGCCAGGTCAACGTTCGTGACGACCTTGGCGCGCCGGTCTTTGAGGCTCTCCCGGCGCGCCTTCTCCTGACGCGAAAGGTCGGCAACGCTCTGACCGTAGAGGGAGCCGACGGCGGCAAGAATGACGGACGCGGCCAAGATTCTTTTCATGTTCCGGTCAGCCCAACGATCTTCTCACCGATGGAAACCCAAGTCAAGCGCCGCCCCCTCAGGGCGTCTGCTCGGGGGGGGCCTGAGGCCACATCCCGGGCGGCTGGACAGCGGGCTGTTCGGCCATCAATGAATGATCTGGTAGATTTCCCTCCAGGACTTGATCTGCAGATAAGATCCGACCGGCTGGGTCAGCTCTTCGATCGCCGAGTTGTATTCCTGGGTGAAGACCTGTCTCTGGTTCGGGCTGTTCGGGAAACTCTGGACACTGCCGAGGGTCACGGCCTGGCGGGCCTTGCTCAGCGTCGTGAGGTATTCGGGAGGAACGCTGCTGCTCGATTTCAGGGCCGTGCCGCCGACAGGAAGGCCGGCCCCCGGACGGAGGATCCGGGCGTAGAGTCTTCCCTGGCTGCCCAGGTTGAGGCAGGGGTTGACGTTTTCGATACTGCCCTGCAAGGTGCTGAAATAGATGATGAAGTCCGAGGAGACCGGATCGGCCCAGACCTTATACCCTGATCCGAGGCCGAGAGGATCCCCCACTTGTTCCTTGGCCGGGAGATTGAGGTCGGTCGGGCTTCCGATATACCACTGGACCGGGGCAGGGAGGGTTCCCGTGTCCTGGATGGCGATGAAGGCGTAATTCCCGGCGGCCGGGGCATTGTCGTCGCCGCCCGTACCGAAGAAGATATATGGTGACTTTGAAGCCCCGAAAGGATCCACCCAGAGGGTCGGTTTGGTCACGATGGGATAGTACAGATTATCCGTGTAGAGGGCCGAGAGGCTCCAGTTGGTGGGGTTGGTGTTGGTCAGGTCAAGCTTGTAGAGCCGTCCGTCGAGATCTCCCACGTAGACGGACTCGATCAGGCCGTCGCTGTTGGTATCCAAAGTCGAAGGCGACGCGACAATGGCATCCGGGATATTGGCATAGGCGTACGAAGTGCTCGGTTTGGTGATCAAGCTCGTATCGACGTCCGTGACCGCCTGGGTCCAGACGAGCTGCCCCGTGTCGATCCGGACGATATACAAATTCTTCCCGACCGGAGTATTTCCGGCCACGGGAGCCGCGTCGATATTGTCGTATCCGGACCCCATGATGGCCACCCAGGCGGGAGTCCCCGAGATGTTGATCTGCCCGATCGCGGGGACGGAGATCGTCTGGCCCGTCGTGTAACTCCCGCTGCTATTTTTGTGGGTGAACTCCCAGAGCGGCTGCGGGTTGGTGGGGTCGGTGACATCCAGCGCAAAATAGTAGTTGAGTCCTCCGTCCATCGTGCTGCCTTCCCCGGGACCCTGGCCGCAGACGAGGACCGTTCGCCAGCTCCCGTTGATCAAAACGTCGCTGACGGAGGGCGACCCGTCCACGTAGGCGTTGTGGTAGTAAAAACGGTTGCCGTTGGTCGAGTCCACTTTCCATTGGTTGGTGAGCTTGGGCAAGAGGTTGTAGGGGATGAAGCCCCAGAGCTCCGCCCCTGTATTCACGTCGAAACAATGGAGCATGCCGTCGTTGGACCCGACATACACCACCGTCGACCTGTTGGCATAGGCCGTTTTGAAAGTGGCATAGGCGCTTCCCCACAGGGCCGCGTCGTTGCTGGGGGGGGGCACGATGACCGGTGTCGAATGATTGATGTCCCCGAGGAGCCAGGCCCGGCCGGTGCCGCGGGTGAAATTGATCAGGCCCGCGGTGTCATTCTGGACATCCAGGAGATAAGGCGAGAGCGTGGTCGCGTTGGCGCTCGTGAAATCGATTCTCTGCAAGGGCTGCGTCAGGTCCTTGTTGGCGCGGATGGCCGTGTAAATTTTCCGGCTGGAGGGCGTGGCGCCCTGCAGGATCTGGCCCGCGTCCCAGTAGATATTCACGCCGGTCTGGACATTCCGGCCCGAGCTCACCGTGAGGTTCGAAGACGTCACCGTATAGAGATTCGAATAGCCGTTGTTGGTCAGGGTCATCCCCGTCACGTCATAAGCCCGGAGTTGGCCTTGCCAGCCGGGATAAATGAACGAGGAGCCGATCACGAGCTGCTTCTGGACCCCGCTGGGCGATATGATCGTCGTGGCCGCCGAGGACCGCGAATATTCCTGACGGGCGACATATTGGTATTCCAGGTTGAGCAATGAGATGCGAGGCGTGGAGTACGAGGCATTCGTGTAGCCCGGGATGCTGTCATCTTTGCTGGTGAGAACGAGCCGCCACCGGAGGTCGGTGCCGTAGTGATGGAAATCATACCAGCCCACGCCGGTCGCGTTGTTGATGTTGGCGATCTGGCTGGCCTTGTAGGTGCCGTAGAGCTCCCAGTCGACCCCGTCGTTGGTGAAATAGAGGCTGACCGTCAGGTTCGCGTTGCTTTTGCCGTAATAGCTTTGCCACAGGCTGGTGATGCGAACGCTGGTGACCGCGTATTGTTCCGGGTCGAGGACGCCCGCCACGATATTCGTGGATTGGGCCTGGCCGTAAATCGTGAAGATATCGGCGATGCTATTGACGACGATATAGTAGTTGCCCGAATCGTTAGCGTCGCAGAGAATGATATCCACAGCACCGTCATTATTGTAATCGATGGGCAAGACCATGTCATCATCGTTTCCCCAGGGGTACTTGGCGCAGTTGTTGAGGCACTGGAAGAGCCAATTGACCACGCTTCCCGACGGCCCCTGGTTCAGCAAGATCCACATGTAACCCTGTTGATTGGCGGTATTCCAGCCGTCGCCGGAGAGAAAGATATCCGGCCGGCCGTCGTTGTTATAATCCGCGACCGCGATGCCCGTCGGGCCATAGCATCTGGAATCGGAGATCAGGATCTTATAGAAGGTGAAATGCCCCTTCCCGTCGTTTGAATAATAGGCCAGATAGTTCGCGCTGTTGACCGTGCCGCAGATGATCTCGATGTTGCCGTCGTTGTTGAAGTCCGCGGCGGAGATGCAGGATGTCCCATGGTCCGCATATCCGTCCGGATAGTTCGTGCCCGACCCGCTGGTTCCCGTGAAGCCCGTCCGTTGGTTATAGCTCAATTCGGCGACGCTCCAATTGGCGATCGTTTGCCACGCGGGCTTTCCGCTAACACTGGCCGTTCCGGGATTGCGGACGAGCCAGATCTTATCCTGGCTGGCGACGAGAAGGTCGATGTCTCCGTCATTGTCGATGTCGACGGCGCAGAGGTGGTTCGCCGACCAGTTGATGAAGATGCCGGCGACGCCTTTGCTGTCCTTGGCATTCTGGAACGCGGAGGTGAAATCCAGGTTGTGAGAATCCGTGTGGGGATAAAACTTGGGAGCGGCTTTCGTCCCGCAGTTGATGTACATGCAAGCCAGGAAGTTCGTGTAGCCGAACTGGTCGGCGCCGTTCCTCATGAAGAAAAAGTCGAGGAGACCGTCGCCGTTGAAGTCGCCGACGACGATAGCGGCCGGACCGATATAGGCCGTGAATGCTTCGATGGGAGTCTTATCCGTGACAGGGTCCAGGGTGAAGTTGGTCTTCCCGTTCGTCGATTTGTAAGTGTTCCAGATGAGTTCCAGCTGGGACGTGTCTTGGCGGCTGGACGTTCCCGTGAGTTTCAACCCGACAAGATCCGGATACCCGTCTCCGTTGAAATCTCCGGGCCCGGCGCTGTAGATATAGGCCCCCAGTCCCTGAGGCGCGGCCAGGGTGAAATTCGCCCCCAGCCTGTTGAGCTGGATCGGGCCTGAGGGCCACTGGGCGACAGAGTTCACCCCGGGGTTGAGGTCCTTATAGGTCGTCGTGCTGAAATTCTCCGTGAACGCCTTGGTGCTTGTCACGCATGTTTGGGCCAGGAGCCGCAAAAATCCGGCTCCGATCGCCACGACCAGGACCACCTGAAGGGTTTTTTTCATCATTGTTTTCATGGCATTCTCCACCTTAAGGATTGCTCCCAGAGGACTGAGTCCCGATATCGATCTCGAGCCGGGAGGACGCGAGGACCTTCGTTCCCGTCTGAACGACGCCGATGCAGACCAGCAGCGCATCGGACGCGATGCCCTGGTTGATCAGGAACACGGTATATTCCCGGCTCGTATCGTTTGTCCCGTTAACGTTCTTGACGAACGGCTGCTCATAGAAAAGGACGCCCTTGGTGCTTGCCGAAATTGTCTGCAGGAGGGAGATGTCGGACAGCTTCCGGAAATAATTCGGCTGGAGGGGAACGTCGATGCCGGCCGGGGTCTGGAGGCAGTTGTCGGACAAGCTGGTCCAAGCGCCGGAAAGGAGGTTGCCCTCGATCGCGACCCGGGCGGCCTCGAAACCCGCTTCGGCCACGTTGAAGGCCTCCTCCTGGTTGCGGACGCTTCCCGAGATCTTGGGAGCGACGCCCGTGATGGTCAGGAGGGCGATGCCGACGGACAGCATGAAGGCCATCACGAGGATCACGACGATAAGCGATGAACCCTGCTTGAAGCGCATGTTATCGTTCCTCACCGTTCACCTGAGTTATAAAGATTCAGGGACATGTTCCTGATGTTGGACATGGATTGCAGGAGGAAACGCCGGTGCAGGTCCTCCACGGCGGCCGCCGGAGAATTCCCCATGGCCGGCCGGCGGTACACGGAGATCCCGCCGGTCGATTTCCCTGACACGCTGACGAACGCGTTGGCCGTCCGGCCCAAAAGCCAGACCTTCACCTGGCGGATGTTCGACACCGTGTCCACCGTCCAGATTTGAGGCCCTCCATTCGCGCCGGTGTCCCAGTCGCGGAACCCGTTCAGCACGCCGGTGCCATCAAAATCGCCGTTGAATTGGACCTGGAAGTTTTCGATATTCTGGGCGATGGGGTTGTGGACGCCGTTTTCCGTCTGATAAAAAACCCCGGGGATCCCGAGGTAACCATTGACGCCGGCCGTCAGGCCCGGATACTTTCCCGTCAAGTCCAGCCAGTATTGCTTGACGTCGACGAACATGATCTGGCCGCCGCTGAAATTCGTGGCGTCATTGCAGGTCCCGAGCAGATTTCCCGGCAGGTTGAGGCTGACCAGCCCCCCCTTGAAATAGATGATCTCGTTCGTCCCGTCGGCATTATGGGTGATGTGGTCGACCTGGCGGACTTCTCCGGCTCTGCAGGAGGCCGCCGGGTTGGGGAGGATCAGGACGAAATTGCCAGGATAATAGGCGTCGGCATAAGCGTACTTCTCGAAACTGTCGTCATCGAGGCTCGCCTGCGCCGCCGTCTGGTATCCCCCGTACGCCTGGATAGAAAGGAGGAGGGAGCTGTTGATGTTGCCCATGACCGTGAGCCGGTCCGGCTTGACCGCCACGCCCTGGTCCTCGTTATCAACGGCCTCCAGGGAGTACATCAGAAACTGCTGGGGGAGGCCGGCGCCGGCCATCCGGGTGTCCCTCATCAGGAGGAACATGGCAGAACGGACATCGTTCTGGATCTCCGCGTATTGCTGCTGGTCGACGGAAAGCTGGTTGCTCCGGGAGTAAACGGACAAGGCCGCGACGATGACGACGAGCATGATGGCGCTGCCGATGATGAGCTCGATAAGGGTGAACCCCTTGGGGCGCCTGTGGCTGGGTCCATTTTTCATGCGTGTGTTCATGAGGTCACCTGCTGATCACCGTGTCGATGCGGGCCCGGACCCTGTTTGCCTGAGGGTTGGCGATCAAGTCGGACGCGGTCGCCTGGGCCTCGGTCGCAGGAAAAACGAGGACCTCGAGATCGTACGTCGGGCTCAAGTTCGTGAGGACGACGACACGCCTGTAGTCCGGGGTTCCGTCCACATTGACGTCGATCATCTCATCGCTGGACTCGCCCCGCGTGACGTCGGGGAACGTGGAGAGTTCTGAATTCGTCAGGGTCCGGAGATAATCGACCTCCTGCTGGGCGAGGAAGACAGCGTTGGCGATTTCGCTGGACCGGGTCGTGTTCATGATCCCCATCAGGTAAAGCTGGACCAGGCCGAGGACGGCGACGGCGATGAGGAAGACGCCAATGAGGACCTCGATCAGGGAAAACCCTTTGGGCCGAACTTGCGCTTCCGTTGTTTTCTGGACCATTGCGTTCCCTCTTTTCATGCCGGCGTCACCCGCTGGCCGAGATCAGGTAGCGGACCGACCCGCCGCCTAAGATCGTCAGGATCCTCAGGTCGGGTTGCCGCTTGTTCTTAAGCTTCATGCTCTGCAGGGTCAGGGAGTTGTGGGTGCTGTCGTACCCGTCGACGAGCCCGACGGGGGAAAACTCGACCGCCTGGCTCGACGGGAGGTTGAGCAGCAGGACGAACTGCGACGGGACCGTTTTGACCAGGAACCCCGGAACCGCAGACCAGTTGCCGCCCGTGTCCTCGCTTTCGAGGAAGACTTGCCAGAGGCCGAGGGTCTGGGCGAACCGGACGCGGTATTCGATCTTATCGTTCACGGCCCGGTACCTGGCCTGCTGCAGGGTGGTCTGGATGTCGCGGGCGCTGTTGTCGAGGTTCCGGGTCTCCAAGGAGTTCATGATGCTCGGGAACGTGGCCACGATCATGGTGCCGATGATCGCGACGACGACCAGGACCTCGATCAGCGTGAATCCGTTCTTTGTCATGCGGTTCTCCATAGCGTCTCTCCCCGAACTTGCCGAAAGATCGCACACTCCTTTCGCATTTTATAAATTCCGGACGCCTGATGCAACCGGTTTGTCCCCGGCTCCAGGGCTGATCCCGCCGTCCCGCGGCCATCCGGACGTCCTTGTTTCATGAATGGAGGACCTTCGGCCTCACGATCCAAGCGCTCTCCCTTTTCCCGTGGAGGATTATGGCGGGTTCATCATGACAGGCGCCCCCGCCAGGCGGAATCACCTCCGGGGGTGATTTCTCCGAGCAATTATTGGGCCGGCTCCTGACCTCTAAAGGCTAACCCCCACGGGGCCCGCCGGAGTGAAGAAAACGGCTCGGAAGGAGCTCTTGTGTTTCGGGCCCGGCTGTCCTAGAATCTGTTGCCTTAGGATCCCCGAAGGAAGGAAGGTTCAGAATGAGCATCAACAGACGGAATTTCCTGAAAATGACGGCCGGCGCGGCCGGGGCGTACGGGGTCGCGGCGTCGGCCGGAAGCGCGGCGGCCGGCCAGGCGGCGCCGGCGGTCGCGAAGGGCTCGCCCCTGAGCCGGCTCAAGCCCATGACCGCAGGCGTCGTCCCGATCTCGGATGGCGAGCGGCTGGCCCGGATGGAGAAGGCCCGCAGGCTCATGATCGAGAACAAGCTCGAGGCCCTCGTCATCGAAGGCGGGACGGGCCTCATCTATTTCACCGACGTCAGCTGGTGGCTGAGTGAGCGTGTCCTCGCCTGGATCCTGCCGGCGAAGGGCGAGATGGCCTGGGTCTGCCCGAAATTCGAGGAGGACCGGGCTCGCGAGCTCATCCGCTTCGGGACAGACATCCGGACTTGGGAGGAGGATGAAAGCCCCTACAAGGCCATCGCCGGGGTTTTCCAGGACCGGGGGATCCGCACGGGCCGGGTGGGGATCGAGGAGCGCGTCCGCTTTTTCGTTTACGACGGCCTCCGGAAGGAGGCGTCCGGCCTCGATTTCGCGAGCGCCGACCCGGTGACGGCCGGCTGCCGCTCCATCAAGTCCCCGGCGGAGATCGCCCTCATGCAACGGGCCTGCGACATCACGCTCGAAGCCTACAAGGCGGCTCTCGCCATGATGAAGGAGGGAATGACCAAAGAGGATTTCAGCGCCAACACCGCGGCCGCGTTCGCGGCCCTGGGCGTTTCCGGCGGAGCCAGCGCGAGCTTCGGCGAGCAGTCCTCCCTGCCGCACGGCAGCATCAAGCCGCGGACCCTCAGGGAAGGCGACATCGTTTTGATGGACGGCGGCTGCAGCGTCGGCGGCTACCAGTCGGATGTCAGCCGGACGGTCGTTTTCGGCAAGCCGAATCAAAGACAGCGCGATGTCTGGGAGGTCGAACAGAGAGCCCAATTGGCGGCTTTTCACGCGGCGAAGCCGGGAGTCCCCCACGAGGATGTGGACGCCGCCGCCCGGAAAGTCCTCGTCGCGGCCGGCTTCGGGCCCGGCTACAAGCTCCCGGGGCTGCCGCACCGGACGGGCCACGGCATCGGCATGGACGGCCACGAATGGACCTATCTCGTCAAGGGCAACAAGGCCCTCATCCGGCCCGGCAACTGCTTCACCGACGAGCCCATGATCGTCATCCCGGGCGAGTTCGGCGTCCGGCTCGAGGACGACCTGCATATCATCGAGAACGGGGCGAAGTGGTTCACGCAGCCCAGCCCGTCCATCGAGAAGCCGTTCGCCTGAGGCGACCGCCGCACGCCGCGTCTCGGAAAGGCTTCGGCCCCCCCCGGCGGCGTTTGACCGCCTTTTTCCCCTGTGCTATAAGAATAAGGATTCCCAGGCCGGAAAAGAGGAGAACCATGGTCCGCGTCCGATTCGCCCCGAGCCCGACGGGCTTCCTCCATATCGGGAGCGCCCGGACGGCCATCTTCAACTGGCTCTACGCCCGGCACACCGGCGGGAAGTTCCTGCTCCGGGTCGAGGACACGGATCTGAAGCGGTCCGAGCCGCGGTTCCTCGAGGAGATCCTCGAGGACCTTCGCTGGCTCGGCCTCGACTGGGACGAAGAGCCGCTCTTCCAGAGCCGACGGTTCGCGGTCTACCGGGAGAAGGCGGAGGAGCTCGTGGCCGCCGGAAAGGCCTATAAGGAGGGCGACGCCGTCCTCTATCGGGTCGCGCCGGGCCGGACGGTCGCCTACGACGACATGATCCATGGCCGGATCACGGTCGAGACCGAGACGATCAAGGACCAGGTCCTGATCAAGTCCGACGGCTCGCCGGCCTACAATTTCGCCTGCGTCGTGGATGACAGCCACATGGGGATTACCCACATCCTCAGGGGCGACGATCATATCAGCAACACGCCGAAGCAGATCCTTTTTTACGAGGCCTTCGGGCTCGAGCCGCCGAAGCTCGGCCACATGCCCCTCATCATGGGGCCCGACGGGGCCAAGCTCTCGAAGCGCCACGGCGGGGTGTCCGTCGAGGAATACAAACGGGA
This sequence comes from Candidatus Aminicenantales bacterium, assembly GCA_050015275.1. Taxonomy (GTDB): domain Bacteria; phylum Acidobacteriota; class Aminicenantia; order Aminicenantales; family Saccharicenantaceae; genus DATKJS01. The sequence goes on along the minus strand of JBEKBS010000006.1, from coordinate 4,555 downwards.
GGGCTTCCTGCCCGAGGCCCTGGTCAATTACCTCGTCCTCCTCGGCTGGATGCCCCGGGACGGCCGCGAGGTCATGCCCCTTGCGGAGGCCGTCAAGCTCTTCGAGATCAAGGAGATGAACGACGTCCAGGCTAAGTTCGACCTCCAGAAGCTCCGCTGGCTGAACAGCGAATACATTATGAGCAAGCCGGACGGGGAGCTCCTGCCCCTCGTCAAGGGCCAGCTCGCCGCGTCCGGGCTCGATACGTCCGGGATCGCGGACGATTATCTCGCCAGGGTCCTCGGCCTCTACAAGGTCCGGCTCAAGACGCTGAGCGATTTCCCGGCCATGACGGACTGTTTCTTCCGGGACGACTACAGTCTTGAAGAGGAAGGAAAGGCCCCCCTGGAAAAGCCGGAGAGCCGCGAGCTGCTGGACGCCCTAGCCGCACGCCTGGCCGGGCTCGAGGCCTTCACCTACGCCGAGATCGAGAAGGTTTTCCGGGATCTCATCGAGGAGCGGAAGATCAAGGCCGGCCTGCTCATCCACCCGGCCCGGATGGCCGTCAGCGGGAAGACCAAGGGCGCCGGGCTTTTCGAGATGATGGAGGTCCTCGGCCGGGACCGCGTGCTGGAGCGTTTGAGGAGAGCCGCCCATGGATGAGACCCCCAAGCCCAAGTCCAATTTCGTCCGCGACATCATCGACGAGCATTTGCGAAACGGCCGGTTCACGAAAGTCCAGACCCGCTTCCCGCCCGAGCCCAACGGCTACCTCCATATCGGCCACGCCAAGTCCATCTGCCTGAACTTCGGCCTGGCCAGGGACTACAAGGGGCTGTGCAACCTCCGGATGGACGACACCAACCCCGAGACCGAGGACGTCGAATACGTCAATGCGATCAAGGAGGACATCCGCTGGCTCGGCTTCGACTGGGAGGACAGGGAGTTCTACGCGTCCGACTATTACGAACAGCTTTACAAGTGGGCGGTCGAGCTCGTCAAGAAAGGCGTGGCCTACGTCTGCGATCTGAACGTCGATGCGGTCCGCGAATACCGGGGCACGGTCAACAAGCCCGGCAAGGAGAGCCCCAACCGGAACCGCTCCGTGGAGGAGAACCTCGACCTTTTCGCCCGGATGATGGCGGGGGAGTTCCCCGACGGGTCGAAGACGCTGCGGGCGAAGATCGACATGGCCCACCCGAACATGCTCATGCGGGACCCGCTGATGTACCGGATCCGCCGCGAGCACCATTACCGGACCGGCGATGCCTGGTGCATCTACCCGACCTACGACTGGGCCCACGGTCAGAGCGATTCGATCGAGGGCGTCACCCACTCGATCTGCACCCTGGAGTTCGAGGTCCACCGGCCGCTTTATGACTGGTACCTCGACCGGCTCGGGGTCCACCACCCCCAGCAGATCGAATTCGCCCGGCTCAACCTGAGCCACACGGTCCTCAGCAAGCGGCGGCTGCTCGAGCTCGTCGAAGGCGGGCTCGTCAGCGGCTGGGACGACCCCCGGATGCCGACGATCTCCGGGTTCCGGCGGCGCGGCTACACGCCCGAGAGCATCCGCAACTTCGCCGATATCATCGGCGTCGCCAAGGATAACAGCATCGTCGACATGCCGTTGCTGGAGATGTGCGTCAGAGAGCACCTCAACAGGACGGCGCCGCGGATGATGGCGGTCCTGAGGCCGCTCAGGGTCGTCATCACCAACTATCCGGAGGGGAAAGTCGAGGAGTTCGAGGCCGTCAACAACCCCGAGGACCCGGCCGCCGGGACGCGGAAGGTCCCCTTCGGCCGCGAGCTCTGGATCGAGCGCGAAGACTTCATGGAGGCCCCGCCCCCGAAATTTTACCGTCTGGCGCCCGGACGGGAGGTCAGACTGCGCTACGCCTATTTCATCAAGTGTCAGGACGTCGTCAAGGACGCGGCCGGAAACGTTGTCGAGCTGCGCTGCACCTACGACCCCGCGACAAGGGGCGGGGACTCGCCCGACGGCCGGAAGGTCAAGGCCACCCTGCACTGGGTTTCCGCGGGGCACGCCGTGGACGCCGAGGTCCGGCTGTACGATACGCTGTTCACGGTGAGGGACCCGGCGAACGTCCCGGAAGGCGAGGACTGGAAAACCACCTTGAACCCGAAGTCCCTGGAGACGTTGAAGGAGGCGAAGGCCGAACCCGGCCTGAAGGCCGCCGCGCCCGAGAGCCGCTGGCAGTTCGAGCGGATGGGCTATTTCGTCGCGGATAGGCGCGATTCCAAGCCGGGGCGCCCGATCTTCAACCGGACGGTGAGCTTGCGCGACGAATGGGCGAGGATCGTCAAGGCCGGGAAGGGCGACGCCTAGCCACGCCCGTGATGTCCGGCCTGGACAATCCGCCGGCGGGCAACGGACGCCTATTTTTTTAGATATCTCTCGAACCAGCCGACGACCCGGTTGAGGACGTCGAGCCGGTGTTTCTCTTCGCGGGGGCCGTGCCCTTCCCGGGGGTAAACCACGAGCTCCGTGTCTACGCCGTATCGCGTGAGCCCGCGATGGAACTGGTAGCACTGTCCGACCGGGTCGGTCGTATCGTTCTCCCCGCAGAGAAGGAGCGTCGGCGTTTTGACCTTCTTGACAAATGTCACCGGCGACCGCGCCGTGAACAGGGGCAGTTTCTCGTAAGGGTCGCCCAGGGCCCAGGTGTCCCCGATGTTGATGCCCGGCGCCTCGGAGCCGTATTCGAAGGCCAGGTCGGTCATCGGCGCGCCCGAGACCGAGGCTTTGAAAAGTGTCGTCTGCGTCACCGCCCAGGCCGCCATGTAACCCCCGTAGGACCAGCCGCCGATGCCGATGCGGCCGGGGTCGGCGAGTCCCTTTTTGATCAGCCAGTCCGCGCCGGCCATGACGTCCTTGAAATCTCCGCCGCCCCAGTCGAAGCGGTTGATGACCATGAAATCATAGCCGTAGCCCGTCGAGCCGCGGATGTTCGGGGAGAGAACGACGAAGCCTCGCGCGGCCAGGAGCTGGGCCCAGGCGTCGAAACGGTCCGTCCAGGCGCCGGTCGGGCCGCCATGGACGAGGATGATCGCGGGCGGCTTGGCCGCCGCGGACGGGGTGCCCTCAGGCCTGATGAGGGCGGCCTCGATCTCCTTTTTATCAAAAGTCTGGTAGCGGACGATTTGAGGTTTGAACAGTCTGACGTCGTCCCAATCCTTGTTGAAACGGCTCACTTTCTCGGCGTGCCCGGCAGAGGAGGCGACCCAGAGTTCGGGGGCCTGGGTCGCGGATTCGCCGACAAAAGCCAGTCCGTTCTTCCCCTTGACGTAGGAGCCGGCCAGAAGCGACGGCGTCCACTCGGACCTTTCGGCTTTCCCCTCGATCGTGACGGTGAAGAACGCGTTGCCGAATCCCGTGGACGCGGCCGCGAAGAACCTCCCTGCATCCTCCCAGACATAAGACCCGATGGGCCGGTCGATCGAACGGGACGTGAGGTTGCGGGCCTCGCCGCCGCTGAGCGGCTGGATGATGAGGTCATGAGGATCGGGCCCGTCGCCCCGCGATCCGGCATAGGCCAGCATCTTTCCGTCGGGCGAAACCTTGAGGTTGGCGAAGGGGCCGGCCGGAGCCGCGAAGAGCGTCAGCTTGCCGTCGAGGGCGCTCACCCGATAGATTTTTTCCGAAAAAAGGTCCTCCCGCGGGTTATCCGTGGCGGCCACAATGAGCGATTCCCCATCGGGGGTCCAGACGTATTCCGATATCCGCCACGCCCCCTGGATGAGCGTTTTGACGGTCTTGGACTCGACGTCAATGACCTGGAGGAGCGTGCGGGCCTCGGGCTTGCCGATGATCCGGGCGTCATCCTTATCCTTTTCTTTCTTTTCTTCCTCGTCGGTCTTCGGGGCCGTCGTCTCGAAGGCGAGTCGTTTCCCGTCCGGGGCCCATTCGAACGAGGAAATCCCGGTCTTGCTTTCGGTGAGCGCCCGGGCTTCGCCGCCGTCGACTGTAATCAGATAGATCTGGTTCTCGCCGTCCCGGTTCGAAAGGAAGGCGATGGTCCGGCCGTCCGGCGACCAGCGGGGCCGCGTATCGGACTTGGCCGACGCGGTGAACTGCCTGAGCGTGTGGCCCGGGAAGTCGTAAACCCAGATGTTGCGGCGCTGGCCGGAAGGTTTGGCCGGCTCCGAAACGGCCATGGCGACGCGGCTTCCGTCCGGCGAAAGGCGAAGGTCTCCGATCGACCAGCGTTTGATGGCGATCTCGGGAGTGAGAGGTTTGGAGGGAGCGGCGATGATCTCCTTCGCGGCTCCTCCGTGAGAGGGAAGAGCCGCGGAAACCACGATGGCCAAAGCGGCCATGATCAAAGTTGGGATTCTGCGGGGATTGGACACGGAGTCGTGGAAGTTGAGGACCATATCGACCTCCTAAAAATAGCCTCTGGTCGCCGGGAATCCGGCGATCCTGGGCCCTATTTTACATTTATTTTGAGTTCATGTAATATGAGGGAACTCGCGTGCCTGTAGCTCAGTTGGATAGAGCGTTGGACTCCGGATCCAAAGGTCGGAGGTTCGAATCCTCTCAGGCACGCCATT
>JBEKBS010000005.1:0-196127 GCA_050015275.1 Candidatus Aminicenantales bacterium | reverse complement strand
ACTCGAGGTCGACGACGTAGAAGCTCTGGACCGTGACGTTGAACGGGTCAAGGTTCAGGGCGCGCTCGATCTGCCGCATGGCCTCTTCCTGACGGCCCATGATCATCAAGTAGTGCGAGTACCCGGCCAATCCGTACGGGTTATTGGGATTGAGCTCGACCGCGCGGGCCCATTCCGTCCCGGCCGCAGGCATGTTCCAATCGGCGTAGGTATAGACAGACGCCAACGCATAGTGCGACTCGGCCAATGTGTCATCGAGCGCCACGGCTTTGAGCGCCGCCGCCTTCATCTTCGGCACGGCCTCGCTCGGGGGAGACATCCCGTTCTGGTTCCGGCAGGACCAGACCCAGGCGATGCCCGCGTAGGCGGCGGCGTAAATCGGGTCTTTCTGAAGGGCCAGCTCGAAGTACCGTTCCGCCGTGTCGAGGTCCCCTTTCGTCATCCTGACCCAGTATTGGGAACCCTTGATATACGCTTCATAGGCCTCGGGGTCGACCGTCCGGGATTTCGCCAGGCGCGCCTGCTCGGCCGGGAGGAGCTTGACGGCCAGCGCCCCGGCCACCTCTTTGGCCACGTCGCTCTGGAGGTCCAGGATCCCGGACATCTCCCGATTGAAAGTGTCAGCCCAGACCTGGGTTTGGTTCCGCACCTTGATCAGCTCGGCTGTGATCCGGACCCGGGTCCCTTCCCGCTGCGCGCCCCCCTCGAGCACATAGTCCACCCCGAGCTCGCGGCCGATCCGATCGATGGGTGTATTCGTTTTCTTGTAACGCCCCACCGAAGTGTTCCCGACTACGCTGAGGACCTGCGGGTTAAGGCTGCCGAGTTGCGTGTTGATCTCCTGCGTCAGACCGTCGCTGAAGTACTCCTGCTGGGAGTCGCCTGTCAGGTTCTTGAACGGAAGCACGGCTAGCTTGACGGCCCGCGCCAGAGCGGCTCGGCCGAGGATCCGATCCCGCAGTCCCCCGACATTGAAGCCGACAACATACGCCGTTCTTATCCCGAGGATCATCCGTGACGCCCGCCTGGGTCTGGCTTTCAGAGGCTTCAGGCCTTCCCTGACGGCCTCGACGTCCTCGCGGAACTCCTCCATGGTCTGATAGCGATCGGCCAGCTTCTTGGCCAGGGCCTGGCCGACGATCTGGTCCAAATCGGCCATCGCGTCGGCACGGGCCTTTTTCAGGGACTCCGGCTCCTCATGGAGGATAGAGTAGATCACCGCCTGGTCGCGGTCCCCCCGGAACGGCAGCTTGCCAGAAACCATCTCGTAGAGGACGACGCCCAAAGACCAGATGTCGGTCCGCTGGTCCAGGTCGCCGCTCCGGGCCTGTTCCGGCGACATGTAGGCCACGGTGCCGAGCGTCGTCTGGCTCCTTGTCAGTGAACTCCCGCCCTGAAGTTTCGCCAGCCCGAAGTCCATGACCTTGACCTGGCCCTTGTCCGTGACCATGATGTTCGCGCTCTTGATGTCCCGGTGAATGATGCCCTTGCGGTGGGCTTCTCCGAGGCCGGCGGCGACCTGGCTCACGATAGCGAGGGCTTCTTCCGACTTCAACGGCCCCTGATGGATCTTATCCCGGAGCGTCTTCCCTTCCACGTATTCCATGGCGATATAGGGACGTTCCTCGCTTTCCCCGACCTCGTGGATGACGCAGATGTTCGGATGGGACAGGGCGGCGGCGGCCTGGGCCTCGATCAGGAAGCGCTCCCGGAGCTCGGGCGAGCTCATCAGGTGGGGCGGCAGGAACTTCAGGGCCACGCACCGTTTGAGCTTGATGTCCTCGGCCTTGTAGACGATCCCCATGCCGCCCTGGCCGATCTCCTCGATGATCCTGTACTTGCCGGCGACGAGGGTGCCAGTCCTAAAGATCTGCACAGGCGTTTCGAGGGTCTTCGTCAGGGACGCTCCCTGGTGCCCTCCCTGGCCCAGAGGCGCGGCGCAGTTGCTGCAAAACCGGGAACTGTCGTTATTCTCGGAATGACATTTCGGACACTGCACGGTCCCGTTCCTCTTTTCCCCTGCTGGGCGGGAAGATATCACCGACGCAGGAGAAATTCAACCCGGGGCTCAGGACTCTCCGGCCGCGCGCATTCCTTGGAGAAGGAATCGTTCGAGAATTTCCCGCTGATCAGAAATGAACGTCTTTCCGAAGCTCGACCGGACCGGTGGGACCCGCTCCTGGGAGTCAGGAAACCGGGCCCGAGCCTCAACCGGCCGCCGCTTTTTGCGGAACCTCGAGGCCCCGGCCCTCCCGGCGGTCGGCGCGCTTGAGCAGCAACGCGAACACCAGCCCGATGACGCCCAGGCTCGCGAACATGAACTCGCTCGCGACGTAATTCCCGGTCTTGTCCCGGAGCATCCCGTTGAGCAGCGGGAAGAGCCCCAGGCCGAAGTTCTGGATGGCCGTCATCAGCCCGAAGGCCGTGCCGACCCTTTCCGACCGGACGATGAGCGGCACCGACGGCCACATCGCGGCCGGGACGAGGACGAAGGCGAACCCGAGGAGGATCATCGGGTAGGCCGGATAGATCCTCGTCAGGCCCATGGCCAGATGGCAGGGGATCATGAGGAGCGAGCCGGCGATCATGAACGTCGCCCGTTTCCCCACCCGGTCGACCAGCCGCCCGGCGAACGGCGCCAGGATCATCGAGGCGAAGATGATGATGCTCGAGATGCCGCCGGTCGTGCTGAAGATGTGGAGGAAGTTGTTGAAGACCTGGGCCAGGAAGCCGCCCGACGACGGCGCCGTCAGGGCGATGCCCCACTTGGTGTGGAAGAAGTCCGTCGACAGGCTCTGGAAGGGGAAGACGGCCGCGTAAAAGGTCAGGCAGAGCAGCGTCACGTACCAGAAGGTCGGCTTGAACTCCTTGAAGTCCTTGAAGACGATCTTATCGCCGGCGCTCTCGTCGCGGAGGTTGAGAATCTTCTCGCCCCGCTTGTCCATGACGATGTAGCAGAGGTTGCCGATGAGGGACAGGGCGCAGGCGCCGACGGCGGCCAGGAGGGCGTTGCGGAAGCTCCCGAAATATTTCGTGATGAGCTCCCCGTTGTTGAAAGCGAAGAGCGAGCCGAGCCGGCTCATGGTCAGGGCCACGCCGAAGGAGAGCGCCAGCTCCTTCCTCTTGAACCAGCGGGCCAGCATGGCGCTCTGGGCGACGACGAGGGGCTCGGCGCCGGCGCCGAAGATGAACCGGCCGAGGAACATCAGCGGGATCGTCTTGGCCTGCCAGACGACGGCGGCCCCGGCGAAGACGAGGAGGGAGAAGATGATGCCCGACTTCCGCGTCCCGAGCCGGTCGATGAGCATCCCGGCGAAGAGCAGGACGAGGATGGCGGCGATGCTGTACATCGTGTTGAAGGCCCCGACGGTCTTCCGCCCCGCGTGGAGGCCCTCGACGAGGGACGGGGCGATGGCCCCGATGATGTCGTAGGCGAAGTAGCTCCCGAAGGTCAGGGAGGAGATGAAGAGGAGGTTCGTGTACCGGTAGATGGGCTTGGACGGATGGAAAAAGCCGACGGAGGCCGCGGATTCAGTCGTCATGTTCGCCTGTCCTTTCCGGAGGCTGAGGGACGAGGGACGGGCTCGGCTATTTGCCCGTCCGCTTCCCGGTGACCGTCGCCGTCATGGCGAGGTCGGCGTTGGCGATGGCGCCTTCGGCCGTGTCGGCCCCGATCTTCAGCTGCGTTTTCCAGACCTTGACGCTCCCATCCGGAGGGCTAGGAACGTTGATGTCGTAGGCCAGGTTCTCGCCGTCGAACTCGATGTTGCTGAGGGGCGAGTCCGTGAACATCCCGTTCGGCTCGCTGATCTTGCCGACAAGCTTGCCCTCGGCCTCCTGCAGGACGAGGGTCAGGGTGATCGTCGTCTCGCCCGCGTCGATATCGAGGGTCCATGTCCCCAGGATCTTAGCCCTGTCGGGCTTGGGGGCGGGGATTTGCTGGGACAGGGCCAGGCCGAGGCCGGCCAGCACGGCCAACGCCAGGCCCAAGGTCACGATCGTTCTCATCATGCTCACCTCCTCGAGTGACGTCGTCGGGCTTGCCCGGAAAAGAGGTTATCTTGCGCCGCCCGGAGGGAATTTTCAAGACATATTTTTCCCCCCGGCGCCTCCCCGGGTCAAAAAAAAGGGGACGTTCCCTCGGCGGGACCGCCCCCTCGCCTTTTCAAACAAGAATCAGAACAGGCCGGCGAACTGGACGTCGGCGTGGAAGAGTTCCTTGGTCCGGGCCCGGACTTTCTTGTCCACGCTGTCCTTGATGTTCAGGTAGAACCAGAACTTGTCGAAGAGCCTCAGCTTTTTCAGGTAATACCTGGAGAACTCGGAGAACTTGTCCACGATGATCTTGCCGGCTTCCTTGCCTTTCTCGTCGGTCAGGACGATGCAGGTGACCGGCGTCTCCGTCCCGCCCTCTTTCACGGCGGCTTCCTGGAGCTTGCCGAAAATCTTGCCCTTGCCCTGGTTCTCCCATTCCTCGGGCTTGTTAACGCCGGTGATCGTCAGGACCGGGTAGGCATCCCTGGCTTTGACATCGAGGAAATCGTCCACGGCCAGGTCCTGGGTCCGGGTGTAGGCGTTCGTGTAGGCGCCCGAAGCGCCCTTCACGTCCACCGTGTCGGCCCGGAAGATCGAGGGCTTGTCGAGGAGGAGCTCGCCCTTGACCCGGATGTCCTTCCCGACCAGAGTGGCCGCGTCAAAGCCCTGGAGGACAATGTCGAAACCCTGGGCCGTGGGGAGATAGAGGTATTTCCCGAGGGCCATCTTGACCGTGCCTTCGAACTCGTTGGACGGCTTTTGCGGCTGGGCGGCGGCCACCGATTCGGCAGCCTTTTTCTGGCAGGCCGGCGTCCCGACGAGGACGAAAAGCAGGCCCAGGCCTAAAAGAAGAATCCCGGTTCTTTTCACGGAAGTCATCGCTCTTACCTCCATCCTTTCATCGATCGTCCATTCCCTCAAGCAGGATCAACAGCTCAGTGGACGGCGGGAAGCGGCCTTCCCGACAAGTATCACTTTATACCACTCCACATCCGAAAAGTAAAGAGGAAAAAAACGCCCTGCCGGCTTGGTATCAAGGTCGGGGACTCGGGGGGAGCCCGCCGGCCTGTCCAATGAGGATTCGAGAGATCTCAGCCGCTTCAGCCCCTCTTCCTGACGCCGCCGGAGTGGCCCGAGGACGAGCGGGAGGAGGACGACGACGACCGCGAGACCGAGGACCGGCCCGATCTCGAAGAGGAGGAAATATTCGGGCGAGAAGAGGAATAAGAGCGCGAGCTGGAATAAGAAGGTGAACTCGAACGGGAGTAAGAATAGGTGCGCGGGTTGTACCTCGGCGCGGCGGAGCTTCTCGAGAAACCCGGATAAGAGGACCCGCGCGCATAGCTCCTCGTGAGGCCGGACGGACTCCGGCTGGCCCCGGAGGCGCGGTCCGTCCCGAAGCGCGGCGTCGTCGAACGGACCGAAGACCCCGCCGACGGCCCCGAACCCCGGGAGCTGTCCGGGCTCAGCCGGGACGGGAACGTCCGGGCGGAGAGGGCTGAGGGATCGGACCTGAACGCCCATGCTGATGATGATGAACGGGGGTTCCAGGAGGATGCCGTCGCCTGCGAGCTCGAAGCATAATGTTTGATGGTTGCGCTCGAGGGCGTCCTGGTCCCGGTGGACGATCCCTCCCTCACCGGTCGCTCAACCGCTCGCGGGGACTCTTGTCGAACTGCGGCGCCGGATGTTTCCCTCCGGGACGGGTAGACCCGGGAGGAAGAACCGCCGGTTGAGGATCCGGCGGACCTGTCCCAAGAATACACGCGGATGCCTCTTTCGGCGGGTGCGGCCCCGGTCCCGGCCGACCGTCCGGACAATGAACGGCCGCTCACGGCTCCCCCTCTCTCGGCGGAGGACGAAGCACCGACTCCCCTGTCCGCGGCATTCGAGCGGCCGTATCTCAACTGCGAAGAGGAGAGGGAGCTCCCCGGAGCATAATTTTTCGCCTCGCCCCGGATGCCGGGCCGCCCGGAGAAGATCCGTTGGGCCGCCGGGGACTGGAGGCCCGACCGGCCGATGGCCGGCCGGATGGCAGGCTGCTCGGCCCGGAGCGAGATCCGGCCGATCCGATCGAGCTCGCCGCCCCTCAGCAAGTGGCGGCCGACATCGCGGGATTGGAGCTGGTCCCGGTGGATGACGGACATGGCCCGGTTGTTGCCGGGAAAATAATGGTCGTGGTACCGGTCGTAAAACCTATTGTTGAAGAGGACCCCGGGCCGGTTGTACCAGCTCAGCGGGCACCAGCCGATGTAATCGTTGTCCCACCACCAATGGACCCAGGCGGGGCCCCATTGATTCTGGGGGATCCAGTACCAGCCGAGGCCGAACCTCCAGGACCAGCGGCCATAATGGTAGACCGACCAGCCCCAGGGTTCGGAAGAGACCCAGTTCCAACCGATGTTCGGGTACCAGGACCAGCGGCCATACATATAGGGCCGCCAGTCGTCATCGACCCCGTTGGGGACCCAGACGTTGCCGTAGGGCTCCTCGTAGGTCCATTGGCCGTTCTGGTCGAGCTCCTCTTCGTAGTCGCCGAGATCGGAGGGCAGATGCCGGGTCGTGCTCCTCTGGGCGAACAGGGCGTCCCGGGACTCGTTCCACTGGTCGAATCCGTCGGAACGGGAATCGTATTCGCCGGGGTCGCCGACAAGACGGCCGTCCGAGGCGACGAGCGACTGCCGGCTATGAACGACGACGGAGCCTTCCTCTCCGGCGGCCTCCAGGCTGCCTTCGAGGGCGATGACTTCGGTCTGTTTGTTGGCGCTCACGTTGAACCTGTAGAGGCCTTCCTCCAGGATGTACGTGGACGCGTCGGGAGTATGGACCTCGATCGCCTTATCGCCAGCGAGCGCGCTGACCCGGAGGTAGGCGCTCCCTTCGAGAACATGAAGCTTGATCCGGTCATCCCCCTCGACGGGCAGGAGGGCAAATTCCACCTTGGTGTTGTTGTCCAGCCGGAGGTAATTCCGGCGGCCGAAATGGACTTCGGCCTGACCGGCCCCGGTCCCGAGCTTGTCCCCCAGGACCAGGGCCAGGTTCACCTCGGCCTTCTCCGTGCCGAGGTCAGAGGTCCTCTGGACGAAGACGTCGCCGCTCACATAAGTGACGCGGGCGAAGCTCGGGGCATAGTAGCCGTCCGACGGCGTGTCCGACTGGGCGCTCAGGCCAAGCGGAATGGAAACGAGGAAAGCGACCGCCAGAAGCAATGCTTTCTTCATCTTCTTTCTCCTTCCGCTGATACCTTATTGCAACTAACGTGCCATCCCTTACCCCCAGGGGAAGCAACCGGTTCCGTCCCCTAAAAAGGACAGTTCTGGAAAGGGGATGGTACGTACTGTTATTAAGAGGAGGCCTGGGAAGGTGGGCCATAAAAGCAAAAGGGACAGTTCCCTGGGGAGAGAACTGTGCCTCTTGCCTGTTCCGTTCCGATCTACAAGTATCGCCAGAAGAACGGCCGGTGCGAGAACCAGCCTGGCTGGCCCATACGCCATCCCCAGGCGCCCCGGAAACCCATTCCCATGCCCCTCGCTCCCATGAGCCTGCCCGGCCAGGGTCGGGCGAAGCCGGAACCGACCCGGCCTTCAAAACCCGGCCGGCCGGCGAAAGCCCCGCGGAATTTCCTCACCTGTGCGAGCTGCTCGGGGGTGAAGATCTTCTCCCATTCCATGCGGGTCCGGAAAGCCGTCTTTTCCCGGTCTGCCCGAAGCTTTGCCATGCTGTCGATCAGGCCGTCGATCTTGGCCGCGTTGGCATTGGGGTCCTTCATCAAGCCCCGCATATCTTCATGAATCTTCCTCATCTGGTCCCGGAAGGCTGTCCGGTCTTTCATGCGCGCCTCACGGAACGCCTGGAGCTTTTTTTGCTGTTCTGGAGTGATGTTCAACAGGTCCCTGCCCATCCGCCCCATTCGCGTCCGTTCCTGCGTCTGGGGCTTGTCCTGGACGGCCTGCTGTCCGGAAGCGGTCAAAGGCCAGAGCGCCGCAACCAGGAAAGCCGACGCGATGGCTGTGACCAGCCTCTTTTTGTGGTTCGTTCTCATCTCGAAACTCCTTTCTTATTGTCGATAATTTAGACATCCGGCGGGCGGAATGCTTTGCAAACCGTGCAGAGTCCCGGGCGCGCGTGCTTTTTTTCATCTCACTTTATTGGACGGCCGCCGGACGGGCTTTCTTCCGGTTTTTTTTGGAGGCGCCGCTTAATCGTCTCGACGGTGCCGCAGGCGGTCCAGCGTCACGGCCACGACGATGATGGCCCCGATGATGATCTCCTGGACGTAGTTCGGCCAGCCCATCATCGTGCAGCCGTTCCGGAGGAAGGCCATGATCAGGACGCCGATCATGGTCCCGAGAATGCTCCCCTCGCCGCCGCTCAGGCTGCCGCCGCCGATGACCACCGCCGCGATGATGTCGAGCTCGAGGCCTACGGCGACCGTGGGGTCGCCGACCGTGAGCCGGGAGAATTCCATGACCCCGCCCAGCCCGCAGAAGAGGCCGGCGATCGCATAAATGAGGATCTTGGCCCGGTTGGTCCGAATCCCACAGAGGCGGGCCGTCGACTCGTTCGAGCCGATGGCGAAGACGTGCCGGCCGAAGACCGTGTACCGGAGGACGACCGCCATGACGACAGCGAAGAGGATGACGATCCAGACGCCGGGCGCCATCAGGAGCCAGGACGGGCGGGGGCTCTTGGACATCAGCTCGTTGACCCAGGTCATGGGCGCGTCGATCTTCTGATTGCCGGCGATCCACTTGGCCATCCCCCGGGCGATGCCCATCGTGCCCAGGGTGACGATGAACGGGACGAGGCGCAGGCGTGTGACGAGGGTCCCATTGAAGAGGCCGACGAGGCCGCCGGTGATTACGCCCAGGACGAGGCCCGCGAGCGGCGGCGCCCCGGCGTTGATGGCGTAGGCCGCGATGACGCTCGAGAGAGCGATATTCGAGGCCGCCGAGAGGTCGATCCCACCGCTGATGATGATCATGGTCATGCCCAGCGCGCCCAGGGCCACGATGACGGACTGTGTGGCGACGCTCTTGAGGTTCCCGATCCTCAGGAACCGGTCCTGGACCTCGGGGATGAAGGCGAAGATGGCGACGACGAAAATGAGCCCGATGAACGGGCCGAGGACGTTCAGGGCCTTCTGGAGGTTTCCTTTGTGTTGTCCGCTCATCCCGGCCATCCTTTGCTTGGTGTCATTGTCCGGTGGGGGCCCGGCCCACGGTGGCCGCGGCCATCAGGCTCCTGGCGTCCCACCGGGGCGCTTCCCGGACGTCCACCAGGCCGCCCCGATGGAACACGGCGATCCGGTCGCACACACCGAGGAGCTCGGGCAGGTAGGAACTGACGAACAGGACAGCCTTGCCCTCCCGGGCGAGCTCGCCGATCCATTCGTAGATCTGGGCCTTGCTGACGACGTCGATGCCCCGGGTCGGCTCGTCGAGGAGAAGGACCTCGGCCCGCTGATGGAGGAGCCGGGCCAAGGCGACTTTCTGCTGGTTCCCTCCGGACAGGCCAAGGACCCTCTGGACCGGGCTCCGGGCCTTGATGTTCAGCCGGGCGATCCAGTCCCCCGCGGCCTTCTGTTGCCGCGCGACGCGGAGCAGTCCGAAGCGGCGGTAGGGCGAAAAATCGCTCAGGGTAACGTTGTCGGCGAGGGACAGGGCCAGGGCCAGCCCTTCGCCTTGGCGGTCTTCGCTCAGGAGGCCGAAGCCCTGGCCGATCCGGGCCCAGGGCGATCCCTTCGCGGTCTCGATCCCGGAGACGACCAGGCAGCCGCTCTCCAGGGCGTCGAGCCCGAACATCGTCCGGAGCATCTCGGTCCGGCCCGAGCCGATGAGCCCGGCGATGCCCAGGATCTCGCCCTTCGCCAGAGCCAAGGTGACCGGCGAGGCCATTTTCGTCCCTTTCATGTCCTTCAGGGCCACGACGACGTCCCCTTTCTCGTGGGGGACGCGGGGGAACATCTCGGTGACCTTCTGACCGACCATGAGCTGGATGATCTCCTCGAGGTTCGTCCCTTCCATCGTCCCCGAGCCGGCGTTCCGTCCGTCCCGAAGCACGGTGAAGGAGTCCGCCACCTTCTGGACCTCCTCCAGGAAATGGCTGATGTAGATGACGCTGACGTCCTGGGTCTTGAGCCGGCGGATGATCTCGAAGAGCCGGAGGCTGTCCTCCTGGGACAGGGAGCTCGTGGGCTCGTCCATGACCAGGATGCGGGACCTGTTCAGGAGGGTCCGGGCGATCTCCACGACCTGCTTGGCTCCCACGCTCAGCTTCCTGACCTGGACGTCGGGAGAGATCTCGGGATGGTGGACGAAATCCAGGGCCTCCCGGACCCGCGCTTTCATGGCCCGGCGGTTGAGCCAGCCCAGGGAATGGACCTCCCGGCCGAGCATGATGTTCTCTTCGACGGTCAGGTGGGGGGCCAGGTTGAGCTCCTGGTAGATCATCGAGATCCCGCTCCGGAGCCCGTCCAGGGGACCGGCCGGGGCGTACGGCCGGTCCTCGACGAACATCCGGCCCGCGTCGGGAGCCACGGCGCCGCTCAGGATCTTCATCATGGTGCTCTTCCCGGCGCCGTTCTCGCCAAGAAGGGCGTGGACCTCCCCCCGCCGTAGCTCGAAGGTCACATCGTCCAGGGCCCTCGTCGCGCCGTAGACCTTGCCGATCCCGTCCATGCGGAGGATGGGCAGCGGGCTGGGGTTGGTCATTATCGGTCGAGGAACTTGGTGAGGTCGGGCTGGAGGAGCGCCTTGGTCTCCGGGTCGTCCATGTTCTCCGGCGTCACCATGATGACCCCGGTGTCGATGACTTTGGCGACGCTCTCGCCGCGGAGATGCGCGACCATGGTCTTGACGCCGAGATAGCCCATCTTCATCGGGTTCTGGAGCACGAGGCCGAGAATCTGGCCGTCCCGGAGCCCTTGGACGAGCTTGGGGGAGCTGTCGAAGCCGACGAACTTCACCTTGCCCGCGAGCCCGGACTCCTGGAGGGCCCGCAGGACGCCGAAGGTGCTCGACTCGTTGGGGGCGAAGATGCCCTCGACGTCCGGGAAGCGGCTGATCAGGTTCTCCGCCAGCTGGTAGGCAGTCTCGGTCGTGGCCCCGGCGTACTGGTCCTGGACGAGGAGGCGGAGGCCGGGAAATTCTTTTTTCGCCGTGTCCAGGAAACCCGCCTCCCTCTGCGAAGTGCTGGCCGATCCTTCCTGGTAGCGGATGAGGAAGATCCTGCCTTTGCCGTTCATCAACCCGCCCAGCCGCCGGGCCCCGAGGACCCCGCCCTGGTAGTTGTCCGTGGCGACGTAGCTGACGTAATCGCTGCCCTGGAGGCCGGAGTCGATGATGACGACCGGGATCCTCTCCCGGGCCGCGTCCTGCACGGGGCGCACGAGGGCCCGGTCATCGAGCGGGGCGAGGACGATCCCGTCCACTCCCCGGCTGATGAAATCCTCGACCACGGTGATCTGCTGGGCCCGGTCGTCTTCCTTCTGGGGCCCTTTCCAGATGACTTCGACGTTGAACTCGCGGGCCGCCCGGACGGCGCCGGCGTGGATGCTCTTCCAGAATTCATGGGTCGTTCCTTTCGGGATGACCGCGATCTGGTATTTCCTGTTCGCCTGGGCGGCAGGGATTTCAGAGGCCTTCTTGCCGCAGGCCGGAAGGAGGAGGGCCAGGCACAGGCCGACGCCGAGAAACCGGAGGGCGGACGCTTTCATGGCCAAAGTATACTCAGAAGGCCCGGGTCCGTCAAAGGCCTGGACGGCCGACGGGGAGTGGCCCCGGGGGCAAAAAAAGGGGGGACCACCTCAGGGGTTTCCCTTCGAGGCGGCTCCCCTTGCGTGACAGGGACCGGAGTCCCCGCTGACGGTCCGGAATGAGAAGGCGCTTACTTCTTTTTCAGGATGGGCATCCCGGTCTTGGTCGTCTCCATGACCATGTAGCCGGCGGGAACCGCATCCAGAGCGCCGGGCCGGACGTCGCGGGCGAAGTAATAGATCGTCTGTTTCCGTCCGCCCTTGAGGTTGACGTCTTTGGAGTGGAGATAGTAGCTGACGCCCCGGGAGTTCTTGAATTGAAAAGCCATGAGTAATACCTCCTAGATTTATGGTCTAAAACTTGTATCCAAGGTTGATGCCGAGCAGGAGGGCCTCCATCTTGTAGGTCCCGGCGGCCGGATTGGGATCGGAGGGCACCCCGCCCGTGAAGATGTAGCCGTCCGGGCTCGTCCTTGCCATGTAGTGGACGAAATTGAGGCCGACATCGATCGTGAGCTTGCCGATCTTGTAGCCGACCCCGCCCGTGATGGCCCAGCTGTCGCTGTCCGGCAGGTTCGGGTCCATGGTCTCGACCGGCTGGGGCGTTTCATCGAAGTAGGCGCCCAGACGAAGCGTCAGCTTGTCGGTCGCCAGGTATTGGAGGCCCATCCGCGCGCAATGGGAATTCTTCCAAAGCTGGGGTGCTGTCAGGGTTTGGGAACCGTAGGGATCCGGGAAGGTGATGTCGGCGGTGTAGGAATCGAAGCGCTTCCAGTAAATGGTGTGGAAGTCGAAGGACCAGAGGAGCCTGGGCGAGATGTCGATGGCAAGGCCGAGGGTCAGGATGTCCGGGAACTTGAAGGTTGTGGTCACGTTCCCTTCCGTCGGGACATAGGGTTGAAGGGGCGCCGGGATGAACTCGTTATCCAAGGTCACCGTGCCCGAATACTTGATGTTGAAATGGCTCCTGTAGCTCGCGCCGAGCGAAAAGCCTTTGCCTTTGTAGAGGACGCCGGCGTTGAAGTTGAAGGAGTTTCCCGTTCCCTTCATCGCCGTGGGGACATCATACGCCGATCCTTCCTCAGGCGGGAGGACGAGGCTCTGGTAGAGGTCCAGGGTGAGCTTCGAGAAGATGTAGGAACAGCCGACGCCCAGGGAGAGATTGGGCAGGATCTTGACGGCGATGGCGGGGTTGATGAAGAACGTTTCCATGTTGTTGCTGTAGCCGAGGTAGCTCAGAGGGAAAGAGGGCGGGGAGTCGACTGTGGTCGACCACTTGGTCCCCAGGCCGTAGGGCGCCATGAAGCCGATGCCCACCGTCACCCTGTCGGAGAACTTATGGCTGATGTAGACGTTCGGCGGGGTGAAGACTTGGCTGACCTGGTTGAACGTTTGGCCTAAATAAGGCATGGTCACCGAACCCTGCGGGAAGATGAACGTGCCGCCCAGCATGACTTGCGTGCCCTCCACCCAGGCCAGGCCCGCTGGGTTGTGCCAGATGGCCGAGGGATTGTCGGCTACGGCCGTGAAGGCCCCGCCCATGGCCATGGCGGCGGCGCCGTGCTCATAAATAAGGAAACCCGCGCCGCGTGCCGACGGCGCAAAAGCCAGGAGCGCGGCCATCGCCAAGACGGTCGCCCATCTTTTCTTCATGCAATCCTCCTCGCTCGATCCTGTCCTGGAAATAGGCTGAACGGCTCAAACGAGAACGCTCAGTCTTTTCTCCTCTCGCCCTGGTTCAACTATTATAAGAAAAACGGGCCATTGTCAAGGCCGGACGTCGCGGCGGCCGGCGGGCCGGGTCACTGGATGAAGTCGACGGAGGGCGGAATGTCGGCCGGGATGATGGTCCCGAAGTTGTCCTCGTAGCGCTTGATGTTCGCCTGGAGGGCTTCCAGGAACCGCTTGGCGTGGGCCGGGCTCAGGATGACCCGGGACACAAGCTTCCCGAACGGGCCGTCGGGAAAGAGGAAGGCGAAGTCGAAGATGAACTCCTCGCGCGAATGCCGAATCGCGGCGAGGTTGGAATATTGCCCGAGGGCAACGGGCTCGTCGACCTTGATCTCCATCTTTTTCTCGTCCATGGTCCCTCCTCCGGGCGGCGCTTCTCCTATTGTGAACGAAGAGGGGCCGGAAATGCAAACCGCCTGCGGAAAAATTTTTTTCCGAATTCTGCTGATTTCGCTTTACTTTTGTTTTTCGAGTGCTATAATGGGAACGGCTTTCTTGGGCGGGCTGGAGAAAGCCCCCACCTTTTTGGTTCCCATCATCAACCCCCCTTTTGCTGACACAGCCCGCACCTCTCCTCCGATATCTAAAATATCAACGGGCCTTGTTTCTGGCTCATCTCATTCTAGAAGGTGGCTGGAAACAGCCGTGCTGCGCCGAAGCTTCGAGTCTCGCAGAACGCCGTAGGAACGATGAGAGTGGAGGCTAAAAGAAAAGACGGCCCCTATTTTCCTAGGGACGAACGATCCGGCCGGCGACTTCTTTGATGATCTTGAAGGCGGCCGCGGCGGTGATCCCAGAGACGTCGCGGGGGGCATTGAGCTCGACGATGTCCAGACCCACGATCCTGCCCTTCATCGCCTGGATGACCTGTAGAGCCTGCCGCGTCGTCAGGCCGCCCGGCTCATGATGGGACACGCCGGGGGCGAAGGCGGGGTCCAGGGCGTCCAGGTCGAATGAGACATAGACGGGGTTCGAGAACTTGAGGCGGAGGGGGTCGCCGATCTCCTTCATCTCGATCATCCGGACGCCGTGCTTAAGGGCTTTCGAGCGGTGGAAGGCGGTTATGGCCCGGACCCCGACCTGGACGATGTTCACGGCCAGGCCGTCCTCGAGGACCCGGGCCATGGGGCAGGCGTGCGACAGCCGGTCGCCGTACAGGTCGTCATAAAGGTCCGGGTGGGCGTCGAAATGGAGAACGTCCAGGGGCTTGTACGTCCAGGCGAACGCCTTGAGGACGGGATAGGTGATGGAATGGTCTCCACCGAGGACGATGGGTACGGCGCCCTTTTCGATGATCTTCGCTACGGCCTTCTCGGTCAGGGCGAACGTCTTATCCGGGTCGCCGGATGTGTCCACGTCGCCGAGGTCGACCATGACCGTGTCCTCTTCCAGGTTGACCCCGAGCTCCGTGTAGGCGCAGTAGCACTTGCCCGTGGAGACGGCCCGGATGGCGGCCGGCCCGGCCGCGGCCCCTCTCAGGTAGCTGGACTTCTCGTCGAAGGGGACACCCAGGATGGCCATCTTGTAATCGGGATGATCCGCCAGCGGCCTGACGGCTCCGCCGAAATCCGACATCTCGAACCTCCTCGGGGACAGCGCCGCCCTGGTGAGGGCGGCCCCATCGCCGCCACGATTATACACAATCCGGGGCCGCGAGGGAAAAGCGGGGCAAAAAAAGACGGGAGAGAGATCCTCCGCTCTCTCCCTTTTCCGAACCTTGGCGCCGCCTCTTTCGAGGCCGTCGCTTGAGCCGTTGGGCTCAGAACACGGCCAGAATCCCATGGGGGCGCCGGGCGGTCAATCACTCCCCGCGATGATTCGCGAGGTGACCGAGGGCCGTTTTTCTCACCCCCAGAAGCTAGCCCCCCGCGCCTTTCCTTTCGCAAGGAAGGACGCTATAATGGGCGTTTGACTCCGGACTTCCAGGAGGACGCATGGAAAAGATCCGATCCGTGAAGACCCGCGATGACGTCGTGAAGCTCCTCGGGACGGCCCTCTCCCACGAATGGGCCGTCAGCTTCGAGTATGTCATTCACGCCTATTCCATCCCCAAAGGCAAATATATCTATGAGGACCCGGTCCTGAAGCAGCGGACCGATGTCCGGGGGCAAACGATCCAGATCGGCATCGACGAGATGTATCACGCCCTCCAGCTGGGCATCATTCTGACCCAGATGGGGGTCGCGCCCGAGTTCGAGACCGACGAGGTCGTCCGTTACCCCCGGATCGTCGACAACCTGAAACGGGACAAGATGACCGAGGAGATGGTCACGGACCTCTACCAGTCGGCCGAGCTCGAGACCGGCGCTCATCCCAAGATCGAGAACATGATCTGGAACATCTCCTACGACGAGGTCCGCCACATCGGCCAGTTCAAGGCCATGATCGACACGCTCGAAGCGTCGGGAAGCGCCGAGGCCCTCTGCCTCAAGCCCAGCCCGGAGCGGGACAGCCGGGAGGACCTCCGTTACCTCCACGACATCTGCCGGGCAGAGAACGAGCTCATGCACCGCTACTTGAAGTACGTCATGATGTTCAGCGAGCACCAGGACCTCTCCCAGAGGCTTTTCAAGAACGCCGTTAACCACATGCGCCACTGGGACAAGACCTCCGGGGTCCTGATCAAGCTCGGCGACGTCATCGCCATCGAGAACGCCGAGAGGGACGCCCGGGGCGCCGAGCGGAGCCCCCGCCCCATGCCGACGGAATACCCCGGGACCGACCGGCGCTCGGCCCTCGAATCGCTCCTGCCCTCGGAAAAGGACCTCGTCGCCAAGTACGAGCGCGTGGTGGCCGTCGTGCCGCCGGGGGACGTCCAGGACCAACTCAAGCTCCAGCTGGCTCTCACCCGCGAACATGTCTTCACCCAGGAGAAGCTCCTGGCCAATGCCCTGAGGATCAAAGGGATCCTCTGAAAAAGAACCAACTGAAAGGGAACGAACTCATGTCCGTCAAAACCCGCCTCGCGTCTGCTCTGATCATCATCGGCATCGGCCTCGCCGCCCTGCCAGGCACGGCCTGGCCGCAGGCCCA
Source organism: Candidatus Aminicenantales bacterium (assembly GCA_050015275.1). Lineage (GTDB taxonomy): Bacteria > Acidobacteriota > Aminicenantia > Aminicenantales > Saccharicenantaceae > DATKJS01. The sequence goes on along the minus strand of JBEKBS010000005.1, from coordinate 179,572 downwards.
GGACAAGCCCGCCCCGAAGCCCGCTTCGCCGGCCCCTCCGGCTGCGGCGTCGAAGGCTCCTGTCACGAACCTCTCCATCGACCTCATCATGAAGGGCGAGGAATTCGTCGGCACGGCGCCCTCGGACCCGGTCTGGGCGGTCGACGGGAAGACCCTTTATTTCCGCTGGAAAAAGCCGGGCGACAAACGGGCCGAGCAGTACGCCGTGACCACGGTCAACCCAGTCCCGCGGCCGGTGAGACCCGAGGAGATGGCCAAGCTGCCTCCGCTCAGATCGTCGACGGGCGGCGAGATCGTCCGGATGTACGGCGGGTTCGGCGGGATGGATGGCGGGATGAAATTCGACAAGGCCAGGAAGCGGGCCGTATTCACCCAGAACGGGGACATCTTTTTCCTCGATCTCGTCACCGGAAAGACCCGGCAGCTCACGGCAACGGACGAACGCAAAATGGGCGCCCAGTTCACGTCCGACCAGAAAAAGATCTCCTTCACGATGGCTGACAATCTCTTCGTCCTCTCCCTCGAGGACGGTGTTGTCCGTCAGCTGACCGGTTTCACCAAGAAGGCCCCGCCGGCCGAGAAAAAGCCCGACGAGATCGACAAGTGGTACGCCGACGAGCAGAAGGAACTTATCAAGGAACTGCAGGGAGGGTTTCCGTTCCGGGGGATGCGGGGCAGCATGAGGGAAGGCCAGGTGCCCCAGCTTCCCCGGCCCAAGCCGTTCGTCATCAGGGAAACCCAGAACGTGGCGGCCCTGGAGCTTTCGCCCGACGAGAAATATGTCACATTTTCGGTTTACGAACAGCCCGGGGACCGGAAGGCGACCATCGTCCCGAACTACGTCACGCGTTCCGGCTACACCGAGACGATCGAGTCCCATCCCAAGGCGGCTTATTCCGCCTACGAGGTTGCGGTGGGGGTCGTGTCCCTCGAAAACGGCGAGGTCAAGTGGATCGACTGCGGCCAGGGGGAACGTAAGGTCTACGCGGGCGGCCCCATTTGGTCACCCGACGGGAAACAATGCATCCTGACCGCCCAGGCCGAGGACCGGAAGGACCACTGGCTTCTCAGGCTGGAGCCGGCCACGGGGAAGACTTCGATCATCTTGCAGGTCCACGATGACGCCTGGGTCGGCCCGCTCGGTCTGGCCAACGTCTTCTGGTGGCCGGACAGCCTGCATATCTCCTTCATCTCCGAAAAGGACGGCTACGCCCACCTTTATAAGACCAGCGTCGACGGAAAGGACATCCAGCCGCTGACCAAGGGGGCATTCGAAGTCCGGGAGGCTTCCCTGTCCCAGGACGGAAAGCGCATCTTCATGACGACGAGCGAGGAGCACCCGGGAGAGCTTCATTATTATTGGATGCCGGCGGCCGGAGGCGAAAGGACCAAGATCACCACGATGACAGGGCAAAACGAGGTCACGCTCTCCCCCGATGAAACGAGCTTGGCCATCCTGTATTCCTATTCCAACAAGCCGCCCGAGCTGTATCTCCAGGCCAACACGCCCGGGGCCAAGGTCAGGCAGGTCACCGTCTCGACGACAGAGGGGTTCCGCTCCTATCCCTGGTATGATCCCGAGGTCATCCCGATCAAGGCCCGGGACGGGGTCACGATCTACGCCCGGCTGTTCACCCCCGTGAAGCAGCACCCGGCCCGGCCCGGCGTCATTTTCATCCATGGCGCCGGCTACCTTCAGAACGCGGACCGCGGATGGAGCACGTACTTCCACGAATACATGTTCCACAATTTCCTCATGGAGCAAGGGTATTATGTCCTCGACGTGGATTACCGTGGCAGCTCCGGCTACGGCCGTGACTTCCGGACCGGGATCTACCGCCACATGGGCGGCAAGGATCTGGACGACCTCGTGGACGCGGCGAAATATCTTGCGGAGAAATGCCCGGTTGACCCGGCCCGGATCGGCTGTTACGGCGGGAGCTACGGCGGCTTCCTGACGCTCATGGCCCTCTTCAAGGCCAGTGACGTGTTCAGGGCCGGAGCTGCGCTCAGGCCTGTGACGGACTGGGCCCATTATCACGCGGCCTACACCGAGGACATCCTGAACCTGCCGCAGAAAGACCCGGAGGCCTACAAGCAGAGCTCGCCGATCTATTTCGCCGAGGGCTTCAAAGGCGCCCTCCTCATCTGCCATGGGATGGTCGACACGAACGTCCACTTCCAGGACACGGTCCGGCTCGCCCAGCGCCTCATCGAGCTCGGCAAGGAAAACTGGGACGTGGCCTTCTATCCCGTCGAGAACCACACCTTCACGACGGCCTCGGCCTGGACCGACGAATACAAGAGGATCTTCCAGCTCTTCGAGCGCAACCTCAAATAGCACCGCCTCGAGGCCGATGGAGAACTTTCAACAAAGAACGCCCCGGAGGGAACTCCCCGAGCTGCACGACCTATTAAAGCGGAATCCATCTCTATTCGTCTGCCTTGGTTGACTTTGGCCGGGCTTTCGCTAGAATGATTTGAGACAGCCCATGGCCGACGCGATCCGGATCGAGAACCTCAAGAAATCCTTCCGCCTCGGATTTATCCCCAAGACGAAAGAGATCCTCAAGGGCATATCGCTGTCGGTCAAAGAGGGCGAGATCTTCGGCTACCTGGGCCCGAACGGGGCCGGCAAGACGACGACGATCAAGTGCCTCCTGGGCCTGATCTTCCCGGACGCCGGGACGATCGAGATCTTCGGCCAGCCGCACCTCTCCGCCCGGGCCCGTCAGGTCCTGGGATTTCTGCCCGAGAACCCTTACTTCTATGATTACCTCACGGCCACTGAGTTCCTCGCCTTCTACGCCGACCTCTTCGGGCTCGGCCGGGACGTGAGGGAGGAGCGCATCGGCCGGCTCCTCAGGCTCGTCGGGCTCGAGCGGGCGGCCGACCTCCGGCTCCGGAAGTTCTCCCGGGGCATGCTCCAGAGGGTCGGCCTGGCCCAGGCCCTCATCAACGACCCGAAGCTCGTCATCCTGGACGAGCCGCTCGGCGGCATGGACCCCCTGGGCCGCAAGGAGATCCGGGACATCATCGTCCGCTTCAAACAGGAGGGGAAGACGGTCTTCTTCACCTCCCACATCCTCCAGGACATCGAGATGATCTGCGACCACGTGGCCATCATCGTCGGCGGGCGGATCGTCAAGCAGGGCGCCCTCCAGGACCTCGTTTCCGAAAAGGTCCTCTTCACCGAGGTCACGGTCATGGGGGTATCGTCGGAGGCCTTCCAGGGGCTGGGCGAAAACGTCTCCGTCCAGGGCGGGCGGGTCCTCCTCAAGGTCTTCGAGGAGAAGCGGGTGGACGATGTCCTGGCCGTCGTCCGGGAGAGGAAGGGGAAGGTTATTTCCCTCAGCCCGCGGACGGAAACCCTGGAGGACATCTTCGTCGAAACGGTGACCGGGAAATGAAGATCACAGCCATCGCCGGGATCACCTTCAAGGAAGCCAAGAGGGACCGCATCCTCTACCTTCTTTTCTTCTTCGCCGCGGTCGCTATCATCGCCTCCCGGGTCCTGGCCATCCTGACCGTCGGCGACCGGGTCAAGATCATCAAGGACGTCGGGCTGGCCTCCATCTCGATCTTCGGCGTGCTCATGGCCGTCCTCATCGGGACGAGCCTCGTCTACAAGGAGATCGACAAGAAGACGATCTTCACCCTCCTCTCCAAGCCGCTCCTCCGGGCCGAGTTCATCCTGGGGAAGTTCCTCGGCCTGGTCCTGACCCTCTTCGTCATGACCGCGGGCATGAGCCTCATCTTCCTGGCCATCGTCTATCTGCACACGTTCCGGATCGAATGGACGATGCTCGTCGCCATCGCCTACATCTTCCTCGAGCTTGTCCTCATCACGGCGGTGGCCATCCTCTTCTCCTCCTTTTCGACGCCCATCCTGAGCTCGATCTTCTCCCTGTCCTTTTACCTCATCGGCCATCTCTCCTGGGGCCTTGAGCTTCTCATCAAGAAGATGAGAGCGGGCGCGGTGCGGGCCCTGGCTCAATTCCTCTATCTGTTCCTTCCCGACCTGGAGAACTTCAATTTCAAGACGGAGGTCGTTCACGGCCTGCCCATCCCGGCCGGCATCTACCTCTATTCTCTCCTCTACGGCATCTGCTACACGGCCTTCATCCTCGCCTTGGCGATCCTCGTGTTCAGACGCCGGGACTTCATCTGAGCGGGCGGGGAACGACATGATCCGGAAGGCTTCACCGGCCAGGGGCTCGGCGGCCTTCTTTCTCGTCCTCTTCCTCCTCGCGATCTCGGCCACGTTCATGGCCCTCAAGGCCAGGACCGATACGATCGCCCGGAAAAGAGTGCCCGGGGCCTCCATCATCTATATCCCCTCGGGGAAGTTCCTCAGGTACGCCACATTCGGCTACCGGGCCCTGGCCGCCGACCTCATCTATCTCTGGGCGATCCAGTACTACAGCACGCCGACGATCGATGACCGCTTCCATTACCTGGACCATATCTTCGCCATCATCGGCGATCTCGACCCGACCTACACCGACCCCTACGAGACCGGGGCCCTGATCGCCACGGCCGAGGCCGGGGACACGGGCCTGGCCTTCAAGATCCTGGACAACGGGGCGGCCAAGAATCCCGGTCAGTGGCTCTTCCCCTTCGAGGCGGGGCACATCGCCATGATGAACCTCAAGAACTACGACCTGGCCAAGGACTATTTCAAGAAATGCATGGACCTGCCGGGAGCGCCGGAATTCACCGGGAGGCTCTACGCCAACGCCCTCTACAAGAAGGGGGACATCGAGACGTCCTGGGAGACCTGGCTCGCGATCTATAAGACGGCGCCGGACGAGCGGACGAAAAAGATCGCCTCGAACCACCTCTACCAGGTGAAGAGCGCCATGGACACGGACCGCCTCAAAGAGGCCGTGAGGATGTTCAAGGCCCGCTACGGCCGGTTCCCCGGCGATCTCGGGGACCTTGTCCGGACCCGGATCCTGAACGGGCTTCCCAAGGACCTGGACGGGCAGGACTATGTTTATGATCCGAAGACCGGAAACGTGAAAGCGGCCACCACCCCATGGAAACGTTGACCTTCATCCTGATCGCCATCGCCGGCCTCGTCTGGGGGAGCTTCCTCAACGTCGTCATCTATCGCCTCCCGCGGAAGATGAGCCTCATCCGGCCGCCCTCTACCTGTCCCGGCTGCGGGACGAGGATCAAGCCCTACGACAACGTCCCCGTTCTTTCCTACCTCTGGCTCGGCGGGAAATGCCGGAGCTGCGGCCGCAGGATCTCGCCGGTTTACCCTCTTGTCGAGGCCCTCACTGCCCTCGGCTTCATCCTGGTCTTCTGCCAGTCGGGCCGGATCGCAGGCCTGGAATTTTTCGCCGGCTGCCTGTTCACGAGCGCCCTCATCAGCCTTGGCTTCATCGATTATTTCCACCAGGTCCTGCCGGACGCGATCACGATGCCGGGCCTCGTCCTCGCTCTCGTCTACTCGTTTTTCCGGGACGACCTGACATTCCGCGGGGCCCTCGTGGGCGCCGCGTCCGGGGCGGGATTCCTGCTCTTCGTCTATGGTGCCTACCGCCTCATCCGGAAAAAAGAGGGGCTGGGGATGGGGGACGTGACCATGCTGCTGATGGTCGGGGCCTACCTGGGTCTGGCGCGAACGCTTCTGACCCTGATCCTCGGCTCGTTCGCCGGCGCGCTCGTCGGGGTCTTCCTCATCGTCCGCCGGAAGAAAGACCTCCAGTTCGCCCTGCCCTTCGGGACGTTCCTGGCCCCGGCGGCCTTCGTCGCGGCGCTCTGGGGCGAGAGGATCGTCAACGCCTACCTCGGCCTTTACCGCCGCTGAGCCCGCCGGCCGGGGCCCATCCTTTCGATCGAAAAAACGCGCCTGGTCCCGGCCCTCACCTTGAATCCCTCGGCGACCGGAAGCCCGGGGACCCAGACGATCTCGCCCCGGGACAGGAAAACGGGGAGCCGGTCCCGGTCATCCCGGGCGATACCCTTGGCCCTCAGGATCTCCTTGAGCTTTTTCCGGCCGGGCGCGCCGAGCGGCCTATAGAGATCGCCCGGCCGGCGGTTGCGGACTTCGAGCGGGAAGCGGAGCTTGGCCAAGTCGACGACGGCCTGGCGCGTGTCATCTCCTTTGAGAGGGAGCCCGTCCGCACGGTCCCGCATCTGCCCCATGAACGTCATTCCCCCGGCTGAAATTTCTCCCTCGCCGTTCCAGGTCGTCTCGAACCCCCGGGACGCGGCTCGCCGGTGAAGGCGGAAGAGCCGGCCTTTTTCGCGGCGGAGGACGAGGCCCTTTTTAACCGTCTTCTCCTTCCCGTCCCGGAGGCCGAGCACGGATTCGATGTCCTCGAAGGAGACGGCCCGCAGGTCTCCTTTGAGCTCTCGGATGAACTCCCGGAGGACCCGCCGGGCCAGAGCCGGCGGCAGGAGCGAGAGCGTCCGGACATCGAGCGCGGCCTCTCCTCCGCTCCGCGTGATGAACTCTTCGGCAAAAGCGCGGACCATCCCCGCGAGGAGCGCCTCCTCTTCCCGGATGAGGGATGAGAGGGTCGCCAGGTGCTCAACGATCCGCGGCCCGTAGTCTCTCTCAACCTCAGGAAGGAGCCCGAGACGGACGCGGTTCCGGAGGAACCTCCGGTCGAGGTTGGACTCGTCGGTCCGGAAGCCCAGCCCCTCTTCCCGGAGATAGGCTTCGAGCTCCTCTCGCCGGAGCCCGAGGAGCGGCCGGATGACCGGGCACGCGGCGGGGCCGGAAACCGGCTCGATGCCGGCCAGGCCCGGCAGGCCCGTCCCCCGGAAAAGCCGCATGAGGAACGTTTCGGCCTGGTCGTTCATGGTGTGGCCCGTGGCGATCTTGGTCGCGCCCGACTTCCGGGCCGCCCGGCGCAGGAATTCATAGCGGAGGACGCGGGCCGCTTCCTCGAGGTTGATCTTCCTTCGCTGAGCCTCCCTCCGGACCTCCTTCGACCCGGTGATGAGGGGGAGGGCCCAGGACCTCGTCAATTCCCGGACGAACGCCTCGTCGTCCTTGGCTTCGGGGCGGATCCGGTGGTTGAAATGGGCGACGGAGACCTCGAGCGGCATCTCGTTGCGGAGCTTGAGCAGGAGGCTCGTGAGGGCCACGGAGTCGGGCCCGCCGGAGCAGGCGGCCAGGACCCGGTCGCCCGGCACGATCATCCCGTGCTTCAGGACGGCGGTCTTGAAGGCCTGGAAAACGCGGCCCTTTCTCGTCTTGGACATGAGGTCTTGAAAAAATGCCGGCGGAGGGATTTGAACCCCCGACACTGCGGATATGAGCCGCATGCTCTGACCAACTGAGCTACGCCGGCAAGGTGAAGGTGATTTTAGCGGAATCACCCGGTCAAGTCAACGAACCGGGATGGCGGGCGGCCTCACTGGAAGATGGCCTCGGTGTTTTCCTTCTTGAAGCTGTAGCGGCGGTCCTTGAAGAGCTTCATGCAGGCGTCAACCACCCGCATGTCGTAGCGGAGCCCCCGGCCCCGGCGGATCTCTTCCAGGGCCTTTTCGATGCCGAGGGCCGGGCGGTAGGGACGGTGGGAGGACAGGGCCTCGACGACATCGGCCACGGCCAGGATCCTCGCTTCGAGAAGGATGGCGTCCCCGAGCAGTCCGTCGGGGTATCCGGAGCCGTCCATCCGCTCGTGGTGCTGGAGGATGATGTGGGCCACGGGCCAGGGGAACTGGATGTTCTTCAGGATGTCGTAGCCGATCCTCGGGTGGTCCTTGATCAGCTGGAACTCGGTCTTGGTCAGCCGCGTCGGCTTGGTCAGGATCTCGGCCGGCATGGCGATCTTGCCGATGTCGTGGATGACCCCGGCCAAGCGCAGACCTTCGATCTTGTTCGAGGGAAGGTGGAGTTCCTCGGCGATGGCCACCGCCAGGCTGGACACGCGACGCTGGTGGCCGGCCGTGTAGAGGTCCCGCATCTCGATCGTCAGGGACATGGCCCGGATCGTGCCCTCCAGGGCCCTCTCCAGCCGCTCGAGCGTCGTCTGGAGCTGGTCTTCCGCCCGGCGCGTCTCGATGACCCGCCCGCTGAGCTCCTCGTTGACCTTGGACAGCTCTTCGGTCCGCTTTTCGACCCGGTGCTCGAGCTCGTCCTTGGCCATCCGGAGCTCCCTCTCTACGCGGCGGCGCTCGGAGATCTCCTTTTCCATCTCCAGGGACCTGGCGCGCATCATGGCCTCGAGCGACTTATTGGTCCCTTCCATCTCCCGGAGGGCCTTTTCCAGCCCGTCAGCCATGGTATTGAAAGCCCGGGCCAGGAGTCCCATCTCGTCACGGGAATAGACCTTGGCCCGCTGCCTGAGGTCGCCCTTCGCGATCTTTTCGGCCGTCCGCGTCATCAGGACAATGGGTCGCGTGATCAGCCCGCTGAAAAGAAAGACGAGGAGCCCGCTGACGAAGATGATGGCCAGGCAGACGAACGTGATGACGCCTTTCTCCCTGGTCGTTTCCGCGATAAGGCCCTTGAAGGCGAACCCGAGGAAGAGGTTCCCCAGGACCCGGTCGTCGGCCATGACCGGGGTCTTTGTCCTGTAGACGGTCCGGCGGCCGGGAGGCGGCTGGACGGGGTCGGTTTCGCGGTACATGTCCCGTTCCGCGACGTCACGGTTGGAGGACGCCAGGACCAGTCCGGGGTCGTCTTCGAGGACGGCATATTCGATCCCGTCGGCGCGTTCGCAGATCGTCTTGAGGATCCGTTCCATGGCGGTCTTGTCGCCCGCCTGGAGCTCCGCGGACAGCCCCAGCGAGGCGACCGAGCTGGTGTTGTTGATGATATCCGCGATATCGCGGGAGAGATGATGCTCCAGGCGGCCGGGAAAATAGAGGAGATAGAAGACCGAAAGACCCATGATCAACGAGGAGGCCAGGAGGAAGATCTTCGTCCGGAGCTTTCTCGGCCCGAACCTGGCGGCCAGGCCCGGAGCCGGACCCGCGTTGTTATTCGCGTTGAGTTCTGCCGGGGAGCCCGGGCTTTCCAGGATATTGTGGTTCATTGGATTATCAAATGTCCACCGGATTCTCCATCAGATTACAGGAGCCGCAGGACCGGGCAATGCCCTTTGGGGGTGATTTCACGGGGTGAGAATTCACCCCGAAAGGGGGGTTGGTCCGACCCGGACGTCTGCGCCCGGCGCGCTTTCCTAGCCGTTCTCGAGAGCGGCGGCCAGGATCTCGGCCGTGTGCCTGACCTCGACGGCCTGGCCGCTCCTGGCGCAGCCGCCGCGGATCTGGAGGAGACAGCCGGGGCAGTCCAGGGCGACAAGAGCGGCGCCCGAGGCCGTCACCGCGGCCAGCTTGTCCGCAAGAAGCGCCTCGGCGACTTCGGGGTGGTCGATGGAGTAGGCCCCGGCGAATCCGCAGCAGGCCGCAGGGCCGGTCATCTCCACGAGCTCGGTCCCCAGGGCCATCCGGACCAGGGTCCGGGAGTCCTCCGACGCCTTGAGGACGTGCTTGTGGTGGCAGGAATCGTGGTAGGTCGCCCGCTTCCCGGGGCGGCCTTCCGGGAAAAGCCGCCGGAGGGCCTCTTTTTCGTGACAGGCCAAGAACTGACTGAACGTCACGACCCGGCCGGCCAACTCCCTGATATCTTGGAAATCGTTCCCGGCGCCGTCCGCCTGACGGCGCGACTTCGCTCCCCGATGTCCCAGGATGAGGTCGGGGCCGGCGTGGGCGAGCATGGTCGTGCAGGTCGGACAAAGAGTGATCACAGGCCCCTCGCCCTTGAGCCTCTTCAGGACGTTGCGGAAAGCCCGCCGGGCCGAAGCGGCGTGGCCGGAGTTCCAAGGCGGGAACCCGCAGCACGTGGTGGGCCCAAGGAGGACGTCATAGCCGAGCCGAGCGAGGACCCGGGCCGCCGCCAGCCCGACCTCCGGGTAGACGTGCTGGATGAGGCATCCCGGGAAGAGTGTCACTCGCTCCTTTGAAACAGGCATCCTTTTCCGCAGGGCCCTCTTCTCTTTCCTGAACAGGGCCGACAGGGGCCGGGGGGCCGGCGCCGGGAGGGCCCGGAACCGGTCGTACCGAGCCAGCCACGAAGGCAGGGCGCGAGCATATCCTTTCCTTTGGACGATCGGCCTGGCCGCCCGGGCCGCGAGAAACGCTCCCCGGTTTAGGGCGGGATGCCCCATGACCCCGTCCAGGGCGACCTTCTTCCAAAATTTCCTTCCGGTCTCCCGGGCCAGCCGCTCTTTCAGGGCCACGACCAGGTCGGCGATAGGGATCTTGGTCGAACAGACCGTGTCGCAGCGGTGGCACCCCATGCACAGCTCCGCCAGGCCCTTGGACCGTTCGAGGCCATGGATCCAGGCCGTGAGAAGGCTCCCGATACCGCCCATATAGACATGGGAGAATTCCTCTCCGCCGATGACCTGGTAGACCGGACAGACATTGAGGCAGGCCGAGCACTTGATGCACCTGAGAACGTCCCGGAACTTGGGGTCGGCCCGGAGCTCGCTCCGGTGATTGTCGAGAAGGATGATGTATTGTTCCGACCTGTGCGGTCCGGCGATGATGGAGACATAACTCGAGATGGGCTGGCCCGTGGCGCTTTTCGTCAGGATCTTGAGCAGGAGCAGGGCGTCGGCCGTGGCCGCGACGACCTTTTCCGTGCTCGCGAGGACGATGTGGACGGGCGGGGCCGTCGCGACGAGCCGTCCGTTGCCTTCGTTGGTGACGATCATGACCGAGCCGTTCTCGGCGATCAAGGCGTTTGCGCCCGTCAGCCCGACGGGGGATCCAAGGATCTCCCGCCTCAGCTCTTCCCGCGCCACGCGGACCAGGGCCGGGATGTCTGCCTCGATCTCGCGGCCCAGGTGTTCCGAAAAGATCCGGGCAACGCCCTGGCGCGTCAGGTGGATGGCCGGCATGACCATATGCGTCGGCGCCGCCCCGGCAAGCTGGATGATCCACTCGCCGAGGTCGGTCTCCCGCGGTTCGACGCCGTGGCTGCGGAGATAGTCGTTGAGGCAAGTCTCCTCGCTGACCATGGATTTGCTCTTGACGATCTTCCGTGCCCCATGCCGTTCCAGGATCTCGAGGACAAGACGGTTGGCCTCGTCTCCGTCCCTCGCCCGGAGGACACGGCTGCCGTGCCGGACGGCCTGCTCCTCGAAGCGGGCGAGCAGACTGTCCTGGTTGGCGATGGCCTCGTCCTTGATCTCCGCAAGAGTTTCGCGGAGGGCCTCGAAATCCAGGCCCTGGAACGAGCTTTCGCGCTTGGCGGACCAGCTCTCATAGAAGGCCTGGAGCGTCGCCTTGAGATGGGGGTCGAGGGCCTTCATCTTCTTCATGGCCTCAGCCGCGGCCTCCCTCGATCAGTCCGATGACGAGCCGGGCCGGTCCCTGGACGCCGATCGCGAGCTGGCCTTCGATATCGGCCGTCCGGCTCGGGCCCGTGACGAAAGAGACCTGGGGGCCGGGCAGGCCCGTCCGGCCGAGGTGATCCGAAACGACGCCGACCAGGGACTGGAGGTCGGGCACGATCGCTCGTCGCTCGAGGAGGCAGACGCAGAGGGGCGGCAGCGTCCAGAGGAGCTTTTCATCGTCCCCGGTATCGAGCCGAACGAGGGTCCCCGTTTCGGCCGCGCCGAAATCCGCCCGGACGACGGCGGCCTGGGCCCCGGCGATGGCGGCCGTCCCTTCGGGAACCCCGAGGCGGAGGCCGGCGTCGTCCGCGGCTTTCCGAAGCGAGGGGCAGGCCAGGGCCGTCCGGACCTGCTCCCGTTCGAAAAGACGGGCGGCGATGGTGAGGGCCTCGCCGACGTCGCGCGCCAGGAAGGTCTCGGCGCCGGCGGCCTCGGCCGCGGCGACGAACGTGGCGGCAAGGTCTTGGTTCACCATCTGCCGGCTTTCTTGGGCTCCATCCTGCGCAGGTCCAGGCCCCGTTCATGAGCGGCGATCCGGTAAAGGCAGATCTCGCGGAGGGAGGACGGATGGTGCAAGACCTCGGAGAGGGACTGCCCGCCCGCCGCCCAGACCCCCCCTCCCCTGACGATGACGATCTTGTACTCGTGGAGGAGGCGGATGAGTCCGGCCGCCGGGATCGCCGGGGGCGCGACGGGAATGACAAGGTGGAGGAACGAGCCTTCCGCGTCGATCGGGATGACCCTGTCCGATGGCCCCGTCTCCCCGGGATAGACGTAGTGGGCCGAGGCCTCGGCCTCCGTGACATAACAGTGCATGACGGTCTGGAAATCGCTCGACGCGTAGATCTCCTTGTGGCGCCGGACTTCGGGATCGTCCCCGGCGTCAATCGCCAACGGCACCCGAGCCAGGGGACCGCCGATGTCCCTGGGCATGGACGCCTTGGGCGCGTAGAGCATCGCGTCCACGCCGCGGACCGACATCGAGCCCGTGTGGAAGGGTGAGAGCCTGGACTCGAAGATCCTGTTCCCCGCCTTCCGGAACTCCGTCAGGATCTCCTCTTCGTCGGGGAAGTCCAAGCGGCCGTCCTCGCCGTCCTCGAAGGCCGGGGGAGCGTAGGCGAACGCGCCAGCCGGGTTTTCCCGGATCCTGCTCCTCAACCCCTCGACGTCGACGCCGAGCCGCCACAGGAGCCGGATGACGGCCCCGGCCTCGTTGGCGACGCAGAGCCTGAAGAAGGCCTCCTTGAGGGTCCTCCCCTTGGCGATCGCGCCGTGGCCGAAGATGATGGTCAGCGGATGCCCGGCCAGGCGCTCGGGGAGCGTCCTCGTCATTTCCGGGGATCCGCTGGGCACGGCGAACCAATCCACGGGGATGGCCCCGCCGAGATGGTGATAGGCCAGGGGGTCGACCGGCTCGAAATCCGGCGGATGGCCGGGCTTGGGGGCGTCGTCGAGGGTGGCCATGATCAGCTCCTTGACGTGGGCGTGCATCGAGGCCCGGACGCCGGGCAAGGCCAGGACCCGGGCGTGGATGTCCGTCTCCGAAGAGGCTTTGTAGTAGCCGGAGTCGGTCTCGGTCGCCGAAAGGAAGCAGATCTGGCTCGGCTCGAGATCGCCCTTCTGGGAGCCCGTGGCGGTGATGACGATCTCGTCCCCGCCGGCTTCACCGGCCCAGCGGACGGCCATGTTCCCGCTGTGGCTGTCCTGGATATCGTAGAGGAGGGAGGCCCGGCCCACGGCCTGGAACAGGCGCAGGAGCTCTTCGCTCGCCTTCCATTTTGGAGCGCTCATTTTTTCCTCGCTTCGATGCGGAGGGCCCGGCCGAGCTCGGCCGTCGGCCTTCCCTGGCCGTCCCAGCCCCGGACCCGGTAATAGTCCTGCTTCATCCGGTCCTGGTCCTCTCGCGACACCCGCCGCTCCCTGCCCTCGGCGACAACGGGCAGGTCGGCGAAGCGCGGCGGGAGGGCGTCGTCGTCCGCCGTGGCGCCGGCCTCGATGTTGAAGAGCCGCTCGAGGGTCGCGATGCGGTTCTCGATCTCCTCGAGCCGCGCGACCGAGAAGTCGCGGCCCGTGACGCCGCTGACCATCCGAGCCCATGGGTCCGAAGAGAAAGCGAAGCCGGTGAAGCGGCAGATGCCCAGGCTGTCCTGGAGGATCCCGGTGTTCTGCATGTTGCGGATGGCGATGGGAGATTGGAGGAGGCTGAACCGGGGGATCTCTCTCGTCCCGCCGAAGAACGCCAGCGAAACCGCGTATCCTCCGCGGAGGTGGCAGGCGCCCGTCGGCGAAGTCATGTAGCCGAGGGCCTGGGTGAAGGAGGCGCGCGGATCATAACCCGGGATCTCGAGTTTTTTCACGGTCATGGACAATTCGGGGCGGCCGACTCCGGCCGCCAGGCGGGAGGACCCTTCGGCCAGCCTGTCCCCGATCCCTTTCCTGAAGGCCATGAGCGGGACGAGCTTTTCCAGGGCCTCGCTGCTCCCGAAGGCGAGGTCGAGCCCGCCCGTTTCCTCTTTCGTGAGGAGGCCGAGCTCGAAGAGCTCCATGGCACAGGCAACCGTCCCACCGTAGCTGATGGTGTCGATGCCGAGCTCGTTGCAGCGGTAGTTGGCCCGGGTGACGGCGGCCATGTCGTAGATGTCGCAGACCGGGCCCATGAGGATCATGGTCTCGTATTCGGGCCCTTCACCGGTCTCTTCTTTTCCGTCCTTGCCGACGACCCTCGTGTGCCGCTGGCAGCCGATCGGACACAGGTAACACGAGCCCGCCTTGTCGAGGAGCGTCTTGGCCAGAGTCTCGCCGGAGATCCGCTCGACGTCCTCCTCGCGGTGGAGGCAATCCCGGAAATTCCTGTGGGGAAGCATGCTGATGAGGTTGATGAGCTCGATGAGGCCCGCCGTGCCGAGCTCGCGGAGAAGGCGTTTGGTGATCGGCGCTTGACGCATTAGGTAAAGGGCCTGGTCGAGGCCCGCCTGGTATTTCTCCTTGTCGGCGACGGCGATCTTTTCCTTGCCGCGGACCCGGACGGCCTTGAGCTTCTTGCTTCCCCAGACGGCGCCGGGGCCGCAACGGCCATAAACACGGTTCCGGTCGTTGGCGACGGCGGCCATCCGGACGAGGTTCTCGCCTGCCGGCCCGATGCAGAGGACGCGGGCGGGGCTCCCGGGCTCCGAAGCCGCGGCCAGGACGTCGTTCGTCTCGTGGGTCGACATGCCCCACACGTGGCCTGCCGGAAGGACCTCGACCCGGCCCGGGGCGATGTCGATCATGACGGGGTCGGAGGCCGCGCCCTTGACGACCAGGACGTCCCAACCCGTGGCCTTGAAGGCCGCGCCCCATGTCCCCCCGGAATTCGACGTCCCGATGACACCGGTGAGCGGCGATTTGAAGACCATGTGGCCGCGGCCGGCGGTCGGGGCGTTGGTCCCGATCAGGGGTGAGGTGACGATGACGATGGCGTTATCGGGGCCGAGAGGATCGCACGCCGGATCGATGGTGTCGTAGAGGATCCGGGCCCCCAGGCCGCGGCCCCCCAGATAGTCGAGGGCGAGCTGGGGATCCAGAGGTTTCCGCAGAATGGCCCCCGTGGTCAGGTCGATTTCGAGGACCCGCCCGTGGAATCCGGGGATCGGGAACTCGGGCATGCGCCTAAGATAACAGAAGGCCCATGAGGAGGCAAGAAGCCACGCGATCAGGTGGGACGGGGCTTGTCCTGTTCCGTCCCCGGTGCTACATTACCCGCCGCCGAGGAAGGGGAAGACGGCCAGAGTGTCGCCGGTCTTGAGCTCTGTCTCGAGCCCTTGGAGGGATTGGATGTGAACGCCGTTGACCATCAGGACGAGATGGGGCTTGGGCTCGTTCCCGGCAAAGATCTCCGCGCGGCGGCTCGGCGTGTCGCAGAGGACGTTGAGGGCGTCACGGACGGTCCGGCCGTCGCCGATGTCCACGTCCCGGTCCCGGCCGGCGAAAAGGTCCCGAAAATAAGCGAAGAACTTAGTCTTGATGATCATGGGTTTTGGTCAGCCCGAACAGGCTCTGGTCGAGAAGGCGCTGGGCGTTGGGGTCGCAGACGTCGATGATCAGAGGCATCGGGGCCCCGAGGAGCCTCGAGAGGTCTTCCAGGATCTCCTCCCTCGCCACGAGCAACGCTTTCATCCCGGGCTTGAAGACGACCTCGCGGAGGGCCGGCCAGAACCCGCCCCCGGCGAGCTCCAGGGGCCCGACTTCGTCCACGATGAGGACTTCGGCGGGGTCGGCCGTCCGGATGAGAGAGCGGGCGACCTCCAAGGTCCGGGGCACGAAGGAGAAAGGGCCGACCCTCTCCCATTCGGGCTCCCCGGTCCGGCGGAGGAGTGGAAGACGGAGGCCGTCCTTGAGGCCCAGGAGATCGTACTCAAGGGCCCCGGAACCGTCCGGCACGGCGATGCTCAGGAAGCCCCCGAACCCGAGCCCGTGCGAGGCCCACCGGGAGAGGGACTTCTGGACGAGCGTCGTCTTCCCGCCGTGCACAGGCCCGGAGAGGATGATGATCATCAGGGCCGACGGTCCTTTTTCCGCACGTTCCCTTACCGAATGAGGATCCGCGAATTGCCCGTCCCGAGGACGGCCGTCTGCCCGTTGACGCCGACGGCCGAATAGCTAGCGATAGAGACCGTCGTCTCACCCGCGTTCACGGGCGTGAAGACCAGGACAGCCAGGATGCCTTGGCCCTTGAAGCCGCGGCCAAGGTTCGGGCCGGAGAAGCCCAGGGTGCATCCCGAGGAAGTCTTGATATTCACGAACTGGGCCTTCTCGCCCATCTGCTTGGCAATTCCGCCTTCGATGACGTCCTTGAGCTGGAGAGCCTGGGGGTCGAAGCCGATATTGAGGGACATGTTGCCGAGCTCCTTTTCGGTCGCGAGCTCGACGTTGACCCGGAATTCCCTGTCCTTGGGGATCTCAAAGCTGGCCGGCGAGAGATAGATGGCGTTGGCGCCCGTGTCCTCGCCGGGTTCGGCAGGCTGGTTCTCGGCGAGGCCGGCCGGGTTCGACATCTCCTCTTCCCCCGCCCGCTGGCCGGCCCCGGACACGTCAGAGATGCTGTTGGGATCCACCCAGAACGGACGGGCATCTGCGTCCGTGATCGGCAGGGTCCGGATGATATGGGGCGTGATGGTCAGGATGACGTCGGTCTGGTCGATCTCCGTCTGCGTGCTCGAGAACAGGTTGCCCAGGATGGGAATGTCCTTCAGGAAGCTGATCCCGGAGATGGATTTCCGCTCCTCGTCCCAGAGCAGGCCGGCGAGGAGGTTGGTCTCGCCGTCCTTGAGGCGAATCATGTTCTTGATCTCGCGGGTGTTGATGATCGGGATGTTCGCGACGGTACTCGTTCCGGCGAGGGAGGAGACCTTGATCTCGACGTCGAGGGTGACTTCCTTTTCCAGGTGGATCCGGGGTTTCATCTTGAGGTCGATCCCGACATCCTGCTGGGTGTAGCTGACGATCGGCTGGGTGTTGGTCCCGCCGGCCACGATCGGCGTGAATGACCCCTGAGGGATGGGGACCTTCTGCCCGACCAGGTATTTCATGTCCTCGCCGCTCAGGCCGCGGATCCGGGGCTGGGCGATGATCTTCGTGTTGGCGTCCCCTTCGAGGAATTGGATGACCGCCTGGGGGGTGCTGAGCTCGTAGCTGGCCAGGCTCTTGAGGCTGAGGGCGTTCAGCCGGAGCCAGCCCGTCGAGCTTCCCTGCCCGCCGGCCGGGTTGAGCTGGACGGCCATGGTCGTGTTGCTGAAGTCGACCCCGAGATTCCGGAGCATGTTCCGGTCGACCTCCATGATCTCGACGTCGATGACGACCTCCCCCTGGGGCTTGTCCCACGCCCGGAGGAGCCTCTCGGCCAAGGCCACGACCTGGGGAGTGTCCCTGATCGTGATCGAGTTCAGGTTCTTGTCCACCCCGAGGGTCGGGATCTTGTACTGCGTCTTGACCATCTGGACGAGCGGGGCCTGGACGTCCTGGGCGTTGATGTTGGACAGGTAAATGGTCTTGATGACGAGGAGCTCGTATTTCTGCCTCATCTGGATGTTGTCCGGCGCGACGATGACCGTCTTTTCGTCCACGATCCTGGAGAAGTTCTTGCTGGCGATGCAAAGATAATTGATGGCCTGCTCGATGTCCTTGCCCGTCAGGTCCACGGCCAGGCTCATGTCGCGGAACGTCTCGTCGTAGATGAACGTCACGCCGGTGATCCGGGCCAGGGTCTCGAAGATCGACCTCAGGGAGACCGGGGTCCGGAAGCTGATGCTCAGCTTCTCGACGGTGGGCTTGAGCTTGACCGGGGCCTCGGCGACCTCCGCGATGGGCTTGTTGGGCTTCGGGGGGGGGGCCTCCAGGGCCTTCATCTCCTCGGCGATCGACCGGTTGAGGGGGTCGTAGAAAAGGGCGATGCCGTATTCCGTCGCGGCATCCTTTTTCTTCCCCTGGGCAGCGAGCACCCTGGCGTTCTGGAGATGGACCAAACTGGCGGCCGCCTTCGCCCGGAACAAGGCGAGCCGGTAAACCGATTCCTTCGGGTTTTCGGCGGCGGCCTGCTCGTAGTATTTGATGGCCATGTCATACTGTTTGTTCAACTCGGCGGACACGCCCAACCGGTAGCTGTGGGTGAGCGTCGTACATCCCCCGAGCGTCAGCGCCAGGGCCAGCATGAGGGCGATTTTTTTCATGGCCGGTCTCCTTGTCGGGCAAACGTCTTCCGCTCCGAGCTCGGTCCCCCGATCTCGATCTCGTCGGGAGTGACGCGGAGGACCTTGTATCCGGGAATGATCTCGTCGCCTTCGGCAACGGAGATCGTCTGGCCGTCTTTCAGGACCAGGGCCACGATCTTTCCTGCGGCCCGGACCGAGCCGATATAGACGAGGTTCAGGGCGAAAGCGGGCGGCTCATCGGCCGGGCCCCGCCCTTTCTGGGCCGGGGCCTTGACCGACGGGACTTGGGGCGAAGCCGGCTGGGCGGAAGCCATGGGGCGGAAAATGTCGCGGCGCGGAGGGACGATCTCTCCTCCGCTGAAGGTCAGGAGGTCCTTGCGGATGAGGGGCTTGCCGTCCCTGGGCGCGGGCGGCCGGGTCTTGTCCTTTTGGGCCGCGGGAAGAGCGGAAGCCAGGGAAAAAACCACAAGGGTGAGGAGGAAACGCAGGAGCCGTCCTTCAGATCTCATAGTACCCCGCCAGCGTCATCTTGAGACTGAGGAGGCCGCTTTCGGCGTCCGCTTTCTCGAAGTCGATCTTCTCGACGGCCAGGAATTTTTTAAACCTCTCCACGATGGCTAAGAACCTCTTGAGGCCGTCGTACGTTCCAGAGTAGTTGAACGTGACGGCGATTTTCTTGATCGGGACTTTTTCCAGGTCGGAATAGTGGTAGCTGAGGGGAGGGACGTTCATTCCGGCCTCGCTGAAAATCCGCTGGAGGTCCAGCCGGAGCGCCCGGGAGACGGTCTTCTCATCATAAAAGAACGTGTCTTTGAAAGACTCCATGTCCCGGACGGCCTCCTGCCAGCGGGCCCACTCGGCTTTTGCATCCGTCCGGGCTTTTTGGACCCTCCGGTATCTGTTTTGAAGCGCGGCCAGCGCGTCGCGGGCCTCGAAATAACTCGACCGCTGCCACATGGCCAGGCCGAGTCCCAGGGCCAGGGCGAAGAGGACCGCCGCGGTCAGACGCTCGAGCGTCTTCTTTTCCTTCTCGTGGAGTCGGCTAAATATCGCGCTCATAGGTCAGGGAGATCTCCGAAACAAGACGGCCCTCGTCCTCCCGGGATTCGCTCTCGAACCGGTACTTGAATTTCCGGGCGTTGAGGTTGTTGAGGAATGTCAGGAGGTCGTCCAGGCCGCGGGACACGACCTTGATCCTGAGGATGAACGTCCGGTCGCCCGAAAAATTCGGGACGAGCGACGTGATGTAGAGGGAATCCGGGAGCGCGGCTTCGAGCTGCGAGAGGAAGCCCGTCCAGGAAAAGCTCTTTTGGAGAATGATGCTGTTGATGAGGTCGGCCTTCTCCCGGCCCGCCTTCTTCACGCTGTCGGCGTCGGCAGACAGCCGCCTTTCCTCCTGTCCGGCCGCGTCCACGATCTGGCCCGTTTCGGCCAGCGAGGCCTTGAGGCGGGCCGTCCGGCGGCCGTACCTGACGGCCGCGAACGCCGAGAGGCCGAGCAGTAAGACGATGGCCACGGTCAGGACATTCCGGGACAGGAGATAGAAGCTCCGGTTCCTCGCCGGCCGGCTGGCCAGGTTCAAATAGAGCGCCCGTTTCCCGTTCATGAGATCTGCCCCACGAGCGGCGCCAGGATGGCCTTTTCCCGAAGATCCCATTCCTCGGGGGCCGGGTAGTCGATCATGTCCGCAGGCAGGGCCAATGATTCGGCCAGCCGGGCAACGACCAGGGGTCCTTCTTCCCAGGATTCCGAGCGGACCCGGACTCTTTCCACCTTCATCCTCTCCTTGTCCTCGAGGAAGTGGACCGTGTTCTCGACTTCGTTGACGACCAGGTCGGCTTTTTCCTCGGCCGGGAGGTCCAGCCCGACTCCTTTTTGGCGGTACAGGGTCCATCCGGAGTCCGTGACCGCGAGGAAACTCAGGTTATCCGCCTCGATATTCAAGAGGATCGTGTTCGTGTCCGGCCCGCCGTCGAGGAAATTGACCAGGCTCAGGGACGGGATGGTCACCGTCCCCACCTTCATCCCCGAGGACTGGAAAAGGTCCTCGTACTCCCGGATGATGGCCTCGCGGGCCGCGGCCACGATGATCTTCCTCGGTCCGGGACCGGCGGAGAAGTCGTAGTCCAGGCGGAGGTCTTCGGGCAGAAGAGGCATCAGTTTTCCGACCCGCCAGCGGACGAAGGCGTCCCTCTCGCCCGGCCCGGAGGGGACGGAATCCACGGTCAGGATGAAGATCCGGACGCAGGTCTCGGGAATGATAAGAGAGATGGTCCCTCCTCCGAGCCCGAGGACTTTCATCCCTTCCTCGATCACCCGCTTGACGGATCCCGCGCTGATGACGTTCGGGCGGTCGAAGGACGGGCCGAGGGCGCCCGTTTCGAGAGGGAGGATGAAGCGCTTGCGGGCGGGCCGTCCCCTCGCGGAGACGCGGATGCCGCAGAGCCGACCGGGGGCGAGCTCGAAAACCGCGTTCGGCAGGGGGCGGTCGACGAAGCGGGTCCGGAACTTCTTCAAGAACGGCACGGTCATCACTCTACGAACGTCACTTTGTTCAGGTCCCTGAGGCTGGTGATCCCGTCCAAGACCTTCCCCAGACCGATCTCCCTAAGAAAAACCATTCCCTCTGCCCTGGCCCTTTTCTTGACCTCAGAGAGCGGCCTCTTCTCCAGGATCAGCTCCCGGATCGGGTCGGAGAGCTCCAGGATCTCGGCGATGGCCGTGCGGCCTTTGTAGCCGGTCTGGTGGCAGTCCGGGCAGCCGTTCGGCTCGTAGAACGTCCGGCCCAGGTTCACGGCCGGGTCCAGGCCGGACTCCAGGAGCTGGTCGGCCGTGTAGGTCGCAGGGACCTTGCAGCGCGGGCAAAGGACCCGGACCAACCGCTGGGCCAGGATGCAATTGAGGGCCGAGATGAAGCTGTACGGGTCGACCTGCATGTGCAGGAAGCGCCCGATGACGTCGAAGACGTTGTTGGCGTGGACGGTCGTGAAGACGAGGTGGCCCGTCAGGGCCGACTGGATGGCGATCTGGGCCGTCTCCGGGTCACGGATCTCGCCGACCATGATCTTGTCCGGGTCGTGCCGCAGGATAGAACGCAGGCCCCGGGCGAAAGTCAGGCCCTTTTTCTCGTTGACCGGGATCTGGGTGATGCCCTCGATCTGGTACTCGACGGGGTCCTCGATGGTGACGATCTTGTCCTCGGGCGACTTGATCTCGGTCAGGGCGGCGTAGAGGGTCGTCGTCTTGCCGCTCCCGGTCGGCCCCGTGACCAGGACCATGCCGTAGGGCTGGGTGATGTACTTCCGGAACTTCTTCTCGATCAAACCGGAGAAGCCAAGAAGGTCCAGCCGGAGCTCCGAGACGGCCTCCGTGATCATCTCTTTGTCCAGGATGCGGATGACCGCATCCTCGCCGTAGATACACGGCATGATGGAGACCCGGAAGTCGATGGTCTTGTCCTTGATCTTGAGCCGGAACCGGCCGTCCTGGGGGACGCGGCGCTCGGCGATGTCGAGGTCCGACATGACCTTGATCCGGGAGATGATGGCCGACTGGAACCTCTTGTCGATGGCCTCCATCGCCTCGCTCAGGACGCCGTCGATCCGGTATTTGACTTTGACGTCATCGTCCTTGGATTCGATGTGGACGTCGCTCGCCCGCTTCTGGACGGCGGTGAAGATGATCGTGTGGACGAGCTTGATGATGGAGCCGTCCTGGTCGGCCAGCTTCTCGATGGAGATGACGTCCTCCTCCTCGCCGCTCTCCTTCTCCACGACCTGGGTGATGAAGCCCTCCGTGGCGTCCTTGAGGACTTGCATGGCCGTTTCGCTCTTCCGCAGGGCCTCGAGGATCGCCCGTTTCGAGGCCGCGTAGACCTGGACCTTTTTCCCGAGGAAGGACTCGATGGCGTCGATGGAGGCGATGTCGGAGGGGTCGGCCACGGCGATCTTCATGACGTCGCCTGCATCCTCGAGGGGGATGAAGTTCAGGCGGTGGAGGAACTCGACCGGGATGCTCTGGACGAGGTCCCTGTCGAGGACGCTGTCTTCGAGGTCGATGTAAGGAACGTGGTAGCGCTCCGCCAGCTTCCTCGTCGCCCTCTCCTCGTCCCTGAGATGGGTCAGTTCTTCTTTATTCATACCGCTTCTCCCGCGGGCCTTTCATCGCGTGATCCTGATCACGTTGAAGATGGGCAAGTAGATGGCCAGGAGCATCCCTGCGACCACGAGTCCCATGAAGATGATGACGACCGGTTCGATCAAGGACACCAGCGTATCGATTTTAACACGAATCCGGTCGTCGTAAAAGTCGGCCACGTCGCCGAGCATGCCCTGGAGGTTGGCCGAGGACTCGCCGATCCGGATCATGTCCAAGGCCAGGGGGGGAAGCGCCCCGGACTTGGCTAGAGATTCCGACAGGCCTTCACCGTTCTTGATGGAATCGGGGACATCCCCCATCGTCCGCGAGAGATGGGCGTTGGGGACCGACTGGATGGCGATGCCGATCGCCTGGAGGAGGGAGATGCCCGCCTCGAGGAGAAGCCCCAGCGTCCGGCTGAAGATGGCGATGCTCGATTCGAGCCAGATCGTCTTGCCGTAGGGGACCCGGAGCTTCAGCCTGTCCAGGCGAAGCCGGAAATCCGGCCTTCGTCTCCGGTTCAGGACCAAGACGGTGACTGCCGTCAGAACGGCGGGGAAGAGGTACCAGTGGGCGTTCACGGCCAGGGAAATGGACATGATGATGCGCGTGATGCCGGGGAGTTGGGCCTGGAAATCCTGGTAGAAGCTCGCGAAGCGGGGCAGGATGAAGTTGACCAGGATGCCGAAGAGGATGAACCCGAAGATGATGAGGAGCGTCGGGTAGGCCAGGGCGGACCGGATGCGGGACCGCGTCTGGGAAATGACCTTGGCATATTGGACGTAACGGTTGATGGCCCCGGGCAGATTGCCGCTCCTTTCCCCGGCCATCAGGCTTGCCGTATAGACCGTCCCGAAAGATTTCTCATAGGGGAGGAACGCCTCCGAGAGGGCCTTTCCCAGCTTGACGTCGTTGGCGACCTTCGTCAGGAGCTCCTTCAGGTAGATGTTCTTGAGCCGGCCTGATATCACTTCCAGGCTTCGGAGGATCGGATAGCCGGACTTGATCAAGGCCACCAGCTCCTGGTTGAAGAGGATGAAGTCCCTCTCCTTGATCTTCCGGCCGAAGCGGATGCCCTGGGCCTGGAACGCCTTCCAGTCACGCCGGACGGATAGGACGAGGGAACCGTCCGCCTGGAGGGATCTCCGGCATTCTTCCGCCGAAGAGGCCAGGAGGTCCCGGGTGACGATCCTTCCATCCTCGGCGGCGACCCGGCACGAAAAATAGGGCATCTTGAGAAACGCCTCTGATAACAAATTTTGTCTCTAATCTATTCCAGCCCCAATGATTTTGTCAAACGGGGGCCCTCCTGATTGACAAAGGGGAAAGAAAGTTCTATTTTTTATGAAGTGAAAAAAGCTTTCGTTCTCGTCTCTGGCGTCCTTGCTCTAGCCGCCATCCAGGCTGTCTTGAAGCCCGGGCTTGCCCGGCCGCTCTGGGCCTCCTCCAGCCAGCAGGCCGCCCCTCAGGAAACCCAGAAGCCAAAGTACGATTATATGAGCGGGTTCCTCTCGAGGAGCACCCAGCCGCTGGGGCTAAAAGAGGATCCGACCGTCAAGAACCTCCTCGGCCAGGGAGCCGTCAGATGGGCCATCCGGGCCGGCTCTCGGCACGTCCTGGACTAGGATATTTTTTTTATGAAGCGGATTCAATTTTTTGGATTGCCGATGATGCGGGGCGTTTGGGATTGAGCCCATGAAAAAACAGGCCGTCCTGGTTTTCGCCATCATCCTCGTGATCTTCGTCCTGGGCGGGCTCAATGTCTACCGGAAGGCCGTCTGGAGAGAGGTGACCGACGGTGTCGTCTGGGAACAGACCCGGAACGGCCTGACGGCCGTCAGGGTGGACCCCACGAGCGACGCCTCCCTCCGGGCGGGCATCCGGGAAGGGGACATCCTTTCCGCGATCAACAAGATCCCGATCCGGACCAGGATCGACCTCTCCAAGAACCTCTATATCGCCTCCACGTCCGATCAGGAAGTCCGGTACGAGATCAATCGCGCCGGCCAGCAGATCTACCCGCATTTCTATCCTCAGAAAAAGGGCCCCGATCTCATCTATTTCTACCTCGTCCTGGTCGGGCTGACGACCCTGGTGATCAGTCTCGTCATCTTCATCAATTCGAGGATGCAGCTGACCCTGCCTTATATCTTCTTCTATCTCCTGGCCCTGTCGTTCGCGGCCTTCAATATCTTTTCGCCGACCGGGGAGCTGGATACCCTCGACCTCGTTTTCTACGGGCTCGACAAGGTCGCCTTCCTGGCGTTCCCGCCCCTCCTCCTCCATTTCTTCATGATCTTTCCCCTGCGGAAGCGGTTCCTCAAGGACAAGACCGTCACGTTCTCCCTCATCTATGCGCCGGCAGCCGCCCTCTTTCTGGCCCGCGTCCGGCTCCACGTGCCCCTGCCGAAGGCCTTGAGCGAGGTCGCGGCCCTCAGGCTCCGGGACGGCCTCGAGCGCCTGGAGCTCATCCACCTGGCTCTTTTCTCGCTCATCACCCTTGGGATCCTGGCCCACAGCACCCTCCGGGCGCCGAACATCCTCGTCAAAAAACAGCTCCGGCTCATCGTCGGCGGCCTGGCCTTCGGGATCCTGCCCTCGATGGCTTTTTATGTCATCCCCTTCATCATCGGCCGGATCCCGTCCACGGGCGCGGAGCTCACGATCCTCCTCCAGGCCCTCATCCCCCTGACGTTTTCCTACTCCATCTCCCGCTACAAGCTCGTTGACATCGAGGTCGTCCTCAAGAAGGCGGCGACCCTGATCTTCTCTTTTTTCGTCATCGCCTCCCTCTATTTCATCATCATCTCCCAGACGACCCTCATCTCGGGAAACCGCCTGAAGATCGCGGTCATGGTGGTCACCGCCATCATCCTCGGGGCCACGCTCTTCACCCCGCTCAAGAAGCTCTTTCAGACCCTCCTCGACCGGGCCATTTACAGGAAGAGCTACGAATACCGGAAAACGCTGATGTTCATCAGCCGGGAGCTCAGCCGGGAGCGGAACCTCCAGAAGCTCTCCCAGTCGCTCCTCGAGGCCATCGCCAACGCCCTGTCCCTGAAGACCGTCGCGCTGCTCCTGGCCGACGAGGGCGACCGGACGTCCTTCAAGGTCCTGAGCTCGCGGGGCGAGGAGTCCCCTCTTCCGGTTTTAATCTCCTTCGACGATCCGATGCTCGCCCAGATGACGGACAGGGACCATCTCTCCGCTTTCCCGCCGAGGGGTTCGAGCGTCCTTCAGCCGTCTCTGGACAAGTTCGCCCGTCTGGGATTTTTCCATTTCCTCCCCCTCAAGGTCGAGTCCAAGGTCATCGGCTGCCTCATCATGGGGAAAAAGGCCGACGGCTCGTTCCTCACGAGCGAGGACTGGGAGCTGATGACGACCATCTCGGGGTCGGCGGCCCTAGCCCTCGAGAACGCCGACCTTTATAGCCGGGAGATCGTCCGGGCCCTGGAAATGCAGCGTCTCAAGGACTACAGCGAGAACATCATCGAAAGCCTGACCGTGGGGGTCGCCGTCATCGACGAGGGAGGGCTCATCATCGGCTGGAACCGGGTCCTGGAGGACCTGATGGGATTGAGGAAAGAGGCGGCCCTCCGGAAAGACCTCGAAGAGGTGTTGGGGCCCCAAACGTACTCGGCCCTTTTCCCCCGGGAAACCCAGCAGGATTTCCGGCTCCTGAGCGAGATCACCCTGGAGATCCCCGGCGGAGGCAAAAAGATCTTCGACATCGCCAGGACCCCGCTCCTCGACAACGCTCTCCAGCCTTACGGGACCATCATCGTCTTTGAGGACATCACGGAGAAGATCAGCCTCCAGCAGCGGCTCATGACCTCGGAGAAGCTCGCCTCGATCGGGCTCCTCTCGGCCGGCGTCGCCCACGAGATCAACACCCCCCTCACCGGCATCTCGAGCTACATCCAGATGCTGCAGAAGAAGCTGACCGACACCCACTACGCCCAACTCCTCGAAAAGGTCGAAGCCCAGACGGACCGGGTCGCCCGGATCATCAAGAACCTCCTGACCTTCGCCCGGAACCCCTCGGACACCTCCTTCCACCGGGTCAATATCAAGGAGAGCCTCGAGGAGATCCTGTCCCTCATCGACTACAAGCTCAAGAACATGAACATCCGTCTCGAGCTCGACCTCCACCCGGTCCCCCCCATCCAGGCCCGGGGCGAACGGTTGCAACAGGTCTTCATCAACATCATCCTCAACGCCCTCGACGCCATGCCTCAGGGCGGGACTCTCGGCATCCGGCTGACAGGAGCCGGCGACCAGGCAGTCGTCCGGATCTCGGACACCGGGACGGGGATCAAGCCCGAGCATCTGCCCCATATCTTCGACCCCTTCTTCACGACCAAGGGGATCGGCAAGGGGACGGGCTTGGGGCTCTCGATCAGCTACGCCATCATCAAGGAGCACGAAGGCCACATCGAGGTGGAGAGCGAGGTCGGGAAGGGCTCCGTTTTCATCATCACCCTCCCTGCGGGGGCGAGCGTCCGCCAAAGACAGGAAACTCTCCCATTCAGGACATGACCCATGAGCAGCAAAGGCATCATCCACGTCATCGACGACGAGCCCGTCATTCATGACGTCCTCGGCCAGCTCCTGACCTCCGAGGGCTACGAGGTCGAGATCTCCTCCTCCGGGGAGGAGGGCCTGGGAAAATTCGCGTCCCAATCCTGTGACGTCGTCCTCCTGGACCTCCTCATGCCCGGGATGGACGGGATCGAGGTCCTCCAGAGGATCAAGAAGATCGACCCCGCGGCCGCCGTCATCATCATCACGGCCTATGGGTCCGTGGAGTCCGCCATCTCGGCCATGAAGATCGGCGCCCTGGACTACGTCCAGAAACCTTTCAAGCACGACGAGCTGCTGATGACGATCGAAAGGGCCGTGGAGCGCAGGCGGCTCCAGGAGGAGAACCTCCGGCTCAAGGATGAGCTTCGCCAGAGGTTCAGCTTCTCGAACATCATCGGCAAAGGCCCCGCCATGCAGGCCGTCTTCGAGCTCGTCAAGGCGGCCGCGCCGACCAGGAGCACCATCCTCCTTCAGGGAGAAAGCGGCACGGGAAAAGAGCTCGTCGCCCGCGCCATCCACCTGAACTCCAACCGCGAGGGCGAGCCCTTCGTCATCGTCAACAGCGGTTCGCTCCCGCCCGACCTCCTCGAAAGCCACCTGTTCGGCCACGTCAAGGGGGCCTTCACGGGGGCAGTGGCCCTGAAGAAAGGGCTCTTCGAGACGGCCGACAGGGGGACGATATTCTTCGACGAGGTCTCGTCCATCAACCTCGAAACGCAGGCCAAGCTCCTGCGGGTCATGCAGGAGAGGGAGTTCATGAGGCTCGGCGGGACCGAGACGATCAAGGTCGACGTCCGGATCATCGCCGCCACCAACACGGACATCGAAGAGATGATCGCCCAGAAGACGTTCCGGAAGGACCTCTTCTACCGCCTGAACGTCATCAAGATCGAGCTGCCGCCGCTCAGGCGCCGGAAGGAGGACATCCCCCTTCTCGTCAGGCACTTCATCGATCTTTACGCCCGGGAGAACCGCAAGGAGGTCGAGGGCGCCAGCGAGGACGTCTTCGAGATCCTCGACGCCTACGACTGGCCCGGAAACGTCCGCGAGCTCGAGAACCTCATCGAGCGGGCCGTGGTTTTCTCCCGGTCCAAGATCATCACCCGGGAGTCCCTCCCCCCCTTCTTCCTGACGAAGGAAGCCCTGACCGAAACCTGGCCGATCTCGCCCGGGGAGTCCCTGGACTTGCGGGAAAGGACCCAGGGCTTCCAGAAGAAGGTCATCCTGACGGCCCTCAAGAAGACCAAGGGTGTCCAGAAACAGGCCGCGAAGCTGCTCGGGGTCAAGCCGACGACCCTGAACGAGATGATCAAGCGGCTCGAGATCGACACGGAGGACGTTGGGGCCTGAGCGGAAGCCGGGGCGCGCCGCCCGGCGGCGAAAGGGCTCTAAGAGAACTTGCCCGGAACGGCCCGCCGGGGATTGATCCGGACCCTGTCGACCTTTCCCGCGACCGGCAGGACGACCTCCTGGCTGGGCTGGCCGATGACCGCCATCTCTCTATGGGTCTCACCGCCGGTCGTCCATTCGATCCAGAGAGGAAAGACGAAGCGGCCCTTGACCTGGTTCACCCGGATCCTCAGCCGGCTGCTGCCGCCGACGTTTTCCTCGGACCAGGACGTTTGGACGTCCGGCAGCTCGTAGGACCGGAACCAGCCCTCGAAGAAGTCCGCCAGGTCCCGGCCCGAAACACGCTCCATGGTCGCGATGAAATTCTCGGTGCTGGCCGCCCTGAACTTGAACTTCGCGTAAAACTCCTTCAGGCCTGTGAAAAAGACCTCGCCGCCGAGAAGGTCCTCGAGCATGAACAGGGCCAGGGCCGCCTTGTCATAGATGATGGCCTGGTAAGCGTCGAAATCGAAGAAGCTCAGCCGGGACCCGAGGGAGATGGGGCCCATGGCGGACTTCTTCTCGGTCCATTGGGAGAACTTCTTGAGGATGGCGCCGTAGGCCGACTCGCCGTACTTTGCCCGGAGATAGGAGGCCGCCGCGAATTGGGCCAGGCCCTCGCTCAGCCACTGGTCCCTGTACGTGGCGAAGGAGAGGCCCTGCCCCCACCACTGGTGGGCGATCTCGTGGGCCAGGAAATACTCGTCCCAGTTCGAAAGGTTGACCGCGTTGTTCGAGGTGAGCGGGTAAGGATTGTCCCCGATCCAGGGGATCTGGTTCAGGACGACGAAAGACGCCGGGCTGTGGCCGCCGGCCACGGGGAAAAGCCTCGTGACGATGCTCAGCTTCTCGTACGGGAAGGGACCGAAGGACCGGATGTAGTGGTCCAGGATGTCCTTGGCGTGGTCGAAGATGGCCGGGTCGCTGTCCACGATCTCCGTGGAGACGAGGGTCTCGATCGGGACCGGATCCGTCCCCTCCTTGCGCCGGTCGAACTTCCCGACGATGAAGGACATGTATTTGACGGGCGATTTCGTCTCAAACGTATACACGGAGCTTCCCGCTTTCTCGATCTCGACGACATCCCCCATCTCGCTCCAGGCGCCCCGCTCGACCATCTCGCCGTTGGCCACACACTTGTATTCGGGCGGAACGACGAGCTTCAGCCGGGCCCGGAAATAAGACTCCTCAGGAGGCGCGGGATACCAGAACCCCGCCTGGGAGAAAAGGAAGGTTTCGAAACGGGGCCGGAAGAGCAGCTTGGTCCTCGGAACGGCCTGGAAGACGACGTCCGTCGCGGGCGCGGGCGGGGTCATCCGCCCCCGATAATAGACCTCGATCCAGGTCCGCCTCCCGAGCGCCGGGGCGTCGATGAAATAGACATAAAGAAATTTCCTGAGCTTGTCCTGGGTGTAGAAGAGCTCACGCTTCTCCTGGTCACAGATCTTGAGGATCTCGAAGTCCGGGTTGAACCGGAACTTGAGGGAATCCAGGTTATCGGTCCTGGGGACGACCAGGATCCGGGCCTTGGCCGACAGATAGGATCCTGACGGAGAGTAGCTCAGGTCGACCTGGTACTGGTCGATGTCGTACTTTTCCGCGAAGCTGATATGGAGCCGTTTGGCCTGCAGTCCATTGTCCTGACGCGGGCTGTAGAGGCTGATGATCCGTTCCTTGGAGCGGTCGTACAGGTTCACCTCTTCGTCCGAAAACGGGTAATAGATATAGCTCAGCTCGCCGGCCCGCCGGGCCTTGAAATCGAAGACGGCTTCTTCTCCCTGGGGCAGGAAGGACAGCAGCTCCCTGCCGAAGGAGCTCTCGATCGTGAAAGAACGGGGATAGTTCCGGGAAAAAAGACCGGCGGCCCGGTCCTTTTCGACCCGGGATACGGCCGGCAGTCCCTCGCCCCGGACGATCCGGATATTGGAGGAGGCGAATGCGTCGGCGCACCGGACGAAGACGTAATCGATGTCGTCCTCCAGGAACCGCTTTTTGTAGAGGAGTTCCAGCTGGTGCTGTTCGATCGGGTCGGACGGGGAAAAGCGGACGGTCCCTTTCCCCATGATCAGAAAGGCCGTTTCGAGGCCGGGGATATTATCATAAAAAACCGCGGCATCGGCAAAGGCCAGGCGGATGTCGTAGTGGCTGATTTCGACGGAGCGGACGTGCTCGGCCCGGTCCGAGGGGATCTTGATCTTGTAGAGCGTGCTGATCGTCCCCTTGATATCCTTTCCGACGACCGACCACCGTCCGTCCCGGCTGGCCACGGAGAGCTGCCAGGTTTCGATGATCACGGAGGTGGCGTTCTGGAAATAGGCCTGGCAGAAGAGGCGCGTCACGGCATCGTCCCCTGTGCTTTGGCCGGCCATTTTCAGTCTGACGGACTCCATCTTGAGGTTCCCGAAGAGGATCTTCAGCCGCTCCTCCTCGCCCGCCCGCAGGTCCGGCGCGACAACGGCTAGGTAGGAAGGAAAATCTTTTTTTTGGAGGAGGCCCTGGATCTGGGAGAAGAAGGCTTCGGGCGTCTGGGGAGGGGGCGGGGCTGCCTGCCGGACCCCGAAAACCAGGGCCGGAAGCCACAACCAGAAGAGGAATCCGCAGGCGACGGTTTTTCTCATGGCCATGATCATTATATCAAAAGGGAGGAATTCGTCCTTCATCGTTCCCTGCTCCTGACGATAACCTAAAAAAGCATATTATGTGCCAAGAAGCAGGTCCGTATTCTCTTCAATACCTTGAGGAGTCTAGGGGCCTGGGGGACAAAGGGCCCCGATATTTTTGCTGGTTGTAAAGGACCTTTACAGAAATGTTATTTCTTAAGCCGCCGTCCCAGGGTCTTTTCGACGTCCTCGACCTTGCCCTGGATCCTGCCCTTGGCCCGATCCCGGTCATCGATAGTGATGTGGGTGTAAACGCGGCTGGCGTCCTGCCTCATCTTCCGGTGGCATTCCTTGATGAGGCCGAAGACGTCGTCCCATTCCCCCTCGACGATGGTCCCCATGGACGTCAGCTGATAGGGAAGCCCGCTGCGGTCGATGATGTCGACGATCTTTGCCACCACCCCCGCCAGCTCCTCGCCTTTCCCGATGGGCACGACGCTGAATTCGACGACCATTGCGGTCCGCCTTCCTAGCCCTAGTCCTTGCCCTTCGTTCCGCCTCCCCGCCGCAGGTGCTCTTCCCACGTGATGAAACTGTGATAGAAGATCTCGTCCCCCTCGTCGATCCCCCGGGTGATCTCCGTGATGTGCGACGTTTCCGCCTTGAAGGCTTCGACCGCGTAGATGACGGCCTTGTCGGGCTTGACCTTGACCCCGCAGGTGTAGATGTCCAGGGCGGCGTAACCCATCTCGGGCCACGTGTGGGTCGAGATGTGCGATTCGGAGATGACGACGACGCCGCTCACTCCGTGCGGCGGGAATTTATTGAAGGAGATCGACCAGACGTGGGCTCCGGCGATCTCCGCGGCTTTCACCAGG
Organism: Candidatus Aminicenantales bacterium; assembly: GCA_050015275.1. Lineage (GTDB taxonomy): Bacteria > Acidobacteriota > Aminicenantia > Aminicenantales > Saccharicenantaceae > DATKJS01. The sequence continues at coordinate 147,920 of JBEKBS010000005.1, read as the reverse complement.
ATCTGCTGGACCTTCTCGACGCTCCCGATGACCTTCGGGTCACAACCGGATGCTTCCACGATGTAGTGGTGGCCGATCGGGAAATGGGTCGTTTTCGCCATCGCCTGCTCCTTCGTCGATCTTTTAAATCGATTATGGCACAACTGCGGATTCTGTCAAGAATCGATGGCCGGGCGTCGGGAAGGTTAAACCGCGACGCGGCGCTCTTCTTTCACGACATTGAGGACGATGTGGGTCACGGTCCGGTCGACATAGGGAAAGCCCAGGAGCTTCTTGATGAACCGGTTGAGGTCCTCCCGGTCCTTGAAATAGCCGATGATGAAGGAGTCCCACTCGCCGGTGACGTCGTAAACCGCCGCCACGCGCGGGTCGTGGGCGAATTTCTTCTGTGTCTCGAGGAGTTTGCCCTTCGAGATGCGGACGGCGATGATGGCGATCAGGTTGATCCCGAAATACTCCGGGTTAACGACCGGGACGTAGCCCTTGATGGCCCCGGCCGCTTCCAGCTTCTTGACCGTGTTGATGACGGCGGTAGCCGAAGTCCCGACCTCTTTGGCCACCTCCCGGAAGCTCTTCCTGGCGTTGCCGTTCAGGGCCCAGACGATCTTGCGGTCCAGCTCATCGATCATGGGATGTTCCTCCAATTATCTTATTTATTTACACAATTTAATTCAATTGTCAATTATTTTTAATAATATATTGACAATTGATATCAATTATTGTAAATATCCTGACATATTAATTATTAAAGGAGAGGTATAAAAATGGCAACGGCGGCAAAAAGCTCCCTCAAGGCGTTCGGCATGCGGGACGAGAAGGATGTCCTCGGCGCGGTCCTGGACCCCGGCCGGGAGATCGAGTTCATCCGTTTCATTTTCCCCGATATTTTAGGCCGGCCCATGGACTTCGCGATCCCGGTGTGCGAGCTCGAAAGGGCGTTCTCGGAGGGGAAGGGCTTCGACGGCTCATCGGTCGCGGGATTCGTCCGGATCGAGGAGAGCGACCTCGTCATCAAGCCCGACCCGACGACCTTCCGGGTCCTCCCCTGGGTGTACAGCGGCTTCGAAGAAGGCGTCCGCTGGCGCGAGGCGGTCATATTCGGGGACATTCTCACGCCCGAGGGCAAGCCCTATGTCGGCGACAGCCGGGCCGTCCTCAAGGAGACCCTCGCGAAGGCCCGCAAGGGGATCGGGATCGAGGACTTCAAGTGCGGCCCGGAGCTCGAGTTCTTCATCTTCCCATCGAGCGAGGAGCCGGTGCCGACGGACGTCGGGGGCTACTTTTTCAGCGGCCGCTATGGGGAGATCCGGAAGGAGATCCAGCTCCTCCTCCAGAAGATGGGCATCGAGACCGAGTACGACCACCACGAAGTCGCCCACGGCCAGCACGAGATCGACCTCCGCTATCTCGACGCCCTGGACATGGCCGACACGGGCATGATCTTCCGCTACATGGTGAAAAAAGTCTGCCGGATGCACAACCTCTATGCGACGTTCATGCCCAAGCCCATCAACGGCCAGAACGGGAGCGGGATGCACGTCCATCAGTCCCTGTGGAGGGACGGCAAGAACCTTTTCTTCGATAAAAAGGGGCCTTATTATCTCTCCGACATGGCCCGCCATTATATTGCCGGGGTCATGGCCCACGCCCGGGAGATCTCAGCCGTCCTGAGCCAGTGGGTCAACTCTTACAAGCGGCTCATCGAAGGTTACGAGGCTCCCGTCTATATCGCCTGGGGCCAGAAAAACCGGTCTGCCTACATCCGTGTCCCCGAGTACCAGCCGGGCAAGGAGCGGGCGACGCGGATCGAGCTCCGCGCGGCCGACCCGGCCTGCAACATCTACCTGGCCTTCGCTGTCATGCTGGCCGCGGGGCTCGACGGCATCCGGAAGAAAGAGAGTCTCGTCGACCCGGTCGAGGAGAACATCTACCACATGAGCGGGGCGCGCCAAAAGAAATTCGAGATCCGGGTCCTGCCCAGGAACCTCGACGAGGCCATCAAGCTCATGGAAAAAAGCGAGTTGGTGCGGGAAACCCTGGGAGACCACATCTTCCAGAAACTCGTCGCCAACAAGAAGAAGGAAGTCGAGGAATACGGCAAGAGCGTGTCCGGGGAGTTCGACAAGCAGGTCAGCGACTACGAGATCGAGCATTACCTCCCGTTCCTGTAAAGGGAGGTTGAGTTAGGGGACTGCTCCCTTTTTCCATCCGCGCCCCCTTGGCCCGAATCGAGAGTGTTGCTCGTCCCATTCCTTCTCTATATAATTCGGCCATGCGGCATCGGCCGCTCTTGATCAACGCCGAAAGGAGACGACGCCTGATGCCAACCCCGAAAAAAGCGGTCCATCCTGTCATTCCGGCCCGGACGCTGAGGGTTTGGATCCCGGTCGTCCTCCTCATCGCCGTCCTCCTAGGCCCCGTTTCTTGCGGGCGGAAGGAGGCGGTCCGGCCCGCGGACCTGATCCTGGTGAACGGCGCGGTCTACACGATGGACAAGGCCCAGCCCTGGGTCGAGGCCGTGGCCGTCGCGGCGGACAAGATCGTCTACGCGGGCCCGGGCCGAGGCGCCGGCCGGTTCGAGGGTTCCGGGACGAAAACGATCGACCTCGGCGGCCGGATGGTGCTGCCCGGATTCCAGGATTCGCATATCCACCTCATCGAGGGCGGGATCGAAACAAGCCTGTGCAATCTCGGAGGCCTCCAGACCCGGGAGGCCGTCTTTGCCGCGATCACGGATTATGCGGCCGGCCGCCCCGACGAAAAATGGATCACCGGCGGTCGCTGGGAGCTTCCGGTCTTCCCTGCGGCCAACCCGACCAAGGAGGATCTGGACAAGCTCGTTCCCGACAGGCCGGCCTGCCTGAGCGCGGCGGACGGCCATTCGGCCTGGGTCAATTCGCGGGCCTTGAAGATCGCGGGGATCACTAGGAATACGCCTGACCCCCGGGGCGGCCGGATCGAGCGCGACCCGAGGACCGGCGAACCGACCGGCACCCTGAGGGAAAGCGCCGCGGGCCTCGTCGAGGAGCACATCCCGGAGCCAGGAGCCGACGCTTATATAAAAGGATTGAGGGCGGGGCTTGAGATGGCCCGCCGCTTCGGCATCACCTCGATCATCGAGGCCAACGCCGACCAGAAGATCCTGGACGCCTATTCCGCCCTCGACAAGTCCGGGGAGCTGACCCTCCGGGTCCTGGCTTCGATCCATGTCGACACGGACAAGGGGCCATCCGAGGTCGACCGCCTGGTGAAGCTGCGGGAGACGTATCGAGGTCCTCATCTCAGGGCCACGACAGTCAAGATCTTCGCCGACGGTGTCCTCGAGTCCCATACGGCCGCGCTCCTCGAGCCCTACCTCGACCGGCCCGGAGACCGGGGACTGCCGCTCCTCGAGCCGGGGGCGTTCGACCGGCTGGCCATCGCCCTTGACGCGGCGGGCTTCCAGATCCACACCCACGCCATCGGCGACCGGGCCATCCGGATGACCCTCGACGCCCTGGAGGCCGCGCGACGGGCCAACGGGTTGAGTGACCTTCGTCACCACATCGCCCACCTCGAGCTCATCGACCCGGCCGACATCCCCCGGTTCAAGGTCCTCGGCATCGTCGCCAATTTCCAGGCCCTCTGGGCTTATCCGGATCCCTATATCACCCAACTCACGATCCCGATCCTCGGCCCGAGCCGCTCCCGTTGGCTTTACCCGATCGGAAGCGTCGTCAGGACGGGCGCCGTCATCGTCGGGGGGAGCGACTGGCCGGTCTCATCCGCCAATCCCCTCGACGCCATCCAGGTGGCCGTGACGCGGCGCGACCCGGAAGCCCCCCCGGGACCGGCCTGGATTCCAGAGGAGGTCGTCGACCTGCCGACCATGCTCGCGGCCTACACGACGAACGGGGCTTACCTGAGCCATGAAGAGACCGCCCGGGGGTCCATCGCGCCGGGCCTGGCCGCCGACCTCATCATCCTCGATAGGAACCTCTTCAAGATCCCGGCGTCCGATATCCACAAGGCCAAGGTCTTGCTGACGCTCTTCGAAGGGAAGCCCGTCTTTCGCGACCCCTCCTTCCCGTTCCCCGGGGCCTTCTGACGGGTTGACTCCGGGGCTTCCCGGGCTTATCTTAGTAGAAGGGACAGCCGTAAGAGGAGGGGATATGATGTATGCCCGCGTCACGATCTTATCCTTGAAGAAGGGGACTGCGGCCGAAGCCATCCGGATCTACTCCGACAGCATCCTGCCGGCCGCCAAGAAACAGAAGGGATACCGGGGATCGTACGTCCTGGCCGACTGGGAGGCGGACAAGGGGATCACCCTGACGTTCTGGGACAGCGAAGGGGAGGCCCAGGCCAGCGAAGATAACCGCTTTTACCAGGAGCAACTGGTCAAGGCCATGCACCTCTTCGCGGCGCCGCCCATCCGCGAGGGCTACGAGGTGGCCGTCGAGAACCGCTGAGCACCAGGGCGGGATCGTTCCGGCCTTTTCCGGCCTCGGGGGCCCGCCCTGGGGAAAAAGACAGGTGTCCCCTTTTCAGATTCCCTCCGGTATGCTATAACATACATTCGACTAAGCCGGACGAAAATGGACATCGCTTCGATCATCATCCAGATCTTCGTGATCTTCTTCGCGATCACGATCCATGAGGCCGCCCACGGCTGGGCGGCCCAGAAAATGGGGGACCCGACCGCCTACGCCGCGGGCCGCGTGACGCTGAATCCGCTGGCCCATATCGACCTCATCGGGACCATCATCCTCCCCCTCGTCCTCATCCTCGCCCACCAGCCGGCCTTCGGCTGGGCCAAGCCCGTCCCCGTCAACGCCTACAACCTGCGCCACCCTCGCCGGGATTACCTTTGGGTTTCCTTCGCCGGCCCCATCGCCAACCTGGCCACGGCAGCCGCGGCGCTTGTCCTTTTTCTCCTCTTAAAGCATTTCACCCTGGGGATCATGAGCTCTTCTTTCGTCGCCAAGCCCGTCGGCGGACTGTTCCTGATCCTGATCTTCACCATCCTGATCAATATGTCCCTGGCGATCTTCAACCTCATCCCCGTGCCTCCCCTGGACGGGAGCGGGATTCTTTCCGGCCTCCTCTCCGATTCGGCCGCCGCGAAGTACGACCGCCTCCGCCCCTACGGTCTGATTGTCATCGTCATCCTCGTCTATACGAATGTCCTCACGTACATCTTCAGTCCCGTCCAGCGCCTGATTCAGTACCTGATCCGATAGCATGCCCGAAAACGCCCCCGACACGATCCCGAGCGAAGACATCGCGGCCGGGCCCGTCTCCGCCGAGGCCCGGGACGGCTACCAGGTCCGGCTCGAGATCTTCGAGGGTCCCCTCGACCTCCTCCTCTTCCTCATCCGGAAGAAAAAGATCGACATCCACGACATTCCCATCGCCGCGATCACTCGCGACTACCTCGACTACCTCAACGCGAAAGCTCAGATCAACCTGGACCGGGAGGCCGAGTTCCTGTTCATCGCCGCCCTGCTCATCTACATCAAATCCCAGATGCTCCTCCCCCGCGAGACCGACCTGGCCGAGCAGGAGGACCCGCGGCAGGTCCTCGTCAACCGCCTCCTCGAATACCAGAAGATCAAGGCCGCCTGCTCCCTCCTCCGCGAAAGGGAGGAGGACCAGATCCTCCAGTGGAAGCGGACCTTCCTCCCGCCCCTGCCCGGCGAGAGCGAGCTCGATTTCGCGGAGGTCTCGCTCTTCGACCTGGCCGAGTCCTTCTTCCTCATGATGAAGCGGCGGTCCGCGGAGGACACCCGCGTCATCAAGGGGCGGGACGTCTCGACCGAGGAGAAGATGAAAGAGCTCTTCGGCCTCCTCCGGGACGGGCAGGTCCTCGATTTCCTGGCCTACTTCGCGACCCAGGGATCCCTCGAGGAGGCCCTGGTCTCCTTTTTCTGCCTTCTCGAGCTCGTCAAGTCCCGGCAGGCCGTGGCCGTCCAGGACGAACTCTTCCAGACCATCCGGGTCTGGCTCCGCAAAGACGCGCGCAGGACGGGTCATCATGAGTAGCGATCTGAAGAACATCATCGAAGCCCTGGTCTTCATTTCCCAGGAGCCGCTGACCCTCGACCGGATCAAGGCCGTCCTCGAGGGCGCACCCGACGAGGAGATCCGGGCCGCCGTCGACGAGCTTCTCCAGGATTACGCCGCGGCCGGACGGGGGACCCAGGTTGTCCATGCCGGCGGCGGCTACATCCTCTCGACCCGACCCGAGCACGACCGCTGGGTCCGCAGACTCCTTCAGATCGAGCGGAAGAACAAGCTCTCGTCGGCCGCGCTCGAAACGCTCTCCGGAATCGCCTATCACCAGCCCGTGACCCAGGCCGAGATCTCGGCGATCCGGGGCGTCGATTCGACCTACACCCTGAAGACGCTCCTCGAAAAAAAACTCATCAAGATCGTCGGCCGGAAAAAGGCCCCGGGGAGCCCTCTCGTCTACCGGACCTCGGAGCGCTTCCTCCAGTACTTCGGGCTCAACAGCCTCGACGAGCTGCCCTCGGAAGAGGAGATCGGGAAAATCCTCCAGGAGGAGAAATCGTCCGAGGGATAGCCGCTAAGTATCGATTGCGCCTACACTTAGAGTTGACAAAGCGGAGCGTCTCATATAGGATAAGTCATTCTTCTTGGATCATAGACACATGGAAATCATCGTGGCCGCGGAGAGCGGACTCTGCTATGGCGTCAAGCGGGCCCTGACCATGGCCCGGCGCACCCGCCGGGTCAAATCCGGCCAGGTCGTGACCATCGGGGACCTCATCCATAACCCCCGGGTCGTCGCCGAGCTCGCGGCCGAGGGGATCGGGTCAGCGGATGCGCCGGACGAGGTCCGGGAGGGCACCGTCATCATCCGGAGCCACGGGGTCTCGCCCGAGGTCTACCGCCGCCTCCGGCGCCGGAAGATCGACGTCGTCGACGCCACCTGCCCGACCGTCCGGAAGATCCAGCGTCTCGTCGAGGCCCTGGGCCGGAAGGGACGGGAGGTCGTCATCGTCGGCGACCGCGAGCACCCGGAGACGCGCGGCCTCCTCGGCCACAGCCGGGGCAAGGGCGTCGTCGTCGAGGACGAGGCCCAGGCACGCGGGCTCGCCGCCCGGAAGGTCCGGGCCGTCCTGGCCCAGTCGACACACGACCTCGGGTCCTTCCAGAGGATCGCCGCCGCCCTGATCGAAAGGACCCGGGAGCTCACCATCTACAACACCGTCTGCGATTCGACCCTGACCCGGCAGAGGTCCACGTGCGATCTGGCCGGCCGGGTCGACACCCTGTTCATCGTGGGCGGCCGGACGAGCTCCAACACGACCCGGCTCTACGAGATCTCCAAGCGAATCCAGCCCCGAACGTTCTTCATCGAGAACGCCACGCAGATCACCCCGGCCATGCTCCGGGGCGCGGAGACGGTCGGGATCTCCGGAGGGGCCTCGACCCCTCCCGAGGCCATCCAGGAGGCCGCCGACGCCATCGAGCGGAACTTCAAACGGAATCCAGCGAGGGAGTAAACGTGCCATGACCGACCCAACCAAACACCCCGACCGCGATGACAAGATGTCATCCGAAGACTACGAGCACCTGCTCGACCGCTACCAGTTCAGCAACCAGGAGATCACCCTGGGGAAGATCATCAAGGGCCGGGTGATCAAGAGGACCCCCACCCACATCCTGGTCGACGTCGGCTTCAAGACCGAGGGCGCCATCCCTCTCGAGGAATTCCCGGACCCCAAGGCCCTGGCCGAGCTCCGGCCCGGGAGCGAGATCGAGACCATGCTCGAGAGGACGGACGTCAAGGACGGCTATCTGGTCCTGTCCAAGAAGCTGGCGGACACCGTCAGGGCCGTCGACCTCCTGGAAAAGGCCTACAGCCACAACACCTGGGTCACCGGCACGATCGTGGACAGGACGCGCGGCGGCTTCAACGTCAACGTCGGCATCCTCGCCTTCCTCCCCGAGTCCCACTTGGACATCAAGCCCGTCAAGGACCCGTCGTCCCTGATCGGCCAGAGCCTCAAGTTCAAGGTCATGAAGTTCGACCGCAAGAGCGAGAACGCCGTCCTCTCCCGCAAGCTCCTTCTCCAGGACGAGCGGGAAAAGAAGAGACAGCGGGTCTTCAGCCACATCTCCAAGGGCCAGAAGCTCCCCGGGCACGTCCGGACGCTGACCAACTTCGGCGCCTTCGTGGATATCGGCGGCATCGAGGGCCTTCTCCACGTCTCGGACATCTCTTGGGGGAAGATCAATCACCCCTCCGAGCTCCTGGCCGTCGGCCAGGAACTCGAGGTCGTCGTCCTTGACTTCAGCGAGAAGGACGAAAAGATCTCCCTCGGCCTCAAGCAGCTGACCCCCGACCCGTGGGCCAACATCGCCGAGAAATACAAGGCCGGTCAGAAGATCACGGGCAAGGTCTCGAGCCTGACGGACTTCGGCGCCTTCGTCGAGCTCGAAAAAGGCGTCGAGGGACTCGTCCACATCTCCGACCTGACCTGGTCCCGGAAGCTCGTCCACCCCAAGAAGGTCCTGGCCCCCGGGCAGGAGGTCGTGGTCAGCATCCTCGAGGTCAATCCCACGACCAAGCGGATCTCCCTGGGCCTCAAGCAGGCGTCCCCGCACCCGCTCGAACTCTTCAAGCAGAAGCACGGGATCGGGGCCCGGGTCAAGGGCCCCGTGACGAGCCTGACCGACTTCGGCGCCTTCGTCGAGGTCGAGAAGGGCATCGAGGGGCTCGTCCACATCTCCGACATCAGCTGGGAAAAGATCAAGCACCCGTCCGAGAAGCTCCAGGCGGGCCAGGAAGTGGAGGCTCTCGTCCTCAACATCGACGTCGAGCGCCAGAAGGTCTCGCTCGGGATCAAGCAGCTCGAAGGCGATATCTGGGAGGATTTCTTCAACCGGCAACAGGTCGGCGACATCGTCAAGGTCAAGATCGTCCGGCTCACGGACTTCGGCGTCTTCGTCGAGATCGTCCCCGGGATCGAGGGCGTCGTCTTCACCTCCGAGCTCGACGAGAAAAAACTGGAGAAGCCGTCCGACGGATTCGCGGTCGGCGAAGAGCGGAACGCCAAGATCATCCGGCTCAACCCCAAGGCCAAGAAGATCTCTCTGAGCTTCAAGCAGGCCCAGTTCGACATCCAGAAACAGGAGTTCCAGAAGTACATGGAGTCCCAGGACGACCGGATGACGCTGGGCGACATCATGAGGGATCAACTGAAGAATCTCAACGCTTTGAAACGGGGAACCAAAAAGGAGGACTCCCATGATAAAAGCTGACCTGATCAGCAAGATTTCCCAGGAGCTAAGCATCCCCAAGCAGGAGGCTGAGGAAGGCGTCAACCTCTTCTTCGAGACGATCCGTGAGGCCATCCTCAAGGGGGAGGAGATCGAGATCCGCGGCTTCGGGAGCTTCCGCTTCCGGAAGCGGACCTCCCGCTCCGGGCGCAACCCCCGGACGGGCGAGCCGGTCAAGGTCCCGCCGAAAAAGGTCCTCTACTTCAAGCCGAGCAAGCTCCTCAAGGAGATGATCAATAAATAATGCGCTATCTCACCGCGCCCTGGCGGGCGGGCTACGTCCGGGAGGCCCTGAGCATGAAGGCCTGCATCTTCTGTGAGGCCCGGAAGGCCGGCGACGACCGTGAGGCGACCGTCCTCTTCCGGGGCCGCCGCAATTTCATCATGCTCAACCGGTATCCCTATACCCCGGGCCACCTGATGATCGCCCCCTCCCGCCACCTGGCCGACTTCACGAAGGCCAGACCGGAGGAGACCGCGGAGCTGGCCGACCTCCTGCAGGTCGCCCTGCGTGTTCTCGGCGGCTGCTACAAGCCCCACGGCTTCAACACGGGGATGAACCTGGGGAGAAGCGCCGGGGCCGGGGTCGCCGGTCATTACCATCTCCACGTCATCCCTCGCTGGACCGGGGACTCGAACTTCATGCCCCTGGTCGGCGGGACCCGGGTCTTCATCGAAGACCTGGACAGGACCTATGAACAGCTGAGGCCCCTTTTCGATCAGGAGAGGGAGCGGAGAAAACGGGCGAGGCGGTGAACGAGGCCGCCCGCGACCGAGTTGAGGTGTACCCATGCTGAAGACCATGAGAAAAAACGTAAAAGCGCTGAAGCCCATCCTCTGGATCATCGTCGCCACCTTCATCATCTCCATCTGGGCCATTTGGGGCGGCGCCGGACGGCTCGGCGAGTCCAACCGGACCAACGCGCTGGCCACGGTGGGCCGGGAACAGATCTCCTCTGACGAATACTACCAGAGCCTCCGTCAGCGCCTCGAGGCCATGAAGAAGCAGTTCAACGCCCTGAACCAGAACCTCATCCAACAGCTCAACATTCCCCAGCAGACGCTCGAGCAGCTCGTCCAGCAGCGGCTCCTCCTGCAGATCGCCCGGGACAAGGGCCTCCGGGCCACGGACGAGGAGGTCCGGGCGAGGATCATGGCCTACCCTGTTTTCCAGAGGGACGGGAATTTTGTCGGCTTCGCGGACTACAAGAGGGTCCTCGACTACAACCACATCCCTCTCAAGGAGTTCGAGGACAACCTGAAGCGGGATGTCCTTGTCAACAAGGTCATCCAATACCTCACGGCCGGGATCATCGTCACGGAAGACGAGGTCTGGGAGAGCTACCGGAAGCAGAATGATTCGGCCAAGATCGAGTATCTGGTCTCCGAGACCTCCCGGGTCGAGATGAAAGACAAGCCCTCCGAGGCGGCGATCCAGGCCCGGTTCGCCAAGGACCCCTCGGCGTACAAGGTCCCGGAAAAGCGGACCGCCGACTACGTCTTCGTGAAGACCGACGACGTCAGGAAGGACGTCAAGGTCGAAAGCTCCGATATCGAGAGATACTACAAGGACAACGCCAGCCAGTTCAGGGAGCCGGAAAAACTCCGCGTCAGCCGGATCTGGCTGCCCTTCACGGCCAAGGATAAGGAAGCCGTCATGGCCCAGGCCCGGGACGTCCTCAAGAAGGCCCAGGGGGGGTCGGATTTCGCCGAACTGGCCAAGACCTACTCCAAGGACGACAAGGCCAAGTCCGGCGGCGACTGGGGCCTCTCGGACTGGCGGTCCCTGCCGGCCAAGGAGGCCGAGGCCGCCGGGAAGCTCGACCAGGGCAAGATCTCGGATCTGGTCGAAGGCGACACCGGCGCGGCCATTCTGAAGGCGACCGAGAAGACGCCTGCCGTGACCAAGCCCCTGGCCGAGGTGAGCGCGACGATCAAGAGTATCCTCGAGGACCAGAAGGCCCGGGTCCTCGTCGCCGACAGGATCCAGAGGATCGAGAAGCTCGCCCGGAAAGAAAAGAGCCTCGATGTGGCCGTCCAGAAGGAGGACCGCAAGATCGCCTCGACCGGGGCCCTCAAGAAGGGCGACGCCCTCGGCAACTTCGATACCGCCGGCGCCGTGAGCGAGGCTCTCTTCTCCCTCAAGGACAAGGAGATCTCGTCGCCGATCTTCACCTACACCGGCGCGGGGCTGGCCCAGCTCCAGAAGGTCGAGGCCGAGCGGCCGGCCAAACTCGAGGAGGTCCGGAACGAGGTCGAGAAGGACATCCTCGACGGCCTGAAAAAAGAAAAAGCCCTGGAAAAGCTCCGGGAGATCACGGCCAAGCTCAAGGACGACTGGAACGCCGAGGCCGGCAAGCTCAAGCTCGATTACAAGACCGTCGAGGGCCACAAGCGCGAACAGTACCTGAGCCTCGTCGGGGAAAACCCGGAGATCGACAGCCTCGTCTTCACGCTTCCCCTGAAGAAGGTCAGCGATCCCGTCCCTGTCGAGAACGGCTACGCGATCTTCCGCGTCCTCGACAGGAAGGAGACGAGCCGGGCCGATTTCGACAAAAACAAGGCCACGGAGCGCGAGACGCTCCTCGAGCAGAAGAAGAACAAGTTCCTCCAGTCCTTCATGGCCCAGGCCAGGGAGGAGAAGAAGGTCCGGGTCAACTCCGACCTCTACCTCAAGCTCACAAACGAGGTCGTGTCCAGGTTCACGGGAGAGCAATAAGTCTCATCGCCTGCGTTTCAAATACGGCACTTCTGATTTGAAAGGAGAGCGAGATGGAGACGTCCAAGAAATCTCTCCCGCCCGAGGCCTACCAGGAGCTCCCCCCCGGCCAGGTCTACAAGCCCTTCGTCCCGGCCGACGCGGTCATCCCTGAAGTCACGCTCCGGTCCGTCCTCTGGGGCCTGTTCATGTCCCTGTTCTTCACCTTTTCGATCGCCTATCTGGGGCTCAAGGTCGGGACGGTCCCGGAAGCGGCCATCCCCGTGGCCATCCTGGCCGTCGGCATCGGCTACGTCTACAAGCGGAAGAGCACGATCCTCGAGAACGTCATCCTCCAGTCGATCGGCGCCGCCTCGGGGGCCCTGGTGGCCGGCGCCATCTTCACCATCCCGGCGCTCTACATCCTGGGCCTGCCCACGGACATCGTCAAGATCTTCCTGTCGACGTTCCTCGGCGGCTGCCTGGGGATCCTTTTCCTGATCCCCCTGCGCCGCTATTTCTGCCAGGAGCAACATGGCAAGCTCCCCTTCCCTGAGGCCACGGCCACGACCGAAATCCTGGTCTCCGGCGAATCCGGGGGGAAGCAGGCCTGGGCCCTCATCCTGGGAGTTGCCGTCAGTGGCGTCTACGAGTTCCTGACCATCGGCGTCCGGGCCTGGGACGAGCTGATCAATTTCCGCTTCCTGCCGTTCATGGACAACCTGGCCGTCAAGACCAAGATGGTCCTCAAGCTCGACGCCCTCTCGGCCTTCCTCGGCCTCGGCTACGTCATCGGGCTGCGCTACAACGCGGTCATCGTGGCGGGGGGGCTCCTGTCGCACTTCGCCTTCATCCCGGCCATCTGGTTCCTGGGTCAGCACATTCCCGGTGCCCTCTACCCCGGCAAGATCCCCATCCCCGAGATGAACGAGGCCCAGATCTTCAGCACCTACGTCCGGAACATCGGCATCGGCGCGATCTTCATGGCCGGCGTCCTCGGCATCATCAAGTCCATGCCGGTCATGGTCAAGTCGTTCTCCCTCGGTTTCCGGGAGATCTTCAAGGGGAAGAAAGCGGGCGCGGCGGAGGAGCTCCGCACGAACCGCGACCTCAAGATGAAGACGATCATCATGGGCCTGCTGGCCACGGCCGCCGGGCTCTTCCTCTATTTCCTCTGGATCTCGAACCTCAAGCTGGCCATCATCGGCGTCCTCATCTGTATCCTCCTTTCGTTCCTGTTCACGACGGTCGCCGCCTATGCCATCGCCATCGTCGGGACGAACCCGGTCTCGGGCATGACCCTGATCACGATCATCCTCTCGAGCGTCGTCCTCCTCGGGGCGGGGTTGTCGGGAGAGCAGGGGATGGCCGTCGCCCTCCTCATCGGGGCCGTCGTCTGCACGGCCCTCTCGATCTCCGGGAGCTTCGTCACCGACCTCAAGATCGGCTATTGGCTCGGGGCGACACCCCGTAACCAGGAGCGGTTCAAGTTCACGGGCGTCCTCATCTCGGCCCTGACCGTAGGCATTGCCATCTACATCCTGGACAAGGCCTTCTCGTTCCAGAGCGGGACCTTGGCCGCGCCCCAGGCCAACCTGATGGCCACCGTCATCAAATCGATGATGTCGCGCGAGCCCGTGACGTGGCTCCTTTACGCGATCGGGGCCTCGGTCGCCCTCGTCGCGGAGCTGGCCAAGGTGCCGCCCCTGGCCTTCGCCCTGGGCATGTACCTGCCGCTGCCGTTGACGACCCCGCTCCTCGTCGGCGGCTTCATCTCCCACCTGGTCAAGAAGTCGACCAAGGACAAGGAATTGGCCGAGCGGCGGAACAACCGCGGGACGCTCATCTCCTCGGGGTTCATCGCGGGAGGCGCCCTGATGGGCATCGTCCTGGCCGTCCTCAAGCTCACCCGTCTCGACCACTACATCAGCCTCGGGATCTCGATGGTCCTCGAAAACGGGCGCTGGGTCGACGGCACGCCCGCGGCCTGGTTCACGGGCTACGGACAGATCATCAGTCTCGTCGCGTTCGTCCTGCTCTGCAGCTTCGTCTACTGGGACGCGCGGCGGACGAAATAAAAAGAACGGAGGTCATCCATGAAACCGAATAAGCTCTACTCGGCCGCCGATCGGGCCATCAACCAGGCGTTGAGGCTCCGGCCCGGAGAGAAATTCCTGCTGGTCACGGACAAGCAGAAAATGGAGATCGCGCAAGCCCTCGCTTATTACGCAAAGCAGGCGGGGGCCGAAACGACGACCTATCTTATGACCGAGACCCTGCGGCCCATCACCGGGCCGACGCGGCAGTTCAAGGAGCTGATCCGCACCGCCTCGGCCACGGTCTACATGCTCGAGGGCCGGTTCGCCGAGAAACCCTTCCGCGGCTTCATGGTCTCGGCGGGCGGCAAGTCCGGCCGGATCTGCATGATGCCCGGCCTGACCCGGGACATGATGGAGCGCCTGGTCAACATCGATTTCTCGGAGATGGACAAGTTCACCAAGAAAGTCATGCGCGCGATGAAGGACGCCGACGACGTCGTCGTCGAGAACCCGGCGGGCACCCATATCGAGTTCAGCGTCAAGGGCCGCGCCTGGGACAACGACAACGGTGATATCAGCAAGAAGCACATGCACGGGAACCTGCCGGCCGGCGAGTGCTACACAGCCCCGGTCGAGGAGACGTTCACGGGGAAGATCGTCATCAGCCTCATCGACGACAAGCTCGGTCCCGGCGTCATGACGTTCAAACACGGCAAGCTCGTCGACTTCAAGGGCAAAGGCATCGCCGAGGTCATCAAGACGATCGGGCCGGACAAGACCGGCAGGATCATCGGCGAGTTCGGGATCGGCACGAACCGCGGCGCCAGGATCTGCGCGAACATGCTCGAGGCCGAGAAGGCCTTCGGGACGGTCCACTTCGCGATCGGCGACTCCTACGGCATCGGCAAGAACAAGAGCCAATACCACTTCGACGCCCTTGTCGACAAGGTCACGATCAAGGCGAAAGGCAGATACGTCGCCAAGAACGGAAAATTTCTGATTTGAAGTACGATTTCGATAAGATCATCGACCGGACCGGCACGGAATCCTTGAAGTGGGTCTATCCCCGGAAGGTCCTCAAAGTCGAGGACGCCATCCCGCTGTGGGTCGCCGACATGGACTTCGAGGCCCCGCCGGCCGTTGTCGAGGCCATCCGGCGCCGGGCCGCCCACGGGATCTACGGCTATCCGCTCGTGCCCCCGTCCTTCTGGCAGGCAGCGATCGACTGGCTCAAGCGGCGGCACGGCTGGGAAGTCCGGAAGGACTGGATGGCCAAGACGCCGGGCATCGTCCCGGCCCTCAACTACTGCGTTCGCGCCTTCACCAAACCTGGGGACGGGGTGATCATCCAGACGCCCGTGTATTTCCCGTTCTACAACGCCGTCGAGAACAACGGTCGCCACGGCGTCCGGAACCCGCTCCGGTTCGACGGCCGCCGCTATACCATGGACCTCGAGGACCTCGAAAAGAAAATCACCGCCCCCGGCCAGATGCTCATCCTCTGCAGTCCGCATAACCCCGTCGGGCGCGTCTGGGCGCGGGAGGAGCTCGAAGCCCTCGGCCGGATCGCCGTCTCCCGGGACCTCCTCGTTATTTCGGACGAGATCCACGCCGACCTCGTCTATCGCGGCCATCGGCATTATGTCCTCGCCGCGCTATCCCCTGAGCTGGCGGACCGGACGGTCACCTGCATCGCCCCGAGCAAGACCTTCAACATCCCAGGCCTGTCGACGGCCGCCGTCGTGGCCTCCAACCCCGACCTCCTCAAGAAGTTCAAGGACGAGGCGGAGCGGGCCGGGTTCGAGCTCGGCCAGGTCTTCGGGATCGTCGGCTTCGAGGCCGCCTACGCCCACGGGGAGGACTGGCTCGACGAGCTCCTGCCCTATCTCGAGGCGAATATCGGTCTCATCGAGGAATTCCTCGGCAAGCGCGTCCCGGGGATCCGCCTCATCCGGCCGGAAGGGACATATCTCGCCCTCCTCGACTGCCGGGGCCTCGGCCTCGAACCCGCCGCCCTCAACGACTTTTTCCTGAAAAAGGCCCGCGTCTATTTCAGCGACGGCACGACATTCGGCCGCGAGCTCGCGGGTTTCGTCCGGATCAACTTCGGCTGTCCCCGCGCCCTTCTTCTGGAGGCCCTGATGCGCATCGAGCAGGCCGTCAAGGACCTGGTGGGGACACGGTCTTAGGGGATATGTCCCCAGGATGCCAGCCGGTTGACCGCCACGGTCTTGAAGCTCCACATCCACGGAATCATCGTCAGGGATTGAGGCAGCCTGGAACATAGGATTATAAAATGGGCAATATCCTTCGGGCTCTTCACCGGGCCAGGCTTCAGATTCTGACGGTTGGGCTGGTCTATCTCTTATCGGTCTTGGTCGGCGCCGTCTTCCGGCCTGACCCGGCTTACAAGGATAGCCGGAAACTCATGGGCTATCCCGTTGAGGCGCTCAGGGACGTCGCCCGCGTCTACGCCCTGGTCGTGCCGCTCTTCCTGATCGCCTCCCTCTGGGAGTTCCTGAGCTCCTGGAACTGAGCCCGCCGGAGGATCTTAATCTAAACCCTGGATCCTCAGTTCATAAGCGCCGTCTTTCGTGCTCTTGGCTAGGTAATAGAGTTTGTCTCCCGATATGGCATATCGGTCTTTGGCGACATTGAAATTATCGTACATGGAGTCATAGGAAGGCCCCAGAGGGAACGTGAACGATCTCTTCAAGACATCGCCCTTGAGGTTCATGACGACGAGCTCGTGAAGCCCGTCCTTCTCGGCATACGTCGAGACGTAAATCTTGCCGTCGGCGATCTTGAAGCTGTAGAAGGCCGGGAAGGAATCACGGAACTTGATATCCGCAACTTTATTGAGCCAGCCCTCCGTCTCATTGAGCTTCTTCTTCAAGGCCGCGCTGTATTCGGGCGGGACAGGGAGGGCCGCGTAATTCTGATTGATCTCATAGAGCGGGGCTCCCAGGGAATCGAAGACGGCGATGTGGAATCCCTTGCGCGTGTCCGCGACGAAGATCTTTCCTTGGGCGACCGCAAAATCGATGCATTCGGGGATGGCTTGATAATCCTTTTTAACAAACGAAGCTTGCCCCTCCTCTGCGGCCCTCTTGCTGCCCAGCGGAGGTGGCGGAGGAGGTGGCGGCGGCGGCACTAGAAATGGCACTTCTCCATAAAACTCTCTTATCTGATGGAGTTCTGCATCATAGAGGCGGCCAAAGGCGCGCTCATTTCCTGCGTTTATATCCAAGGTATCACTGGCAAAAGTCACGAGATTGTCGCCCGCGGGCACCAGCGGATACAGAGACAAGAAGATCGCCCGGGGAATCGGAATTTCTTTTTGGAAGATCCCGTCTCCGGAAAAAACGATGGTTTTTCTTATATCCATGGCCCAAATTTGATCCTTAACAATGCAAAATCGGTTTGGGCCGAAGAGGAACTCGCCAGGGCCCTTCCCTTCCTTCCCGATTTTAGCTAACAAGGAAAAATCAGACCTGGAGTACACGGCGATATAGGATTCGGGCATTTGGGAAAAAATCTCATACTCGCAAAGATAGATCCGGTCCTTGTCTACGGCCAGCACCTGGGGCTCTACTCCGGGCGGCAGGGAGAACGTCCTCACGGCGTCGCCGGCCGCCGTCAGCGTCCAGCTGTACCGGACGACGAGAGCTGTGAGGAGGACGGCCACCAAGGCGAGAAGGACAACCATAGTTTTTTTCATTTTCGTTGCCATGACCCGCTCCTTTGATACGATATTCTTGACCCGATCTTCCAAAGACATATGGCGCGTCGCCATCCCGATGGCCGCAGGAAGCCGGGTGATGAGACTCGTTTTCCTGGCTAGGGCGACAAGGCAACTCGCGTAGGAATGGGCGCCGCTTTTCTGGATAGCGTAATTGTCGCTCACATCCTCCCTGGTCACAGAGAAAGACGCGCTCAGTGTGTAGGCCAGGGGATTCCACCAGTATAACGATGTCAAAAGTCTCTGCAACAATCCGCTGATCTGGTCGAGATGCCGGATGTGGGCCGTCTCGTGGATAAGGATGTTGACAAGTTCCTCCGCGCTCAGATTCTCAGCTAGTGACTGGGGGACGACGATCATGGGACGAAGAATCCCCAGGGCCACGGGACTATCGACGGCTGGAGAAACGTGAATGGAAGGAAGCCGCGTTCTTGGAAAGGCCGCCCTCACCGTCTGCACGACGCCGGACAATCCCTCTTCGGGGATCCGGACCAGACTGCTCCTGAACCCAGAGAGAAAAATGATCCCGTGAACCAGGCGGCTGAGGGAGATGATGAAGCCCAGGAGCCAGATCAATCCGAAGATGTTCAGGGCCATAAGCAATGGGTTGACGGATCCGAGATCGAAAAGTCCGCCAAACCCGCGTGGCGCTTCCGTCCGACCGGGAATTGCGTCTTGACCCTGCCCTTTCGGGCCGGCCGCAGCCGCGCCATGATCAAGAGGAGCACGATCGGCGGCGCCGGGCTCCCTCGCCAGGCCACGAACGACAGGCGATACCGGCAATTGATGAAGCGACGCCTTTCCGGAATTGAACACAAGAATCCCTAGCGGCAGGAGGACCAGGAGGATGATCAGAGTCAGCAGAATCCCGCTTTTGAGAGGGGGTGCGATCCGCCTGGCCGCTCCGGTCAGGAGCCATCCGATAAGGAAAAGAACCATAGACTGGGTGAAGAGGCTGAGAACCCAGCCCGCCGTCGGGAGATTTCCCAGAAGCGATGCGAGCGTCATGGCTCACTCCTTGTCGTTCCCATTCAGGAATTCGACGATACGCTGGAGTTCGTCCCCGGGAACCCGGCCCCCTGCGAAAAGGCACTTGACGAGCTCGGCATATGACCCGCCGAACACGCGGTCCCGGACATTGTGGAGAATGCTCACCTTGGCCTCGGCTTCTCCTCTAAGAGGCGAATAATAAAATTCCCGAGTATCCTTCCGGTGCTTTAGCCAGCCGTACCGCTCAAGACGTCTCATCTGGACCTGAACGGTGGCCCGCTTGACCTTGTCCTTCCGGCCGGAATTGACAGCTTCGAGGATGTCGTTGATCGTCACTTCCCCTCTTCGCCAGACGAGCTTCATGATCTCTAGGTTGGCGTCGGAGAGTTTCTGAAGGTTCTTCTTTGTCAATGTGGCCTCCCTTTATCACTCTTTAATGACATCTGTCATGTATAATATAAATGACACATGTCATCTTGTCAAGAAGAATTTCGCCCTCGGGCAAGGAATGTCCGGCCCTCTGCTCCCCCGCCAACTATGTTTTTCAACTTGCAATCCTCAAGGCCCCGGATAGAATGGGATGAGCGCAAAGGAGCCCGACATGGCCATCAAGGCGAAGCTGACGACGTTCGATACGACGATGATCGTCGTCAGTCTCATCATCGGCATCGGCATCTTCCGGACGCCGGCCATGGTCGCCACGGCCGCCCGCACCCCCGCGCTCTTCTACACGGCCTGGCTCCTGGGCGGGCTCGCCGGCTTCCTCGGCGCCCTGACCTTCGCCGAGATCGGCGGCCGCTTCGCCAAGCCGGGCTCCTTCTACAAAGTCGTCGCCGAAAGCTACAATTCGACCGTGGCCTTCATGCTCAACTGGGCCAACGTCATCATCCTCAACGGCGCCGGGGCCGCGCTGGTGGCCTGGATGGGAGCCGAGCACCTGGCCCCGATCATCTTTCACGGCGCGACGCCCTCGACCCTCCAGATCCAGATAACGGCCGCCCTTCTCCTGCTCATCCTTCTGACGATTAACTACCTCGGGATCAAGACGGGAGCCTGGGCCCAGAACGTCCTAAGCCTGCTCAAGATCGGCATGGTCGCCATCATCGTAGCCGGTGCGTTCATTTCAACCAAGGCCCCCCTCACCACGGGCTCGCTCCCGCCCGAGCGGTCCTGGTGGCTGGCCCTCGGTGCGGCGTTCATCTCGGTCTTCTACGCCTACGGCGGTTACCAGAACACGATCAACTTCGGGGCCGACGTCCAGAAAGCCCAGCGCAATGTCCCGCGGGCCATCTTCTTCGGCATCCTCATCGTGCTCGCCTGCTATCTCGCCATCAATGTCGCTTACGTGAAGACCCTCGGCATCCCCGGCATCGCGTCCGCAAAACTCGTCGCCGCGGAGACGGCCCGGGCCACATTCGGGGGTGCCGGATGGCTCGTGGTCTCGCTGGCCATCTTCCTCTCGGCCATGGGTTTCCTCAACGTCACCCTGATGCAGATCCCCCGCGCCTACTACGCCATGGCCGAAGACGGGACACTGCCCGCCGTCTTCCAGAAGGTCAACCCCCGGACCCAGACTCAGGAATTCGGGATCGCCTTTCTCGGGGCGGTGATCCTCTTCTCCCTTTTCCTGCTGAAAACGTTCGAGAGCCTCATCAACTTCGTTATGTTCCTCGACACGATCACCGTGGCCCTCGTCGCCTCGACGGTCTTCGTCCTCAGGCGGAAGGCCCGGCGAGCCGGCGAGGTTTATGAAGGTTACCGCGTGCCGCTCTACCCGATCGTTCCGATCCTCTTCATCGCCTTCCAGCTGACGGTTTCGGTGAACGTCCTCCTGAACAAGCCGCGCGAGGCCCTCTTCGGGGCCCTCTTCTTCGCCCTGGGATTCCCCGTGTTCCTGGTCATGCGGCGCGTCAGCGGCAAGAGCCTCCAGCCGAGGATGGACGATGAAAAGAATCCGGATCGACCTTAACGATCCTGCCGGATAATAAGGAGGGGGAATTGGCGCGGCGCAGAACCCATCGTTTTCTCGTATTCCCGGCCATCGCTTTCTGCCTCCTCCAGCTTCTTGGCAAACCCGGACCGCGCCCAGGGATGAGGGGAGACACCTCCACGCCTCTTTACGATTTCAGGATGGAGGACGGGTGGCTCAAAATGAACGACGGGGTCAGGCTGGCCGTGACATTCTACAAACCCGTGCCGCGCTCGGCCGGCGAACGCTTCCCCGTCCTCTTCGAGTTCCTGCCCTACCGGAAAGATGACGGCGGCTATATCGGCGTCTACTCGCTCTACGCCTATTTTGTCCAGCGCGGCTACATCCTGGCCCGGGTGGATATCCGCGGGACGGGTGCATCGGAGGGAATGTTCCCGCTGCGGGAATACTCGGAACGGGAGCTCGACGACGCTGTGGACGTCATCGATCAGCTCTCGCGGATGCCGGGCTCGAACGGCAACGTCGGTATGTGGGGGATTTCGTGGGGCGGCTTCAACGCCATCCAGGTCGCCATGCGCCGGCCGCCGGCCCTGAAGGCGATCCTGGCCGCGATGGCCACCGACGACCTGTACCATGACGACATCCATTACATCGACGGCGCGTTCCATGTGGACGAATGGGCCTTCTGGTTCGATCATTCCAAAGGCATCCCACGGTCGCCGGACTACCCTCTCGATGAGGCCTATTATCGGGAACGCTTCGAGTCCTATCCGGGACTCCTGACCTATCTCAAGCAGCAGCGGGACGGCGAATTCTGGAGCCGGAATTCGCTGCGCGGCCAGTACGGCAAAATCCAGATCCCATGTTATCTCATCGGCGGGCTTCTCGACGGCTACAGGGACAGCATCCCGCGGATGCTTGGGGAGATGAAGGTCCCCCTCAAAGCCGAGATCGGTCCCTGGAACCACGCCTGGCCCGACGATGGGGTCCCCGGCCCGAATTATGAGTGGAGGCACGAAGCCGTCCGTTGGTGGGACCGATGGCTGAAGGGGAAAGAGACCGGCGTTCGAAACGATCCCCGGCTGGTCATCTTCCACCGGGGCGGGCACGCGCCGGATGCCGGAATGACGATGACACCAGGCCGCTGGCTCGCAGGAGACTGGCCTATCCCGGGGACAACCTGGAAAAAACTCTTCCCGGCCGCGAACGGACGGCTTCAGGAGCAGCCGGGGTCGGCGGACGCCGACGCCTTGTTCTATGTCCCAAGCTACGGCATCAGCACGGGATTATGGTGGGGCGAGCCGACGGGCGACATGCGGCCGGACGACGCGGGGGGCCTCGTCTATGACAGCGATGTCCTGCGAGAGAAGCTGGAAATCATCGGGCTTCCCCGCGTTCGGCTTCGCGTCAAGGCCGACGCTCCACTGGCCCATTGGGCGGCGCGGCTCGAAGATATTTTCCCGGACGGCCGTGTGGCGCTCGTTACCGGCGGCCTTCTCAACGGCTCCCAGCGTCGCTCCCGCCTTCAGCCCGAACCTCTGGCCCGCGGGGAAACCTATGACCTTGGGTTTGAACTCCACTTGACGACGTGGACTTTTCAAACTGGCCATCGCGTTCGCCTCTCCGTCTCTAACTCCCTATTTCCGATGATCTGGCCCACGCCTTATCTCATGACGACAACTCTTGTCACAGGCGTTGAGGCGACACATATCGAACTCCCTCTCGTCCAGACCGGACGGCTCGGGGCGCCGGCGTTCAGACCTGCCGAGAAACGCGAGGTCCGGACGGACGCCCAGGACCTTGGGAGCGACGTCTGGCCCCAGGGCACGAACGAATGGAAGCGCGATACGGCCCGCGGCTTGATCACTTACACGTGGAGCGGGAAGAGCCGCTACGAAATCCGGGACCGTCGCTTCGAGGCGACCGAAAAGAACGTCTACGAAACGAACGAGTCCGAGCCGGCAAAGTCCCGGTTCCTCGGGGAGGACAGCGACCGGATCGAACTCCCCGGACGGACGATCGACGTCCTGACATCCGTCGATATCCGCTCCGACGCGAGGGATTTCCACGCCACATTCGTCCGCCGGATCCTCGAAAACGGCCGGCTTGTCCGCAAACGGGAGTGGCAGGAGACGATTCCGAGGGTTTTTCAATAGTCGTCGGCGGCCTCGTGGTAGAATATCGGGAGATAGAAGAAGAGGTGCCTCCCATGGAAAAGGCGCGCAAGATCAAGAAGGTCCTCATCAGCCAGCCCACTCTCGAGGGGGCCGGCGTCCATCTCCATCGCGGCTTCGGCTTCCGCGAGGTCCCGATGTTCGATCCCTTCCTCATGTTCGACGATTTCCGGCAAGACGACCCCGAGCGGTACCTGCCCGGCTTCCCTTGGCACCCGCACCGCGGCATCGAGACGATCACTTACATGATCCGCGGCACGGCCGAGCACGGCGACAGCCTGGGCAACAAGGGCGTCATCGGGCCGGGCGACGTCCAGTGGATGACGGCCGGGAGCGGCATCATCCACCAGGAGATGCCCAAGGGCGGCGAGGACGGCCGCATGGGCGGCTTCCAGCTCTGGGCCAACCTGCCCGCGTCGCAGAAGATGATGAATCCGCGCTACCGCGACGTGAAGAAGGCGGATATCCCGGAAGTCGAGCTTCCCGGAGGGGCCACGGTCCGGATCATCTGCGGCCGGGTCGGCAAGATCGAGGGACCGGTCCGCGACATCGTCATCGAGCCGGAATACCTCGACGTCTCCCTCCCCCCGGGCGCTTCGTTCGTCCATCCGACCAAATCCGGCCACACGGTCCTGGCGTACGTTATCGAGGGCCAGGGCTGCTTCTCGGACGAGACGGGTTTGTCGGCTTACGACATCGAGCCGGCCAGTTACTTCGACCTCGAGCGAAAGTCCTTCCTGGGAGACCACTCCGTCATCCTCTTCGGCGACGGCGGCCGGATCAAAGTGTCTACGACGGACTCTTCTGTCCGTATCCTGCTCATCTCGGGCCGCCCTCTCGGGGAGCCCGTCGCCTGGCAGGGCCCGATTGTCATGAACACCCAGGAGGAGCTGCGGACCGCTTTCCGCGAATACCGGAACGGGACGTTCATCAAGCACGCTCAATCGGGCTGAGGCCGAGATGCGCGCTCGGACATTGCCCGGGCCGAGAAGGCCCAAGGACCCGTTTCAAGTACTTGCCAGAATTACGGTGTCGCGCACCTCCGCCCCAATTCTTCCGGCCACGCCCATGAGGGCCCTCCCTGCCGGCCCCGTTATTGCAAACAGGGCTCAAAATGGGTAATCTGGGGAGAACCTTGGAGGCCACGATGACGAGTCGAGAACGCCTGGCCGCCGCCCTCAACCATAAGGAGCCCGACCGGATCCCGGTCGACTTCAACGGGACGGCCGTCACCGGCATGCACGTCAACTGCGTCATCGGCCTGCGGGAGCACTACGGCCTCGAGAAGCGTCCCGTCAAACTCCACGAGCCCTACCAGATGCTGGGCTGGATCGACGAGGACCTCCAGCGCGTCCTCGGCCTCGACGTCGAAGGCGTCTGGGGAATGGAAACCCTCTTCGGCTTCCGGAACGAGAACTGGAAGCCCTGGCGGATGGACAACGGCCGGGAGGTCCTCGTTTCGGAGCATTTTCAGGTGACGAACGACGCGAACGGCGATACGCTCATTTATCCGAAGGGTGACAGGTCCGCCCCGCCGGCCGGCCGGCTGCCCAAGAACGGCTTCTTTTTCGACACCATCGTCCGCCAGGAGCCGATCGACAACTCCCGCCTGGATCCGGAGGACAACCTCGAGGAGTTCGGCCCGGTATCGGACGCGGCCCTCGACTATTTCGACGCGTCGAGCCGGGCGGCCGCCGCCACGGGCCGGGGCGTCATCGCAAACTTCGGCGGCACGGCCCTCGGCGATATCGCCCTCGTCCCGGCGCCGTTCCTCAAGCATCCTAAGGGCATCCGGGACGTCGAGGAATGGTACGTCTCGACCCTGACCCGCCGGCCCTATATCCACAAGGTCTTCGAGCGCCAGACCGATATCGCCCTCAAGAACCTCGAGAAGATCCACGCCCGTGTCGGCGACAGGGTCCAGGCCGTCTTCATCTGCGGCACGGACTTCGGCACCCAGCAGTCCACGTTTTGTTCGCCCGCGGCCTTCCGCGAGCTCTACCTCCCGTATTACCGGCGGATCAACGATTGGATCCACAAGCATACGGCCTGGAAAACCTTCAAACACTCCTGCGGCGCCGTCCGGACGCTCATCCCGGCCTTCATGGAGAGCGGCTTCGACATCCTCAATCCCGTCCAGGTTTCGGCCGCGGGAATGGATGCCGCAAAGCTCAAGGCCGATTTCGGGAAGGACATCGTTTTCTGGGGAGGGGGCGTCGACACTCAGAAGACCCTCGCTTTCGGGAAGCCCGAGGAGGTCCGGGACGAAGTCCTGCGCCGTTGCGAAGTCTTCGGCAAGGGCGGAGGGTTCGTCTTCAACGCCGTCCACAACATCCAGGCCAACGTCCCCATCCGGAACATCGTCGCGATGCTCGACGCCGTCAAAGAATTCAATGGGGGGAACTAGATCCGCGGGCGAAGGCTGGAGCAATATGAGATCGATGCGAGGGGAGCTCCCGGAGGAGGGCGCTGGAGGGCTGAGTCGGGCTTTATGAAAAGATCGGATGGGTGGCCCGGCGGTGCTCTTCGACGGACGAGCGGAAGGGGATTGCGCGAGAGCGCCGGGGGTTCCAAGGGGCGGCTTCCCCCTGGTCCGAGCACTCGGCTGAAGCAGCCGAGTGCGGGAGGGGTGGTTCAGGAGGGGGCGTTTTCCCCTCCGCCCTCGGGGGGATGGGTGGAGCGAAGTCCGCTCGGGGACACTGCCGGGACAGGACCCGTCCGACCTTATCGGTGAAAGAATAATCCCGATTTTTTCGAATACAATATGAGGACGAGATGAAGAGAACCGCGTTTTATGTCATCGCCGTCACCATCGTCGCCGCCATCGGCGGCCTGATCTTCGGTTTCGACACGGCCATCGTCGCCGGCGCCACCCGCTACATGAAAGAGCAGTTCTCGCTCAACTCACTCCAGGAGGGATGGGCGGTCAGCGTCGTCCTCATCGGCTGCATGTTCGGGGCGGGGCTGGCCGGTCCGGTCAGCGACCGGATCGGCCGCCGGCGGTTCATGCTCATCTCGGCCGTCCTCTTTTTCGTCTCGGCGATCGGCTGCGCTATCCCGCGGAATATCACCGAATTCGTCATTTTCCGCTTTATCGGCGGCCTCGGGATCGGGTCGGCGGCCGTCCTCTCGCCGCTTTACATTGCCGAGATCGCGCCGGCCCGGGTCCGGGGCGCGCTCGTCTCGGTCAACCAGATGGCCATCGTCACGGGGATCCTCCTCGCCTACTTCGTCAACTGGGTCTTCGCCGGGGCGGGGCCGTCGAACTGGCGGTACATGTACGCGACCGGAGCCATCCCGTCCGTCCTCTTCTTCCTGCTTCTCCTCCGCGTCCCGGAGAGCCCGCGCTGGCTCGTGAAGCGCGGCCGCGAGGAGGAAGCCGGCCGCGTCCTCGCTCGGGTCAACACGGCCGAGATCGCCGCGCGGGAGATCCACGGCATCAAGGAGACATTGGCCCTGGAGAAAGGGTCTTTCAGCGAGCTCTTCCAGCCAGGGTTCCGGAGGCCTCTTTTCATCGCCGTCGTCCTGGCCGTCTTCCAACAGATCACGGGCATCAACGCCATCCTCTATTACGCGCCGAGGATCTTCGAGAGCGCCGGGTTCACCCGGTTGTCGGCCATCGGCCAGTCGACGATTGTCGGCTTCACGAACATGATCTTCACGGTCGTGGCCATCGTCCTGGCCGATCGCGTCGGGCGGAGGCCGCTCCTCCTGGTCGCCACGGGCGGGATGGGATTCTCGCTCGTCCTCCTCGGCGCGGCGTTCAAGTCCCCGTTCCTGCCACCGTCGGCGCTGCTGTTCATCATCCTTCTCTATATCGCGTTCTTCGCCTCGGCCATGGGGCCTCTGGTGTGGGTCGTCATGGCGGAGATCTTCCCCATCCGGATGCGCGGGGCGGCCATGGGCATCGCGACGCTCATCCTCTGGCTGGCCGATTTCGCGGTGACGCTGACCTTCCCGGTCATCTCGGACAGGCTCAGCTCATCGGCCGCGTTCTGGATCTACGCCGTCATGTGCGCCCTCGACCTCGTCTTCATGATCTTCTATCTGCCCGAGACCAAGGGCAAGACTCTCGAAGAGATCGAGCGTCACTGGCTGAAGGAAATGAACTGAAGGAGGAAAGCCCATGACCGGCAACGCTTCGAACGCGCGTCTGAAAAAGATCTTCCTCGGACCCTGGGGGCTCCGGGCCGTCTGGCGTCTTCTCATCTTCAACGTCGCCTTCAATCTCTTCGGCGGCGTGATGAAGCTCATCCTCGTTCCCGTCGTGGGCAAGGAGCCGGAATGGACGGCGGCCAACTTCATCCTCATCGAGGCCGTGTCGCTCGCGGGGTCCGCGGCCTGCGTCTATCTCATGGCCAAGATCGAGCGCCGGCGCTTCGCGGACTACGGTTTCACCCGGCGCGGGGCCTTCGGCCGGCTTTTTTGGGAGGGCGGCCTGTGGGGCTTGGCCACGATCGGAGCCGTGGTGGCCGTGATGGCCCTGGCCGGCGGTTATTCCGTGCGTGCCCTGGCGTTGAAGGGCACGGACCTGATCCTCTCGACATTCCTTTGGGCGGCCGGCTTCCTTGTCGCTTCGCTCCTGGAAGAGATCGTCTTCCGCGGCTACGAGCTCTTCACGTTAGCTTCCGGGATCCGTTTCTGGCCGGCTGTGGTCGTCCTGTCCGCTCTTTTCGGATTCTATCTCCACTACGCCCAGAAACCCAACGAGACCCTGGTCGACGGCTTGAGCGTCACCCTGATCGCCCTCTTTTTCTGCCTGACGGTCCGCCGTACGGGAAACCTCTGGTTCGCCATCGGCTGGCACTGGACGTTCAATTTCGGCTCCCTGTTCATCTTCGGCTTTCCGAACACAGGGAACAGGGGAGGCCTGCCCATGCCGGGTCACCTGTTGGATTCGGCGACGAGCGGGGCCAAATGGCTGACGGGAGGGCCGATGGGCGCCGAGGCCAGCCTGATCATCTTCCCCGCTCTGGCATTGCTCTTTGCCGCGTTCCACTTCCGCCACCGGACCGTAAAGTATCCGGTGGACGGCCGCCGCGGCCTGGCCTAAACTGTTCAATAGGCCCAGGGGGGCACGATCCGGCGGCCCTCGTCAAGGGCCCAGGCCGACCATGTGGACAAAAAAGGAATTGCAAACGCAGGACCCGTCGGCAAGCCCCTCCGATCAACCCGGTCCGCGGCAACGCTTCGTGCCCGAGGAGAGGATCGAGGTTGTCCGCAAGGTCGCGAACTCGAAAGAGGAGTGCCGGCAGCTCAAGGCCGAGCTCGAGGGCCAGGGCTTCACGGTGATGGTCAGGGAGCCGACGGGCCTTGATGCCGAAGGTGAGTATTATGTCGCGACGCTTTTCGCCGAAAAGCGGGAGCCGGTCATGGTCGACACCTGGGCCGTCGAAGGGGAAAAGCTTGCCCGAAAGAAGCGCGACCGGAAGATCGACATCACGGCCAAGCTGGGTTTTTGGATCGTCGTCGGTCTGGCGCTTCTCGGCGTCCTGTTCCTGTGCGGTCCCTTGATCAGGGCCTGCCGCGCCCTTTAGCCATTTTTCTTCTCGAGCGCCCGGGCCAGCTCCCAGACCGCCTTCCCCAGCTCCTCCTCGAGGATCCTTGAGCAGACCGGCGGAAATTCCCCGACCTCCTTGCCCGCCATCTTCTCCTTCCTGTCGAAGGACCGGGTCAGGAGGGCCTGCCCCGATTTAAAATCCACGAACTCGAGGTCCATCGCCAGATGGGCCTGCCAGGCATCCAGGTAGTCGATCTCCTCGAGGACATGGACCCGCGACCGGAGGATGATCTCGGGCTCTTCTTTGGTTGGTCCCCGCCCGATCGACGGAAAAATTTTCTTGTTCCCGAGATACTCGGCCATCGCGGCGCCCACCTGTTTTCCCGGATTTTCCGCCCAGAACTCATAGGGGTAGTACTTGAGCTCGAAAGGCGAAACGCGATAGAGGATCCGGATGTCGTCGTAGAGGGGATCGACGGATGCCGGCTCGACGAGAAGTCGCCGTTCGATCTTCGGCAGGGCGGGCTCCGCCAGCGCGACGCTCTGGATCTGAAAATATCTTCTCACGTACGTCGACCCGCACCCGCTCATGAGGGCCACAACCAGGACGCAGATCGCGGTTTTTCTCATTATTTCTTTTCCTTTCTGGACTTGATCAAGGCCGACGGGTCCTCCGAGATCTCCCGGGTGAAGCGCGACAGGTTGTCCATGGCCGCGGCGAGGCTCGCGACGGCCTTCTTCAGGTCGCTCTGCTCGGCGATGAGGCCGTCCTCGATCTTTTTCAGGTTCACGGAGGTCGTGTCGATGAGCGTCCGGAGGTCCTTGATGAGCTGGCCCATTTCCTCGTCCGAGAACCGCTTGGCGATGTTGTCGATCGCCGTCTCGGAGCGGGTCACGATCTTCTGGCTCATGTCGCTGACATTGGTCGAGATCTTGTGAAGGTTCTCGGTCACGGAGGCGAACTCGTTGGCCGCCTTATCGACGTTGTCGAAGGCGCTCTCGAGCTTGCCCCGCTTGGCCTCGAGGACCTGGGAGATCATCGTCGAGCTCTTCTCCGCCTTTTCCAGGAAGCCGTTGATCCTGTCCAGGTTTTCGCGCGACAGCAGGCTATTGAAGCTGTTGACCGCGGTGTCGATGTTGGTCACGATGTCGCCCGCCTTCTCTTCCAGCCCCCGGGCCATTTGGATCTCGCCGCCTGACGGGAGCCGGACGGACGCCTGCGTGCCTCCCTGGAGGTCGATGAACCGGAGCCCCGTGATCCCCGCGAGCGCCAGGACGGCGGTGGTATCTATCGTTATCGGGAAGCCCTTCTGGATCTTGATGTGGACGAAAACGGAATCCCGGTCTCGGCGGTTCACCTCGATCGAGGTGACCTTGCCGATATCGACCCCCTGGTATCGGACGGCGGAGTCGCGGAGGAGCCCGTTCACCGAGGTCTTCCGGAAATTGATGTAGTAATAATCCCCTGTTTCCCGGAGCTTGGGCACGAGAAAGAAGCCCAGGCCCGTCAGGAAAGCGACCGTCGCGATCGCCAGAAAAATGCCCAGCCGGGTTTTTTGTTCATGCGTCATCATGACCGACCTTCCTGAGGAAAAATGCCCGGATGAACTCGTCGTCCGAGTCCCGGACCTCCGCCAGCCCGCCGGACAGGTGCAGTCCGCCGCCGTTGAGGACGAGGACCCTGTCGGCGACCCTCTCGATCGAGCGCAGCTCATGGGTGACGACGACGAATGTCGTCCGGAACGTCTCCTTGACCTTGAGGATGAGGGCGTCGAGATGTCCCGACGTGATGGGGTCGAGCCCTCCCGACGGCTCGTCGCAGAGGACCACCGCGGGGTCGAGCACCAGGGCCCGGGCCAGGGCCGCCCGCTTGCGCATCCCGCCGGAGAGCTCGGCCGGGTACTTGGCGGCACCCTCGATCAGTTCAACCTGGGAGAGGCGGTCATGGACTATTTCCCGGAGGACCGCCTCGGGCATGTCCGGGTGCCGCATGCGGACCGGCAGGGCGACGTTCTCGAAGAGGGACAGATTGTTGAGCAGGGCGCCGTCCTGGTAGAGAACGCCGATCCCCCGATAGAGGGCGGCGAGCGAGGCCTCGGACAGGTAGTCCACCTTTTCCGGACCGAAGAAGACTTCACCTTCCAGGGGCGGGATGAGACCGGCGAGGGTTTTGAGAAGCGTGGACTTCCCGCAGCCGCTCGTCCCGATGACGGCCGTGATCTTCGCGGCGGGGATCGCGAAATCGAGCTTCGTCAGGACCGGGAGGGGCCCGTAGCCGACGGTGAGATCGCGGACGGAGATGATATCCATGGCGCTAATAGTACAGGATGATGGCGAAAATACAATCGATGAGGATGATCAGGGAGACGGAAAGGACGACGGACTCGGTCGTGGCCCGGCCGACCTCCCCGGCGCTCCTCCCGACGGTCAGGCCCTTGTAACCGCTCCCGATGATGACCGCCCATCCGAAAACAAGGGATTTTTCGAGGCCGATGAAGAAGTCCCCCAGGCCGACGGCGGTCTGCATCTCCCGGATGAAGGCCGAGGGAACGATCCCCAGGGAGAACCGGGCGACAAGGATCCCGCCGCCGATCCCCACGAAGTCGGCCAGAGCGACGAGGAGTGGAACGGCGAGAGTGACGGCAACGAGCCGCGGGACCATCAGGAACTTCTCCGGGACGACCCCCATGGTCTTGAGGGCGTCGACCTCCTCGAGGACGGTCATCGTCGACAGCTCGGCGGCGACGGCTGCACCGACCTTGCCCGCGAGGATGATGCCCACCATGAGCGGCACGAGCTCCCGGAGCATGCCGTAGCCGACAAGGTCGGCCAGGTAGATGTCGCCCCCGTAGAGCTTGAGCTGGGCCGCGGACGTGAGGGCGATCGTCACACCAATCAGGAACACCAGGAGGCAGGTGATCGGGAAGGACTTGTATCCCATGAAGAAGAGCTGGTTCCAGATCTCTCCGGGATAGACGCCTCTCCGCTTCCTGAAGAACGAGATCGTGTAATAGATTTCGTCCCCGAGCAGGGCGACGAACTTCGAGACGCTCCTCATCTGGGCGAGGAACCTGTTGGAGAAGGAGTGGAGGAACCGCGTCGGGAGGTCGAGCTCGGCCACGTCGCAGGCGGCCGGGGGTGTTCCCCCGAGGAAGGCCTGGAAGGAGCGGTCGAGTTTTTCGCCGACATTGGTCACGTGGATATCGGCGACGCAGCCGTGGAGATAGCTCAGAAGGGCGAGCGCCGAGGAGTCGAATTCCTCGACCCCGCCGAAATCGACGGTCACGGGCCCCTCCTCGCGACGGGCCTGGATTTCCTTAAAAGCCGCCGGGATGTCCTGGGCGAAGAGCCGCCCGGGGAGGAAAACGGTGGCCATCATATTGTCTTCCACTCCCGGCTCCTCTCCGCTCTCTCTTGCTGCCTATAGATTACCGAAAATCGGGTCCGTTTTCCAGTATTTCTAAGAGGGGAGATGGGGGAACGCGTCCGGAGAAATCGTGAAGATCACTCCCGCGCGGGAAAGGAGGAAGAGCTCAGCACGCCCGGCCGACGAAGATCGGGGACGGACTATTGTGTTCCCAATCAATAAACCACAACGGTCTGGTTCAGCTCGGGAGCTGTCGCCGGGAAAAAGACGTTCCGGCCGTCGGCCGTGACCCGGATATAATACTCGATATCCGAGTTCGCGTTTGGAACCGTCACGGCATAGACCCCCCGGGCCACTTTATTCAGCGGCACGGGGGTGAACCCCCCTTTCCCGAGCGGCCGCCAGAAAAGTTCCGCCGAGGCCGGCTGTCCCTTGGCCAGGATGATGACCTTGAGGTTGAGCTTCTCCCCCTCTTCGAGGCCTGCCCTGAGCGCCGGGACGATGATCCGGGGCTGGCCGAGATAGACCTTGGAGAGGAAGGCCTCTTCCCGCGTCTCCTCTCCCAGGATCTTCCGGAGCTCCGCCCCAGGCTTGTCCCAGGCGGCGGGCAGCAAATGCTGCTCCCAGTTGGCGATCGTGCCGAGCTCGCCGGTCGTGCTCACGGTTCCGAGCAGGCCGTCGAAGATCCTCTTGAGCGAGGCGGCCATCTCGACCCTAAAGGGGACGGCGGTGAGCTTCGCCACGTCCGCCCTCGCCTGCCCGTTCTTCTCCGCCCTGACTTTCTCCATGGCCTGATTGTACTGGCCCCAGAGGCAATCGAAATGGGCGATTTCCCGCATGTACTCGAAATTCGCCAGCCAGTAGCCGAACCTGTCCTTGGCGCCCTTGCCCTCGACCTTCGGTTCGAGGGCCTTCAGCTCATCGACGAAGGCATAGTTTCTCTTGATGTCGTCCCAGGGCCGGGTGTCCGGGATGACGCTCCCCGGCCCGCCGATCCACGTCACGGGCACGGGATGCCGGCTGTCGATCCGGGCGAAGATCGCCGCGGCCCCGTCGGCCGCCGCCGGACCGAACTGGTTCCCCGCCCAGTCCCGGTAGAAATCGAGCGAGGCCATGGTCCGGTCCGTCTCCGGCCAGTCGGCCTCGTAATCGCCGGCGGCCGGGCCGCCGCAGTTGATCTTCCGCTTGAATTCTCTGCCCTCGATCGCGATCCCGGCGATGACCGGGTAATGGATGCGGTCGGCGAAATCGATGGCCAACCGGCCGTTGGTGACCTCGATATTCTTGAAGGTGAAATCCAGGGCCCGGAATTTCCCGACCCGGTCGAAGATGTCCAGGCCGTCGATGACCTTGCGGCCCTGGAGGAGGACGTCGAAAACGCGGCCTCTTTTCTGGTCGATCTGGCCTTCCACGAACTTCAGCGTCACCGTGTACCGGCCGTTCGGCACGGGGATGTAGTAGGCGAAGACCCGGTCGCGGACGTCCCGGTAGACAGCTTCCTCGTCCTCGGGAGCGCCGGCGATCTTCTGGCCCTTGAAGGACACATACTGCCCGGTGATGGGCCCAACGTCGTCGGCGACGTTCCGGGGCAGCGTGTTCCACCCCTGGTCCCAGGCCGCCCGGGCCAGGGCCGAGATATTGGCCGAGAGGACCCGCGTCCGCCAGTGGATGCCGAGAAGCCCGTCGCAGCCGTAGCGCAGGGCGTCGGCCGCGTCGCGCCGCATCCGCCCGACCCAGAGCTGGGGCGATGTCAGCGAGGGGTCGTCCTCGAGCCAGGGGATGGCCCACTTGGAACGCCCGGAGATCTTCGCGAAGCCGGGGTCGACCGGGGCCTTGCCGACTTCCCTATTGATGCAGCTCATAACCATGTCTTTGGGGAGGACCTGATCGAAGAGGGTCCGGTTGGACGGCGGCCCAAGCACCCAGCCGCAGGTCGCCAGGCTGAAGGGCGGCGTGACCTCCCCCCAGGCTTTGACCGCCGCGTCGAGGTCCGTGGTCACGGCCTTGATCTCCTCGGGCTTGGCATCGCTCCAGGTCCAAACCTCCGAGGTCCAGAACCAGTAGTAATCGACGGGATAGGCTTTGGCGATCCGGCTGAAGATCCCCTTGTAGATATCCTTCACAACGGCCGGGTCCTGGGGATTCTTCTTGGCCGCCTGGAGGCGTTTCTGGACGAGCTCGGGCACGGTCAGGGCGGTCTCCGTGCCGACGCACGTCTTCACACCGAGCTTCCGGGCCAGGCTGAAGGCGTTCCTAAAGACAGCGGCGGCGCGGTCGAAGACCTCGTTCGAGTCCCCGGGCGTCTTCGGCTCGGGGCACAGGCCTTCCATGACGTCGTTCCCGTAATCGTCCCGCTCGAAGAGGAGGCTCGCGCCGAAATGGAAGTCGCCTGTCTTTTTCGTATCATAGCCCCAGTTGCCGCGGAGTGTGTTCTGGTAGCTCGCGGCATAGCTGAAGCCGACCGTGCCGTCGTCGGCGGAATCGCCGGATGGGCCGATCCAGACCGTGGGTTCGGCGTTCGGCGTGGCGCCCTTTTCCTTGCTGGGATTTTCGGGATACGTGTGGAGGCCGAAGAAGTTCATCCGGAGCTTAGGGAGCTGGCCGATGACGGCCTTGTAGTTCTCGAGGGTCCACCAGTCCGGCCCCTCGGGAAAATCGTGGAAGGGCTGGATGCCCCGGGTGATAAAGAGGGGACGGCCCGTCTCATTGAGATCGGCGTTCAGGCCGGAGATCTTGCCGTCGGGGATGACATCGCCGTCGAGATAGAAGCGGATGCCGAGCTTTTCGGCCAGCTGGTAGGCCCCGTAGAGGACGGCCGGCCCGCTGCCGCCGACGACCAGGACGAGCTTCCGGGAGAGAAACGGGACGGTCCTGAGGAGGTAATCCTGGGCTCCCAGGCCGGAGATCTTCCGGAGGACGTCCGGGTCGGTCAAGCCGTCCAGGAGGGGCGAGCCCTTTTGGACGACCACGATACTGTCCCGCCGGATCTCGGAGAGCATGGACGGCCTGTTCATGTCGGGAAGGCCGCCGGTGCGCAGGTAATAATAGCGGCGGATCTCCTTGGCCGCAGCCAGGTCGTGCCAGGACGCGTTCTTGTCGACGACGACGTCGGGGCCCGAGCCCTTGCTGGTGCACGTGATAAGGCTCAAGGCCGCGAACGCGACGATCAAGAGGATCCCGACCGGAAATTTCCTTGCTGCCATCGGAGCCTCCTCCTTCGGGGTTGCCCCCATTCTAATCCAGGGCCGCGAGGATTTTCAACGGCTGAGGCGGCGACCCTTCCCCCCTCCTTCTTCCTTTTAGTCGGGGATTTGGCCTCGGGGAACGCTTTTTGATAAGATGGGGGGCGTCATCATGACGATCCGAGAACGATTCAACACTGTTTTTCGCTGGGAGAAGCCGGCCCGGGTTCCCGACATGGAGTTCGGCTACTGGGATAAGACCATCGCCGTTTGGCACGAGCAGGGACTGCCGCTGAGCTGCAGGACCAACGAGGACGTCGAGCGGCACCTGGGGTTGGAGGGGATTTCCATCATCCCCGAGGTCCCCATCCAGAAGGGGCTATTTCCGGCGTTCGAGGAAAAGATGGTCGAGAGGAAGGGCGAGCGTCGCCTTGTCCAGACGAAGGACGGCGCTCTCACCGAGATGCTCGACTATGATTCGTCCATGCCCAAGTTCATCAAGTTCGCCGTCGAGACGCGGGCCGACTGGGAGAAGCTCCGCGACGAGCGCCTCGACCCCCGGCAGCCGGGGCGGATCGGCGAAGTGAGGGCGGCCATCGAACAAGCGCATGCGGCCGGGATGCCGATCCTCTTCCA
Source organism: Candidatus Aminicenantales bacterium (assembly GCA_050015275.1). Taxonomy (GTDB): domain Bacteria; phylum Acidobacteriota; class Aminicenantia; order Aminicenantales; family Saccharicenantaceae; genus DATKJS01. The sequence goes on along the minus strand of JBEKBS010000005.1, from coordinate 112,371 downwards.
CTGCGGCTCGCTCTACGGCTGGCTCCGCGACTGGATGGGCCTCGAGAACCTGTCGATCGCCCTCATGACCGACCGCGACTGGGTCGAGGAGATGATGGAGCACCTGACGCGGATGGACCTCGAGTTCATCGAGAAGGACATCCCGGCGGGCGCGGTCGACGTCGCCTGGTGGTGGGAGGACATGTGCTACAACCACGGCCCGCTCATGTCGCCGAGGCTCTTCGAGGAGCTCATGGTCCCGCGTTACAAGCGGATCACAGACGCCCTCAAGGCGCGCGGGATCGATGTCAACGTCCTCGACTGCGACGGCCGGATCTACGAGCTCGTGCCGGGGTGGCTCCGCGGCGGCATCAACTGCATGTTCCCGATCGAGGCCGCCCACACCGACCCCCGGCGGTTGCGCGAAGAATACGGGAAGGACGTGCTTCTATTGGGTGGGGTGAACAAGCTGGCCCTCATCGCCGGAAGGGAGGCCATCGATCGTGAACTCGGACGGCTCCACCCGCTCGTCGAGCGCGGCGGGTACCTCCCGTGCGTCGACCACCGCGTCCCGCCCGACGTCACGTACGAGAATTACCTTTATTACCTGGAAAAGAAAAAAGCGATTCTCTAATCCAGCTTGACTTTCTCTTCCAGCGTCCCGGCGTGCCGCGACTCGTAACGGATGGTGATCTCCCCCTTGCCCTGGACCAGGAACTGGTAGTCCGTCTTGCCGAAGCCCGGCACGAAAAGGAACTGGACTTCGGGCTTGTACTTTTTGTAGGTCACCTGGTCGATGTAGGGATCACTGAGCAGCCCGCCGGCGACGACCTTGGCCGCCGCCCCCGAAACCTTGAGCATGTCCTTGGGGTAGATCCGGGTCTTCTGGGCTTGATAGCTCATCGTCGGCATGGCATGGTCATTGGCCAGCCGGGTCCGCACGCGGTAGAGGTCGCTGCCGAGCTTCTTGACCTCGGTCACCTCGAGATGGACCTCAGGGGTGTGCTTGGCCGAGAACAGGACGGTCATGGCGTTCCGGTGGACGAGGTCGGGCAACATGAACGTCGCGGGCAGGCGGCTGCTCATCTTGACCCAGCCGCCGATCTCGATGTCCCCGTAAGTCGGATGCTTGAACGGTTTCCAGGGTTTGTAGAGTTCGCCCTGGGTCAGGTTATCGCTGTACTTGAGCCGTTCCCGGTCGCTCATATCGCCGAACAGGAAGCCTCTCCCGCCCTCCTCACCCGCCGGGGACGGCTGCTCGCTCTTCTTCTCTCCCTGCGCCTTGAACGTCTCGCTTTGGGACTGGAAGACCTCGCCGCAATAGCCGTAGGCCCCAAGAGTCTGACACAGCCATTCAAGAGAATCGCCGTAGGTCGTGTAGAGGTCCTTCCAGCTGATCATGTACTTGTAGCCGGGCGTGATCCGCTCGGCCTGCTTTCCGATATAGTCGTAGACCGCAACATCCTGCTGCGGATACTCGCCGAGGCCCTTGCGGCTCGGACCGCGCAGGTACATCCCGCCGAAATTGTGGAACGTCCAGCCGATGCAGATGTTGGTTTTGGTCTGCGTCCAGAGCGCCAGCGCCTTTAGCCCGACCCCCTGGAACGGATAATCGCCCGAGCCGCTCTGGACGTATTCCGGCGCCCAGTCGAAACCCCATTGCCGATTGGGGTCGACATAGCCCTCGGCGTCCTCGTTGATCAGGCCGTCGCCGTCGTTGTCGATCCCTTCCTCGCCGAGGATGGTCCATTCGCCCTTCTCGCCCGGCTTCACCGGGACCATGAGCCGCGGGTCCTCGGGGTCCGTCTTGTACATGCCGTAGGGATCCTTTTTCCGCATCATGCAGATATTGCCGTCGCCGTCGAGGTCGTCGGGGAAGTCCTCGTCCACCAGGCCGTCATGGTCATCGTCTCTCGGAATGCGCAGGCTCCGGTTGGAGCTCGGGGTGTTGGCGTCATGGAAAAAGTGCCAGCGGCCGTCCGTGTTGACGACGGGCACGACATAAAAGACTTTTTTATCAAGGAGCTCCGTGACGTCCCTGTTTTTCCCGTAGTTCCCCAAAAGGTAATCCAGAAGGTACAGGCAGATCTCCCCGCCCTGGATCTCGTTGCCGTGGATGTTGCCGTCGACATAGATCCCGGGCTTTGCGAGCGCAGGCCCCGTCTTCGGGTTGTTGACCGTCACAGCGTAGAGGGGACGGCCTTCCTCGCTCTTCCCGACCTCTTCGATCTTGGTCATTTCGGGATAGGCTTGATGGATCGCCTGGACGGCCTCGTAGACCTGCTCCAGCGAATAATAATGATCGAACCGTAGCGGAACGGTGATCTTCGCGTTCTGGTTCTGGGCCGGGACCGCTGCCGCCACGATCAGGGCGACGATGAGGACCAGGGTCTTTTTCATTTCGCACCTCCCAGGTCGAGGGTCTTGGCGTCGCCCCAGGCGATCCGCGTGGATGCCTTGACTTCGACCTTGACCGGTTTCTCGGCGTGGACGAGCCAGCGGACGACCTGCGCGCTGTTGCCGTCGATCGCAGGCACCAGGCTCCTCTTCTTTCCATCCACGATGGTGAAATCCTTCCCTTCAAGAGTGACGATGGCCGGGATGATCCGGTTGTTCCGGCGGCCCATGGCCGTCGGATAAGGCAGGTAGCCGGCATTTTCGAGCCAGACCTCGATGGCATAGACCCCGCCGCCGAGCGGCTTGACGTCTGTCTTGCCGATCTTGATCCGGGCCATCTTGGCCGCGATCTCGAAAACCCAGGGGACCTGCCCCTTGAGGAGGGGTTCGATCTTCGCGGCTGGCGGCGTCGTGTCGGTGAACGGCACGGGGCCGCCAATCTCGACCTCGCCGAGCTGGGGATGCTTGAAGGGCTTCCAGTTGACGAAGCCCTTGCCCCCGAGCTCCTTGTCGCTATAGGCGAGGAGGGCCTTCTCCTTCGGGTCGGTCCCTTCCTCGCTCGGCGGTTTGGGCATCTGGCGCATCATTTCGGCCATCTGCTTGGTCGTCATCTGGCCGGCTTTCAGGCCCTCAAAGAGCTGTTTGGCCTTGAACTGGGGCGGCGCCCCGGACGCTTTCAGGAACGCGGCGACTTTTTCCTCGCCGAGGGCGATGAACTCGTCGTTCGTCATCTTCTCCAGCTTCTCGGGCGTGATGTCCGCCTCCTTCTTCTCCTCCTTGACCTCTGGCAAGGTCCAGAAGTCCAGGCTGAAGGAAGGCAGCCCCAGCTGGTAATAGGAATAGAGCTCGAACGAGCCGTCCTTGTCCTGGGCGGGCTCGAGACGCTTCTCGTCAAGCTTGCCTTTCTTGAGGAATTCCTTGTACTTGTCCGAGAGCTCCTTGTAGAACTTGAGGTCCTCGGGAAGCGGGTTGACGACCGCGCCGAGCCCGAGGAAGCTCGCGATCATGGACTCGGTGACCTGCATGCCTTCCGGCACGAACGGCTTGACCATGTCCATGATCTCGGCGATGGTGTACGTCCTCGTCGGGTCGGCGCCGATGAACCCGGCCATGTTCTCGGGGATCTTGATCTGGTTGAGGTCGGCTTCGCCCTTGCGGCCGCCGCGGGGGGGATTCAGGCAGAAATTCGTCGACCCGAGGACGAATGTCAAGCCGATCTCCGGGTGCTCGTTGACGAACTTCATGATGGCAAAGCTCTCGGGCTCGCTCCCGGGCCAGGGGCCGCTCTCCGAGGTGAACGGATGGAACAGGTGCGGGAACTGGACGCCGATGTTGACCCCGCCGGGCGGGTCCTCGTTGTATTCGCCGTCGCCGTCGTTGTCGATCCCTTCGCTATATAATTTATAAACGCCCTTCTCGCCCTTGGACCAGTCGGCTTTCTTCATGAGGCGGGGCTCGCCAGGGACGGGGATCCATTCCCCGGCCGGGTCCTTGACCCTCATCATCGTGATGATCCCGTTGGCGTCGAGATCGTCATAGCCGTCCTCGTCCACGGCATCGTCCATGTCGTCGTTGGACGGGCGCAAATTCCTCGGGTCCGCGTAAAGGGGCTTGGCGAAAAAGCGGGCCGCGGCGTCGGGATTCGGACAGGCCAGGACGTACCACGTGAGGTTCTTCCGGACGTCCGGTTTCTCGATGAGCTGCTTCACGAGGTAGAGGGCGGCCTCACCCGAGATCGGGACGAGGCCCTCGAAATTGGCCCCCACGAAGACGGCGGGAACGGTTTTTTCCGCTTTCCTGACCTCGGGGCCGATCTCGACCAGGATCACGTCTTTGCCGCCCGGGCTCTGGGCGAGCTTGTGAACTTTGGCGACCGAGGGATTCGCCGTAGCGTATTCCTGGAGGGCGGTGTTCAGTTCCGCGAGTGTGTGATACCGGTCGAACACCACGGCGGCGCTCAGCCCCGACGCCAGGGCCAAGAGAGCGAACCAAAAGACAACCCAGCGTTTACGATTCATGGTCACCTCGACATTGAAATAACGACGAGCCGCTCGCCCTGCGGTCCGGGCGGGGGGCTTTCCATGAGCCCGTATTCTCCCACTTCCCCGGGAAGACGGCAAGGGGGTTGGAGGGGGAGACAAGGCTCTGCCCCCCAATAAAAAGGAAGAGAAAAGAGGGGGCACGATCTGATATCCGCGGATCTTTCCTGCGTCCGGAACTCCAGCGCACATTTCCCTATACGGATTCCGCAACAAAAAGGTTTCGCCGGGCAGCGAGATCATTTTTCATGCTCCTGAGATCTGGGGTCTCCAAAGCCGCAGAATTGTGATATCCTCCGTCATGAATTGGGAGCTGGGTTCTTTTATTCTCCGACGCTTGACCCCCGGCCCGGGACCTCCGGGGAAGCCGGTCGACGTCGCGCCGAAAGGAGACCGCGATGAAACCGAGAAGGATCGTTCTTCCCGCTCTGGCCCTCGGCCTCCTGCTGGCGACGGCGGCCCGGGCCCAGCAGCCGGCCCCTCCCGGCTTTCAGGACTCGACCGGGATGCCGGAAGGCCAGAAAGGGGCCCGGATCCGCGGGCTCATCGAGGCCGTCAACTCCGGGGACCGGGACCGCATCCGCCGCTTCCTCGACGAGGACTGCACCGCCGAATTCCGGGGCATGGTCCCGGTCGACGAGCACATCTCCGTCTTTTTCGGCTTCATGCGGGACACCGGCGGCATCGAATTTTACAGTGTCCGCGGCTATGTCCCCGAGCGGAAGGACGAGACCGTGGTCATCGTCAAGGACCGGAACTTCGCAAACTGGTGGGGCCTGGCCTTCCGGTTCGGCGAAGCTCCGGGGTACCTCGTGGCGGGCCTCGGATTCAGCCCCGCGCGGCCCCCGGCCGGCCCCCCTGAGCCGTCTCTGACCGAGAAGGAGGCCATCGCCGAGATCCGGGCCCTCGCGGCCGGGCTCGTCGCCAAAGGCTGGCTCTCGGGGACGCTGCTCATCGCCAAGGGGCCGAACGCGCTCCTGACGATGGCCGGCGGCGAAGCCAGCAAGTCCTATCATGTGCCGAACAACATCGACACCAAGTTCAACTTGGGATCGATGAACAAGATGTTCACGGCCACGGCGGCCGCTCGCCTAGTCGAGCTGGGGAAGATCTCCTTTGACGACCCGATCAGCAAGTACATTGACGAAACGTGGCTCCCGAAGGCGATCACGGACAAGATCACGGTCCGGCACCTCGCCACCCACACCTCCGGCCTGGGAAGCTACTTCAACGAGGTCTATGACCGAAGCTCGCGGGCCCTCTTCCGCAAGCTCGAGGACTACAAGCCGCTCATCAAGGACGACAAGCCCGCCTTCACGCCGGGCGAGCGCTTCCAGTACAGCAACACCGGGATGTTCCTCCTGGGGGTCGTGATCGAAAAAGCCACGGGCGAGGACTACTTCGACCACATCCGCAAGACCATCTACGGGCCGGCCGGGATGACGAACACCGACTGCTACGAGATGGATGACCCCGTCGAGAACCTAGCCGTCGGCTACAGCCCCGATTGGAACAGTCCCTACCGCTGGCAGAACAACCTCTACAAGCACGTCATCAAAGGCGGGCCGGCGGGAGGCGGCTTCTCGACGGTCAGGGACCTCCACAGGTTCGCCCTCGCCCTCCTCGCCGGGAAGCTCGTCTCCAAGGAGACGCTGCAGACGCTCTGGACGGACTACAAGGGCGGGAACTACGGCTACGGGTTCACGGTGGCCCAGGGCCCCGGCGGGAAAGTCGTCGGCCACAGCGGCGGCTTCGACGGCATCAATTCGGAGCTCGATATCTACGTCGACTCCGGCTACATCGTCGTCGTCATGTCCAACTACGACAACGGGGCCAGCCCCTTGGCCGCGCGGATCGGACGGGCCCTGGCCCGGGTGAAAAGCCCATGATCGCCCCTCACGGACGATAGGGCCTGTCCCACTCCTGGCCCAGCGAAGAAATCAGGCCTGACCCGATCTTGAATCTCAGGCGCCCGCGGCTTTTTCTAGGCGCTTCATGATCGCGAACATGAAGCCGGCCGAAAGGACGCAGGCCACGACCAGGATCATCCACAGCACCCAGAGGGGGATCCGCATCCACAGATAGGCCCCGACGCCGACGAGCTGAAGTCCGATGGCCGTCGAGGCGAACCAGCCCCCCTGCATGAGGCCCTTGTACTTCGGCGGGGCGACCTTGGAGACGAACGAGATGCCGATGGGGCTCAGAAAGAGCTCGGCGATCGTCAGGAGGAAATAGGTCGAGATCAGCCAGTAGACGGAGACCTGGGACGCGGCCGGGGCGACCAGGCCGCCGAGGGACTTGGGGCTGGGGAGCCCGAGCGAGCCGATGGCCAGGATGGCGAAGGCCACGGCCGTGAGAAGCATGCCGAAGCCGATCTTGCGCGGCGAAGACGGCTCCCGCCCCTTCCTGTTGAGCGCGGCGAAGCCGGCGATGGCGATCGGGGTCAGGGCGACGATGAAGAACGGGTTGAAGTGCTGGAATTTCTGAGGCGCGAAGGGGTTGACATCGGCGTAGCCCCGGAACCTCAGGTAGGTCAGGACGCCGAAAACGGCAAAACATAGCCCGCCCAGAGTGCGTGCCGCCGGGCGCGAGCCTTTCTTGATGAGAAAGATCAGGCCGACGACGGACACGAAGAGAGGCAGGAGCCCGAACAGGTCGAACCAGAGGTTCGAGACCTTGCCGACCTGCGGCACGGTGTAGTCCCTGGCGAAGAAGGTCATGGTCACCGCGCTCTGCTGGAAGGCCATCCAGAAGAAGATGACAACGACGAAGATCAGGCCGAGGACGATGAGACGCTCTTTCGTCTCCTGGGGCGTGAGCTCGACCATCCGGCCGCGGTACGCTTCGGATTTCGCTTTCTGCAGCTCGTTGAGGTCGGCGTGCTTGTAGTATTTCCGGAAGCCCCAGAAGATCAGCATGGAGATGACCATGCTGATGCAGGCGACGCCGAAGCCATCATGGTAGGACTTGCTGAGGGCATTGATATAGTTTTCGGAAAACGTCTTGAGGGTTCCGAGGGTCACGCCAGGGTCCTGGGCCCGGGCGACGGCCAGGTAATCGCGGGCGTCGGCCAGCGTCCCCTTCAGGAAGCTGTTGGCCAGGGCGGGGATCCGGGCGTCGTAAAAATAATGGGACGCGGCCAGGATCCAGTTGCTGACCTTCTCCGAGGCTGTCGGGGCGAACATGGCGCCGATGTTGATGCCCATGTAGAAGATGTTGAAGGCCCGGTCGCGGAGGGGGCTGTATTGAGGGTCGTCGTAAAGGTTCCCGACCAGGGCCTGGAGGTTCCCCTTGAAGAGCCCGGTCCCGAGGGCGATGAGGGCCAGGGCCGTGATGATGAGGCCGAAGCCCGCCCCGATCGTCGACGGCACGGCGAGCAGGACATAGCCGAAGAGCATCGTCACGAGGCCGATGCTGATCGTCTTCCCGTAGCCGAGGACCTTGTCGGACAGGAAGCCGCCGAGGAGGGGGAAGAAATAGACGCCGAACATGAAGGTGCTGTAGATGAACCCGGAGGCGCTGGCGGTCATGCCGTACTTCGCCTGGAGGAACAGGACGAAGATGCTGACCATCGTGTAGAAGCCGAAGCGCTCGCCCATGTTGGCCATAAAAAGGACGAACAGAGCTTTGGGATGTCCTTTGAACATGGTTCACCGTCCTGGAAGGGATGGGGTCAAAGCGCCCGGACCATAGGGAAGTCGGCCGGCCCCACTCACCATTTCAAGCTCTCGAGCAGAAGGCCGGAGACCTTCATTTCCAGGGCGTCCCGGAATCTCTCGACGGTCTTGGACTCAGTCCCGCCCCAGTAGTCCCTGACATACATGGGCGCGCCGACATTGACCCGGATCCGCCCGGGAACTCCCCAAAGAGTGTGGGTCCCGAAGATCGAGAGCGGCGTCACCGGCACGGAGAGTCTTTCTTCCCGGAAGAGGTTATAGACCATGATGGGCACCCCCCGGCGGAAGCTCTTGACGTACGGGTTGGGGTCCTTGGGATGGACGCGGCCCCGTCCTTGCAGGGCGATCACGGCCCGGCCTTTTTTCAGGTATTCCTGGCACTTGAGGATCGAGGTGCTTTTCTTGCCGTACATGTCGACCGGAATGGAGCCGACCCGGGAGATGTGGCCGGAGACAAAATCGACCATGTAGGAATAAAAGGGGTTGAGGATGATGTGGAGGAAGCCCCCGAAATTGCCCAAGTGCCGGTGGAGGTGACGAAGGACGAGCTCGCTCGCCTCGGCCTTATTGAAGACCATCTTGTTGGCCATGAAGAAGATCATCCCCGGCTTGGTCAGGAGCAGGATGGCGACGTCCTTGTAGCTCCCGATGTGGTTCGCGGTGATGACGTTAGGGCCCTCCCTGACGAAATTCTCCGCGCCACGGAGGTCGATCTTCTTGGGGAAGATCATCATCTTCGAAAGGAAGAGGACGACCTTCTCGATGCGCTTGTATTCTTCTTCGTAGGTCGCCATTTGCGGCCCTATTCTACAGAATCCCGCCGGGAAATTCAAAAGCCCCGGGTTTGACCCCGGCCGCGGAAGCGTGTTAATTTAAACCCATGCTCATCCTGATCCGCAACGGAGATGTCTACGGGCCAGAGCCCCTGGGAAAAAAGGATATCCTGGTCGCCGGCGGCTCCATCGAAGCCGTCGCCGGGCCGGGCGGGCTCCGCCTGGGGGGGCTCGAGGCGGACGTCGTCGACGCGGCCGGCCTCGCCGTCCTGCCCGGGCTCGTTGATCCGCACGTCCACATCCTGGGGGGCGGCGGCGAGGGCGGCCCGGCCACCCGGGCTCCCGAGATCCGGGTCGAGGATATCATCTCGAACGGGATCACGACGGTCATCGGCTGCCTCGGGACGGACGGTGTCACCCGGCACATGGCGGCCCTTCTGGCCAAGGCCCGGGCCCTCGAGATCGAGGGGATCTCGACCTACCTTTTTTCGGGTTCCTACGAGGTCCCCGTGAACACCCTGACCGGGAGTATCCGGAGCGACCTTATCCTCATCGACAAGGTCATCGGGGCGGGCGAGATCGCCCTGTCGGATCATCGTTCGTCCCAGCCGACGTTCGACGAGGTCGCCCGGCTTGCGGCCGAGTGCCGGGTCGGCGGGATGCTCGGCGGGAAGGCGGGCGTCCTCCATGTCCACATGGGAGACGGGAAGCGGCGGCTCGAGATGCTCTTCCGGATCGTCCGGGAGACCGAGATCCCCCCGACCCAGGTCGTCCCCACCCACATGACCCGCAACCGCGAGCTCTTCGAAGACGGCCTCGAGTGGGTCAGGGCGGGCGGGTCCATCGACGTCTCGGCCGGACCCGACCCGGACCCCGCGACCGACCCCGACGTCAGCCTCGAGGAATGCGTCGCCCGTTTCAAGAAGGACGGCCTCGCGCTCGGCCGGATCATGGTGAGCTCGGACGGGAACGGGAGCATGCCGGTTTTCGACAAGTCCGGGAAGCTCGTCCGCCTGACGATCGCCACGGAGAAAGACCTCTTCCGGAAATTCCGGGACCTCGTCCTGAAGGGAATCCTGCCGCTCGGCGAGGCCGTGCGCCTTTTCTCGACCAACGCCGCCGAGTTCTACAAGCTCGGAAACAAGGGGCGGATCGCGGCCGGCGGTGACGCGGACCTCGTCCTCCTCGACCGGGACCTCGCCCTCCAGGGCGTTTTCGCCAAGGGGAAAAAGCTGATGTCGGGCGGCCGCCTTCTGGTCAAGGGCACCTTTTCGGGATGAAAGATCGTCAGGTAGAAACAGTGCCGCCGCCTGACGATTTCCCCGCCACCGTGAAGCGCCCGTCTTTCGGCATAGCCCTGATACCGCTCCTCTCGATGGCCCTCCTGCTCGGCGTCGGCTACGGCGTCTACAAGATCAAGGCCCAGGTCCTCCTCGTGGCCGCGGCATCCATCACAGGCGTCATGGGCCTTATCCTGGGATTCAAGTGGAAAGACATGGAGCGCGGGATCGTCGACAGCATCCACAAGGCCATGCCGGCCATCCTCATCATGCTCTCGGTCGGCATCCTGATCGGGGCCTGGATGGCCAGCGGCACGATCCCCATGATCATCTACTATGGCCTGAAGCTCATCTCCCCGAAATTCTTCCTCTTCACGGCCTGCCTCGTTTGCACCATCACGTCGATCGCGACCGGGACGTCGTGGGGGACGGTCGGCACCTTGGGGGTCGCCTTCATCGGGATCGCCATGGGTCTCGGTCTCCCCCTCGGCCCGGCTGCGGGGGCCATCGTCGCCGGGGCCTACTTCGGCGATAAGATGTCGCCCCTCTCCGACATCCCGAACCTGGCCACGGTCATCTCCGGCTCGAACCTCTTCGACCACATCAAGCACATGATGTGGTCGGCCGTGCCCGCCTGGCTGGCCGGGCTGGCCATTTACTTTGTCGTGGGCCTGAAATACGGCGCCAGGGCCATTCAATCCGACACGATGACCCTGATCACGGCCACGCTGAGGGCGAACTTCCGGTTCAACGTCCTGCTCCTCCTTCCCATGGTCATCATCTTTTATTTCGCCGTGGCCAAGAAGCCGACCATCCCGGCCATGATCCTGTCGTCCGTCGTCGCCGGGATCCTGGCCGTTATTTTCCAGAAGGCCTCCGTGGGCGTCGTGGCCACGGCCATGAATTCGGGGCTCCCCGCCCGGACCGGTGTCGAGCTCGTGGACAAGCTCCTCTCCAAGGGCGGGATGATGAGCATGATGGAGACCCAGCTCATCGCCTTCACGGCCTTCTCGTTCGGCGGCATCATGCAGAAGACAGGCTGCCTGGCGGTGATCCTCGAGCGGGTCATGAGGTTCACGAAGCAGGTCTCGAGCCTGGTCGTGACGACGGTCGGCGCGTCCGTCCTCTCGGCCATGATCACCGGGAGCTCCTACCTTTCGATGATCATCCCGGCCGACCTGCTGGCGCCCATCTACAAAGACAAGGGACTCGCGGCCAAGAACCTCTCGAGGATCATCGAGGAGAGCGGGGGGATCATGGTCCCCCTCATCCCCTGGAGCATGGCCGGCGTTTACATCACGGGGACGATCGGGGTCTCGACCTTCGCGTATTTGCCCTGGGCGTTTATGAACTACCTGTCGGTAGTCATGCTGGTTTTGTTCGGATTTACAGGATGGTCAATGGCCCCGCGCGTGCGGGAAGATGAAACCCAAGCCGGGAGCTAACCTTCTTCGCCCTCTCCCTTTTCGGCCTTTTCGAGCGCCTTCTTGAACATCTCGTCGGCCTTCGAGTGCTTCTCGCGCTGGAGCTCGAAGGTCGCCTCGAACTTGCGGCCGAACTGGTCCGTCCGGGCCTTCTCCTTCACCAGCAGTTCGTCGAGCGAGCCCTTGGCTTTTTTCGCTTTCTCGGATTTAAGGACGGCCCGCGTTTCGCCGTCCACCCAGAGGAGCGCCCCGCAGCAGGGGCACGTCACCTGAAAGACACCGGGCTTGTCCTCTTTGTCCGCCATGAGGCGAATTTATCACAATCCGGCCCGTCGCTTCAACAAAGGGGGACGGGCCCCATGTCCCCGGCGGTCTCGTCTTCCCGAACCGTTTTTATCAGGTCAGCAGGTACAAGGAGAAATGCTTCTGAGAATACACCGAGCGCGATCCTGGCTCCGAAAAAAATATCCTGAGGGGGCCGAGACCTACTCTGACCCTGAGGCCGGACGCCGGGGCTGAATATTGTGTTTTTTCAACAGCTTGAACAGTCCCTGGCGGGTCAGGCCGATCTCTTCGGCCGTCCGCGAACGATGAAAACGACAGCGCACGAGAGCCTCGCGCAAGAACCGCTTCTCGAACTCGGCCCGCGCCTCGGCCAGGCGTTGGGAGGCCGGCGAGGCGGTCTCGCCGCCGGGGTTGATCTTCGCTGACAGGAAATCCTCCCGCACAACGGGGCTGTCGCCGGCGATGATGAGACAGCGCTGGACCTCGTTCTGGAGCTCCCGGACGTTTCCGGGCCAGGGGTAGCTCAGGAGCAGCTCCAGGGCCAGAGGGGAGAAGCGCGGCCGGGACCGCCGCATGGATCGGGAGTATTCGTCCATGAAGTGGTCGAGGAGGAGGACGACATCCTCTTTCCTCTCCCGGAGCGGCGGCAGCTCGATCGGGATGATCTTGAGGCGGTAGTAAAGGTCCTCGCGAAAATTCCCGCGGGCGACCTCCTTCTCGATGTCCTTGTTCGTGGCGCTCACGAACCGGACATCGACGGGCCGGACCTTCGTTTCCCCGACCCTCCGGATCTTTTTCTCCTCGAGGACGCGGAGGAGCTTGGCCTGGAGGGAGAGCGGGAGGTCGCCGATCTCATCCAGGAAGAAGGTCCCGCCGGCGGCCTCCTCGACGAGGCCGGACTTGTCGCGCAGGGCTCCGGTGAACGATCCCCGGGCGTGTCCGAAGAGCTCGCTTTCGAGGAGGTTCTCCGGGATGGCCCCGCAGTTGACCGCGACGAACTGTCCGGCCCGGCGGCGTCCCGTCTCGTGGATCGTCCTCGCCGCCAGTTCCTTGCCCGTCCCGCTTTCGCCCAGGATGAGAACGGGGGCGTCGGAATCCCTGACCTTCTCGATCATCGTCCGGACCCTCTGGACGGACGGGGCCGACCCCAGGAAAGGGCTGCGATAGAGAGGCGGCGGGTCGCCCTGGCCCGTTTCCGGGTCCCGTTCGAGGATATTCTCCATCGTTGACTCCCGCTCCTTTAGCAAGGAAACGTCAGGCGTCGGCGTTCTTCTCACGCCCCTTTGTCTTCGGGCAGAGATGAGGCCACCCGAAAGACCCCGTAGCGGAAGGGGGACCGGCAGGGAGCGGATTCTGAGAAGCGACCAACAGAAGCGGGGCAGAGCGGCCCGGAGCCACGCTTCTGGGAAATATCCGAAACGAATCTGAGGTTCTTGCTCAACCCATGTCCCGCTATACTGGTTCCCCGGGGTCCGGGGGATAAAGGTGGCCTCATCTCTGCCCGATCGCCGGCGGAGTGTTTTTGACAGTCCCTTTCCCCTGTGCTATAAGTTCAGCCGCCAAATCGCCCCTAAGGACCTGACCCATGAACGAGAGGCTCTCACCCTACGACGCTCCCGAGCTCTATGACCTGATGTTCGAGGGGCTGGACTTCGATATTCCTTTCTGGCTTGATGTGGGCCGGGAGGCGGGAGGTCCGGTCCTCGACGTCGGGTGCGGGACCGGCCGGGTGCTCCTGCCGCTCCTCAAAGCGGGCGTGGACGCCGACGGGGTCGACCTCTATGAGCCCATGCTCGAACGCGCCCGGCAGAAGGCCGCCGACCGGGGATATCGCCCCCGACTTGGGCTCTCGGACATGCGCGATTTCTCCATGCCGCGCCGCTATGCCCGGGTCATCCTGGCCTTCAACACGTTCGCCCACGCCGATACCACGGAAGCCCAGCTTTCGACCCTCCGCCGCTGTCATGACCATCTTCAGCCGGGAGGGGCGGCCGTGGTTCACATGTCCTACCCCGGCCCCCGCTATTGGGCCGAGCCCGACGGCGAGCCGGTGATGGAGATCGAGACCGTGCGGGCCGGAGACGGCCATCGGTTCCAGATGTGGGACACCCGCTTCAAGGACGTCGTCCGACAGTCCCAGCGTTCAGAGATCGAGATCCGCGAGCTCGACCCGACGGGCGCCCCGGTAGCCTCCCACCGTTTCCATGCGACCCAGCGCTGGGTTTATGGGTTCGAGCTCGAGCTCCTGTTCCGTCTCACGGGCTTTGCTCGGTGGGAGATTTTCGGCGGGTTCGCCCGGGAACCGCTCGAGCGCGGCGACCAGCAGATCGTCGCCTGGACCTGGAAGGCCTGACGCCCCGCCTTCTTCGGGCGGCCCCATCTTCTCCCGCCCGGCTCTCGAGCGTTTTTGACACCCCGATTTCTCCTGTGCTATAAGTTCCCCCGCGGGCGAGGAGAAGAGGAAAGGAGAACGAGATGGCCCCTGTCATCGTCCTGAACGCCGTCGATTACGCGATCATTTCCGGCTACATCCTGGTCATGATCCTCGTCGGTTACTCCCTCAAGAAATACATGAAGACCGGCGAGGACTTTTTCCTCTCGGGACGGTCGCTCCCCGGCTGGATCACGGGCCTGGCCTTCCTCTCGGCCAACCTCGGCGCCCTGGAGGTCATCGGCATGGTGGCCAATTCGGCGAAATACGGCATCGCCACGGTCCACTTCTACTGGGTCGGGGCCATCCCGGCCATGGTCTTCCTGGGAATCTTCATGATGCCCTTCTATTACGGGAGCAGGGTCAGGACCGTTCCCGAATACCTCAAGCTCCGCTACAACGAGGCCACCCGCGGGTTGAACGCCATCTCCTTCGCCATCATGACCGTCCTCATGAGCGGCATTAGCCTCTACGCCATGGCCCTCCTCTTCAAGCTCATGCTCGGCTGGTCGCTCACGGCGAGCATCCTCTTCGCCGCCGTCGTCGTCCTCCTCTATGTTTTCTGGGGCGGGCTGTCGTCCTCGATCTACAACGAGGTCATCCAGTTCTTCCTCATCTGGCTCGGGCTCCTGCCCATCGTCTTCCTCGGCCTGAAGGAGGTGGGCGGCTTCGCCGGGTTCGTGGCCAAGCTCAAGGGACCCCTCCTCCACTCCGTGAAGTTCCTCGGCACGAGCAACAATCCCCTCGGCGTCGACTGGTTCGGCGTCGTCTTCGGCCTGGGCTTCGTCCTCTCGTTCGGGTATTGGACGACGGACTTCCTGGTCGTGCAAAGGGCCCTCGCGTCGAAAAACATCAACTCGGCCCGGATGACGCCCATCATCGCCTCCTTCCCAAAGATGCTCGTCCCGGTCATCGTCGTGATCCCCGGTCTGGTCGCCCTCCTCGTCCTCCCCGAATTCAGCCAGAGCGCCCTGCCATCGACGGAATACAATTCCGCGCTCATCCTGCTCATGAAGCATTACCTGCCGAACGGGATCCTGGGGCTGGCCATCACAGCCCTGCTCGCGAGCTTCATGTCCGGGATGGCCGGGAACGTCACGGCCTTCAACACGATCTGGACGTACGATATCTACGGAAGCTACATCAGGAAGGGGAAGCCCGACGCCCACTACTTGAGGATGGGGAAATACGCCACCGTCTTCGGGGTCGCGATCAGCATCGGGACGGCCTACATCGTCCAGTCGTTCCCGAACCTGATGGACTACATGCAGCTCGTCTTCAGCTTCTTCAACGCGCCGCTCTTCGCCACCTTCCTCCTGGGGATGTTCTGGCGCGGGGCCACGGGCTGGGGCGGGTTTTTCGGCCTGCTCTTCGGCATCCTGACGGCCGCCGGCCACTACATCCTCTACAAGCTCGGCGTCCTTCATTACGCGAGCGACATGGCGGCCAATTTCTACCAAGCCTGGTGGGCCTGGCTGACGGACTTCGTCGTGACGATCGGGATCAGCCTTTTCACCCAAAAGCGGAACCCGGAGGAGCTGGCAGGCCTCGTTTTCGGCTTGACGCCGAGGACAAAAGCCGCGGTGCGGTGGCTGGCCCGGCCTGCGGTCTGGGGGACGTTGGCGATCATCCTCGCCGTCCTCCTGAACATCCTTTTCTGGTAGGCGGACGGGCAACCGTGAAGGAGTGAACCATGAACGGGAAGATCGAAATCAAAGAACAAGAAACGGGAATGAGCAAGGGACACATCCTCGACCTCAAGCTCCCGATCGGCTGGCTCCTCAGCGCCTACGGCCTCCTGCTCGGGATCTACGGCCTGGTGACGAAAAAAGAGATGTACGGGAAATCCCTCGGCTTCAACCTCAACCTGGTTTGGGGGATTCTCATGCTCGTCATCGGCGCCGCCTTCCTGCTGACGGCTTTCCTGAAAAGAGGGGCGAAAGGGTAATTCCAGCGAACCCAGGTCAGCACCTTAACTTTTATCAGCCCCGGGGGGTAGAATAAGCAAAGACAACTCGAGGAGTCCGACCGTCATGAAGAAAATAGCTTTTGTCATCGGCGCCGCTGCATTTTTCGCCGCGCTCTTCGCCGGTCAGGCATCGTCACCCAGAGTCATCCCCAACGACCCTTTCTTCAAGTATCAGGTCAGCTTCCTGAATCCCGGCGGGAAGATCTCGATCGAGCGGACGTCGATCAAGCCATCGCCCATCACTCTCGACGCCACCGCCGGCATCGACCCGGACATCACCCGGGCCTGGACGATCTCGACCGGCAGCCGCAAGGTCGTGGTTGCGGTCCTCGATGACGGCTTTTTCTACGATCACGAAGACCTGGCCGGAAACATCTGGACGAACCCCGGCGAGTCCGGACTTGACGCCACCGGCCATCCCAAGGAGGCCAACGGCATCGACGACGACGGGAACGGATACGTCGACGACGTCATGGGCTGGGATTTCGCCTTCGACGATCCCGACCCGGACTGTTATGTCTTCGACGGCATGCGCAGGGACCGCATCCAGCCGTACTGGCACAGCATCTCCGCCCTGGGCATCATCGGGGCCCGCGGGAACAATGGGATCGGGGTCGCCGGGATCAACTGGGACGTGTCGATGATGCTTCTCAAGATCGGGGCCCAGGGCATCGGGCGGGACGAGAAAGACACCGCGCGGCCCGGCCGGGCGGCCAAAGCTATCCGCTACGCCGCGGACAACGGCGCCCGGGTCATCAACTGGAGCGGCTTCGTCAACGACCCGACGCCGGAGGCGCTGGCCGAACTCCAGGCGGCTATCGAGTATGCCGGGACGAAAAACGTCCTGCTGGTCGTCGGCGCGGGAAATTCCGGGCTGGACATCGACAAGCCGGAGAACTTCACCTATCCGGCCTGCTTCCCTCTCGACAATATCCTGACCGTGGCCATGATCGATTTCAAAGGCGGGCTCGTCCGCTATCAGGCTGGCGACCGCTGGCTGGGGTCGAACTGCGGCGTGCGGAACGTCGATATCGCCGCCCTCGACGAGAATTTCACGACGGACCTCGAGAACGGCCGGAGCACCTACCGGCTCGGAGGGGGCACATCCTGCGCCGGGCCGGTCGTCGCGGGGATCGCGGCCTTGACGCTATCGGTCAGGCCCGACTTGGGCGCCGTGGCCTTGAAGAAAATCCTCATGGAAACGGCGACCCGTCTCCCGAGCCTCGAGGGCAAAGTCGCCTGCGGCGGGATGGTCAACGCGTACAAAGCCCTCCTGGCGGCCCGCGCCGCCCGCTAGCCCGGATCGACCGCCCGGCTTGCCGGGACGCGAGACGCTTTTCCCGATCCCGTTATCATGAGGTGGCCTTGACCCGATCTTCCTGCGTCATGGCGGCCAGCCGCTTGACCTCGTCGACGTTCAAGCCGAGCCCCTTTGCAACGCGCTCGCCGTATTCCGGATCGGCCTTGTAGAAGAGGGCGGACTGCCGCAGCTGCAGGCGTCTCTTCGCCCCCCCGAGGTGGCCGACGATGTTGCCGACAAGGTGTTCGCGGTCCTTGTCCGTCATGACCTTCCGGAAGAGCATGCCCGCCTGGACGAAATCAACATCGCCGAGAACGTAGGCATGCCGGGCCGCCGTCCCGGCCACGTCGATCGCCGGGAACGCGAAGCTCGCATCGGGGGCCGGCCCGCCGAAGCTGTTCGGCCAGTAATTCGGGCCGCCGGCGCCGTTTCCGTCGAAGCGCATGGCGCCGTCGCGCTGATAGCTGGCCATCGGGGCTGCCTTCGGGGCGTTCACGGGAAGCAGGTGATAATTGGGGCCGAGCCGATGGAGGTGCGTGTCGTGATAACTGAACAGGCGGCCCTGGAGCATCTTGTCCGGCGACGGGCCGATGCCCGGGACGAAATTTCCGGGCGAGAAGGCGGCCTGCTCGACCTCGGCAAAATAGTTTTCGGGGTTGCGGTCGAGGATCATGCGACCGATCTCGACCGGCGGGAAGTCCGCGTGCGGCCAGACCTTGGTGACGTCGAAGGGGTCGAAACGGTAATCCCTGGCCTGCGCCGGCGTCATGATCTGCATCTCGAGGCGCCAGGCCGGATATTCGCCGCGGGCGATCGCCGCATGAAGGTCCCGGGTGGCGACGTCGGGGTCGGCGCCGCGCAGCCGTTCTGCTTCCTCGCGCGTGAAGTTCTGGATCCCCTGGGCGGTTTTAAAATGATACTTGACCCAGCAGTATTCGCCCTTCGTGTTGTACCACATGTAGGTATGGCTGCTGAAACCGTTCATTTTGCGGTAGCTCGCCGGCGTGCCGCGGTCCGAGAAGAGGATCGTGACCTGGTGGATGGATTCCGGTATCAGGGAGAGGAAATCCCAGAACATGTCCGGGTCCTTGAGGTTGGTCGCAGGGTTGCGCTTCTGGGTGTGGATGAAATCCGGGAACTTCAACGGGTCGCGGATGAAAAAGACGGGGGTGTTATTGCCCACCATGTCGTAGTTGCCTTCTTCGGTGTAGAACTTCACCGCGAACCCGCGCGGGTCGCGCTCGGAGTCCGCCGAGCCCCTCTCGCCGCCGACGGTAGAGAACCGGACGAATACCTCGGTCTTGTTTCCGACTTTGGAAAGGAACTTGGCGCGCGTATGTTCGGAAACGTCGCGGGTCACCTCGAAATAGCCGTGCGCGCCGGCTCCTTTCGCATGGACCACGCGCTCCGGGATCCGCTCGCGGTCGAAGTGGGCGAGCTTGTCGAGGAAGTGGACGTCCTGAACGAGGACCGGCCCTTTCGCCCCGGCCGTCATCGAGTTCAGGTCGTTGTCGACCGGCATTCCGAAACCGGTCGTCAGGGTTTTTTTGTTGTCCGTCATATCAATCCCTCCTTGATGGATTGTGTTCTATCTGATGGGATCATGTCCCATCCGTTCCGTTCTCCGTTTTGCCGCCTGAACAGCGCGCGCACCGCCCCCGGAGCTCGACGTGCGCGGATTCCACGCGCCCCAGCCTGGATGCGGACGCCGGAATATCCAGGCGATCGAGGGCCTGGTCATAAAAATCCCGGATGATCCCGCACCGGGTGCAGATGAAATGGTGGTGGGATGTCATGTTCGCGTCGAAGCGGATGCGGTCGTGGAGAGGCCTCAGTGTCGAAACAAGGCCGAGCCTCTTGAACAAGCCCAGGGCCCGATAGACGGTATCCAGGGATACGGTGGGCATCCTCCGGCGGACGCGGCCGTAGACCGTTTCGATGCTGGGGTGTTCCCCGGTCCGGGCCAGCTCTCGGAAGATCTCGATCCGCTGATGGGTCACCTTGACGCCGGAATTCCTGATGACGTCCTTGAAATGGTCCATCATCGTCTTGAGCTCAGCGGAAGTCTGTTTCATCCGGGGGGTCTCTATAAATAAGAATTATTACTAATTAATAATATATCATAAATTAATGAATCACTCAAGATAGCCAGCGATCTCCAGACGGCCGGACCCGCTCCGCCGGCAGTTGACAGACACTCTCCTCGCGTATAATCTTAGCCCAACCCACACCTTGAGGAGGAGGGACCATGAAGAAAAGGAAATCCACCGCCCTGACGGCTTTGTTCATCCTCGGCATCCTGGCAGTTGCAGCGACCACAGGATCCGCGGCGTCTGCCCCGGGGCAGGTCCAGCCGCCGCAGGCCTCTGCGGCCTCGCCATCCGCGCCCCCGGCCTCAGATAAGACCCACTGGTTCCGGGACGCCAAGTTCGGACTCTTCATCCACTGGGGCGTCTATTCGATGATCGGGCGCGAAGAGTGGGCCCGCCAGATCCTCCAGATCCCGCTCGCCGAATACCAGTATTATGCCGACAACTTCAACCCCGTCGACTTCAACCCCGCCGAATGGGCCGCCCTGGCCAAAGAGGCCGGCGTCCGCTACATCATCATCACCTCGAAGCACCATGACGGGTTCTGCATGTTCGACAGCCGCTATACCGACTACGATATCGCCCACGCCAAGTACGGTAAGGACATCCTGGGCATGCTCTCGGCGGCCTGCAAGACGGCGGGCATCCCTCTCGGCTTCTACTACTCCATCATGGACTGGCACCACCCCGACTACCTGCCGCGCCGCGAATGGGAGAAGGACCGCACGACCAAAGGCGCCGACTTCAACCGCTACATGGATTACGCGATCAACCAGGTCAGGGAGCTCGTGACGCGCTACGACCCGGCCGTCCTCTGGTTCGACGGGCAGTGGGAACATACGGCGGAGGAACAGCGCGCAGCCGAGATCGAAAAGACCCTTCTCGGCCTGAAACCCTCCCTCCTCATCAACGACCGTCTCCCCGGCCGCGGCGACTTCGGCACGCCCGAGAACTACGTCCCGGCGACCGGGATCCGCAATCCCGACGGGACGCCGCGCCTCTGGGAGGCCTGTTACACGATGAACTGGAACGGCTGGGGCTACAACCGCTATGAGACCGAGTTCCACAGCGCGAGCCAGCTCATCCGTCAGCTCATCGAGATCGTGAGCAAGGGCGGAAACCTGCTCCTCAATATCGGCCCCCAGCCCGACGGGAAGATCCCGGCCGAGTTCCAGGCGCGGCTGCATCGGATGGGCGAGTGGCTGAAGACGAACGGTGAGGCCATCTACGGCACGACGGCGAGCGTCTTCGAGCGCCTCCCCTTCTTCGGCCGGTGCACGGTCAAGGGCACGACGCTCTGCCTCCACGTCATGGGCTGGCCGCAGGACGGAAAGATCCGGCTGCCCGGGCTCCGGACGGACGTGAAAAAAGCCTACCTCCTCACGGGCCCCGGCAGGCCCCTCACTTTCCGGCGCGTCGGGAAGGACGTCGTCGTCACCCTTCCCGAACGGACGCGCGACCCCGACGCGACGGTCGTCGTCGTTGAGCTCCAGGGCGCGCCCGTGGTCGACCCTTATAAGATCGAACCGGGAAGGGACGGCCGCGTCGATCTCCCCGTCTACCTGGCCGAGATCAAGGCCGAGATGGGCCAGCGCGCCTTCCTCGATTATTTCTACCGGACGACCATGCTCACCAACTGGCAGAGCGCCGGCGATTATCCGGAGTGGACGTTTGAGACGCCCGGCCCAGGCACGTACGAGGTCCGGATCTCCTACGCGAGCGTCGCGGGCGGAAAGGCCGCCTACGACGTCGAGGTCGACGGGCAGATCATCCCGGCCCTGACAGAGCCCTCGCCGAGCGGCTATTTCCCCAAGACCTTCAGCGTGGGCAAGGTCACGCTCAAGGCTGGGCCGCACGCGCTCCGGGTCAAGATCAGATCGATCATCGACAACCACGCCATGAACCTGGAGAAGGTCGTCCTGGTGCCGGCGGGGAAATAGCCGGCTTTCCGGGCTGAGTCCGGCTGATCATTTTGCGATGTCGATAAGCTCGACCTCGTAGACGAGAAGCGTGTTCGGGGAGATGACGAAGCGCTTTTCGTTCGGCCGCTGCCTGGCGTAGAAGCCGCCCGTCCTGTAACCCAGCGCGGCCGGGACGATCACGAGCCGCTTCTCTCCCTTCTTCATTTGGGTGACGATCGCGTCCACTCCGGGGTTGATCGTTGTCTTGCCGATCGCATAAGCGAAGGGTTCGGGTTTCTCGCCCCAGTATGGCTTGCCCTCCTCTGCCGTGCTGACGAATGCTTTGCCGCTGAGGAGACACTTGCCTGAATAAGCGACGGTCAACTTTTGGCCGTTGACGGGCGGCTGACCGTGACCCTCCCGTAGAACGATGTATCTCAGCCCGTTTTCGAGGGCGATCGCGTTCGGCCAATTCTTTTGAACCGCGGCACCCTCTTCGGCCTTCTTTCTTGCCTCGGCGTCAGCCAGGCTGACCTTGGCCGCTTCGACCATCGCCCGGAACGACGCCGGCGTCGGGCGGAAAGCTTTAGCCGCCCTGCCCACCCGGACGATCTTGACGTTCTGAACTTCATCCCCCTGGGCGATCTTGAAAACCACGTCCATCCCCTCGACGGCGTGGCCGAACACCGTATAATCGCCGTCGAGATAGGAGCGGTCGCCGAGGGTGATGCACCATTGGCTGCCGTTCGTGTGGGGGCCGCCGTTAGCCATGTTGACCATCCCCGCGCGGCCGTGGTTGAGGTCGGGCAGGACGATCTCGTTCGGGAACTCGTAGCCGGGGCCGCCGTCGGCGCCGGTCTTATCGCTCTTCGGGATCCCGCACTGGATGACGTGTCCTGCGACGACGCGGTGCCATTTCGTCCCGTCGAAATAGGGTCGTCCGGGCGGAAAGGCCGCGTTGTCGATCGTGCCCTCGGCCAGCCCGACGTAATTCGCGACCGTCATGGGGGTTTTCTCGAATTCGAGTTGGAGGACAATGAGCCCCTTGTTGGTCATGACCTCGGCATACAGCCCCTCGGCATATTTCGGCTTCGCGCAAGCGGCGAGGAAGAGGACCGAGGCGGCAAGAAAAAGCAAACAAGGGCGGACCGAGCGGATACGGAGCATTTCAGGCCTCCCAAAACGATTCGGCATGATCTATCGGCATTTTTATACGTCCGGCGCGGCGTGAAGTAAAGGGACGGGAATGTCAGGTTCACGTTTTTGGGGCCGGGAGTACGGATTTAAACAATTATTTTATTATTTATCAATGAGATAGTTTGGCTGGACACCACTTGTATTCCGCTTGTACCCCGCTTGTTCCGATCACGAAAAAAAGGTATCTTTGAAGACTCGATGTCCTCACCAATGGAGGTGGAAATGAAAGCGATGCGATCCATGGTTCCACTCGCCGCACTTGTCGCGATCTTGTTTTCCTGGATCCCCGGCGCGGCCTCCGCCGAAAGGACTTTCACTCTCGAGCAGGCCCTGAGCGCTCCATATCCCGTGGGGCTGACTGCGGCGAAGAATGCCGACCGCATCGCCTGGGTCTTTAACGACAGGGGAGCGCGGAATGTCTGGACCGCCGCCGCCCCCGATTTCCGGCCGGTCCGGCTGACGAACTTCGCCGGCGGCGAGGTCTTCGAGATCCCCGGCGTCTTCCTTACGGACGATGGAAGGACCGTGGCCTTCGTCAAAGGCGGCCAGCCCAACAGCGCCGGCTGGGTCACGAATTCCGACAGCGACCCCGACGGGCGGGAACAGGCCGTCTGGGCCGTCAGGACGGACGGAGGCGAACCTTGGAAAATCGCCCCCGGCGACGATCCCGTTCTCTCTCCGGACGGGCGCTCGGCGCTCATGGCCAAGGGCGGCCTGATCTACCGGGTCTCCCTCGAGCCCCACATGGACGCGGACAAGGCTGCCGGTCCGGAACTGCTCTTCAGGGCGGCCGGACGCAACGGCTCTCCCCGCTGGTCACCCGACGGCGGACGGATCGCCTTCGTCAGCAGCCGTGAGGACCACAGCCTGATCGGCGTCTTCGACCTCTTGAGCCGGAAGATCACGTGGGTTGCACCGAGCGTCGACCGGGACGGTGACCCTTGCTGGTCGGCGGACGGGACCAAGATCGCTTTCGTCCGCCGACCCGGCCTCGCCTTCAGCGCCGAGGCCCCGAGCGAATTCTTCGAGCGCGGGCCCTCGGATCTGGCGATCTGGGTGGCCGAGGCTGCAACGGGCCAGGCCCGCGAGCTGTGGCGGACCCCCAAGGAGTTGCCCCGGATCTACACCTTCCGGAATTTTGACCTCGCGGCCAACGGCCGGATCCTCTTCACGGCCGAGAGGGAGAACTGGAACCACGTGTTCTCCATGCCCCTCTCCGGCGGCGACCCCGTGGACCTCACGCCC
The DNA here is from genome assembly GCA_050015275.1 of Candidatus Aminicenantales bacterium. GTDB lineage: Bacteria > Acidobacteriota > Aminicenantia > Aminicenantales > Saccharicenantaceae > DATKJS01. The sequence goes on along the minus strand of JBEKBS010000005.1, from coordinate 88,384 downwards.
GGAGAAGGGTTCGTGGAGCAGCTGGGGCTCTCGAGCGACGGCTCGACCCTGTTCTTCTCCAGCAACTTTGCCGATATCAACGGCCGCCACATCTGGAAGGTCCCCACGGCCGGGGGAAAGCCCACCGAGCTCACTCGGGGGGCGGAGATCGGAACCTATCCCGTGCCCCTGGCTTCCGGAAACCGGGCGGCCTTCCTCTATGCCACGGCCATCCATCCGACTTCCGTCGCGACGGTCCCGGCGGCCGGCGGGAAAATCGAGATCGTCGCGCCCCGGGAGCTCCCGGCCGAGTTCCCGATGAAGGAGCTCGTCACGCCCGGGCTCGTCGTCGTCAAGGCCGCCGACGGGCTCGAGATCCCCTGCCAGCTCTTCCTTCCCCGGGGCGCGAAGGCCGGCGACAAGAGGCCGGGCGTCGTTTTCACCCACGGAGGCCCTGTCCGCCAGATGCTCCTCGGCTGGCACTACATGGAGTTCTATTCGGAGGCCTACGGAATCAACCAGTACTTCGCCGACCACGGCTACGTGGTGATCTCCATCAACTACCGGAGCGGCATCGGCTACGGCCGGGCGTTCCGGGAAGCGCCCAACTGCGGCATGGAAGGGGCCGCCGAATACCAGGACGTGCTGGCCGGTGTCAAGTACCTCCAGAGCCGGCCCGAGGTCGACCCCGAACGGATCGGGGCCTGGGGCCTGTCCTACGGCGGGCTGCTCACGGCGATGTCCCTGGCCCGCAATTCCGACATCTTCAAGGTCGGGGTGGACATGGCGGGGGTGCACGACTGGTCGCAGATGCGCTGGGTCCGCTTCGACGAGCCGCGGCGAAAGCTCGCCCGCGAATCCTCTCCCGTCGCCAGCGTCGCGACCTGGAAATCGCCGGTCCTTTTCATCCACGGCGACGACGACCGCAACGTGCCCTTCCAGCAGACGACCGACATCGTCCAGAAACTCAGGGCCAAGGGAGACGTGCCTATCGAGCTGATGATCGTCCCGGACGAGCCGCACGAGTTTCTCCTCCGCGAGCACCGCATGGAGTCCTATCGCCGCACTTTCGAATTCATCGACAGGTATCTCGGGAAGAAAAAATAAGGCCCTCATGAACCGCCTGAGCCGGGAGAAAAGCCCCTACCTGCGCCAGCACGCGGGCAACCCCGTCGACTGGTATCCGTGGGGCGACGAGGCCTTCGAGAGGGCGCGTCTTGAGGACAAGCCCGTCTTCCTCTCCATCGGCTATTCGACGTGCCACTGGTGCCATGTCATGGAGAGGGAATCCTTCGCCGACGAGGAGGTCGCCCGGCTCCTCAACGGGACGTTTGTCTGCGTCAAGGTGGACCGGGAGGAACGCCCCGACCTCGACGACTACTTCATGAGCGTCGGCCAGGCCCTGACGGGCGCGGGCGGCTGGCCGCTGACGGTCGTGATAACCCCGGATCAGCGGCCTTTCTTCGCCGGGACGTACTTCCCGAAGGAGAGGCGCTGGGGACGCCCCGGACTGATGGAGCTTATCCCGCGGATCGGGGAAGCCTGGCGGACGCGGCGGGACGAGATCCTTCGTTCGGCCGACGGGATCATCGAGGCGGTCCGCGGGGCCCGATCGCGGGCGGCTGGCCAGGCATCCGGTCGGCCTGAGCGTGCGCCACAGGTTTTTGACCGGGCGTTCCATGATCTTGAGGCGGATTTCGACGCGAAGTGCGGCGGCTTCGGGAGCGCGCCGAAGTTTCCCGCCCCCCATCACCTGGAGTTTCTTCTGAGATATCGGAGGCGGACGGGAAATGCCACGGCCCTGGCCATGGCCGAAGGGACTCTTCAGGCCATGAGGCGGGGCGGCATCTGGGATCATTTGGGGTTCGGCTTCCACCGGTACTCGACGGACGCCGTCTGGCTGGTCCCCCATTTTGAGAAAATGCTCTATGACCAGGCCCTGCTGGCCGAGGTCTACGCGGAGGCCTTCCTGGCGACGGGGAAGCCGGAATACAAGGGGACCGCGGCCGAGACCCTGCAATACGTCCTCAGGGACCTGACCTCGCCGGAGGGAGGATTTTACTCGGCCGAGGATGCCGATTCGGAAGGCGAAGAGGGGCGGTTCTATGTCTGGACGGATGAAGAGGTCCGACAGGCCCTGGACGATCAGGAGGCCCGTCTTGCCATCGATGTTTTCAACGTCCGGCCGGAAGGGAATTTCGCAGAACCGGGGGGGCGCCCGGACGGACGGAACATCCTCCATCTGGACCGGACGGGAGGGTCCGGGAATCCATTGAAGGCCATCCGCCACGAGCTCTTTCTGGCCCGGAAAAAAAGGATCCGTCCTTTTAAGGACATGAAGATCCTGGCCGACTGGAACGGGCTCGCGATCGGCGCCCTCGCCCGCGCCGCCCGGGCCATCGGCGAAGCCCGATTCCTCAAAACCGCAGACGGAGCGGCCCGGTTCGTCCTCGAAAGGATGCGCGGTCCGGGCGGACGGCTGTTCCATGCCTTCATGGAGGGGGAAGCCAGCGTCCCGGCTTTCCTCGACGATTACGCCTTTTTCATCAGGGGCCTCATCGAGCTTTACCAGGCTGGATTCGATCCGGGCTATCTTGAAAGCGCCCTCGAGCTCGCAGGGACCGCCCTGGCCGACTTCGCGGACCGGGAGGACGGCGGATTTTTCGCCGTTCCCGCCGGTTCCGAGCTTCCCGTCCGGATGAAGTCGTTCTACGACGGCGCCCTTCCTTCCGGGAATTCGGTCATGCTGATGAACCTCCTCCGCCTGGCCCGGTTGACCGGACGCCGGGATATGGAAGAGGCCGCTGGCCGGGTGGCCGCCGACTTCGCGGACCAAGCCGGGCTGGATCCGAGGGCCCACACCGGGTTCCTCAGCGGGTTGGACTATGCCTTCGGGCCGGCCACGGAGATCGTGGTTGTCGGGCGGGCCGATGACGACGGGACAAAGGCGCTTTTAGCGTCGGTCAATAGGGCTTATCTCCCGAACGCGGTCGTCCTTTTCAAGCCCGCGGGAAAGGGCGCGTCCAGGATCGAAAAGCTCGCTCCGTTCACAAAGGACATGCGGGAAGTCGACGGCGCGTCCGCCGCCTACGTTTGCACGGGCGGCCGCTGCCTCAAGCCGGTCACGACCGCCGAAGGGCTTGACCGAATTCTCCGGACCGGCGGCGCGTGACGGGTCCGTTTCCCTTGTGCTATATTGTTCGCATGAAAATGAAGTTGGTGATCGGCCTTATGGTCGGGTTATTCGTCGTCGGAACGGTCCAGGCGGCGAAGTCCCAGAATGCTTTCGAAACCACCAGGAGAAGAGCCCTCGAGGTCCACGCCGCGCTCATCTCTCACACGGCACCGCAGGTCAGGGCCAAGATCAGCGCTTCGGCCGTAGCTTTCAGGAAATATCTCGCGGGCTGCGGCCGGAATTGCAGGCTCTACAGATTCTCGTCCGAGGACCTTAGGGCCCGCTTCAAGCGGGTGCCGGAAAGAGAGCTCCATCTTTTGATGGCCCTGGCCTTCGCCGAAGCGATCTCGGACATGACCCAGATGGACCAGCTTGCCCTGCAGGACACGATGCAGAAGGAGCAGCAGTTCATCCAGACGATCTCCGATATCATGAAGGACGAGAACGATACACTGAAGGCGATCATCAACAACTTGCGCGACTAGGGCCCGCCGCCGAAAAGAACCGTTGGCGGGGGCGTTTCTTCTTTGGGGGGAGATTTCGATAATGAGTTATGTGTCACAGGAATATGAATTCATGAAGGCCTCGGACATCATCCTCCTGCTGGCTGGAGGCTTTTCTTGATCATGGCCAGGTCGTATCCCTTGGCCGCGATCAGCTTGAGGAGCTCTTCGTAGAGGGCGTCGTCCATCCGCGGCGTCCGGCTCAGGATCCAGAGATAATTCCGGTTCGGGTGGCCGACAATGGCCCATTGATAATCCGCGTCGAGCCCGATGACCCAATAGGCGCCGGAAAAAGGCCAGAAGAAGCGGACCCTGAGCTTGGCGTTGGTCTTCTTGTCGACGACCCAGGCCTTGCCATGAACCGCCCGGACTTGTCCGTCGAGCGTCCCCTGCCGGCAGGTGTTGACGACCTCGATCGCCCCGTCCTTCCGGAGCGAGTATTGGGCCGTGACGCCGACACAGCCCTTTTGAAAGCGCTGGGGGATGGTCGCGATCTCATGCCAGGTCCCGAGGTATCTCTGGATATCGACGAACGGGACGACTTCGAGGGACTTGGTCTCGGCAACGGCACGGCCGACCGCGGCGATCCCCGCAAAGATGAGAAGGCCTAGAACGATCCCCATTTTCATAGTTTCTCCCTATTTCTAATTCGGTGACACACAACTAATTACCTAATTTACCACTTAAAATCAACCCGAATTAGGTCTCGTCGGCCAAGCCCTCCTCCGCGGGGGCTATTTCGGTAATTAGTTGTATGTCACCGAAATATTTAATAGAATTCGCCCGATGTGGAAAGGAGGGACCGCATGAGTAAAAGCTACCCGTCGCGTCGCGATTTCCTCAAGGACGCCGCCCTGGGAGCGGCGGCCCTGTCCATGACCGCCCCGGGGCTGAAGGGACAAACGAGCCCGGAGAATAAAGGCCCGGCGCCGTTCAAGCTCAAGTACGCTCCGCCCCTGGGCATGTTCGAAGGGCAGGCCGGCAAGAATCCCGCCGACCAGCTCAAGTTCATGGCCGACCAGGGCTTCCGGGCCATGTTCGACAACGGACTCATGGGGCGGCCCGCTCCTGAACAAGAGGCCATCGCGAAACAGATGGCCCGGCTCGGAATGTCCCTCGGCCCGTTCGTCGCCTACGCGGATTTTTCGGTGAAGACGTTCGTCGCGAAGGACAAGGCCGTCCGGGACATGATATCCGGGAAGCTCAGAACGGCCATCGAAACCGCCAAACGGACAAACGGCCGATGGACCCTGGTCGTTCCGGGCCGCTACGATGAGAGCCTCGATTGGGACTACCAGACGGCCAATGTCATCGAGAACCTCAAGTGGTGCGCGGGCGTGTGCGAGCCGGCGGGCCTCGTCATCGTCATCGAGCCCCTCAACCCCAAGAACCACCCGGGCCTGTTCCTGACCAAGATGGCCCAGGCCTACCAGATCTGCCGGGCCGTGGGCAGCCCGAGCTGCAAGATCGTCGACGACATCTATCATCAGCAGATCACCGAGGGAAACATCATCCCTAACATCGACGCCAGCTGGGAAGAGATCGGGGCCTTCCATCTCGGCGACACGCCGGGGCGCAAGGAGCCGGGAACGGGCGAGCTCAACTTCAAGAACATCTTCAAGCACATCCACGCCAAGGGCTACCAGGGCGTCCTGTGCATGGAGCACGGCAACAGCAGGCCGGGCAAGGAAGGCGAGAAGGCCGTCATCGAGGCCTATCGCGCCGCCGACTCGTTTTAATAGGGAAGGAAGATATGATCGACAATATCAAAACGGACCAAAACGGTAATAACGGAAATGGCAACGGCCATGGGCCGGGCATCACCCGGCGCGATTTCATTATGACGTCGGCCGCGGCGTCGCTCGCCGCCGCCATCCCCGGGAACCTCGGGCTTTACGCTGCCGGATCGGACACCATCCACATCGGCGTCATCGGCTGCGGCGGGCGCGGCACGGGCGCGGCCGTCGACGCCGTCAACTCCTCGCCAGGGGTCGAGATCCTGGCCCTCTTCGACCCGTTCCAGGACCGCATCGACGGCTCGCTCAAGACGCTCCGCGAGAAGGTCCCGGCCGCGCTCAAGGTCAAGCCCGAGCGCTGCTTCTCCGGCCTCGACGGCTACCAGAAGCTCCTCGCCATCAAGGACATCAACTACATCGTCACGGCCGCCCCGCCCGGCTTCCGGCCCGTCCACCTCAAGGCAGCGGTCGAGGCCGGCAAGAACGTCTTCATGGAGAAGCCGGTCGCGGTCGACCCGGTCGGCATCCGCTCTGTCATCGCCAGCTCGGAGCTCGCCGCGACGAAGGGCCTGGCCATCGTCGCCGGCACCCAGCGCCGCCACCAGAAAAAATACCTCGAAGTCATGAAGCGCATCCACGACGGCGCCATCGGCGAGCTCGTCGGAGGCCAGTGCTACTGGAATCAGGGTGACCTCTGGGTCATCAAGAAGACGCCGGAGATGTCCGAAATGGAGTGGCAGTGCCGGAACTGGCTGTATTTCAGCTGGACCTCGGGCGACCACATCGTCGAGCAGCACGTCCACAACATCGACGTCATGAACTGGGCCTTTGGCGCGACGCCGGTTAAGGTCATGGGCATGGGCGGCCGCCAGGTCCGGACGGCCCCCGAGTACGGCAACATCTTCGACCACTTCGCCGTCGAGTTCGAGTACCCGAACGGCGTCCGGGTCATGAGCATGTGCCGCCAGACGCCCGGCTGCGCCGACCGCGTCGAGGAGAAGGTCGTCGGGACGAAGGGATACGCTTTCGGCTACGGCGAGATCGGTGGGGCCAACCCCTGGAAGTTCGAGGCCGACGAGCCCAACCCGTACGTCGTCGAGCACACCGACCTCATCGCCAGCATCCGCGCCGGTAAACCCCTCAACGAGGGCAAGCGCGTCGCCGAGAGCACGCTCTGCGCCATCATGGGCCGGATGAGCGCCTACACGGGGCGCGCCATCAGCTGGGACTGGGCCATGAACGCCTCGAAGCTCGACCTCTCGCCGGCGAAGTACGAGTTCGGCCCGAACCCGGTCGACCCGGTCGCCGTGCCCGGCAAGACGCCGCTGGTTTAATGAAACGAACATGATCGACCCCGGCCTTCACGGCAAAGTCGCCTTGATCACGGGCGCCAACAATCCGCTCGGGATCGGCGCCGCGACGGCCAGGGCGCTTGCCGCTCAGGGAGCGGCCGTTTTTATCACTTCGTTCCGCCGACCCTCGAGCATGAGCGAGGCGGAATTGGACCGGGCGCGGAAGGCCGGGACAGGCGGGCCGGCGTTCTACGAGGCGGTCGGCCAGGAGCCGCCCGAAGCGATCGTTCGCGCCATCGAGGCCCGCGGCGGCCGGGCCGCATGCTCCGAAGCCGACCTCGCCGACCCGGCCAGCGTGCCCGCGCTCTTTGACCAGTGCGAGCAGCGGCTCGGCCCGGTCGACGTGCTCGTCAACAACCACGCCCACTGGGTCCCAGAAACGTTCGACCCAGCGCTCGTCACGGACGAGGCCTACGGCATGCGCCTGGCCGACGCGGCGACCATGGATGCCCATTATGCTGTCATTGCCCGGGCCTCGGCCCTCATGATGGGGGAATATGTCCGGCGCTACCTCGCGCGCGGCGTGAACTGGGGCCGGATCATCAACGTCTCGACGGACGCGGCCCATGCCCACTTCGGAGCCGTCAGCTACGCCGCGGCGAAACACGCCCTCGAGTCCTACAGCCGTTCGGCGGCCGCCGAGCTCGGCAAGTACGGGATAACGGTCAACATCGTTGCTCCTGGGCCGGTCCAGACCGGCTGGCTCGGCCCCGACGAGGAGACGGCCATCGGCGCCAAAACGCCTCTGGCCCGGGTTGGAAGGCCCGAGGATATCGCCGATGTTATCATCTTCCTGGCATCCGGGCAGGCCCGCTGGCTGACCGGCCAGCTGATCTATGCGGGGGGCGGATGGCGGATGCATCCGTGAAGAACTTAAGGAGCTTGGCATCAAACAGGCCTTATTCGCCGTTTGCATAAAAAAGGCAGATTTGACCCCTTCTATTCGAGAGGAGTGAAGGATGAGCGAAAAACGCAGAAAAATGAACCGGAGGCAATTCCTGAGGGCGGCCGCGATCACGGGCGGCGCCGCCGCGGCCGGGGTGGCCGGGTTCCCGACAATCGTCAAGGCTGCGGCCCTGGGGAAAGGCGGGGCCGTCGCGCCCTCGAACCGGATCGTCATGGCCGGGATCGGCTTCGGCATGATGGGCCCAGGAAACATGTCGAGCTTCCTCGAAAAGCCCGAAGTCCAATGGGTCGCGGTCTGCGACCTCGACAAGGAGCCGCTGGCCATGGCCCGGGACATGGTCAACAAGAAATACGGGAACAGTGCCTGCGCGACCTACCACGACTTTCGGGAGCTCTTCCTCCGCAGGGACCTCGATGCCGTCTCGATCGCCGTCCCCGACCACTGGCACGCGATCCTGGCCATCTCGGCGCTCCGGGCCGGCTTCGACGTCTACGGGGAGAAACCGCTGACCCATAACCTTCGCGAAGGCCGGGCCCTATGTGACGCCGCCAGGCGCTACGCACGCGTCTGGCAAACGGGTTCGTGGCAGCGCTCGGTCGAGAACTTCCACCAGGCCTGCGAGCTCGTCCGGAATGGCCGGATCGGCAAGGTCAGGAAGATCGAGGTCGGGCTCCCCTCCGGGCACTACGATTTCGCCGGGACTTTCGGTCAGGAAGCTCTCGTCCCCCCGCCTCCGAACCTCGATTACGAATTCTGGGTCGGCCCCGCCCCCTGGTGGCCCTACTGCAAGGCCCGCGTCCACATGAACTGGCGCTGGAACATGGACTTCGGCGGCGGCCAATACATGGATTGGATCGGGCATCACCTCGACATCGCCCACTGGGGCATGGGCTGGGACGAGACCGGCCCTGTCGAGATCGAGGCCAAGGGCGAATTCCCGACGTCGGGCATCTACAACAGCCCGACCCGCTATTACGTGAACGCCAGGTACGCCGACGGGACACCCATGGTCCTCGCCGGCGGATACGAGGAGATATGGGGCGGGACGAAATGGATCGGCGAGCATGGTTGGATCTGGGTCGACCGCGGCCAGTTCGAGACCGAGCCGGAGAGCTTGAAGCGCGAGATCATCGGGCCCGAGGAGGTGCGCCTCTACAGGAGCCGGGACCATTACCAGAACTTCCTCGACTGCGTCCGGAGCCGGGCGAGGACGATCGCGCCGGCCGAAACGGCCCACCGTTCCGCCAGCGTCGGTCACCTCGGCGTCATCGCCATGGAGGTCGGCCGGAAGATCAAGTGGGACCCGGCGACCGAGACGATCATCGGCGATCCCGAGGCCGAACGTCTGCTCAGCCACGCGTACCGGAAGCCCTGGCAGCTGCCCGAGTGAGGAGAGGCCAATGAAAAAAGCAATGGACAAAAGGATAAAGACGCGGCCGGCGCTCAAGGGGATCGGCCTGGCCCTTCTTGCCGGGACGATCATCGTCGGGTCTGCGGGGCCGGCATCGGCGCGGCCTCAGGCTTCGGCTGCCGGAACGTCCGAATCTCTGGAAATCATTCTCAGGGACCTTGCAAGCTACAAGTTCGACCAGGGCGTCGGCGCGCCGCTCAGGTTGCGGGCCTATGTCTTTTCTCACAAGGATGACCCGGCGGCCAGAAAGGACTGCGAGGCGAAGCTCCTGGGATTCCTGCAGACCGGGCCGGCGCCGGGCGGAATGATGGCCGCCTGCCGCTCGCTCAGCCTCATCGGGAGCTCGGCCTCTGTCCCCGTCCTCGAGGGCCTGCTTCTCAAGCCCGAGACGACGGACCCGGCCCGCTACGCCCTGGAGAGGATCCCGGGCGAGGAGGCTGACCGGGCCCTTCTCGCCGCCCTCGGCATGGCGCAGGGCGACGTCCGGCGCGGGATCATCTCGACGCTTGGACGACGCGCGGCCGCGGCGGCGGTGCCGGCGCTGGAAAAGCTCGTCAACGGAAATGACCCCGGCGCAGGGCTCGACGCGGTCAAGGCTTTGGGCAGGATCGGGACGGCCGACGCCGCCCGTGTCCTGACCTCTTACCTCGGACGGGCGAAAGGCCCGCAGAAGGGCGAAGCCGCCTCGGCCCTTCTGCTGTGCGCCGGGGCGTGGCGGAAGGCCGGAAAGACGGCCGAGGCCGCGGCCGTTTATGAAAAACTGCTCGCCGCCGGGTTGCCGGATGTCGACCGCCAGGCGGCCTTTCGGGGAAAAGTGGCCGTGGCGGGCGGGGAAGGTCAACGGCTCATCCTCAAAACGCTGGGCGGAAAGGACGCCGCCCTTTACGCGCCCGCGATCACGATGATCCATATGGCGTTCACCGGTTCGGATATCGGGCAGGTCCTTCCGTTCATGACCAAGCTTCCGGAGGGCGCCCAGGTCCAGCTCACGGCGGTCCTGGCCGGCTACCCGGCCGAGGCTGTCCTTCCCGCCATTCTGAAAGCGGCCGACAGCCCTCTTCTCAGCGTGAGGATGGAAGCCCTGAGGGCGATCGGCAGACTCGGCAACGCCTCGGTCGTGGAGATGCTCGCGAACCGCGCGGCCCGGGCCGTCGGCGGCGAACAGTCCCTCGCCCGTGAAATTCTCGTGCGGCTGAGGGGAATGGACGTCGAAACGGCCATCCTCGACCAGCTCAGGAGAGAAGGCGACGATAAGGTCAAGGCCGAGCTCATCCAAGCCGTTGGCGAGCGTCGCATCGCGGCCGGGAAGCCGGTGCTCATCGGAATGGTCGGGTCCGCGGCGCCGTCGCTCCGGCTCAAGGCCATCGGAGCCTTGAAAAATGTCTCGACTCCCGCTGACCTGAGGGACCTCCTGGGCCTTCTGTTCACGATCGATGACGAGACGGCAAGAGAGGCGATGCAGGACACGGCGGCTTCCGTCGCCCTGACGATCCCGCGGCCCTTGGCCCGGGGTGACGCCGCCGAGAACCTGCTCGCCGGCGAGAATGACCCTAAAAGGAAGGCGGACCTCCTCCGCGTCCTGGGGAAGATCGGTGACGACACGGCCCTGCCGCTGATGCGGAGGGGGCTGGCCGACCCCGATAAGAACGTCGTCGACGCGGCAGTTCGCGGGCTCGCCGATTGGCCGTCCGCCTCGGCCCGGGACGATGTCTTCGGGATCGCGGCCGCGTCGGGGAACCTGACGCACAAGGTCCTGGCGCTCCGGGCCTTTGTCCGCATGATCGGGCTTGAACCCTACCGGCAGCCCGAGGGCGCGGTTGCCGACCTCGAGAAGGCCATGGCGCTAATCACGCGGCCAGAGGAGAAAAAGCTCGTCCTCGGCCTCCTTCCCCGCTTCCCCTGCGAGGAGGGGCTGCGGATCGCCGAATCTCTCCAGAACGATCCGACCGTCAGGGACGAGGCCAAAGCCGCCGCCGACCGCATCCGCCAATCGCTGGGGAGGAAATAGAAAAGAAGAGGGACAGTCCCTTTTTGCGTTTCTGCGGGATTGCGCGGCGCCGGTCAATAGTGGTAAATAAATCCGCGGGAAGGTGAGCCATGATCGAAGGACAGGCATCGGGAGGGAAGACCCCGAAGCTTAGTTACGGCATGGTCGGCGGCGGCCAGGGCGCCTTCATCGGCGACGTCCACCGCAAGGCCATCGCCATGGACGGGAAGGCCGAGATCGTCTCCGGCTGTTTTTCTCAAAGCTATGACAATACCCTTGCCACCGGGGACTCCCTGGGCCTGCCGAAAGAGCGCCTCTACCGGACGTTCGATGAGATGATCCGGGCCGAGGCAAAGCGCCGGGACCGACCCGATTTCATCGTCGTCGTCACGACGAACAACGCCCACTACCCCGCCGCGAAGCTCGCCCTCGAAAACGGCTTCCCCGTGGTCTGCGAAAAGCCCCTCGCCACGAGCTCGAAGGACGCCGCCGAGCTTGCCCGGCTCTCGAAAGAAAAGAGTCTGATGTTCTGCGTGACCTATGCCTACTCCGGCTACCCGATGGTCAAGAATCTCCGGGACATGATCGCCGCGGGGGAGATCGGAGAGATCCGGTTCGTCAACGCCGAGTATCCCCAGGAATGGCTCGCGACCAAGCTCGAGGACACGGGCCAGAAGCAGGCCCTCTCGCGGACCGACCCCAAGGTCGCCGGCATTTCCAACTGCGTGGCCGACATCGGCAGCCACATCGAATTCATGACCGCCTACATGACCGGTCTGCGCATCGAGTCTTTGTGCGCGCGGCTCGACCATTTCGGCGCGGGACGGCCGCTCGAGGACAACGCCACGATCATGGTCAACTACAAGGGCGGGGCTAAAGGCGTCTATTGGAGCTCGCAGATCGCCATCGGCCACGACAACGCCTTGCGCCTCCGCCTTTACGGCACCAAGGGCGCGGTCGAGTGGTTCCAGGAGTTCCCGAACAACGCCCGCGTCTCGTTCCTCGACAGGCCGACGGGCACGATCTCGCGCGGCCGCGACCCGATGTCGCCCCGGGCCCAGGGCTTGTCGCGAATTCCCTCCGGCCACCCTGAGGGCTACTTCGAAGCGTTCGCCAATCTCTACTCGACCTTCATCCCGGCCCTGGCGAAGAAAGTGCGCGGGGAGCCGCTCGCGGCCGACGACCTCGATTTTCCGGGGGTGGACGAAGGCGTCCGCGGCGTCCGCTATATCGAGAAGTGCGTCGAGAGCTCGGCCAAGGGCGCGATCTGGGTGAATGTCGACTAGGAAGATAAAAAAGACCGCCGCTGCCCGCTCTCGAATAGCCATCGAGACTGCGGCGGCTGAGCGAAGGAGGAAATGACAATGTCAAGACCCGTCACGCTATTCACCGGCCAATGGGCGGACCTGCCGTTCGAGGAGCTCTGCAAAAAGGCCTCGATCTGGGGCTACGACGGTCTGGAGATCGCCTGCTGGGGCGATCATATGGATGTCCGCAAAGCCGCGACCGACGCCGCTTACGTCCGCGAGAAGAAGCGCATCCTCAAAAAATACGGCCTCAAGTGCTGGGCTCTCGGCGCTCACCTCGCCGGTCAGTGCGTCGGCGACGAATATGACGAGCGGCTCGACGGCTTCGCCCCGGCCACCGTCAAGGGCAAGCCGGACGCCCTCCGCAAGTGGGCCGTCGAGGAGATGAAGGCCTCGGCCCGGGCGGCCCGGGCCATGGGCTGCTATGCCGTCAACGGGTTCATGGGCTCGCCGATCTGGAAAGCCTGGTACTCCTTCCCGACGACGACCGAGGAGATGGTGGCCGCGGCCTACAAGAAGATCCACGACCTCTGGACACCCGTCTTCGACGAGTTCGACAAGCAGGGCGTCAAGTTCGCCCTCGAGGTCCATCCGACGGAGATCGCGTTCGATGTCTATACGACCCAGCGGCTGTTCGAGGTCTTCAAGCACCGCCTGACCCTGGGCCTCAACTTCGACCCGAGCCACCTCGTCTGGCAGGGGGTCGAGCCGCACCTCTTCATCCGCGAATTCGCCGACCGCATCTACCACGTCCACATGAAAGACGTGGCCGTCACTCTCGACGGCAAGGCCGGGATCCTCGGCTCGTTCCTGCCCTTCGGCGACGTCCGGCGCGGCTGGAACTTCCGCTCCCTCGGCCACGGCGACGTCGATTTCGAGGCCATCATCCGCGAGCTTAATGCCTGCGGCTACGAGGGCCCGCTCTCGGTCGAGTGGGAGGACAACGCCATGGACCGCGAGCTCGGCGCGGTCGACGCCCTGGACTTTGTCCGCTGGATGAATTTCTCGCCGTCGAAGGTCGCCTTCGACAAGGATTTTGGAAAGGATAAAAAATAAGGAGCCCCTCGGCTTCTTGAGCAGGAAAGCCGGCCAGGATCCGTTCGGAGATTTTTCCTTTTGGTCGCGCCGTTTGATCGACCGGCAGAATTATGATGGGACGGGCCGAGGGGGGCCTCGAAACGGCCTTTTTCTCCGAAGCCTTTTTATAGTATGATTCTCCCGGCTCAACGGAGTCAGGAGCAGCGCGATGAACACGAAAACGAAGAATCCGGCGGACGAAGGACTGAGCCGCCGGGATTTCCTCAGGACCTCGGCCACGGCCGGCCTCGGCCTGGCCCTGGCCGGAAAGGCCCTCGGCGAGGCGCCCCAGGCCAAGCCCGCTGCCGCGAAAAACCCGGATGAGCTGCGCATCGCCGTCATCGGCTGCGGGGCTCAGGGCCGCGTCCTCATCGAGTCCATCCTCCGGATCCCGTCCATCCGCATCGCGGCCATCAGCGACATCTGGTCCTACAGCCAGACGTACACGGCCAATTACCTCAAGAAATACGGGCACGTTGTCCGGGTCTACGAGGATTACCGGGACCTCTTGGCAAAGGAAAAGGACCTTCAGGCCGCGATCGTGGCGACGCCCGACTGGATGCACGCCGAGCACGCCAACGCCTGTCTGCGGGCCGGGCTCCACGTCTACTGCGAAAAGGAGATGTCGAACTCGCTCGAGAAGGCCCGGTCGATGGTCCTCACGGCCCGCGAAACCGGGAAGCTCCTCCAGATCGGCCACCAACGCCGCTCCAACCCGCGCTACATCCACGCCATCGACCGCCTCATCAGGGAGCACAAGCTCCTCGGGCTGGTCACCGCGGCCTATGCCCAGTGGAACCGGGCCAAGAGCGACCTCCTCGGCTGGCCGGAGAAGTACGTGATCGACCAGGCCACTCTCGAGAAGTACGGCTACACCTCCATGACCGAGTTCAGGAACTGGCGCCTCTACAAGAAATTCGGCGGCGGACCCATGGTCGACCTGGGCTCGCATCAGATCGACCTCTTCAGCTGGGTCTTCGGGGCGAACCCCCGGTCGGTCGTGGCCAGCGGCGGCACGGACTTTTACAAGAACTGGGAGTGGTACGACAACGTCATGGCCGTTTACGAATTCGAAAGGCCTGGGGGCATATCCCGCGCCCTCTACCAGGTCCAGACGACGACCCAGCACGGCGGTTTTTACGAGACCTTCATGGGCGAGAACGGGTCGATCGTCCTCTCCGAGATCCCCACAAAGGGGAACTGGGCCCTGCGGGAGCCGGCCGCCCCGGAATGGGACTCTTTGGCCAAGGCCGGGCTTCTCCAGTCGGAGACGGCGCCCATCCAGAAGAGCTCCTCGAAGAACATCTTCGTCGACGTCCGGGTTACGGCCGAGGCAGGCCGCTGGCCGCTGCCCGTGGAGCTGGCCAAGCCGGCCCACCAGCCACACCTGGAGAACTTCTTCAGCGCCGTCCGGTCCGGCACGCCCCTGACCTGCCCGGCGGAGCTGGCGTACGAATCTTGCGTGGCCGTCCTCAAGGCCAACGAGACCGTCAAGGCCCGGAGGATCACGGAATTCCGGCCGGAGCAGTTCAAGGCATGAGGGCCTTCGGACGAATCGCCCGCCCGGTCCTGGGCCTTCTCGTCCTCGGGCTCTGCGCAGCCGCCGCCGCCGCCGAAAATCAGAAACTCAAACCATGGGACGGGAATCGGACGACTCCCGCCCACTTCATCCCGCTCCGGGACGAGAATAACGGACTCATCGTTCCGACCGATATCGACCCGATGCCGTATTCGGCCCGCTTCACCTGCGGCCCGTGCCACGATTACAAAACCATCCAGCGCGGCTGGCACTTCGACGCCATGAAGTCGGAGAAGAACGGCCGTCCCGGTGAGCCCTGGATCTGGCTCGACGCCCGGACGGGGACGGTCCTGCCGCTTTCCTACAGAAAATGGCCGGGCGTGTGGGACCCGAAGGCCGTGCGGCTCAACCCCTGGGATTTCACCCTGCTCTTTGGCCGGCACACGCCCGGAGGCGGACCGGCCGAGCCAGGGGAAGAGGACGTCTTCCCCGGCGTGGATTCGCGCTGGAACGTCTCTGGCAAGGCGGAGATCAACTGCCTCGCCTGTCACAACAAGTCGGGCCGCCAGGACCACAGTGAATGGGCGAAACAGATCCTCCGCGAAAATCTTCGCTGGGCGGCCACGGCCGCGGCCGGGATCGGGGAGGTCGGAGGGATGGCCTCGCGCCTCAAGGAGACCTGGGATATTTACGACGGGCCCAACCTTGACGACCACGAGTGGGCCGTCGCGCCGTCGGTCAAGTATAAGACGGTCGATTTCGACGGCAAGCACCGCTATTTTTTCGACATCTCCTATCCCCCCGATGACCGGAATTGCCTGGCCTGCCACTCGGTCTCGCCCGTCAAAGAAACGCGGGCGACGGCCGCGGCGGACGTCCACACGGCCAAGGGGATCAAGTGCGCCGACTGCCACCGGAACGACTTGGGCCACGGCATCCTCCGGGGCTACGAAGGCGAATCGCAGGACACGGGAAACCGGACGGCCGATTCCTTCACCTGCCGGGGCTGCCACATGGGCGAAGACCCGACGGGAGAAAAGCTCGTCGTGCCCGGGCGGCTGGGCGCGCCGTATCCCAAGCACAAGGGGATCCCCCTCGTCCATTTCAGGACGCTCAGCTGCACGGTCTGTCATTCGGGGCCGCTTCCCGGCAAGGATTGGGCGCGGGTCCGGACCTCGCGGGCCAACCGGCTCGGGGTTTACGGCGTCGCCCAGTGGTCGACGGACCAGCCGGCGATCATCGAGCCCGTCTATATCAGGGGCGGGCGGGGAAAGATAGAACCGAGGAGGCTCCTCTGGCCGGCCTTCTGGGCGCGGACTGAAGGGAAAGAGATCGTTCCCCTCGAGCCCGGCGTCGTGGAAGCGGCGGCAGGCGATATTCTCAAGTGCGAAGACCGGGTCGCCGCGGTCCTCGCGGCTGTGACCACGATCTGTGGCGAGAACGAGGTGCCCGTTCTGGCCGCGGGCGGATGGCTCTTCGAGGTCAACGTCGACGGCAGGCTCGACGCTTCTCCCATGGTCGCTGCGGAAAAGGCCGGCGGCGGGGATGAGGCGCATCCCTTCTGGGGCACGAAAAAGGACGGGGTGATATCGCCGCTCATCCCCGATTTCAACCCCTCCGCCGAGGACAAGGACCCCGCGATCGAGCCCAGGATCCAATCCGTCCTCGAAGGTCTGGGCACGGTCGCCGGCGCGCCGGGGAAGCCGGCCGTCGTGGTCAGAAAAACGCTTTACCAGATCACGGACGGAAACCTCGCGTCGGCCAGGGTCCCGGCAGAGCTGGCCACTGCTTCCGGACCAGGGTGGCTGCAGGGCAATAAATTCGAGCCGCTGGCCGCAAACTTCGATGTCCGGACGGTGGCGGCCAAGGCCGGGACAGAAGAAACGCTGACCGAGGAGCAGGTCGGGTTCGTCCTCAAAGCCCTTGCCGCGAAGGACACGGGAACTCCGGGGCCGGCGAAAGGCGCGGCCCCTCATTTCATCTATGTCTCCGGGGGGCAGACCTTCCGGCTGACCGAGGACGGCAAGCTCGCCTCCGGGGCCTCGGACGCGGCCGCGGCGCCGGTGACCTGGCCCCTCGCCCACAACGTCCGCCCCGTCCAGCAATCCCTGGGCTGGAACGGCTGCACGGACTGCCACACGGCGGACTCCAAATTCTTCTTTAAGACCGCCATGGGGACAGGCCCGCTGCTGACGGAAAACGTCGCCTCAAGATCCGCCACGGCGTTCATGGGCGTCGGCCGCCTGTTCCACCGGGTCTTCGGGCTGACGTTCGCCGTGAGGCCCTTCTTCAAGATCGTCCTCGCCGTGACGATCCTCGCGACCGGCGCGGTGCTGGTCGTCTTCTTCCTGGTCGTCGCCGGGAAGCTGGCCGGGCTCATCGAAAAGAGGTCATGACCATGTTCGCCCTCATCACCATCCTCGCTCTCCTGGCCACAGGGCTCGGGCTGGCCTACCACCGTTTCAGGATCCAGCACCCATCGGCGGAGGGGAATATCCTCTACGCCGCGATCATCCGCGACTTCACCCGGTGGCTGGGCCAGAGGACCCCGGAAATCCTGTCGAAGCCGGCGCCCGCGGGCTGGCCGGCCTGGTTCAGGGGCTTCCGGCTGTGGCGGCTCCCCCTCTTCGAGAAATGGCTCCTCATCGGCCTCTACGCGAGCTTCCTTTACCTCGCGGCCAGCGGGTTTTTCTTCGCGATATTCATCAGGCGCGGGCTATACGGATATCCGCTGGTTCTCCACGTCTTGGCGGGGGCGCTTTTCGCCGTCTGCCTGACCTTGCTTGCGTTCCTGCGGGCTCGCCGGTTCACGTTCAATCCCGGGCCGCTCTCGCTTCCCGGGGACCTTGACGCCGTCAGGAAATTCGAAATCCCGTGGGGCGCCCAAGACTGGGCCAAGGTGTTCTTCTGGGTCTTCCTCTTGGCGGGCTTCTCGCTGGCCGCCTCGGCCCTCCTGCCGATGCTGCCCTGGTTTCCCTACGAGGGCCAGGTCATTCTCTTCGGGTGGCACCGCTGGAGCGCGTTGGTTTCGCTCGTCGCGGCCATCGTCTTCGCCGACCTCGAGCTCTTCAGGCCGCGGCCGGAAGCCTGAGCAGGAAGTTATCCGGCTTTTTTGAATCCCAAGAGATCCCCCGGTTGGCATTCCAGGACGTCACAGATCTTTTCGAGCGTCGAAAACCGGACGGCCCGGGCGTGGCCCTGCTTGAGGATCGAGAGGTTGGCCATGGTGATGCCCACCTTCTCCGAAAGCTCCGTGAGCGACATCTTCCGCTTAGCCATTATCACGTCGAGGTTGACTTCAATCGGCATGATCAAACCTCAGACGGTCAGGTCCTGGTCCTGCTGGAGCGCGACGCCGGCCTCAAGGACCTTGGCGATGACCAGGAATCCGAACCCCAGGAGCAAAGTACCTAAGCCGCCATAAAGGACACGGACTATGACTTCAGAGACAAGCACTCCCGGAGAGGTTAACTCGAATATTGTGGTGACGACGGCATTGATAGCAGCCAGTCCGAAGACCGCGTACCCAATTCTTCGGATGTACCGAGGGCTTGCAGAACTGAACGGTTCGGCGCGAGAGATTAAAACTATAAGCTTAAAGACGCAGTAGGCGATAAAAAAATAGATCGGCCCGGTCAGGACTTTATCCAAGAAAACACGGATTTCGGCCCAAAAACCGGCTTCAGAAGTGTGACGCATAAAAGAAGGAAATGCAAGAATCACAAACAACGTGGAGCTGATGAACACCAGACCATAAAGAACGAGCAGCGTGATAAGCACGATCCGGAGCGCCTTGACGACGGGCGCGACCTTGAAAGTGGCATGTCCTGGCATGTGAACCTCCCTTTAATTTATTTATCGATAATCAATATATTGCCGGATATACTGTTTGTCAAGAAATATTTATTGTTTATCAATATTTTTTCTTCCCCGTAACTGGCGAAGGGCCGCTATCGATTTCCCAAAAGGGACTTTCATATCTGTGAGACTCTTGATCATCTTTCCCATAGAAGGACCCATTCGCAGAGGTCTGACGACGTCTGAAACTCCTTGATTATACACATATATTGTGTATAATATGTGCTAATCAAGGAGAATGAGCATGCAAGTAAGACACAATATAACTTTGGACCAGGACGTTTCGAAAGAACTCGAGAGCGTGGCCTCGGAGCTCAAGGAAAAGAAGAGCGCCATCATCGAAAAAGCCCTCGAAGTCTATTTCGACCTGCTGGACCTGAACCTAGCAAAAAAAAGGCTCGCCAACCTCGAGAAAGGCCAGGACCGCCTCCTCGATGCCGAGGACGTTTGGAAGAAGCTGGGGATTTAGGCTTGTTCAAGCTCCGCTTTCTCGGGAAAGCCCTGGATGATCTCAGCCGGATCGACAGGCCTCATCAGAAAATCATCAAGGCCAAGCTCCTCATGCTGGCAAAAAACCCAGAGGCACTGAAAAACAACATCCGGCGGATCGTTGGCACCGACGAAGCCCTTTATCGCCTGAGAGTCGGCAGCTATCGGATCATTTTCAAGAAGGAAGAGGACGCCTTGGTGATCATCATCATCAGAATCGGGCACCGGAAAGAGGTCTATCTCTCGATGAATTAACGTTTCAAAGTCGCGTCCCGAAGCGCCGCGCGACCCCTTCCCTTTTCCCAATTGATAAAAGCCCGAAAATTCGACATACTGCGACTATGCGGCGCGGCCGTAATCTCTCCGTTCATCGCTTCGCCCATGAGGCGATGACCACGATTTTCGAGATTTTTATCGCCGGCAAGGATAAGGGATACGCCCGCCAGGCGGCCCGGGCGGCCTTCGACGAGATCGACCGGATCGAGCGCTTGTTCAGCCGCTTCGACCCCTCGAGCGAGATCAGCCGGGTGAGCCGCCTGCGGCCCGGCGAGAGGATGATGGTTGGGGTCGAGACCGTCGAGTGCCTGGCGACGGCCGCCCGCGTCCAGGCCGGGCAGCACCGTCTCTTGGCGGGGCAGTCCCGCTTCTTAGCGGGGCAGTTCCTATCCGTTCCGCCCAGCCTGGCGCGGCGCGGACATCGAAAGCCGTCCCCGGTCGCGGCGGCGGGTCCCCACCGCCGAATCTGCTCAATCTCATGAGCATGAGGATGGTCGCCGGCGGCTTCGAACTCGAGCGGCTCCCTGGCCGGCCCCGAAACAAGGCCCTTCCCCTGGACCTCGACCTCGGGGCTGTCGCAAAGGGGTACGCCCTGGACAGGGTCCGCGAGGTCCTCGCCGACTGGAGCGTCGGGAACGCTCTCGTCCACAGCGGAACGAGCACGGCCCTCGGCGTCGGGCCCGGGCCCCGCTCCGGGCAGCGGGGCTGGCCGGTCGGGACCGCCTCGGCCTGGGGATGCCCCGGTATGCCGGAAGAAGTCCGGCTCGCCGACCGGGCCCTGAGTGGCTCAGGGACCGAGGTCAAGGGCGCCCATATCATCGACCCCCGGACGGGCCGCGCCGCACGCGGCCACCTGGCCGCCTGGGCCTCCCATCCCTCGGCCGCCGTCTCCGACGCCCTCTCCACCGCCTTCCTGGTGATGAAGACGGAGGAGGTCAGACGCTACTGCAGGACCTGCCCCGAAGTCTGGGCCCTCGTGATTCTCCGGGGGAAAAAGTGTAAAATATTCAATGCGAATGCCATCGCCCAGCCATTGAGACAAGGAGTCTGAGATGAAAAGAGCGCTTTGGCCGATCTCCATCGCCCTTCTTGGCGTGGCCCTCGTCCTCCCGACGGCCGGGACGGGCGCCCAGGACCAGGCGAAGGAGGTCTTGAAGATCCAGCTGCCCAAGCCCATGTTCGTGGGGACGCCGAAGAACATCCGCACGCCGAACCTCGAGCCCATCACCGGGAAGCCGCGCGGGCCGTTCATGGTGCCCTTGGGGACCGTCCTGCTTTCGGCCGGCAAGCCCGTCACCGCGAGCGACAAGGAACCCGTCATCGGCGAGCTCTCGTTCGTCACGGACGGCAAGAAGTCGGGCGAGGACGGCTATTACGTCGAGCTCGGACCCGGCCTGCAGTGGGTCCAGATCGATCTCGGGAAGTCCCAGGCCCTGTCCGCGATCGTTATCTGGCACTATCACAGCCAGGCCCGCGTCTACCGTGACGTCGTCGTCCAGGTCTCGGACGACAAGGATTTCATCGGCGGCGTGACGACGCTCTACAACAACGACCACGACAACACCTCGGGCCTCGGCATCGGCAAAGACAAGGAATACATCGAGACGTTCGAAGGGAAGCTCGTCGACGCCAAGGGGGCCAGGGCCCGCTATGTCCGGCTCTACAGCGCCGGCAACACCTCGAACGACATGAACCATTACGTGGAGGTCGAGGTCTACGGCCTTCCCGCCAAATGACAAAGAGGGCCTTCTGGAGGCTTTTTGCGTGCGCCGTCCTCGGCGCGCTCCTTCTCCGGACCCTCCGCCTGGACGTCCGGCCGATGCACAGCGACGAGGCCAATCAGGCGGTCAAGTTCGGCGACCTCCTCGAGCGGGGCGAGTACCGCTATGACCCGAAGGACCACCATGGGCCCACGCTCTATTACCTGACTCTCCCCGTGGCCAGAGCCCTTGCGGGAAAATCGCTGGCCGCCGTCAGCGAAACGACCCTGCGGCTGGTCCCGGCCATCTTCGGGACCGGGCTCCTTCTCCTTCTCCTGCTTTTTCTCGGCGGGCTCGCCCGGGAGACGGTCTTCTCCGCGGCGCTCCTGGCGGCACTTTCGCCGGCCCTGACATATTACAGCCGGTTCTACGTCCAGGAGATGCTCCTCGTCTTTTTCCTGGCCGGGCTCATGGCCGCGGGATGGAAATACCTCCAGACACGGTCCGGATGGTGGGCGGCGGCGGCAGGCTTCGCCGCGGGGATGATGTATGCGACAAAGGAGACGTCCGTCATCCTTTTCGGCGCCCTCGCGGGAGCGGCCGTGATCGACCGCCTCCTCCGTCCGAAGCCGGCCGGCCCCAGGCCCCGGCTATGGCCCCCGGCCTTCCTTCACGCCGCGCTTTTCCTGGCTTCGGGTTCCATCACGGCCTGGCTTTTTTTCACGTCCTTCCTGAAGAACCCGAAGGGCCTGATCGATTCGGTCCGCGCCTTCAGGACCTATTTCGGCCGGGCCGGGGAGCCCGGGGTCCACGCGCAGCCTTGGTTCTATTACATCCGGACGCTGCTCTATTCGCGGTTCGGGCACGGGCCGGTCTGGAGCGAGGCCTTCATCGTAGCCCTGGCCGTCGTCGGCAGCATCTTCGCCTTCGGCTCAAAGGCAGGGAAAGACGGACACCCCCGGCTGGTGCGCTTCATCTTCTTCTTCACGGTCATGGCCGCGGCCGTTTACTCCGCCATCCCCTATAAGACGCCCTGGAACCTTCTCCCGTTCTATCTGGGCGTCGTCCTCCTCGCCGGGAACGGGGCCGGAACGCTTTGGCAGTCGGCCAGATCGACGGTCGTCAAGGTCGCCGTCCTTTCCATTCTGGCCCTCGGGGTCCTCAACCTGACTTACCAGGACCGCCGGGCCAACTTCGTGGATTATGCGAACCCGACAAACCCCTACGTCTACGCCCAGACGAGCCCGGATTTCATGAAACTTGTCGGGGCCCTTGAAGGGATCGCGGCCGGGCACCCCGAGCACGAACGGTTGCTGATCAAGGTCGTGGCCCCGCCCGACGAAACCTGGCCTCTCCCCTGGTATCTGAGACGGTTCGAGCACGTCGGCTACTGGACGGACACCGCGCAGGCCGGGGACCTCCGGGACGCCCCCGTGGTCATCGCCTCGGCGGCGATCGCCGACGCGGTCGGGCAGAGCCTTGACGGGGGGTACCGATCCGCGTTCTACGGATTGCGTCCCGAGGTCGTCCTGTCGCTCTTCGTCCGTCAGGACCTATGGGACGACTATCTCAAGGGCCGGGGGAACGTGAATCATAAGTCGTCGAGATCCAGTTCAAAACCGTCGTAGCCGGCCCGGACGCCGACACCGTTTTTCTTCCCGAGCGCGGTCAGCATCCGCCTCGATTTCCGGGCATCTCCATAAAACCAGGCCCCGAAGTGTACGAAGAGGATATTTTCAGTGAATTTTCCGAAGAGCTCGATCAGGTTCGGGACTCCGGCGTGTCCGTAGGCCATTCCGCTGGCCCGGTCGCGCCGGATCATGCCGCCCTTGCTGAGGAAGCTCGCTTCGGTCACGACAAGGTCGATTCCCTCGAGGAGCGGATGAAACTCCTTATTAATCCAGAACAAATCTCCCGTGTACAGAAGCCGTCGGCGCCCTTTCTCCACGATGTAGGCGGTGGATTTCACCTTGAGACTGTGATCGGTCGGAATGGCGCGGATCGAGTAGCCGCGAAATGACATTTCACCGGGGAAGACTTCGACCTCGGGGGCGGCGGTCCGCGTTTCCGGCGCGTAGACCGGGACGCCGAGCGTCGCGGGTCTCCTGACGAAAAACGCGTGGTCGGGATGGAGATGCGTAATGAAAACGCCCCACGGCTTCGAATCCAGAAATTCTTTTTCGCCGAGATCGAAAAGCAGACGCCCGTCGACGAGGAGTCCCGAATGCCGGGAATGGCGTGGGGCGGATTCCTTGATCTCACCTCTCGTTCCGAGCACTTTGATCTTCATTCCGGCTTCCCGGCCTTCGGATTCCGCTTGGGGCATGTCTTTTCCAGCCGCCCCGCAACACTTATGCCACAGCTCCTGCCCAGGCGCAAGCCGAAGGAACGGCCGGCGTGGGAATATTTCGCCCGGCGCATTGTATTCATGGTGACTGCCGATTACAGGCCGAAAAAGGAGTCGCCATGAAAAGAACAGGGAAAGCGCTCGCGGGAATCATGATCGCCGGGATGGTCGTGCTCGGGCTCGTCTCGCAGCTCGCCGCCGCGCCCGACCAGGACTTCAAGCTGACCGTCCGCGTCTTCAGGATCCCCCGGGAACAGAATTTCGAGGCTGTCTTCCTGGACGGGAAGGGTGGCGCCGCCCCATTCCAGGCGCACGGCGACGTGACGGGAGATTTTCCGCGCGCGACCGTCTTCTTCCAGACGGAGCTGGCCGCCAACGCTTCGGGCGAAGCCGTCGCCGCCGCGATTCTCGACAGGGTCGTCTTTGGAAATGGCGGGATCACCACCAGGAGAATTCAGATCGACGAGCTCAAAACCATGGACCTCGAACTGGGCCGGAGCCACCCCGGGGCCGGCACGCGCTTCGAGGAGAGCCGGGGCGAGGGACGGTCTTCGGATTATGAAGTCCGGGCCGAATTCTTGGCTTCGGCAAGCGGCAAAGTCCTCCTCCGCCTCCGCTTCGACGCCGGCTGGAGCGCCCGAGGCGGATCCCTCGGAGCGGGAATGAGCGAGGGTGTCATCTCGGCACCCGTGGAGCTCTCCGAGTCCAAGCTGTTCTTGATCGGAGCCCCGTCCTCCAAAATGGGCGGCTCGTCCTCAGGCGTTGTCTATTGGCTGGCCATTTCGGCCATCAGCCGGGAGAAGTGAAAGGTCTTCGGACGGCCTCATCGCCGCCGGCTGGCGCTCTCCGGGAGGATCGTTGGGATCAGGCCTTGGCGACCACGACCCGGTCCCGTCCCTCCCCCTTGGCCTGGTAGAGGCACTCGTCCGCCTTCCGGACCAGGGCCTCCGGCTCGCGCTCATGGGTCGGCTGGATCGTGGCGGCCCCTACGCTGATCGTGACGTGTTTCGCCACTGTGGACCCGGTATGGGGGATCGTCAGCGTCCGGACCGTATGGCAGATCCTCTCGGCGACGTGCTGAGCGCCCTCGATCCCCGTGTCCTGGAGGATGACCGCGAATTCTTCGCCGCCGTAGCGGGCTGAGTAGTCGCCGGGGCGACGGGCCGAGCCCTGGACCGCCCTGGCGATCTTGACCAGGCACTCGTCCCCGGCCTGGTGTCCGTAAGTGTCGTTGTAAGCCTTGAAGTTGTCGACGTCGCAGAGAAGGAGTGTCAGCGGGCGGCTGGTCCGGACCATGCGGCGCCAGCCCCGCTTCAATTCCTGCTCGAACATCCGCCGGTTGGGGATCTTGGTGAGGTCGTCGATCTCGGCCAGCCCCTTGAGTTCTTCGTTCCTCTCGTTCAGCTCCTGGTTGGCCAACCGGACCTTCTCCTGCTCCTCCCGGAGAAGGCGGGCCATCATGAAGTCCGTCCGGGCGTAGCGTTCAATCGAGTAGCAGGCGAGCATGCCCAGGAAATTCGACCCGATGAAAAAGAAATTGTGGGTCCACATGACCGGGGCCGGGAAATGGAGGAAACCGAGGGTCAGGATCTCGTAGGCCGCGACGATCAGCCAGCCCGTGAGCGTGGCCCAGATGAAGCGCACCCGGGACCAGGTGTAAAGGACGATGTAGACCATGATCAGGCCCGCGTAATAGGAGTGTTGCGCTTCTCCCCGGACGACCCCGATCATGCCCACGATGCCCAGCCCGCCGATCAGGCACCACAGGGAGAGGGCCCCCTGCCAGACCCGCCGGAACGGGCGGAAGTACGTCAGCAGGAAGAGCAGGGCGCTGATCGGAAGGAAGCCGGCGAAACGGATGGCCCAGAGTGTCTTCATCGCGGCCGGGGCGACGACCGCGTCCAGGATCCCGAATCCGGAGTAAAACAGGGCGCCGGCGATGATCGTCAGACGGACCTGGCCCAAGGACTTCTCGAGGAAGTCATCCATGAACTCCTCTTCGACCGGAGGGTCGAACGAGAGGGTGAACGAGTGGATCGGGGGTTTCTGGACGTCCCCGGTTGTCAGGTCGCTCTTCATCCTTCCCGTCCTTTCGCGGACTTGGGGGCGCAGGATCTCGCGCCCTCATTCGATGACGTGCGCGGCCCAGAGCAGGCCACGCTTGACGATCTCCCGGGCCTCGGGAATGTCGAAGACCGAGGCCGAGTGGCCAAGCGACGTATAAAATATCCGGCCTTTGCCGTAGGGCTTTTTCCAGACGACGGGCATGACCACCCCCTTGGTCCAGGGCGCGTACTGGCCCGAGAACGTCGTTGTCGCCAGGACCTCATTGAGCGGGTCGACCAGCATGTAATATTGCTCGGATTTTATGTGGAACCGCTTCCGGAGCCCCTGGACGATCGGGTCGGACGGTTTAGTGATGTCGACATCGTAATCGATGATCCCGCCCGGATGGGCGACCCACTGGCCGCCGACCATGAACTGGTATTCGACATTGGAACGGAAGGAGTCGGCCAGGCCGCCGTGCCAGCCGGCCAGCCCGACGCCGCTCTTGACGGCCTCCTCGAGGTTGCGTTCCTGCTCGGGCTTGATGTTGCCCTGCGTGAAGGCCTGGACGATAAGGTCCAACGATTTGAGCTTCTCGAGGTCGAGGTAGGCATCGAGAGAATTGGAGACCTCGACCTTGAAGCCCTGCGATTCGAGCCAGGGGGCAAAAATGTCCACGCACTGTTTTGGCTCGTGACCCTCCCAGCCGCCCCAGACGAAGAGGGCGGTCTTTTGTTTTTTCGGGGTCTGGACAGGCCCGGCGAGCGCGGCTCCCGCGCACAGGCCGGCGACAAGCACGGTCAGGACCAAGCGTTTTTTCATTTTTTCCCCTCTCTCAACAGGCCGTTCCTTTTCCGGGACGATCTCAGCCTCCGTCCCCATCCCGGGCGGGCGGGCGGGAAATTCACTCCAGGTTCCGGATCCAGATGTCCCTGAACCGGACGGGGTGTCCGTGATCCTGGAGGGAAACCGGGAGCTTGTCGGCATGCATCTTGTAGGGAGGCCGGGCCTTATGGGCCGTCGGTCCCGTCAGCCGGGCGCCTTCGTGGACCAGAACCCCGTTGTGGAAGACGGTCATCCGGGCCGGGGCGAGGACCTTGCCGTCCTTGTCGAACCGCGGCCTGTGGAAAACGATATCATAGGTCTGCCATTCCCCAGGCGGACGGCAGGCGTTGACGAGAGGCGGATACTGGCCATAAATGGCTGCGGTCTGGCCGTCGGCATAAGTCTTGTTGTTGTAGCAGTCGAGGACCTGGACCTCATAAAGGTCCATGAGGAAGACGCCGCTGTTGCCTCGGTCCTGGCCCTCGCCCTTGGCCGGTGACGGCGCCATCCACTCGACGTGGAGCTGGCAGTCGCCGAAACCCTTGACGGTCCGGATCGAGCCGGTGTTGGGCGCGACCTCGACATAGCCATTCTCGACCTTCCACTTGGCCGGCAGGCCCTTGGCGTCCGACCATTGGGAGAGGTCCCTGCCGTCGAACAGAACGAGGGCGTCCGAGGGCGGCGGGACGGGCGGCCCGGCCGGGCCCGGCGTGATGACGGGAGCCATGGGTCGGTTGGGATCGTGGATCTGCCACTGATCCCGGGCCAGCGCCGCCTGGCTCAGGAAGGCGACCGCGACGAAGAGCGGAAGAGCATAGGATCTTTTCATCTGTCACCTCGATAGATCAGGAGGTTAGAATCACAGGCTCCAGCCGGGGCGATAGTCATAGGAGAGGAATTGATTCGCTTCCGGCAGGTTCGTGAACTCCATCTTCGCGCCGTCCCAGAGAAGCTTGATGTTCTTGTCCTTCAGCCGGGCGGCCACGTTGGCCAGGAGCATGACCTCCGTGAGGGGGCCCGAATACGAAAAATCGGTCGTCGACTTCGTCCCCTTCTTGATGGCCTCGATCCATTCCTCGCGGATCCCGGGCGAGCGGGGGATGGTCTTCTCGGGCCTCTTATATTCCTTCATCCGCGATTCGGGGATAAGGCGCGGGTCCTCGCCGTAGACGCTGCACATCAGGACACCCTTGTCGCCGCGGAAGAGGCAGCCGCCGCCCTCGTCCCCCATCATCCGCCCGTCTTCGAGCTCCGGCGGCCGGGGCGGGGTCAGTCCGCCGTCCCACCACATCATCTTGACCGGTCCCATGGCACCCCGGGCGGGAAATTCGTAGGTGACGACCTCGGCCCACGGGTAGCAATCCTTGGTGAACGGCGTCGAGCTGGCCTGGACGCTTGTCGGATGGCCGAGATTCAGAGCCCAGAACGGCTGGTCAAGGATGTGGGCGCCCATGTCGCCGAGGGCCCCGGTCCCGAAATCCCAAAAGCCGCGCCAGGCGAAAGGATGGTAGGCGGGATGGTAAGGCCGGAACGGGGCCGGCCCGAGCCAGACGTCCCAATCGAGCGTCGAGGGAACGGACGGGATTTCCTTGGGAGCATCGATCCCCTGGGGCCAGATGGGGCGGTTCGTCCAGTTGTGGACTTCATAGACGTTGCCAATCGCCCCGTCCCGGATCCACTCGCAGATCAGGCGCGCGCCTTCCTTGGAGTGGCCCTGGTTGCCCATCTGGGTGACGACGTTCGCCTCCTTGGCCGCCTTGGCCAGCATCCGGGCTTCCTTGATCGTGTGGGTGAGGGGTTTCTGGACGTAGACGTGCTTGCCCAGCTTGATGGCCGCCATGGCGATGATCGCGTGGTTGTGGTCGGGCACGGTCACGGTGAGGGCGTCGATCCCCTTTTCCTTGTCCAGGAGACGGCGCCAGTCATGGTATTTCGCCGCCTTCTCGTACATGGCCTTCTCTTTCGGTTCGACCTCGTCGGAGCGCAGCAGCTTGGCCACCATCTCGTCGTCCACATCGCACAGGGCGACGATGTTTTCGGAGCGGACGCCGCGGGTGTCGGAAAAGCCCATGCCGCCGACGCCGACACAAGCGAGGTTCAGCGTGTCGCTCGGCGCCTTCTTTTTCTGAGTGGCGCCGATGACGTGTCGCGGCACGACCATCACGCCGGCCGCCGCGGCGGCGGAGGCGCCCAAGAACGTCCTGCGGGAAAAAGTTTTCTCTTCGGTCGGGACCTTTTTCGTTTCGTCCATGCTCACCATCCTTGTCGTTGAGATTTATGACGTCCGTTCCGGGAAGAAAGGCGAGGGCGCCGCAGGGCCGGAAGCCGATCGGGAAATGGAGCGGGGGCGCGCGGCGCTCTGGGTGCGGAGGCGGTCGTCGTCTTCATGAAAGACTATTTCCGGATACCTAAGAGGCTTATACCACAAGGCGCCGCCGCCGGTCAATTTGCCCAAAGCCGAGGACGGGATTGACAGTCGGGAGCCCCGAGGGAATAATGTGGGGCAACCGGATTTCGAGGGAGAACGAGCTCATGTCCCAGGCCGGAGCGAGCGGTCCCGCGCGGGGCGATTGGGCCGTCCTCATCGGGCTGTCCGTTGGCGCCCTGGCCTTCCATCTCCTCGTCAACGCCTTCGGCGGCTACGGCATCTTCCGCGACGAATATTACTATATCGCGTGCAGCAAGCGCCTGGCGGCGGGGTACGTGGACCAGCCTCCGCTCGCGATGTTCCTGCTCGCCGCAAGCCGCGCCGTCTTCGGCGTTTCGCAGTTCGGTATCCGGGTCCTGCCGGCCCTGGCCCACGCGCTGACAGTCCTCCTGGCCGGCCTCATCGCCCGGAACCTCGGCGGCCGGCGGACGGCCGTCATGCTGACATGCGTGGCCGTAAGCCTGACCCCGCTCATCGCCGGGCATACGAATATCTTCCAGATGAACGCCTTCGCCCACCTGCTGTGGGCCCTGGCCGTCTACCTCGTGGTCCTCATCGTGGAGAAGAGCCGGCCGGGTCTCTGGATCCTCCTCGGGATTGTCATGGGCCTGGGGCTCCTGAACAAGCTCGATTTTCTCTGGTTCGGAGCCGGGCTGGCCGCGGGTCTTCTGCTGACGGACCTGAGGAGGCACCTGCGAACGCCTTGGCCCTACGCGGCCGCCGGCATCGCGCTGCTCGTCTTCAGTCCGTTCATCATCTGGAACATCACCCATGATTTCGCCCACATCGAATTTATCCGCAACGCGACCGCCGGAAAATATTCGGGACTGACGCGCCTCGATTTCCTGGCCGGCCAGGTCGAGGAGATGAATCCCTTTAATATGCTCCTTGGGGTGCCCGGCCTTTTTTTCCTGCTCTTTAACCGTGAGGGGCGCCGATACCGTGTCCTCGGCATCATCTATGTCGCAGCCCTGGCGATCCTTCTCGCCAATCCCCACAGCAAGTCCGAATATCTCGGCCCCGCATACATGATGCTGTTCGCCGCCGGGGGCGTCGCCGTCGAGCGCTGGGCCGGACGGGGGAAAAGGGGGTGGGCGGCGCCGGCCGTCGCCGCGCTGAGTGTCATATCCTCTCTCCTGATTCTGCCTTTCGCCGTCCCGGTCCTCCCGGTCGAAGCGTTCATCAAGTATTCCGCGGCTCTCGGGGTCAAGCCCGCGACCGCGGAGAGGAAAAAGCTCTCCGAGCTGCCCCAGTTCTACGCCGACATGTTCGGTTGGGAGGCGCTGGCCAAGGATGTCTCGGCCGTTTATCTTTCCCTACCCGAAACCGAGCGGGCCTCGGCCGTCGTTTTCGCAGGCAATTATGGTGAAGCGGCGTCCCTGGAATACTACTCCGGGAAATATGCCCTTCCGCGCGTCCTCTCGACCCACAACAGTTACTGGTTTTGGGGATATCCGAAAGAGGGCTTCCGGGCGGCGATCGTCCTCGGGGGCCGGGAGGAGGACCACAGGAAAAGTTGCGATGAAGTCACCCGGGTGGCCGTCCACACCTGCCGTTACTGCATGCCCTACGAGAACAACATGCCGATCTTCGTTTGCCGGGGCCTGCGCGTATCGCCGGCCGACATCTGGAAGTCGCAAAAATCGTTCAAGTGACCCATGATGATCAACACCCAGTCGGAAATCGATCCCCTTCGGGCCCTCCTGCTCAAACACCCCCGGCGGGCCTGGGTAGGCCAGGACAATGTCCGGGACCAGTGGAGGTCCCTTCGCTACGCCGACGAGCCGGATTTCGCCCGGGCCGTCGATGAATACGACCGGTTCCTGGGAATTCTCCGCCGGACCGTCCCCGAGGTCCATTTCCTGCCCGAGGACGCCCGGACAGGGCTCGACTCGATCTACGTCCGGGACGCGGCCATCGTGACGAAACAGGGGATCATCCTCTGCCGGATGGGAAAGGAAGCCCGGAGGGGAGAGCCGGAAGCGATCGAGGGATTCGCCAAGGTCATGGGATGGCCGGTCCTCGGGAAGGTCCACGATCCTGGGACCGTCGAAGGCGGCGACGTCGTCTGGCTCGACGATCGGACGCTGGCCGTCGGCCACGGCTATCGGACCAACGCCGAGGGGATCCGGCAGCTGAGGGAGATGACCGCGAGCTTCGTCCCGGAGGTGATCGAGGTCCCTCTTCCCCACTGGGACGGGCCCGGCGATGTCCTCCATCTGATGTCGCTGCTGAGCCCCGTTGACCATGGGAAGCTCCTGGTCTATTCGAGGCTCTTGCCGGTTCCGTTCAGGCGGGGGCTGCTCGACCGGGGCCTCGAGCTCATCGAGGTCCCGGAGTCGGAATACCCGGGCATGGCCTGCAACGTTCTCGCCTTGGCGCCTGGAAAGTGCGTCGCCCTCACCGGCAACCCCCGGACCGAAGCGGCCTTGGCCAAGGCAGGGATCGAAGTCCGGGCCTACGAAGGCCGCGAGATCTCAGCCAAGGGCGCGGGCGGCCCGACGTGTTTGACCCGGCCCCTCATCAGGAGCGCCGTCTGAACGGGGGGGGCTAGAGCACTCTCACGAGAACATCCCTGCTAACGCCTTTTCTGACAAACCGGGCTGAGACAAGAGGCAATGCGTTATTTCGGCCGGGTCGAACTTGGATATTCCATGTCCCTATCTTATATGCAATATTGAAGTTAGGGTCTGGTCCGGGCCGTAAAAAGTTCGGGAATAAAGATCCGAACCCGATGGATTAACATTTTCGGGCGGGCGGCGGTAGACATATGCGGATGAATGAAACGGAGAAGGAGCTCGTCGCGATGGTTCTCTCCGGCCGCACCGAGGCTTTCGAGCCGCTGGTCACGCCCTACCGGCAGGCCCTGCTGGCCCTCGCCTACGGGCTGACCCGCGACAGGGAGGATGCCAAGGAGATCGCCCAGGAGGCTTTCCTCCGGGCCTTCAAGTATCTCGGCCGTTACGACACGTCGCGGAGCTTCCGGAACTGGCTGTTCAAGATCGCCGCCAACGCGGCCCGCGACCGGGCCCGGACGAAGGGGCGGGAAGCGGCCGCTCTCGCTCAGGCCGGCCGGGAATCGCCACGGAGCCCCGACCCAGAATCCGGCCGCCGGGCCGGGGAATTCCGGTCCGACCTCGACAGGTGCCTGTCCGTTTTGGGCCCCAGGGAGAGGGAGGTCTTCATCCTGAGGGACATCGAAGAGCTGGATATCAAAGAAACGGCCAGGGCCCTCGCCTGCTCGAGCATCTCGGTCCGCGTGAACCTCTCCTCGGCCCGCCGCAAGATCAGGGACGCGATCCGGGACAAGTATCCTCACCTGGAGGAGGGACAATGAAGTGCCTCAAAGCGAAAAAGGCCATCCCGCTTCTTGCCGGAGGGGACCTTTCTCCGCGAAAAGAGCGGAACGTCAGGGCCCACCTCGGCATCTGCCCATCCTGCCGGAAGGAGCTCGAGGAATACCGGAGCGCCCTTGGCCGGGCCAAGGCCTCGGCCCGGGAGGAAAAACCCGGCGATTGGAGCGAGCCCGAATGGAAGTCCCTGATGGCCCGGATCACGGCGGAGAAAGGGAGGAAAAGGACAGCGGTCCTCGGGCTCCGTCCGCGCTGGGTTTTGGCTTCCGGCCTGGCCGCCGTCATCATCTTGGCCGTGACGGCCCTGTTCGTCAAGGACACGGCGTTCGGCCCGCAGGTGACCTCGCCGGTTCCGGGCCCGGACGTCGTCTCGGTCAAGATGGTCTCGCAGGAGACCGGGCTCCAGGTCGTCTGGTTCTTCAATAAGAATTTCGATTGGAAAGGAGATAAAAAATGAAAAAAGGAATCCTTTTGCTTGTCGTGCTGGCGTTCGTGTTCGCCGTGACCGCGCCCGTCTTCGCCGATGATGCGGCCCAGGAAACCAAGGCCTCGACGAAACCCGCCCTCAAGAACGAGCTGGTCCGCCTGAAGTACGCCAATGCCACGAGGATCCAGGCGTTGCTTTATCCCTACCTCAGCCGCGACGGCCACATCTCGATGATGCCCAACGAAAACGTGATCGTCGTCAGCGACGTCCCGGAGAACGTGGAAAAGGCGCTTCAGGTGATCAGGCAGCTGGATGTCAAGCCGGCCGACCTCCAGCTCACGGTCCAGCTCATCCTGGGCTCGGCGGAAGCCGAGAAGGGCGCCGAGGCCGTGGCCAACGACCCCATCATCAGGGAGCTCCGGAACCTCCTGAAGTACAGGTCCTACTCTCTCCTCGACACATCCCTGATCCGGGCCATGGACAATTCATATTCCGAGGTCCGGCTCGGCGACCATGCCGATTTCGAGCTCCAGATCAGGCCGAAGGTCATCAAGGACGAGAAGACCTCCTTCATCCAGATGGAGGTCACGCTCAGGCAGGTGCGCATCGCCGGAATGCCCCCGAACGCGACCTCCGCCAAGGTCGAGTACATCACGACCGACCTCATCGGGACGACGCTCAACGTCAAGCCCGGGGACAAGACCGTGGTCGGGGTCTCGAAGCTCGACGGCGGCGACAAGGGATTGATCTTGATCATCTCCGGCAAGATCATCGAATAGTCTTATTGCCGCACAAAGTAACTGTGGCAGCCCTGACGGGCTGCCCTTTTTTTTGGGACTGGCACATCAGAAAAAAAAGCGAGGGGGTATTCCCGGACGGAGGGAATCCCCCGAGCTTAACAACACTTAATGCGGACGCCCTGTCAGGCGGATTGGCCGCCGCCGGCGTTTTCGAGGCTGCTGACTTTCAGAGAGATATTCCTGTACCCGGGGTTCCAGGTCAGGATCTCCTTGAAGAGCTCCAGGGCCTTGGCCCGGTCGGAGCTCTGTTCGCACAGCTCGGCCAGGTCGAACTCCAGAGCGTAATACTGGTCCGTGCCTTCCCTCGCCAGAACGATGGCTTTTTTCAGCCACTTTTCGGCGTCCTGGAAGCTGCGCCGCTGCTTGTGGCAGTAGCTGATGAGGCTGAAACAGTCGAGGGCCATATCCTTGTCCTTGGAGGCCTGGGAGAACTCCTCGATGGCCTCGGTGTAGAGCCCCTGCTCCATGAAGGCGATCCCGAGCTGATAGCGGACCTGGGTGTTTTCCGGGTTGAGCTTGGTCCTGAGGTCCCGCTTGAAGTCGGCCACGATGTTCGACAGGTCCCGCTCCTCCTGGGTCATCTCGCCCTGGACCTGCTGGGCGAACGCCACTCTCAGGAGCCGCAGCTCCTCCGCGACCTGGCCCGAGAGATCGTAGAACTTTTTCTCGCCTTCCCCATTGCTGACGAAGGGGATGATGTCGGTTTCGCCGAAAATATCGGCGGTGCTGATCTTGTCCCCTTCGGCGATGTCGCCTCCGAACGGGGCGAGCGTTTTTCTCCTGTCCTCAACCCTCTCCTCCGGACGCGGCTTCTCCTTGACCTGGGACTCCATGGCGCTGGCTTTCTCGACGCGGCGACGGAGCTCGTCCTCGCCGATGTGGGTCCGGATCTCATCGAGGACGGCGATCTTTTTCAAGATCTGCGGCTCGTCAGGGTAGCGGAGCGTCAGGTTCTCCAGGAGCCGGCGCGCGATCCGGACCAGGCCCTGCTGCATGTAGACGTCGGCCTTGCTCAGGGTCTCCTGGATGACCTCGCGGTCCTTGCCGGTCACTTCCGAGAATTCCCCCGGCGGGGCCTCGTCCGGCAATCCCCTCTCCTTCCGGAGGTTCCGGTAATCCAGCGTGACCTCCGGGTCGTCGGGGCGGAGCTGGTGGAGCTCGGACAGGGCGGCCAGCAGCTGCTCGCTCCCTCCCTGTTTTCGGACCTCGTCGACGATCGCCCGAAGGACGACCTCGAGCTTCTTGACCTCCTTGTTCGAGCGGTAGATCATGGCCAGACGCTCGAGGGCGGGGAGGTGGGGCTTCTGGCTCTCCAGGATCAGCCCGAGGAGGCCGATGGCCTTGTCGTCCTTGTGCTTCTTGATGAGGTTGCTGATGAGGGGCTCGAACAGCTCATAGGCCTGGTCGAGCCTGTCCTTGAGGATCTGAATCCGGCCGAGCTTGATCCGGGCGTTGACATTCATGGGATGGCCGGTGACGACGGCCGTAAAAACCTCTTCGGCACGGGCGATGTCCCCGGCCTCGAAATAGAAATTGCCCAGGAGGTTCAGGAGCTGGATGTTATCGGGCTGTTTCCGGACGCTCTCCTCGACGAGCTCGATGGCCTGAGGGCGCTTTCCCCAGCGCTTATAGAGCTCAACGAGGCTGACGAGGATCTTCTGGTCGGACGGGTTGAGGGACCGGGCTTCCTTCAGGTTCTCTTCGGCGGCCTCGAGGTTCCCCTGGGCCATCCGGATGTCGGCAATCTCCCCGAGCTGCTCCAGGGCCGCGTCGAGGTAGCCCTGCTGCCGGTAGAGCTCGGCGAGCTCTTTCTTCAGGCCGAGGTCTTCCCGGTCTAGGCGGCAGACCTTTTCGTAGACGTGGATCGCCTCCTGGAATTTCTTGTCCTGGACGAACCGGGTGGCGATCTTCAGGTATTCGTTCTTCGCATCGGACTGGAAGCCCTGGTGGCTGTAGAGATCCCCGAGCTTCAGGGAGATGTCGGAGTTGGCGGGTTCGATCTTGGCGATCTTCTTGCAGATGGCCAGGGCCTGCGAGTACAGGCCCCTCTTCTCGTATTCCTCGGCGACCTTCGTGAAGGACCGGACAGCCTTGTCGCTCTGGCTGAGGCCCATGTAGAGGTCGCCGATGATGTTCAGGGTACCGACGTCCTGGGGGTCGGTACCGACGAGCCGCTCGTACTCGGCGATGGCTTCCTTGACCTTGCCGGCCTTGACGAATCGCTCCGCCAGCTCGATGGTTTTGATCCGGTCGATCCGGGCGCTCATGGGCTATCCAACCCTTCGTCCCAACTTAAAGGACATCCGGTGGAGGCCGGTCGGGCCCCTGGCCTTCAGGCACCGGAAATGCTCCTCGGTGCCGTAGCCCTTGTTCCTGGCCAGACCGTAGCCGCCGTAGACGGCGTCGAACGCGTCCATCAGGCCGTCGCGGAAGACTTTGGCCACGATGGAGGCCGCGGCGATGGACATGCACTTCCTGTCCCCCTGCGGGATGCCCATCTGCTGATAATGTACATCTTTCAGCGCGAATCCGTCAACCAGGAGGAAATCGACGGGCCCGGTGAGATTCTCGACCGCACGCTTCATGGCCATCTGCGACGCCCAGTAGATGTTCCTTTCATCGATCTCGGCGCTGGAGGCCATCCCGATCCCCAGGGCCTCCGCCTCGCAGAGGAGCAGGGCCCCCAGCTCCATCCTTTTAGTCGGCGGAAGGAGCTTGGAGTCGTTAATTTGCCGGGCCCAGGCGGGGGGACGGCGCAGGCACCATTCAGAGGGGAGGACGACGGCCGCGGCCACGACGGGGCCGAACAGGGCCCCCCGACCGACCTCGTCGAGGCCGGCGACGGCCCGGCAGCCCTTGCGCAGGAGGTCCTTCTCGATCTTGAAGCCGGCCACGGCGCCCCCTGGTCAGGACTGCGGCTGTTGCTGTTGCTGTTCCTTGAGGCGGGCGGCCTTGCCCTTGAGGTTGCGGAGGTAGTAGAGCTTGGCCCTCTTGACGTCGCCCTTCCGGACGACCTCGATCTTCCGGACCATCTTGGAATGGAGCGGGAAGACCCTCTCGACGCCGACGCCGAACGAGACCTTCCGGACCGTGAACGAGGCCTTGATCCCGGTCCCGCGCCGGGCGATGACGTCGCCGCGGAAGATCTGGATGCGTTCCTTGTCGCCTTCCTTGATGACGACGTGGACCTTGACGGTGTCGCCCACGGAGAAGGGCTCGACGTCCTTTTTCAGGTATTTATCCTCGATCGAGTCAACCACGTTCATGGATCCTTCCTTTCGTTCCGAATTTCCTCCAGGAGACGCCTGTCTTCCGGGGCGAGCTCCTTATCGTTCAAGAGATCCGGTCGTCGTTCAAGAGTTTTCGCCAGGGCCTTTTTCCGCCGCCAGCGCCCGATCTTCTTGTGGTCGCCGGAGAAGAGGACCGAGGGGACGCGCAGGCCCCGGAATTCCCGCGGCCGCGTGTAGTGGGGGAAGTCCAGGATCCCCTCAGCAAAAGAGTCGTGCCGGACGGAATCCTCCTTGCCCACGACGCCGCCGACGAACCGCGAGGCCGCGTCCACGACGACGACCGCGGCCGGCTCGCCGCCGGCGAGGACGTAGTCGCCAATGGAGATCTCGCCGTCGGCCAGGTGCCCGGCGACGCGCTCGTCCACGCCCTCGTATCGGCCGCAGATGAGGATGACCTGCCTGTGGGAGGCCATCTCCTGGGCCATGGCCGAGCTGAACCGGGCGCCCTGCGGAGAAAGCAGGTAGACACGGGAATCCTCGTCCCGGCGGGCGGCCTCCACGGCCGCGAAGATCGGTTCGGGCTTCAAGACCATTCCTTCCAGTCCTCCGTAGGGACGGTCGTCGACCTGCCGGTGCCTGTCCTTCGTGTAGTCCCTCAGGTCGTGGACCGCGATCTCCATCAGGCCTTTCTCCAGGGCCCTCCGGATGATTCCCCCTGAAAAGACGCCGGCGAACATTTCAGGGAAGATCGTGATTATATCAAATCTCATTCAACTCCAAAAGGCCGTCCGGAGGGTCGATGACGATCTCCCGCTTCTCCGGATCGATGCGCAGGCAGATCGGCTCCGCGAACGGAACATAATATTCCTTTTCCCCGCGGGCGACAACGAGGACATCCGGACCTCCCGCGGAAAGGATCCCCCGGACGGTCCCGACCTCGGTCCCGTCGCCCGTGACGACGCGGCTCCCGATGACCTGGAAGTCATAGAAGAAGCCGGCTTCCAGCGGCCGGAAGCTCTCTTCCGGGACGAAAATTTCGAGCCCGGCCAGGCCGTCTGACTGGACCAGCGAATCGATGCCCTTGAGCTTCAGGAAGTACGAGCTGCGGTCGAGCTCGAAGGACTCGACCTCGTATTCATCGAACCCCCCGGACCCTCCCAGGTAAACCTTCGATAAGGCCGGCCCGGGAAGCCCCTTCTCGAGGAGCCTGACTTTGAGGTGCCCTTCCCGGCCCTGGCTCCTGAGGACCTTCCCTATCCTGACGAGATCAACCTTTTTCAATGATCTCCAGGTTGAATCTCCTTTTGAGCTTCATCCCAGCGGCGCCGAGAATGATCCGGATGGCGCGGGCCGTCCGCCCTTGTTTTCCGATCACTTTCCCCAGGTCTTCCGGGGCCACCTTGAGCTCCAGGATCGTGGTCTGCTCCCCCTCAAGCTGGGAAACGACCACCCGTTCCGGGTTGTCCACCAGTGCTTTGGCGATCAATTCCACGAGTTCTTTCACCGTGTCCTCCTTTAAGGTTTGGCTTCTTGCGATCGTTTCGTGGATGCGGAAGCTTTATCCAAGAGAGATTGAACGGTTCTCGACGGCCGGACGCCCTTCGAAAGCCACTGGTTCGCTTTCAGGATGTCGATCGTGACCTCCGCCGGTTCCTTCAGGGGGTTGTAGGAACCGACGGTGTCCAAGGCCTGGCTCTGACGCGCTTTTTTGGAATCCATGACGACGATCCGGTAGGAAGGTTTCTTTTTCGCTCCAAATCTCATCAGTCGCATAGTCATCATTATGGTATCACTTCCGTGGTGAAGTAAATTGCTGCAAAATCATAGCCGAATTCCGGCCGCAAGTCAACTGGTTTTCGCCCGCTGTCCCCTGAAGAGGACAGCCTTCGGCTTCAGTCCCGCTCAGGCAGAAAATCCTGACGACCGTTCTGGCGCCCCTGGCCACACCCCTTTCCGGCCAGGGATCCGGTCCCAGGACCGCTCGAGAATATACCTTGTGACCCGTCATCCATCGGTGCTATCCTAATTTTCCGGCCGCATCCGATACGGATGGTCACGGGCCGGGAAGGAGGGCCGGGCGATGGCGAAGATCTATTACGTCGGGGACTGGGCGGTGCTCACGGGCCCGGTCTTCGCGGAAACACCTTTCTATTATTCCCACAAGGGCCTCGACATCTTCAATTACGGGAAATGGCTGAAGGAAGCCCTGGAGTCCACGGGCGCTCACACCGTCCTGTCGGTCCCCGCCTGGGATTTCTACAACAGGCTCGGCCCGGGCGATTACGAAGAGGTCTTGGAGGAGTATGACGTCATCATCTTCAGCGACATCGACGCCAAGCTCTTCCAGCTCGCCCCGAGCTTCTTCAACCGGGAGAAGTTCGGGAAGGGGGTCCTGACCTTCCCCGACCGGATCCGCCTGACCATGGAGGCCGTCAAGAAAGGCAAAGGGGCGCTCTTTCTGGGAGGATGGTATTCCTTCACCGGGGAACAGGGAAAAGGAGGCTGGGGCCGGACGCCCCTCCGGGAGCTCCTCCCTGTCCGTTGCCTGGATTACGAGGACCTGGTCGAGAGCACGGAGGGCTTCGACGCGGAGCTCGCCGCCGCGGGCGAAGCCGTGTTCAAGAACATCCAGATCCAGACCATGCCCCCCATCCTCGGGTACAACAAAACGCTGGCCATCCCCGAGGGAAAGATCCTGATGAGGGTCAAGGAGACCGGCGATCCTCTCGTCGCCTCCCGGATTTACGGGCGTGGCCGCGTCCTGGCCTACATGTCCGACCCGGCCCCACACTGGGGGTGCAACCTCATTTTCTGGGAAGAGTACGCCGCGTTCTGGCTCGACTGCGTGGACCACGTCCTCGGCCGGAAATAGGCCAGGGCTTCATTTCAGGCCGCCGAGCATTTTCTGGAGCTGGGGCTTCTTCATCATCTTCTGCATTTCCTGGAACTGCTTGACGAGCTGATTGACCTCGTGCACGGGCCGTCCGCTGCCCTTGGCGATCCTCAGGCGGCGGCTGCCGGTGAGGACCTTGGGGTTTTCCCGCTCGCGGGGGGTCATGGAGTTGATGATGGCCTCAAAATGGGCGATCTTCCGGTCGTCGACCTCGGCCTTGGCCAGGTTCTTGAGGGGGCCCACTTGGGGCAGATGGCCCAGGACGCCGGAGAGCGACCCCATCTTCTTGAGCTGGGCGAGCTGTTTCTTGAAGTCCTCGAGGGTGAACTCCTGCTTCCGGATCTTGCGGGCCAGCTCCTCGGCGTCCTCGGCGCCGGCCTCTTCTTCGGCTTTTTCGATGAGGGTCAGGATGTCCCCCATCCCCAGGATGCGGGAGGCCATGCGGTCGGGGTGGAAGACCTCGAGCTTGTCCGCCTTCTCGCCGACGCCGGCGAACTTGATGGGCCGGCCGGTCACGGAAACGATGGACAGGGCCGCGCCGCCCCTGGCGTCGCCGTCGAGCTTGGTCAGGATGACGGAGGTCAGGCCGATCTTTTCCTCAAAGGCCTGGGCGCTCCGGACCGCGTCCTGGCCGGTCATGGCGTCGCCGACGAAGATCGTCTCGACCGGGTTGAGGATGTCCTTGACCAGCCTGAGCTCGTCCATGAGCTCGTCGTCCACGTGGAGCCGGCCGGCCGTGTCCACGATCAGAGGGTCAAAGGCCCTGTTCCGGGCGTACGTCATGAGCTCC
This sequence comes from Candidatus Aminicenantales bacterium, assembly GCA_050015275.1. Classification (GTDB taxonomy): domain Bacteria; phylum Acidobacteriota; class Aminicenantia; order Aminicenantales; family Saccharicenantaceae; genus DATKJS01. The sequence continues at coordinate 47,969 of JBEKBS010000005.1, read as the reverse complement.
CTGAGGGCGTCCCGGGGGACCTTCATCTGGGCCGGTGTCATCTCGTAGAACGGAATGCCCAGGGAGCCGGCGATCGTCTTGAGCTGGTCCTGGGCGGCCAGACGCTTCAGGTCGAACGAGACGAGGAGCGGGCTTTTCCGGAGCCCGGTCACCCAGCGGGCCAGCTTCCCGCAGGTCGTCGTCTTGCCGCTCCCCTGGAGGCCGACCAGCATGAAGATCGAGGGCGGGGCCCCGGCGAAGGTCAGAGGCTCCTGCCGGCCGCCCAGGATGGCCGCGAGCTCGTCCCGGACGATCTTGATGACCTGCTGGGCCGGGGTCAGGCTGCGCAGGACCTCCTCGCCCAGGGCTTTTTCGCGGATCCGGGCCTCGAATTCCTTGACGACTTTATAGTTGACGTCCGCCTCGAGCAGGGCCAGGCGCATCATCTTCAGGGCCTCGGCCATGTTCTTTTCCGTGACCTTGCCCTCGCCCCGGAGGAATTTCATCATTTTCTCGAGGCGGCCGGAGAGCTGATCGAACATCGGACGTCATCCTCCTGAGGAAATCGGCACCCGTCATCTTAGGCCAAGCCTTCGCCCCAGTCAAACCCGGGAAGCCTTGACATTTCCCCATGATGCCATTAAGGTAGAATCACTTTTCGGGAGATGGATGAGGCCCATGAACGACAAAAACCAACGGCCGGATGACCTGGAAGACGGCGTCCCGGGCGGGAAGATCGATTTTGACGAGGTCCGGAAGGTGATCGCCCTCCTCGAGGAGAAGAACCTCTCGGCTCTCGAGCTCGAGGTCGAAGGATTCAAGATCAAGGTCAGCCGGTCGGCAACGGCGCCGGCACCCGCGCCGTTGTCCGTCCGCGAGGCCGGGGCGCCCGGTCCCTCGGCGGCCGGCGAAGCCTCGCTCCCCGCCCCGGCCCCTGCCCCCGAGCTGGACAAGACGCTCCAGCTGATCACCTCGCCGATGGTCGGCACCTTCTACCGGGCGCCCGACCCCACGGCCTCACCCTTCGTGGACATCGGGGACGTGGTCAAGAAGGGGCAGACCCTCTGCATCGTCGAAGCGATGAAACTCATGAACGAGATCGAATCCGACGTGGACGGGACCGTCGTCGAGATCTTCGTCGAGAACGCCAAGCCCGTCGAGTTCGGCCAGAAACTCTTCGCCGTCAAGCCCCTGAGCTGAAGCCGCATGATCTCGAAAATACTCGTCGCCAACCGCGGAGAGATCGCCCTCCGCGTCGTCCGGTCGGCCCGGGAGCTGGGCTTCAAGACGGTCGCGGTGTTCTCGGAGCCCGACCGGCAATCCCTCCACGCCCTGCTCGCGGACGAGCGGGTCTGCATCGGCCCGGCCAAGGCCTCGGAGAGCTATCTGAACATCGCCAATATCCTGAGCGCCGCCGAGATCACGGGGGCCGATGCGATCCACCCCGGGTACGGCTTTCTGGCGGAGAACGCCAAATTCGCCGAGATCTGCGAGAACGCCGGGATCACGTTCATCGGCCCGCCGCCATCCCTCATCCGGCTCATGGGGGACAAGAACAAGGCCCGCCAGACCATGAAGAAGGCGGGGTTGCCCGTCCTGCCCGGGAGCGAAAAGGGCGTCGAGGACGCGAACGAGGCCAAGAAGATCGCCGCGAAGATCGGCTTCCCGGTGATCCTCAAGGCCGCGGCCGGGGGCGGCGGCAAGGGGATGCGGATCTGCCGGTCGTCCGTCCAGCTCGAGGAGCAATTCCCGATCGCCCAGGGCGAGGCCAAGGCCGCGTTCGGAGACCCTTCGCTCTACCTCGAGAAGTACTTGTCCGGGGCGCGCCATATCGAGATCCAGGTCATCGGAGACAAGAAAGGCAAGGTCATCGCCTTCGGCGAACGGGAATGTTCCATCCAGCGGAAATACCAGAAGCTCATCGAAGAGACCCCGTCGCCCTTCATCGACGAGAAAACGCGGAGGCGGATGATCAAGGAAGCCGAGGACGCGGCCGCCGAAGTCGGCTACCAGAGCCTGGGAACCTTCGAATTCCTGGTGGACGAGAAGGAACGGTTTTACTTCATGGAGGCCAACGCGCGGGTCCAGGTCGAGCATCCGATCACCGAGATGGTCTACGGGATCAACCTCATCAAGGCCCAGATCAGGATCGCGGCCGGCGAAAAGATCAACTTCCCCTATAGCCTCGAGATGCGAGGGCACGCCATCGAATGCCGGATCAACGCCGAGGACCCCAAGACGTTCGTCCCCTCGCCGGGGAAGATCGATTTTCTGGTCCTCCCGGGCGGCGAGGGGATCCGCGTGGATTCCGCGGCCTACGGCGGCTGGGTCATTCCCCCGGATTACGATTCCCTGGTGGCCAAGATCATCGCCTTCGCTCCGACCCGGGATCTGGCCATCCGGAAGATGCAGGTGGCCCTCGAGACGACGACCGTCGTCGGCGTCAAGACGAACATCCCCCTTCACCTCAGCGTCCTCGCCGACCCCGACTTCCGCAAGGGGATCTACAACACCCAGTTCATGGAAGGCTTCCTGGACCGGCTGGACGCAAAAGAGAAGTCCTGACGGACGGCGGGAAGCGCCTCGTCCGGGCCGGGATCACCTTTTGCGCTGGGAGATGAGGACCGTGAACTCCCCCCCGTTGTCCTTGATGACGTCCTCGTTGACGCCGAGGTAAAGGCGTCCCCTGATCGGCACCGTCACACTGCCTTCCGCCCCGACGAAGAAATATTCCACGATCTCGTCCCGGATCTCCTCGCCGGTGTCCTCATCGGTCCTCACGGAGACGAGCTGGGCCACCTTGCCGATCAGGGCCCCGAGGTTCTGGTTCAGGATCGGCTGCTGGGCGGTCATGAGGTCGAGACCGGCGGGCCCGCAGTTGGCCGACGGGTTCCCCCTCTGCAAGGAGATCTCCCCGCTCGCCTTGAAAAAGAACTCGTCCCCCTGGGCGGCGTCCAGCCCCGTGTCCACCCAGCCGGCATTCCCCGCGACCGTGACCTTCTTGATGAGCTCCAGGCCCGCCTGTCGGGGTCCCGGCGCGGCCCACAGGGCCAAGGCCATGGCCCCCAAGAACGCGCAGCCGCACGTCAGAGCCTTTGCCCGCTTATCCATCCGTCCCATCCTTGCCGGCCGGCTCCCCGTCCATTCTGAGGATCGCGATCATGGCGTCATGAATGAGGCCGTTCGTGGCTAAGGTTTCGGGGACATCCGGCCTGTGTTCGCCCCCGGAAAAATCGGTGACCTTTCCGGCCGCCTCGGCAACGATCAGGGCCCCCGCCGCCACGTCCCAAGGTTTAAGCTTCAGCTCCCAGAATCCGTCGAAGCGGCCGCAGGCCACGTAGCAGAGGTCCAGGGCGGCAGACCCGCATCGCCTGATGGCCTGGGCCCGGAGGAGGAATCGGCCCCAGTGGTCGACGTTGTTGACCGGGCTCGTCCGGATGTCATAAGGGAAGCCGGTCGCCAGAAGGCTCTTCCCGAGATCGCCGACCTCCGAGACCCGGATCTTCCGGCCGTTGAGAGCGGCGCCTCGCCCTTCCCCGGCCGAGAACAACTCCTCCCTCATCGGGTCGTAGACCAGCCCCAGGACGGCCCGGCCGCGGCGCTCCAACGCCGCCGAGACGCAAAAGACCGGGAACGTATGGGCGAAGTTCGTCGTCCCGTCGAGGGGGTCCAGGACCCAGCGGTATTCAGAGCGCCCCGGCTTGGCCAGGTTCTCCTCGGCCAGGATGCCGTGTCCGGGAAAGGCCTTTGAGAGCCGGCCGGCCAGGATCTCCTGGGCGCCCACGTCGAATTTCGTGACTAGGTCCACCTCCCCCTTGTAGTCGGCCTCCGCCCGGCGGTCGAGATTGGTCTTCAGGAACTGGCCCGCCTCGCGAACGGCGGCTTCCGCGACGGTGAGGAACTCGTCCGATGCTCCCATGGCGCCCCATATTTTACCAACTCCGACTTTATAAAGAAAGAGGGACCGCCCCCCTGGGGGGACAATCCCTTTCCTATCAGCCCAGCTCCCTCTTTTCTTCGCTTCCCCCGGGTCCCAAGGGGATGGCGCCCCGGGAAAATGTCCCTCGTGGGCCAAACCTTTTTCATTTCTTCCCGTAGTATAATATACTGATTATTCAGGACACTTGAATTTTGGAAGGCCACAACCCATGACGGAAAAAAAGAGCTTCCTCCAGAGACGAAAAAGGACCCTGATCTTCATGGCCGTTGTCCTCGTCATCCTGGTCGTCGTCGGCCTCAACCTCCGGTCGCACCGTGAAAAGACCGTGAAGGTGACCGTCGAGAAGGTCAAAAAGCAGGACCTGACGTCGATCGTCTCGGCCTCGGGCGAGGTCAAGCCCAAGAAGAACGTCAACATCAGCGCCCAGGTCCCCGGCCGGATCATCAAGATCGGCATCGTCGAGGGGCAGGAGGTCAACTCGGGGGATTTTCTCCTCAAGCTGGATTCCACCCAGTACGAGGCCAACGCCGACCGTGACCGGAACTTCATCCAGGCCTCCAAGGCCGACCTGATCCAGGCCGAGGCCCGCCGTCAGAGGGATAAGAGCGCCTACGACAGGCAGAAGAAGCTGTTCGAGGAGCAATTGATCTCCAAGGACCAGCTCGAGAGCGTCAAGCTCGAATACGACGTTTCCGAGTCCCAGGTCAACTCCATCCGCTTCCAGATCAAGCAGGCCGAGGCCAACCTCAAGAGCACCATGGACAACCTGAGCAAGACGGTCTTCAACGCGCCGATCAACGGGATGATCACCAGCCTCAAGGTCGAGGAGGGGGAGACCGCCATCATCGGGACCATGAACAACCCGGGGACGGTCCTGATGACCATCGCCGACCTGTCGATCATGGAGGTCGAGGTCCAGGTGGACGAAACCGACGTCGTCGGGGTCAAGCTCGGCCAGGAAGCCAATGTCCGGGTCGACGCCTTCCCCGACACGGTGTTCAAGGGGAAGGTGACGGAAATCGGCAGCTCGGCCCTCCAGAAGGTCACGGGCGGCACGACGACCCAGGAAGCCAAGGACTTCAAGGTCGTCGTCACCCTGGAGAACCCGTCCCAGAAGCTCAAGCCGGGCCTTTCCGCCTCCGCGGACATCGTCACGGCCCAGAAAAAGGGCGTCCTGGCCGTCCCGATATCATCCCTCGTCCTTCGGGACAGACCGGCCGCGGCCGGCGACAAGCCCGACGCCAAGAAGGAAGAAGAGGGCGTCTATACCGTCGACAACGCCCGGGTCAAGTTCCAGCCCGTCGAGAAAGGGATCAGCGGGGGGATGAACATGGAGATCACCGCGGGCCTCAAGGAAAACCAGGACATCGTCACGGGGCCTTATGCCTCCTTGCGTGAGCTCAAGGACGGGATCATGATCAAGACGGAGCCGAAAAAGGAAACCAAGACCCTATGAGCCGGCCGGAATCCACTCTCATCTTCGTCAAAGACCTCTGGAAGATCTACCAGCTTGACGAGCAGGAGGTCGAAGCCCTCCGGGGCGTGTCCTTCACGATCGAGCGCAACGAGTTCGTGGCCATCATGGGGCCGTCCGGCTCCGGGAAGTCCACTTTGATGAACCTCCTCGGCTGCCTGGACACGCCCAGCCGGGGGACGTACGAACTCAACGGCAAGCTGGTCAGCGCCATGACGGAGGACGAGCTCGCCCACATCCGGAACCGCGAGATCGGCTTCGTCTTCCAGGTGTTCAACCTCCTGCCGCGGGCCTCGGCGTTCCGGAACGTCGAGCTCCCCCTCATCTACAGCGGCGTCAAGAAGAGCGTGCGGGAGGAGAAGGCCCGGCACGCCCTGGAAATGGTCGAGATGAAAGCCCGGATGAGCCACAAGCCCGCCGAGCTCTCGGGCGGGGAGAGGCAGCGGGTGGCCATCGCCCGGTCCCTCGTCAATGAGCCGTCCCTCCTCCTCGCCGACGAACCCACGGGAAACCTGGACAGCCGGACGGGGCGGGAGATCCTCAATCTGTTCCATAAGATCCACGGCCAGGGGAACACGATCATCATGGTCACCCATGACCAGGAGGTCGCCAACCAGGCCCAGCGGATCATCCACATCCGGGACGGCGAGATCGAGAAAGACGAGCGGAAAGGAGCCTAGCCAATGAGCCTATTCAAGCGCCTGGGAGGAGTTTTTTTTGATCCCAAACGGACCCTGACCGCCCTGGCGGAAAAGCCGGTCTGGGTCGACGTGCTCATCGTGATCCTCGTCGCCCTGGCCGTTTATTCCCTGGCCGTCATGCCGTACATGAGAGCCGAGCAGTATCAGATGATGAAGGACAGCGATAAGCTCAAGGATAGAATGGGGGCGGACCAGTTTAACGGATACGTCCAGAAGTACGCTGCCCCCCCGACGAAATGGGACTACATCCAGACGGCCGGCGGCGCTCCAGTGATGTTCGTCATCGCCATGCTGCTTCAAAGCCTGTTCCTCATGCTCCTGGGCCGTTTCGCCTCGACGCAGGGGACCTTCAAGCAGCTTTTTTCATCGCTTGTCCACGCGAACTTGATCTATGCCCTGCTGGGCAACGGCATCCGCCTCATCCTGACCTTGACCAAGAAGTCCGCCATGCAGGTTTCGACCGGGCTGGCCATTTTTTTCCCGAAGATGGAGATCACCTCGACCTCCTATATCGTCCTGAGCCAGTTCGACTTTTTTCAGATCTGGCTATTCGGCGTCCTGGCCTTCGGGCTTTCGGCCCTTTTCAAGATCAACATCCGGAAGGCCCTTTTCATCTCGTACGCCGTCTGGTTCCTCAAGGCCCTGGCCAACATCGGCATCGCCCTCTTCGGGCTGAGCTTCGTCAGGTAACGCAGCGTTGGTGCTAGCCGAGGCGATTGGGAAAAAATAGCGCGGGGGGGCTGTTCCCGGAGCTGTCCGGAAGGAAGATCCAGACTCGTTTCAGATGGTTACCAGAAGTGCAGCTCCGAGTTGCTCCGCAGCAATTCTGCTGGTCGCTCCTCAGAATCCGCTCCCTGCCGGAGGGGATCGCCCGAGCTTAGCCCCTTCTGGGGCGGAGGCTTCACCCCGCACCCTTAAGCATCGTCAGCACAACGGGGCCGGATTGACTTATCCACGCGCGCCCTATAAATTAAGTCCATGGACGAAGCGCTCCGTCGCGGGAACCTCTCGGAAACCCCTTTCGCAACCGTCCTTGCCGGGATCTGGCGGGAGGAGCTCACGGGGACGCTCCGCGTCGACGGGGTCGGCGGGCCGAAGAGCTTCGCCTTCGAGAACGGTCAACTGCTCATCGACCGGGCCTCGCTGGCAGAAAAAGACTTCTTGAAATACCTCCTGACCTCGGGGGCGACGGACCTGATCAGCCTGGCCCAGTCCGAGGAATTCGCGGAGCGGAACGGAGTCTCTATCATCCGGGCCCTCCTCGAGGTCCCCCTGGTCGAACCGGGGCGCCTCTGGGCGCTCCTCGAAGGCTTCGTGAAAGAGGAGGCCTATGCGCTCTTCGATCGGGAGGAGGGAGAGTTTGAGTTCGGGCCCCTTCGAACGCCCCGGGGGCCGGCTTTGATCAGCCTTTTCGTCCCCAGCCTCATCCTGGAGGGGGCCCGGCGGATGACGAACGACAGCGTCATCGCGCGCCTCCTGCCGCCCGAGGGCGAGACCATCCAGGGCCTCGAGCCGTATTTCCTCGACCTCCTGGACCTCCTCCCCCATGAAAAGTATGTCCTCGGCCTCCTCGAGTCGCCCGGGACGCTCTCGGACCTCTATGAGTCGAGCGACCTGGGAAAGAGAGAAAGCCGGAGGACCCTGTCCGTCTTTCTCTGTCTGGGGTTGGCCGGGACGAAGCCGCCGCGGCCCAAGACCGGCAAGCTTCCGGCCGAGATGTCCCTGGCCGACATGGACAAGGTCTTCGGCATCTTCAATGCCAAATGCTCATACATCTTCAAATACATTTCCAAGGAGATCGGTCCCGTGGCCCTCAGCGTCATCGGGAACTCCCTGGAAGACGTCCGGAGCCGGCTGGACCCGGCTTTCCAGGGCCTCGAGCTCAAGGCGGACGGCCGCATCGAGCTCAAATCGCTCCTGAAAACGAGCATGAACCTCATCGGCGACGAGAACAGGCGGGGGCTCCTCCGGAGCATGGACGAGATCCTCGTCGCCGAGGTCCTGGCCGTCAAGCGGACCCTGGGCTCCGGCCACGAATCGGCCCTGGTCAGGAGCCTGGAGAGGATCGGAGAGACATCCTGAAAAGGAAACAGCTCCTGGCCGTCCTTGTCCTGGCCACTCTCCTCGGCCTCTGGCTTCTGATCAAAATTGGAACCTGAAACCCGGAACCTGGTCATCATCCTCGGCCCCACGGGAGTGGGCAAAAGCCGGACCGCCGTCGGCCTGGCCCCGACATTCGGCGGAGAGATCATCAACGGGGATTCCATCCAGGTCTACAGGGGTTTCGATATCGGCACGGACAAACCCTCGGCCGAGGACCGGAGGGGTGTTCCGCATCACTTGATCGACACGGTGGAACCCGACGTCCAGTTCACGGCGGCGGATTTCGTCCGGGAGGCGCTCCGGGCGGCCGCGGAGATCATCGGCCGCGGCGGGGTCCCGCTCGTCGTCGGCGGCACGGGCCTCTATCTCAAGGCCCTCGTCGACGGGCTTTTTCCCGGCCCGGCCCGGGATCCCGCGCTCCGGGCGGGGCTCGAGGCGGAGGCCCGGGAAAAGGGCCTCGACGTTCTTTTCCGGAAGCTCGAGGAGATCGACCCCGCCTACGCCCGGAAGGTCCGGAGCCGGGACCGCATCCGGATCATCCGGGCCCTGGAAGTCTACCGCCTCACGGGCCGTCCCCTCTCCGGCCATTTCCCGGAGACGCGGTCCCCGACGGGGGGGTTCAACGTCATCAAGATCGGGCTCAGGCTCGAGCGGGACTCTCTTTACCGGCGCATCGAAGAGCGGGTCGAGCGGATGTTCGCGCGCGGCCTCGTGGACGAGGTCCGGGGCCTTCTCCGGGACGGCCTCAGCCGGGACGCCCCCCCGTTCCGGGCCCTCGGGTACCGGCACGTCCTCAAGTACCTCGACGGAGGGTTCTCCCTTGAGGAAGCCAAGGCGCTGACCAAGCTCGACACCCGCCATTACGCGAAAAGGCAGGAGACCTGGTTCAAGAAGATGTCCGGCGTCGTCTGGTTTTCGCCTGATGACGGCAGGGGTCTTGAGCAACACCTCCAAAAACAATTAAAATAGGGACGATGGAAAAAGCGCTCCTCATCAACGTCTCCACCTCCAGGAAGGAAAAGGAAGAAGCGGAGGAGTCCATGCGGGAACTCGCCGGCCTGACCGCGGCCGCCGGCGCCGAGGTCGCCCGCAAGCTGTTCCAGGCCCGGCCCCGGTTCAACCCGCGGTATTTCGTCGGCGAGGGGAAGGCGACGGAGATCGCCCGGCTGCGGGGCGAGGTGGGGGCCGACCTCGTCATCTTCGACCACAATCTGACCGCCACCCAGCAGCGCAACCTCGAGGACAGGATCAAGGCCAAGATCATCGACCGGACCCAGCTCATCCTGGACATCTTCGCCCAGAGGGCGCGGACCAACGAAGGGAAGCTCCAGGTGGAGCTCGCCCAGCTCAGCTATCTCCTCCCCCGCTTGAAGGGGCGGGGGCTCAGCCTGACCCAGCAGGGTGCCGGCATCGGGACCCGCGGCCCGGGCGAAAAGAAACTCGAGGAAGACCGGAGGCGGATTACCGACCGGATCACGAAGATCAAGAAGGACATCTCCGGCCTCGAAAAGAGGCGGTTGAACCAGCGGGAGAGCCGCCGCAAGAGCCCGGTCCCGACCGTCTCCCTGGTCGGCTACACGAGCGCCGGAAAATCCACCCTGTTCAACCTCCTGACCGATGAGCGGCGATACACGTCCCCCAACCTCTTCTCGACGCTGGACCCCCTCCTCAGGCGTGTTTCTTATGCGGACGGCCTCCACTTCTTTCTGTCAGACACCGTCGGGTTCATCAAGAAGCTTCCCGTTGAGCTGGTGACATCGTTCCGGGCGACCCTGGAGGAGGTCCGGGAGGCGGACTGCGTCTGCCATATCATCGATCTGGCCTCGCCGGATTCCGAGAGCCATCTCGGCGCCGTGGAGTCGATCCTGAAAGACATCGGGGCGGCCGGCCTGCCCGTCGTGAGGGTCCTCAACAAGATCGACCTCCTGCCGGACGAGGAGCGGGATCTCCTGCTCAAGCGGAACGGGGACCCGAATTCCCGGACGGTGGCGATCTCGGCGAAGACCGGGCAGGGGGTCGAGGAGTTCCTCCAAAAGCTCCGGGCCGTCCTTTTTCGCGACCACCGTCTCTACTACCTCCAGATCCCGAAAGACCGGCCGGAGATCACGCATTCCCTCCCGCGCCGGGCCCTGATCCTGAAAAAGAGGGAGAACGAGGGGTTCCTGGAATTCAAGGTCATGGCGGACCCGGCGGTCATCGTCAATTTCCTGCCCTATCTCGAACAAGGAGATCCCTGGTGAAAAAAGCCATCCTCGCCGCCATCGTTCTGTTCGGGACATGGGCCTGCGCCACTTTCACGCCCGCTCCTCCCTCGTTTGACATCGCGGACATCCCGCAGTCCGTGTCCACCCGGCTGACCCTGGACCAGCGGATCGCCGCCGACCAGGCCTGGGCGGACTTGAAGGCGGGGAAGGTCGACCAGGCCCGAAAAGAGCTCCTCAAGCTCGGCGAGGACAATCCCCTCTATGCCGTGGGGCTGGGCTATGCGAACCTCTATCTCGCGGACCGGGACGGGGCCGAGGCAAGCTTCAGGGAATCCCTCCGCCGCTTCCCGGACCTGACCTTGGCCAACGCCGGCCTGGCCCAGCTCTACGAGTCCCGTGGCCAAAAGGCCCTCGCGCTCTCCAACTATCGGGAGATCCTCAAGCGCGACCCCGAGAACCGCTGGGCCAGGCCCCGTTTCGACAAGCTCCGGGACGAACTCGTCGGGCAGTCTCTGGCCGACGCCCGGGGGGTCGCGGCGGCCGGAAGCCGGGAGGAGGCGAAAAAGGCCTTCTTGAAAGTCCTCTCCTACGCCCCTGAATCGGCCGAGGCCAACCTGGAGCTGGCCCGGGCCTACCGGACCGAGAAAAACGCCGGCCAGGCGATCATTTACTACAAGGCGGCCGTCTCGGCCCAGCCGGCGAACAAGGCCGCCCTTCGGGAACTCGCCGACCTTCTTTATGAGATGGGGGAATTCGGGCAGAGCCTGGATTATTACGAGAAGCTGGCCGAGCTCGAACCGCAGAACAAGACCGTCGCCGACCGGGTCGAGGAGCTGAAGGGGAAGCTCGGCGTCTTCGAGCTCCCCAGCCAGTACGGCCTCATCCCGGCCCAGGAAGCCATCACTCGGGAGGACCTGGCCGCCCTGATCGCGGTCAAATTCAAGGATTTCCTGAATGTCCCCGAACGGCAGACGCAGATCCTCGTGGACATTTCCACCTCGTGGGCCCAGAAGTTCATCATCAAGGTCGCCTCCCTGAGCGTCATGAACGTCTTCGACAATCACACCTTTCAGCCCCGGAGGATCATCAACCGGGCCGAGCTGGCGGAATCGGTCATCCGGCTCATCGATTTCCTGAAGGAGCGGGGTTCGAGGTTCGTTCCCCTCTTGGACGTCCGGAAGATCCAGATCACCGACGTCTCGCCGGACAGCTTCTACTACCAGCCCATCCTCAAGGCCGTCGCCTACCAGGTCATGGACCTCAAGCCGCAAAGGACGTTCGAGCCCGAAAAGACCGTCCCGGGGCGGGACGCCGCGAAGGTCCTGGACATCGTGCAGGGGCTCGCCAGATGAATAGGGGCACGGAAGGGACGGGCCTCGCGGCGGAGCAGGAGGGCATCGTGACCAACGGGGAGCGCAGCTCCAAGGTCCTGACGCTGCCGAACATCCTCTCGTTCATGAGGATCCTTCTCACGCCTGTCTTCATCTGGGCGCTCGCCCACCGCAGGCCCTGGCTGGCTTTTGACGTCTTTCTCCTGGCCGGCGCGACGGACGCCCTGGACGGCTTCACGGCCCGATACTTCCGGCTCAAGACGAACGTCGGCCTTTGGCTCGACCCCGCCGGGGACAAGGTCTTGCTCACGGCCGCGTTCGTCACCCTGACCCTCCCGGCTCTCGCCCAGCCGAACACGCTGCCTTTGTGGCTGACAACGATCTGCATCGGCCGGGACATCCTGATCGCCGTGGGGGCGCTCATCTACGTCTGGATCAGGGGGAGAACGCAGTTCAAGCCGTCCCTTCTCGGCAAGGCGAGCACGATCTGCGAGGTTATGGTCCTGCTCGTCGTCCTCCTGTGCAACGGCCTCGGCGTCTCGCCCGGCCCCATGGGAGTTTTCTACGTCCTGACGGCCGCGCTCACGGGCTTGTCCGGGGCCCATTACGTCGTCGCCGGGATGGTCAGGTTCTTCGGGACGAGAAAAAAAATCGGAGCCTAAGCCTGCTCCACCGTCCGATCCCTTGCTTTTTTCCGGGGCCGTGCTAATATCTCCTCCGCACCTTGGATGACAGGAGTGATCTCATGCCGAACTCCACGACCTTTGAAAAGCTGGCCCGGAGGATCGAGAATTTCCGCGACGAGATGGTCGATCTCCAGGTCCGGCTCACCGCCATCCCGGCCGTCGCGCCCGGAAGCGGCGGGGAGGGCGAGGCCCAGAAAGCCGATTTCCTGACGGGCTGGTTGAAGCGGAACGGCTTCAAGGACGTCACCTTGATCAAGGCCCCGGACCTCGATGCCCCGGCCGGCTACCGGCCCAACATTCTGGCTTCTTTCAAGGGACAGAGCTCGGCCCGGACGGTCTGGGTCATGACCCACACGGACGTCGTGCCGCCCGGCGAGCTCTCCCTGTGGACCGGTGACCCTTACAAAGCGTGGGTCGAGAAGGGACGCATCTACGGCCGCGGCGTCGAGGACAACCAGCAGGACATGGTCGCTTCGCTCTTCGCCGTCAAGGCCTTCGCGGCCGAGCGGCTCCTCCCCGCCTCCGACATCGGCATCGCCCTCGTCGCGGACGAGGAGACCGGGAGCTCCAAGGGGATCGGCTACGTCCTCGGGAGCCACAAGGCGTTCCGCAAGCAGGACCTGATCATCGTCCCGGACGCGGGTAACGAGAACGGAACGATGATCGAGGTCGCCGAAAAGAGCATCCTCTGGCTCAAGTTCAAGACCTTGGGGAAACAGGCCCACGGCTCGACGCCGGAAAGAGGGATCAACAGCTTCAAGGCGGCCGGCTTCCTCATCGCGGCCCTGAACAGGCTGTATGATTTCTTCCCGGAGCGGGAGAGGCTCTTCGCGCCCCCGATCTCGACGTTCGAGCCGACCAAGAAGGAGGCCAACGTCCCGAACATCAACACGATCCCCGGCGAGGACGTCTTCTACATGGACTGCCGGATCCTGCCGGAGTACAAGGTCGCGGACGTCGAGCGCTGCATCAAGGCCATCGCCGCCGACATCGCCAAGAAGTTCAGGGTCAGGATCGAGATCGGCATCGAGCAGAAGGCGCCGGCCGCGCCGCCGACAGCGGCCCGGGCCCCCGTCGTCCAGGCCCTCCGGAAGGCCGTCAAGGCGGTGTACCGGAAGGAAGCCAAGGCCATGGGGATCGGCGGCGGGACGGTCGCGGCCCTCTTCCGGCGGGCGGGCTTCGATGCGGCCTGCTGGTCGAGGCTCGACGACACGGCCCACCAACCGAACGAATATTGCATCATCGACAACATGGTGGGCGATGCCAAGGTCTTCGCCCACGTCTTCACCCAGGATTGAGCCCGTCTAGGAGTGGACCCTCTGGACGCGCTGGGCGACCCGGATGGTCCCGAGATGGATGCTCACCGTGTCCTCGATCTCCGAGGCATAGCCGCCGGCCAGGACCACCGCCACCGGGATCCGGAGACGCCGGGCGCCCTCGATGACGACCCGGTCCCTGTCCTGGAGCCCCCCCTTGGTCATCCGCAGGCCCCCCAGCTGGTCTCTTTCGTAGGGGTCGGCCCCCGCTAGATAGAGGACGAGGTCGGGCCGGTACTCTTTGTAGATCCGCGGGATATGGGTCCGGAGCTCGGCCAGGTATTTCGCGTCCCCGTCTCCGGACCAGAGCCCCACATCGACGGTCCCGGCCGGCTTCTCGGAGGGATAGATGTCCATCTGGTGGATGGAAAAGGTGAAGACGTCCTCCCGCCCGGCGAAAATGGCGGCCGTCCCGTTTCCCTGGTGGAGGTCGCAATCGACGATCATCACCCGCCGGGCCTGGTTCTCCCCGAGGACCTTTTCCACGGCCACGGCCACGTCGTTGAGAACGCAGAACCCCTCGCCGTGATCGCGGAAGGCGTGGTGGAATCCCCCGCCGATGTGGAGGGCCAGCCCGTGTTCCAGGGCCTTGCGCGCGGCCAGGACCGTCCCGCCGACCGAAAGGAGGGCGAACCGGACAAGGTCGGGCGAGAACCTCAGCTCCAGCGCCTGGACCTCGGCCGGGCTCAGGGTCCCCGTCTTCAGATGCTTGAGATACTTGGCCGTATGGACCAGGAGGATGTCCTCGTCCGGGGCCGGCCGGGGTCTGAGGAAGTCGTCCTTGCGGGCCCCCATCGAAAGGAGATTCTCGTAGACGAGACGGTACTTCTGCAGGGGAAAGACATGCTTCCCCGTGTCGAACATCCAGTATTCGTTGCTGTAGACGAGCTTGAAGGGGAACCGCTTCCCGACGAGCGACCTCAGGAGATCGATGATCTCACCCATGAAAACCTAACCATATCAAATATCCGGGGCGAGGTAAACCTGGCCCGGGCCGCCCGCCGGAGCCGCCGAGGCGGCCAAAAGCCATGCCGCGCCCCCTAGATCTTGATGAGGATCTTCCGCCGGTAGAGCCAGTAACACATCGACCAGAGAAGGGCCCAGGCCGCGAGGCTCGTGACGATCGCCGCCGGGAGCTCCCCCGTCCAGCCGAAGGCGACCGCCGCAAACGGGTGGACCAGGCGGGCCAGCCAGGACGTCCCGCCGGTCTCGGTGAAAATGTAGATGAACAGGGAATTCATGCCGACGATGTTGAAAAACTTCGTCCCGTTCCGGAAGCCCTTGACGTCGATGAGCCAATAGCAGAGGGCCAGCGCCAGGAGGCAGAAGCCACCGCTCGCGATCACGAACGAACTCGTGCAGATGCGCTTGATCATCGGCGAGAGGGGGGTGAGGGCGAAGCCGGCGGCCACTCCCGCCAGCCCGGCCAGGGCCAGGGTCATGATCTTCTTTTTCGGCGGACGGTGGCTCATCAGCAGCTGCCCGGCCAGGACGCCCCAGATCGTGTGGGCCGCGGTCGGGATGGCGTTGAACGATACCCAGTGGCCGGCCGAGAGCTCGCCCGAGATCACCATGTCCACCCATGACCCGAAGTTGTGGCCGGGCACGAACGGCTGGTTGAAGCCCGGCACCCAGAACACGCGATACAGGACTTCCGTGATGAGGATCAGGCCGAAGCTCAAGGCGATCTGCTCGCGCGCCGGCCGCCTCATCATGAAATAGGCGATCAGGGTCGTCACGCCGAGCTGGGCCAGGACGTTCTGGAAGCGGAAGGTGATCCGGCCGGGCTCGATGCAATAGAGCGCCCAGCCGATGAGAAGGAGGAGGAGGGCCCGGACGACGGCGTGGCGCGTGACCCGGGCCCGGCTGTCGCCGCGCTGTTCCCGCTTGGCCACCGATAAGGCCATGGCCGCGCCGACGATGAACATGAAGAAGGGCTGGACCAGGTCCCAGGGCCTCAGCCCGGCCCAGGGGTGATGGTCGAACTGGGTCCCGATCGCGTGGAGGAGGGTGCCTTGGAGGGCGGGGCTGCGCAGGTGCTCATAGATGAGCGTGCTCTCCCCGATGAGGAAAAACATCGTCAGCCCGCGGAAGAAGTCGAGGGAAAGGAGACGCTCCTGGATGGCGGCCGTTCGGGGTTCCTCGACGCTCATGCATCACCTCCCGGAAGAGATGGTTGGGATCGCCGGTCCCCACTCGGCCCGAACGCCCAAGGAGGAACATTATCCGGGCCGGCATGCCGTGTCAAGCCGGAAGCCGACCGGTTCTTCCTTCAGCGCTTACGGGCGGTTTTTTTGGCCGGCCTCTTCGCGGCCGCCTTGGGAGCGTTCAACAGCGCCGCGCGGGCCGCCGCCAGGCGGGCGATGGGCACTCGGAACGGCGAGCAGCTGACGTAGTTCAGGCCGATGAGGTGGCAGAACTCGATGCTCGACGGGTCGCCGCCGTGCTCGCCGCAGATGCCGAGCTTGATCCCAGGCCGCGTCTTGCGGCCCCTCTCCACGGCCATCCGCATGAGCTGGCCCACGCCGTCCCTGTCGAGGACCTCGAACGGGTCCTTGGCGTAGATCTCCTTCTCGACGTAGGGGACGAGGAACCGCCCCGCGTCGTCACGGCTGACGCCGAGCGTCGTCTGGGTCAGGTCGTTCGTCCCGAAGCTGAAGAACTCGGCCACGGTCGCGATCTCGTCGGCGGTGACGGCGCCCCGCGGGATCTCGATCATCGTCCCGACCAGGTACTTGAACCGGACGCCCTGCTCCTTCATGACCGCCTCGGCCGTTTCGCGGACGAGCCCCTCCTGGTTGGCGAGCTCCTTGACGTGGCCGACGAGGGGGATCATGACCTCGGGCTCGACCTCGATCCCCTTCTTCTTGGCGGCCGCGGCGGCCTCGAAGATGGCCCGGGCCTGCATCTCCGTGATCTCGGGATAGATGATGCCCAGGCGGCAGCCGCGGAAGCCGAGCATCGGGTTGAACTCGTGGAGGGATTCGACGCGCTCCCTTACTTTCTCGTAGGAGATGCCCATCTGGGCGGCGAGCTCACGCTGCTCCTTTTCCTCGTGGGGGAGGAATTCGTGGAGCGGCGGGTCGATCGTCCGGATGGTCACCGGCCGGCCGTCCATGACCTCGAAGATACCGGCGAAATCCTTCCGCTGGAGGGGCAGCAGTTTGGCCAGGGCGGCCCGGCGCTGCTCCAGCGTATCGGCCAGGATCATCTCCCGCATGGGGCCGATCTTGCCCTCGCCGAAGAACATGTGTTCGGTCCGGCATAGGCCGATGCCCTCGGCTCCGAAGGCCAGGGCGTTGGCCGACTGGTCGGGCTGGTCGGCGTTGGTCCGGATCTTGAGAGTCCGGAACTTATCGGCCCACGTCATGACCTTGGCGAAGGTCTGGTAGACGGGTGCCTTCGACGGCTCGAGGGTCTTTTCGATCAGGACCTGGAGGACCTCCGACGGCTTGGTGTTGATCTTACCTTCGATGACCTGGCCGGTCGTCCCGTCGATCGAGAGCCAGTCGCCCTCCTTGAGCGTCCGCCCCTTGGCCGTCATCGTGTGGTTGGCATAATCGATGGCCAGCTCGCTGCACCCGGCGACGCAGACCCGGCCCATCTGCCGCGCGACGAGGGCGGCGTGCGACGTCATGCCGCCCCGGGCCGTCAGGATCCCCTCGGCCACGTTCATGCCCTTGATGTCCTCGGGCGAGGTCTCGATGCGGGCCAGGACGACCTTCTCTCCGCGGCTGGCCCACTCTTCCGCGTCAACGGAGTTGAAGACGATCCGGCCGGTGGCGGCGCCCGGGCCCGCGTTCAGGCCCTTGGCCAGGAGCCTCCCGCTTCTGATGGCCGTTTCCTTCTCGGCGGGGTCGAAGATCGGCCGGAGGAGCTGGTTGAGCTGGTCGGGCTCGATCCGGGTCAGGGCTTCCTTCTCGCCGATGAGCTTTTCGCCGACCATGTCGACCGCGATCTTGATGGCGGCGAAGGCGGTCCGCTTGCCGACCCGGCACTGGAGCATGTAAAGGCACCCCTGCTGGATGGTGAACTCGATGTCCATCATGTCGGTGTAATGCTTTTCGAGGATGTGGCGGATCTTCTCGAGCTCCGCGTAGGACCTCGGGTCGTCCTTTTTCAATTCGGCGATGGGGAGGGGCGTGCGCGTCCCGGCCACTACGTCCTCGCCCTGGGCGTTCATCAGGTACTCGCCGTAGAAGGTGTTCTCGCCCGTGGCCGCGTCGCGGGTGAAGGCGACGCCCGTGCCGGAGTCGTTCCCCATGTTGCCGAAGACCATCAGCTGGACGTTGACGGCCGTCCCCCAGGACTCGGGGATGTCGTACATCTTGCGGTAGGCGATGGCCCGCTCGTTGTTCCAGGAGCCGAAGACCGCCCCGATGGCCCCCCAGAGCTGTTTCATGGGGTCCTCGGGGAAGTCGCGCCCGGTCTTCTCCTTGATCGCGGTCTTGAACCGGGCCACGAGGTCCTTCAGGTCGGCGGCCGTGAGGTCGGTGTCGCTCTTGGTGCCGCGCTCGTGCTTTTTCGCATCGATAATGGCTTCGAAGGGGTCGATCTCATCCTTCTGGACCGGCTTCAGACCGAGGACGACGTCGCCGTACATCTGGACGAACCGCCGGTATGAGTCGTAGGCGAACCGGGGGTTTCCCGTCTTGGCGATGAGGGCCGCGACCGTCTTTTCGTTCAGGCCGAGATTGAGGATCGTGTCCATCATGCCGGGCATGGAAGCCCGGGCCCCGGACCGGATCGACACAAGCAGCGGGTCCTTGGGGTCGCCCATCCTCTGCCCGACGGTGGTCTCGAGCCTTTTCAGTCCCTTCTCGAGCTCGCGCTTCACGGCTTCGGGGATCTTCTTTTTGTTCCTATAGAACAGTTCGCAGGCTTCGGCCGAAACGGTGAATCCCGGGGGGACCGGGAGCCCGATCCCGGCCATCTCGGCCAGGTTGGCGCCCTTGCCGCCCAGGATGTCTTTCATCCTCATGTTGCCTTCGGCCTTGCCAGCGCCGAAAAAATAGACATATTTCTTTGCCATCTCTTGACTCCTCAGGAAATATTCAAAGCACTATACATGGAAAAGCGCCATAATTCAATCTGGCGCCCGGCCGGGCGTGGGCCGATTTTCAGGGGAATAGCGTCCGGTACCTGGCCAAGCCGGCCTTGAAGACCCGGATCGCCTCCCGGAGGTCCTTTTCGTTGATGACATAGGCGATCCGGACCTCGTCGGTCCCGAGGTTGGGTGTCGAATAGAAGCCCGGGGCCGGGGCCAGCATGACGGTCTTTCCGTCGAGGGAGAACTCCGAGAGCATCCAGACCGTGAAGTGTTCGGCGTCCTTGACCGGCAGCCGGACGATGACGTAGAAGGCGCCCTGGGGCTTGCGGATGACGAGGCCGGGGATATCTTTCAGACCCTCGTAAAGGATGTCCCGCCGCTTCTGCCATTCTTCCCGGACCGGCTTGAAATAGTCCATGGGCATGTTGTAGGCGGCGAGGGCCGCCATCTGTTCGACCGAGGGGGGGCAGAGCCGGGCCTGGGCGAACTTGAGGGCCGACTGATAAAGCTCGGCGTTCCGGGTGATGATCATCCCGATCCGGGCCCCGCAGCAGCTGTACCGCTTGGAGATGCTGTCGACCACGACCACCCGGTCCTTGATGTCCTCGTATTCGAGGATGCTCTTGTGCTTGAGGCCGTCGTAGACGAATTCCTTGTAGACCTCGTCGCCGATCAGGAAGAGGTCGTGTTCCTTGACGACCCGGATGACGCGCTCCAGCTCCTCGGGCGTGTAAACAGTCCCCGTGGGATTGTTCGGCGAGCAGACCAGGATGGCGCGGGTCTTCGGAGTGATCTTCGATTCGATGGCCTCGAGCGGAGGCAGCCGGAAGCCGTCCTCGACCCGGAGCGGCAGGGGAACGATCTTGAGGCCGGCGAAGGAGGCGTAGCCGTTGTAATTCGTGTAGTAGGGTTCCGGGATGACGATCTCGTCGCCGACGTCGCCGATCACGGAAAAGGAGAAATGGATGGCTTCGGAACCCCCCGTGGTGATGAGGATGTTGTCCGCCTCGAGAGGGATCCGGTAATGACCGAAATAGCGGGCGACGGCCTGCCGGAGCTCGAGGAAGCCCTGGGCCGGGCCGTACCCCAGGACAGGCTCCCGATACTGATGAAAGGTGTCGAGGACGGGCTGGGGCGTCGGGATGTCCGGGTCGCCGATGTTCAGGTGGAAAACCCTGATCCCCTTGGCCTTGGCCGCGTCGGCGTACGGCTTGAGCTTCCGGATGGGGGACGCCTGGATGTCGTGGCCTCTCATCGATATCTGCATGGATGAGTCCTCCCTTGATGAGTACGCCTCATTATAGGTCATCCTCCGTGGCCGAAGCAACACGAACGGTCGGACGGGTCCTGACCCGGCGCGTCCCCGTCCGGCCTCAGCTCCACCCATCCCCCCGAGGGCGGAGGGGAAAAGGCCCCCTCCTGAACCACCCCTCTCCGCACTCGACTGCTTCAGCCGAGTGCTCCGACCAGGGGGAAGCCGCCCCTTGGAACCCCCAGCGCTCTCGCGCAATCCCCTTCCGCCTCGGGCGGGCGGGGACTGGCACCGTGCCACCCGTCCGCTTTTCTGATAGACAAAGGCCCGGGTTTTTGATATTTTTGGCGAACGATAGGAGCGTATCCCACCGCTATGACGATCGACCGGGGCGCGCGGATCAGGGATGTCAGGAGCTGGGGCGATTATTACCTGCTGACGATCGACTCTCCGGCCGTCGGCCGGGAGGCCCGGCCCGGCCAGTTCGTCATGGTCAAGGTCGCCGATACCCCGTTCCCGCTCCTCCGGCGTCCCTTGAGCATCCACGACGCCGGAGAGTCAGGGATCGAGCTCTTCTTCAAGATCGCCGGGCTCGGAACGGGGATCCTGGCCGGAAAAAAGCCGGGGGATTCCGTGGACATCCTCGGCCCGCTCGGCAAGGGCTTCTCCGTCTCCGGAGGCGCCAGAGGAAAAAACGCCTTTTTGGTCGGGGGGGGCCGGGGCATCGCCCCCCTCTATTTCCTGGGGAGGGAATTGAAAGCGCTGGGGGCCCGCGTCACCGTGTTTTATGGCGGGCGCCGTCTCCCGGATCTCCCGCTGAAGGACAAGTTCGAAGCGGCAGGGCTTCGCCTCCTCTGCTCGACGGACGACGGAAGCCTCGGGTTCAGGGGTCTCGTCACCGAGCTGCTGCATCGTGAGCTCGATCAAGCCCCCGCCGATATCCTCTTCGCCTGCGGGCCGGACCCCATGATGAGGGCCGCGGCCGGGATGGCTCGGGACAAGCTGATCCCAAGTGAATTCTCCCTGGAATCCATGATGGGCTGTGGCATCGGCGCCTGCTGGGGCTGCGTCCACCGGGTCAGGAACGACGGCGGCGAAGCCTGGGTCAAGATCTGCGAGGAGGGCCCGGTCTTTCCCGGCGACCGGATCGTGTGGATGGATTGACGACCATGACGGACCTGACGATAGACCTGGGGTTCCTGAAACTCAAGAACCCGGTCCTCGCGGCGAGCGGGACCTTCGGCTACGGCCTGGAGTTCGAGCCCTACCTCGGCCTCCAGAGGCTCGGCGGGTTCGTGGTCAAGGGCCTTTACCTCAACTCCCGCGAGGGGAACCCGCCGCCGCGCCTCGTCGAGACCCCGAGCGGCCTGATCAACGCCATCGGGCTCCAGGGCGTCGGGGTCAAGGCCTTCGCCGAAGAAGTGCTGCCCAAGCTCAGGGACCTCCCGACCGCGGTCATCGTCAACGTCTGCGGCGGCGACGACGATGAGTACGTCGCGGTCGTCGAATTCCTCGAACGGCAGGAAGGGATCGCGGCCTACGAGCTCAATATCTCCTGCCCGAACGTCAAGAAAGAAGGGATGTGCCCGGCGCTTTTCCCCGAGCCCACTTATCACCTCATCCAGCGCATCAAGGCCGTGTCGCGGCGGCCGGTCATCACCAAGCTCTCGCCGAACGTCACGAACGTCGTCGAGATCGCCAAGGCGGCCGAGGCGGCGGGCACGGACGCGATCTCGCTCGTCAACACGTTCCTGGCCATGGCCATCGACATCGAAACGCGGCGGCCCCGGCTGGCCAACACGTTCGGCGGGCTCAGCGGCCCGGCCATCCGGCCCCTGGCCGTGCGCATGGTCTACCAGGTGGCCTCCCGGGTCAAGGTCCCCGTCATCGGGATGGGCGGGATCATGACGGGAGCCGACGCCCTGGAGTTCCTCATCGCGGGGGCATCGGCGGTCGAGGTGGGGACGGCGAACTTCGTGGAGCCGGACGCGGCCGTCCGGATCATCGGAGAGATCGAAGACTGGTTGGAAGCGCACGGCATCGCCCGCGTCCGGGACATCGTGGGAACGGTCAAGGCCTGGTGAGAGACCGGGCCGGAGCGGGGCCCGCGCCCGCGAACCGAAAGAAGGACGGCACCATGAAAAAAGATAACCGTGACAGGATCATCATTGCTCTGGACGTCCAGACCAAGGAGGAGGGCATCGCCCTCGTCAGCAAGCTCAAGGACGCCCGGATTTTCAAGATCGGCCTCGAGCTTTTCACCGCCGAGGGCCCGGCCCTTTTCAAGAAGCTCAAGGCCCTCCGGAAGGACGTCTTTCTCGACCTCAAGCTCCACGACATCCCGAACACGGTGGCCGGCGCGGTCCGGTCGGCCTTCCGCCACGGCGTCCAGATGATGACCATCCACACCTCGGGGGGGCGGGAGATGATGGCCAAGGCCGCGGAGACGGCCCGGCAGGTTTCGGGAGAGCTCGGGCGCCCGAAACCCATCCTTCTCGGCGTGACCGTCCTCACCAGCCTCAAGGGGGCCGACCTCGAGGAGATCGGGATGGGCCCGGACGTCGCCCGCCAGGTGGTGCGGCTGGCCGGCCTGGCCAGGGCCGCCGGCATGGACGGTGTCGTCTGCTCGCCCCAGGAGATCGAGGTCCTGAGGAAGGAATTCGGCCGGGACCTCGTCATCGTGACGCCGGGGATCCGGCCCCTCTGGGCGGCGGCCCAGGACCAGAAAAGGATCATGACTCCCGCCGAGGCCGTGTCGAAAGGCGCCGATTATCTGGTCATCGGGCGGCCGGTCACCGGCGCGCCCTCGCCTCAGGAAGCATTTCTCAAAATCGTCGAGGAGCTCGACCAGCACACATGACAGCGGATCTCGAGGCTGCTGCCCCCGTTATATCATCCGGCTGGCGTAAATCCCCCCGACGATCAATCCAAAGATCACGGTCAGGACGATCACCACGATAATGCTGATGACCAAGTAGCCCAAGACCTTATCCTTGGGCGTCTCCATGATGGGGCAATCGAATCCAAGGTAGAGAATATAAAGTCCATACAGGCTGGCAAGCATAACCAAAATCGAGAGCGCCGGGAAGATGTACAGGATTCCGGCCACCCAGGCCGGCGTCATGCTGTAGACGGCAAGCTTGAGAGCATTAGGCAGGCTCTTGGCAGATGAGAAATTCGGGGCCAGGGCGTTGATGACCAACGCGAAGAGATAGACAATGACCAGTGAAAACACGTAGGAGAGGATGGCACTGCTGAGAGCACGGCCAAAGCTCCAGACGTACACCCGGGCGAACGGGACTTGGGCGCGAAAGACCAGATGCCCGATGAACTGGGCCACGGCGGGTATCGCCGCCAGGATCATGGCGTAGGACGTGAACAGCCCGGAAACGGTCGCGGGCTCCGCCTTGATCTTGACCCACTCGTCTTTGGGCTTAAGCAGAATCGACTGGACTCTCTGAATCAGATCCATGGACGCCTCCTTGCTGAGCGGAAATTACCCCAACTATATTATGTTCGCACGAGCCTGTCAATGCGTGCGAACGGCTGAATTCCGCCGCCGGGGGATGGTGCGCGACTCCGTCTCCTTGAGATGAAATAGATCCTCCGGAGGACAGGGCGCCGGCCGGCCGTGGACTTTAATATCGGAGGGGACGTTGGAGGCGCGGGTCGGACTCGAACCGACGAATAAAGGTTTTGCAGACCTCTCCCTTAGCCGCTTGGGTACCGCGCCCGGGATCTGTTGCGCATGGAATTCGAATGACTGGAGCGGGCGATGGGACTTGAACCCACGACCTTCTGCATGGCAAGCAGACGTTCTACCACTGAACTACGCCCGCCCGCTCGTTCGTTTCGAAAACGGCACGCCCTAAACTAGCAGAAATCCCCCGGCCTGTCAACCGAGCCGGGGGCCGGCTGCGAGGCCTTCTCAACAGGGTGCGCTGCCTGGAAAATGGACGGGGAAGGCCCCGGTCGAAGGACCCCCGCGCGTCCGGGACGCGAAGGCCGGAGGGTGTGCGGACAGGGGTTTTGGAGCTTCCCGGAACGGACGTCCTGGAAGTCTTTACCGGGACGTGTTCATCTGGACTTCGTCCCCGGGTTCGACCGCCTCCTTGCAGGAGAGGACCTTGACGGTCGAGGTCGCGCCGCGGACGTCGATGATGATCATGCTCCCGATGGCCTCCCGCGGGAGGTTGGGCTTGGCGCGGTGGAACACCGTGAGCTCGTCGCCGATCTGGACGCACTGCTGCCGGCCCATGTTGATCAGGACCCACTGCCCTGAGCCGGCGGTCCGCAGATCCTGGTCGATGTAAATGACCTTGCCCCTCTTGGTGGCGTTCGGGTCCATCACATCGTAGCCTTTGTCTTTCCCGACCACGAGCTCCCCTTCCTCGAACGGCAGGAGGTAATCGCCCACCCGTGCGGGCCAGTAGCTTCTCTCGATCCTGGCCACGGCCACTTTCTCCTCGAGACGGATGACGCGCGCCCTGCCCCGGCGCAGGGTCACCGTCCCGTACGGGGGGACCTTATCTTCAAGCCCGATGATCTGAAAGAGCTGGCCGATCTCGAGGCCGTCGGCCTGCCCCTTGCTGAGGTAGATCAGGTCGAAGTCGACGAGGTTATCCTTCTCGTTCATCCGCTCGGCGCCGATGATCCGGAGGTCGGGAAGCGGCTTGCCCTCCTCCATCATGAAGAACGACCCGTAGAGGTCGGTATCGGTGATCAACTGATAGGTGTCTTCGAAGATCTTGGCTTTCTGGATCTGGTCCTGAGCGAAGGGGCGGCCCGCGACGAGCAGGCACACGAAGACGAGGGCAAGGGAAAGACGGCTTAGGGAACGCCCTTTAGGGTTTTTCATGGTCACACCTCTCGGCCGATGAAGTCGCACTTGGCGCTATTATAAGAAGCAATTGTCGCCTGTGTCAATACCATCGTCAGCCTCCGTCGGGAAGCGGCCCCCGCCCTTCCCGCCTGGTCCCGGGTCTCGGACCCGGGAATTCCCGGCCCGCCGCCGTTAGACAAGACCCGTCACTTGTACTAAAATGGGGCGTCCGTTAGCTTTAGTCGCGCCGAGGGACCCGATGTCAAAAAAAATTGTGGTCGCCCTGATCTTCGGAGGCCGCTCGGCTGAACACGAGATCTCCCTGATCTCCGCCGCGGCGATCCACCGGAACCTGAACAAGGCCAAATTCAAGGTCCTTTCGATCTACATCACCAAGGCCGGCCTCTGGAGGGTCGTCGAGGCCCCGTCCACTGACCGGGAGGCCCTGGCCAGGGGAAAGTCCTTTCCCTTCCTCCCTTGGGAGGTCCGGGGCCGTGGGGCGAAGGTCCCTGCCGATATCTATTTCCCCATCCTCCACGGGCCGTACGGAGAGGACGGGACGATCCAGGGGCTGCTCGAGATGGCCGGCGTCCCCTATGTCGGAGCCGGGGTCCTGGGGTCGGCCCTGGGCATGGACAAAGCGGCGGCCAAATCCCTTTTCCGTGAGAGGGGGCTGCCCATCGTTCCCTGGCTGGTCATCCGCGAGGAAGAGTGGCGCGGCGGGCGGGATGGGATCCTCCGCCGGATCCGCAGGGACTTCCCCATACCCTTTTTCGTCAAGCCCGCCAACCTGGGGTCGAGCATCGGGATCACCAAGGTCAAGGACCGCGGCCAGACCGGGCCGGCCGTGGAAACGGCCTTCCGCTATGACGCGAAGATCCTCGTCGAAAAGGGAATCCTGGGCCGGGAGATCGAGTGCAGCGTCCTCGGCAACGAATCCCCGGAGGCCTCCCTGCCCGGAGAGGTCGTCCCTTCCAGGGAGTTCTACGATTACAATGACAAGTACATCGACGGGAAGACGGGCTTCGTCATCCCCGCCCGGCTGTCGCGCCCGATGACCGAAAGGGTCCGGCGCCTGGCCGTCGAGGCCTTCATGGCCCTGGAATGCTCGGGGATGGCCCGGGTTGACTTCTTCATCGACGGCCGGACGAAGCGCCTGTACGTCAACGAGGTCAACACGATCCCCGGCTTCACCGAGATCAGCATGTACCCGAAGCTATGGGAAGCCTCCGGACTGCCGTTCCCCCGGCTCATGGAGCGGCTGATCGCCCTCGGCCTCGAACGGCACAAGGCCCGAAAAACGTGCGTCGTCCGGGGTCTTTGATGAGGGTTCTGGGCATCGACTACGGGGACCGCTACGTCGGCCTCGCCCTGAGCGACCCCCTCCAGGTCGCGGCCCAGCCGTTCGGGACCTACAAGCTCACCGGGCGGGAGGACGTGGACCGGAAGTTCTTCCAGGACCTGGTCGCCCGCCATGACGTCCAGGAGATCGTGATCGGCGACCCGCTCCGGATGGACGGCAGCTCCGGGACCAGGGTCGAGAAGACGCGACAGTTCTCAGCCTGGCTGGAAAAGGCCGTCGGGAAGCCCATCGTCTTTATCGACGAGCGCCTGACGACCCGCGAGGCCCTCCAGCGCCTCCGGGAAGGGAACGTCCGGGGCCGGGGAAAGAAGGAGCGCGAGGACCAGATCGCGGCCGTCATCATCCTCTCAACATACCTGGAGCTCAAGCGCGGAGGTCCCGATGGCCCTCAAGGGAGCTAAGGGCGCGCTCCTCGGGGCGCTCATCCTGCTTCCGGCGCTCACCGGTTGGCTGGCCAGGGAATGCGCGGCGCCGTTTCCCGGGCCGGGCGGGAGCGTCTTCTTTGAGGTCCAGAGGGGACGGAGCGTCAAGGCCGTCGCCGGGAGCCTCCGGAAGCGGGAGATCATCCGGAGCTCCTTGGCCATGACCCTATCTTATGACCTCTATTATTCCCGGGAGCGGCTCAAGGCGGGCGAATACGAATTCACGTTCCCGGCGAGCGCCAAAGAGGTCCTCTTCAAGATGTTCCGCGGCCGGATCTATCTCCAGCCGTTCACGATCCCGGAAGGCCTGACGGGGGACGAGATCGCCGGGCTCATCAGCTCCCGGAGCGCGGCTGACCCGGGTTCGTTCCGGAGGGTCTTTCACGAGACGGCCCGGGTGGCCGAGTGGGACCCCAAGGCCCCGGACCTTGAGGGGTATCTCTTCCCGGACACTTATTTCCTGCCGCGGAAAGCAACGGCCGGCGACTATGTCGAAGCCATGACAGGGCAGTTCCGGAGGGTCTTCCACGATGGCTGGCGGAGGCGGGCCGCTGAACTCGGCCTGAGCGTCCGGGAGGTCGTCATCCTTGCCTCGCTCATCGAGAAGGAAACGGCCGTGCCCGAGGAGCGGCCGATCGTATCGGCCGTTTTCCACAACCGTCTCCGGATCGGGATGAAGCTCGACTGCGACCCGACGGTCATCTACGGGCTCAAGCTTGAGGATAAGTATTCCGGCCGGCTCCTCAGCCGGGACCTCAAGTTCCCCTCCCCTTACAACACGTACATTCACGCCGGCTTGCCGCCGGGCCCCATTTGCAGTCCGGGGAAAACATCCTTGGAAGCGGCGCTTTATCCCGCGTCCGAAGATTATCTCTATTTCGTCGCCCGGGGCGACGGCAGCCACAGCTTCAGCCGCACGTTCGGCGAGCACCTCCGTGCCGTCGAGAAATATCATTTGAAAAAAAATTGAAATCTGATATATTGGGTCGTTCTTTCGACCGGAGAAACTCACGTGAGGTTCAAAGGAAGGTTGTAAAAGACCTTTACAGATCCCGCGGTGTTTTTTCAAAGGACAGAGGATTCCAGCCAAACTGATTGGCATGAGAATTGCTCTAAGCTGGTAAGGAATGGACGATGGCGTTTTTCAAGGAGGAAAAATGAAAGCCCCAAGAATTGTTGTTCTCGGCCTCATCCTTGTTTGCTCTCTGAGCCTATTGATAATCTTCGCCCAGGCGACGCCCGGGCAAAAACAAGAACCCAAGAAACAGGAACCGAAGCCGCCGCAAAAATCCGCTATCCCCAAAGAGATCGAGGCGATCATCCAGGAAGGCCTGGCGACCAAGCAAGGGCGTCAGGACATCCCCTTCTCGATCTTCAAGTCGATGACTTTCCCCGTGCCTGGGGGCATGCATACGGTCATCTTCTTCAAGGCCAAGAACGCGGACCTCGGCTACGCAACCCCGGTGGCCGCCGCGCCTCAAGGTAAGCAAGCCCAGCCCGCCGCTTCGCCCGCCGGGACGCTCGAGACCCGCCTGGCGGTCGTTCTCCAGTTCTTCCAGGCCGATGAGGCCGGAGCGATGAAGGCCTCCCGGGAAGCGACCATCCCGGTGACCCTTCGGACGGAGGGCGCCGGCTACGACGCCGCCAAAGAAGAGTGGTACGCCCTGGGTGTCGGGCTGCCCTACGGGAAATACACGATCGCCATGCTCATCGCGCACATCGACCCGAAGAAGGGCGTCGCCGACCAGAAGAAGGTCGGCGTCAGTTATTACGACGTCACCCTGCCGGGACTCGAGACCTACCAGACCGCCCTCGACACGACCTCCGTCTTCTACGCCAAGGACATCAAGCAGATGAATTCTTACGAGGCCAAGCCGATCGTCCACCGGGGCCTCTTCACCTACTCCGTTCTCCAGATCGTCCCGAATCTCGAGAACGTCATCACGGCCGAGGACAAGGCCCAGATCGAAGTCTTCTTCATCGTCCTCGGCGCCAAGCCCAAGCCGGAATCCGCCGCCCTGCCGGCCTCCCAGCCCCAGCAGCAGACCTACGAAGTCGAGGTCAATTACGAGGTCCAGAAAGAGGACGGCGCCGCGGTCATCAGGTGGCAGGCCCAGACCTACCCCAGCCCGCTCATCGACCAGAACCTGCCCTTGAAACAGACCAAGGTGACGACCGACCAGGCCACGGGGACCAAGACGACCTCGCAATCGGACCTGGCTCTCGGCAAGTACGTGCTGGTCCTCAAGATCAAGGACAAGGTTTCCGGGTTCACCGTCGAAAAGAAACTCCCGCTGGAAGTCAAATAGGGACAGGGGCAAAGGCCCGGGGAGGCCTCGCCACGGGGCGGGGCCTCAGCTCCCCACCTTGATATCGAAGATCTTCCGGACCTTCCCCTTGGACCCTTCCTTGCCCTGGATGATCACGTCGACGAAGTTCTTTCCGGGCTTCAGGGGGTAGGCGAACCTGAACGTGATGTCCCCCGCCTTTTCGTATTCGGGGTCCTCGGTGACGAACGACTTGCTCTCCGTGTAAATGTCCCTTTTCGCGCCTTCGTTCTCATAAATGTAGAACTTGAAGTCCAAGCCCACCTGGAGCTTGCCGTCGGCGTTCTCCCTGAGCAGGAGGAACCTGGCCGGGATCAGGAGGACGAGCTCCTTCTTCGGCGCGTCATACTTCAGGTTGAAGGTGACGTCCCTCTGCTTGAAAGCCGAATCCGGCCCGACCCATTGCCCGATCTTGAAGAGATTCATGGCCCCCCAAATGTCCCCGGTGTACTGGTGGATCTTGTACTGCCCGTTGTTCCGCACGTCGGCGAACTCAACGCCGAAATCGGCCGTGTAATAGATCCACTGGATGAGGGATCCCCGGACGGTCGGGTCATTGTGGGTGAAGAATTCCTCGACCTTCTCGGGAGGGCCCATGAAGATATAGATCCGGCCCCGGTCTGTGTTCATGCCCAAGCCCCCCTCCCGGAAGTGCTTGTTGGCATAGGCGACGCGGCCCTCGTACTCCGTCTTGAAGGTGTTGGTCCCGGAGTCCGGGTCGGGGTTCCGCTTGGCCCAGAAGTCCTGGATGAACTCCTTCCGGGCGTCGGCGTCCGGCAGGAGCTTGAAGATCTTGTTCTCTTCGGACGTCATGATCAGCCGGGCCATCTGATAGAACTTTTCGCTCTCCGCGTCCATCTTGGTCCCGGCCGCCCCCCCGACCGCGGGGCCCAGGGCCGCCATCATCCACAGGACAAGAAGCGCCCTTTTCGCTTTCATGACCACCTCCCCGCCGGCGCGACCCCCGGGCCGGCCTATTTCTTCTTCAGGAAGTCCAGGAAGGCTTTGACCTGGACCGCCCGCGGCGAATCAGGGTCGATCTTGAGATAGCTCTCGAAGGCGGCGACCGCTTTCTCGTTCTTCTGGAGGTTGATGCAGGACAATCCCAGCTGGTAATAGGCGTCCGCGGAGCCGGGCTTGAGCTCGACGGCCTTCTCGAACTGGGCGAAGGCGGCCTCGGGCTCGCCGCTGCCGCTGAGGCAAAGGCCCAGATTGAAATGGGCGTCGGCGTCGTCGGGGCTGAGGCTCACCGCCTTTTCATAATACGGCTTGGCCTCGGCGAGGCTGCCCGCCCGGGCCAGGGCTTCCCCGGTCTCCTTGTTGGCGCTGGGACTTTCGGGGTTGAGCTCGACGGCCTTCTTGAGGGCCGCGAGGCTTTCCTCGGGCTGATTCATTCTCTTTTGTGAGAGGCCGAGATTGAGATAATACCGCCAGTTCCCCGAGTCCAGCTTGATGGCCTCCTTATAGGCGGCGGAGGCCTCCGGGAATTTCTGTTCTGCGAAGAGCTTGTTCCCCTTCAGGAACAGGTTGTCGGCCTCGGACAGCGTCTTTTGGAGAGCCGCTTCCACGGTCTTCAGCTGCATGTCGATCCGGGTCGTCTCGTCGATGCCGACGTGGATTTCCTTGGACGCAGGGGCGAAACCCTCTTTCCTGAAGTTGACGAGATAATTGCCGGGCGTGAGCCCGACCTGGATGAATTTACCCCCCTTATCGGTCGAAATCTCGTAATGAACACTTGCCGTTCTTTGGGAGACGATGCTGACCGCCACTTTTTCGAGGGAGTTCCCGGCGGGGTCCAGGACCTGGCCTTCGATCCGCCCCTGGGTTTGCCCCCAGGCCGCGGCGAGAGCGAAGGCCAAGAAGACCGTGGCGAACGCGGACCTTCTGATCATGACGATTCTCCTATTTTTGTCCCAACCGCCGTCTCGTTTTTTCTTCCAAATCCTTGATCGGGGGCTGGTCCGGGACGAGGGATAATGACTTCTGCAGGAGCGGCAGAGCCTTCTCGGGCCGGCCGAGGTTCAAATAGCCCTCCGCCGCCAGGTTCAGGACGCTGACCTCGGTGGCCTCGGCCATGAGCTTTTCGAGATAGTTCAAGGCGGATGTCCAATCTTTGAGAGCCGCGTAGTCGAGGGCGATGACCTTGCCCGCCTCGCGGTCGGGGGCGCGCTCGTAAAGAGGAAGGGCCTGGTCGAGGGACTCCTGGAAGCGGCCGAGCCCGAAAAGGGACTTGGCCAGAAGGAGGCGGGAGGCCGGATCATCCTTTGCCCGCAGGGCCCCCTCCAGGGCGCCCCGGGCGCGGCCATAATCCTGCGCCAGGAAATATTGGGTCCCCAGGACGCGGAGGTGTTCCGCGCCGGGGAACGGACCGTGCATCCTGGCATAAACCCAGGGCAAGAACGGATACGGCTGGGCGAGAACGATGAAGTTCTCCTTGTCCGAGAGGACTTTTTGCCCGGACGGGGCCAGGGCCGATACCTCGGCCCTGTAATAGCCGGGCTTGACCCCTGACAGGGAAAAGTTCCCCATCACGGTAACGGTCGAGGGGTCGTCCCCTGCGGCGATCGCTTCTGGGAGAGGATAGCTCCCCAGGCTCTTGCCGGTTTCGACCGAGAAGATCTCAAGGACGAACGAGGGCGGGCCGGGGAGTTTCAGGCCGGCAACGTTCCAGGCTTGAAAACAAACACCGAGCGTCTCGGCCGGAAGGAACTCGTTCCGGGCGCCGATGAGATACTGGAAGCCGCCCAAGGTGAACGCCATGAGATTCGCTCTCTGGGCCTCGGGGACCGCCTCCCGGCTGTGGAAGAGGAGGGGGGAGCTGAGCCGGGACTGGCCGGCCCCGGGGATCGAGATCTTGAACTCGAAGGACGTAAAATCCTTAGCCGTTTTGTTTTTCAGGAGAAAGAGGGCCCTGTACTCGCCGGGGATGACGGCGAGGAGGTCCTGAAAGGCGAAACGCTGGCGCTCGTGGGCCTTGTACTGCTCGGCCGTCAGCTTGAGCGGGATCTCCTCGGTCCTCTCGAAAATGGGAAGCCCCCGGGAGTTTTCCAGCCTCAACACGAGCTCGAAGCTGGCATAGATCGAGCTCGCCTGGGTCCCGAAATTCATCTTCTCCGGTTCGATGGCCCAATGGAGGAAGGGCTGTCCGCCGGCCTTGAGGACCTTCGCCTGGAAGGCGCTGCTGAGGAAGTGGTCGGCGTACTCCGTTTCGATGAAATCCTTGTAGGAAAGATAAGAACGGGCATAGGCATCCGAGTACTTCTTCTCCGGGAGCTGCTTGATGGAGGCCAGGATATTATCCGAGGAGAAGCTGCCGAGGCCGCCGGGCCGGTCTCCCGGGAGATAGCTGATGGTCGCGGACGCAAGCTCGGAATTGACCTTCTCCTTGATGATCTGGTAGGCCGTCGAACGCTGGCTCGTATCGACGGACATCTGGGGGATGACGAGCTTCTCCGGGCCCTCGATGCCCGGAGAGAAGAGGCGGTAGTCTCCGAGCCCCTCGGGCTGATAAAAGATGAGGTAGAAATAATCGGGCAGGCCGTATTCCTGCGCCCCCTTGTAGAACCAGAGCTCCAGAGGATAGATCTCGGAATTCGTGGTGTAGAAATGGCGTTCGAGCGGAGGCCCGAGGAGAAGATAAAAATAGCCGCGCTCGGTCTGGCTGCCGCGCTTGGGCGATTCGTGCCCGAAGGTCTGGTCGGCGAACCGGACCCGTCCCATGTATTCCTTTTTGAACTCGTTTTCCGTCGTGTCGGGGGTCGGGTCGCGCATCCTCCAGAAGAAAACGATGAACTTGTCCCGCTCGGCGTTGGTCCGAAGCTTGAGAAAGACTTCGCGCTCCATTTTCGTGATGATCGGCGAGACGTCCTCGAGCCAGGTCTTCTGATCGGGGGTCATCTTGTCCTGGGAAAGAAGGGACCCCGGGAAGAGGCAGGCGAAAAGGACCAGGAGGACGGCTCCGAAAGCCGTCGGGACCCGCTTCGGACTCATCATAAAGCAAAGATAACACACCCCCCCGGAAGATTCAAATCCGGAGGGCTTAGCCGGCCGAAAATTCCGCTTGCAAAGCCGCGGGAAATTGGCTAACTTTAAGAAAATTCGTTCGATGAGGAGGGGACATCGTGAAAAGACCGTTTCTGATTATCGTGATCGTCGTCGCTCTCGCCTCGATCGCTCTTGCCCAGTCCAGGGAGACAGGCGCCATCCGCGGCGTCGTCACCGACGAGCAAAACGCGCCCCTGCCCGGCGTCAACGTGACGCTCTCCGGCGGAAACCTCATGGGAGGCCGCACGTTCGTCACCGGCGCCAGCGGCGAGTTCAGGTTCCCGGCCCTGCCCCCGGGAGAGTACCAGATCAAGGCCGAGCTCCAGGGCTTCGGGACGGTCCTCCGGGAACAGATCCGCCTGACGACGACGACGACCCTGACCGCGGACATCAAGATGAAGCAATCGACCCTGGCCGAGCAGGTCACGGTCGTGGCCCAATCCCCGACCGTGGACGTCAAGTCGACGGAGACGGCCTCCGTGACCCTCAGCAACGAGGTCCTGCGCAACATCCCCTATTCCCAGTTCACCGCGGACATCGTCAACATGGCGCCGGGCGTCAACAACAACGTCGCCTACGGCGGCTCCCAGGACACGGGCATCGCTTATTCCATGGACGGCGTCAACGTCGCCGACCCGGAGGGAGGGTCGGCCTGGGTCTTCCTCGATCACAACATCATCGAGGAAGCCAAGGTCATGGGCGTCGGCCTCCCGGCGGAATACGGCAATTTCACGGGGGTCATTTTCAACCTTGTCACCAAGTCCGGCGGCAACCAGTTCGCGGGTCACGTCGAGCTCAATTTCCAGGGCAAGGCGGGCGACTGGCCGAACGGACTCTGGCAGACCACGAATAACCAGGCCTATGCGGCGGATTTCCCGGGGCTGACGTCCCCTCTCTCGAAACTTCTCGACATGAACGCGCACCTGGGCGGGCCCATCGTCCGGGACAAGCTCTGGTTCTACGCGGGGCTCCAGTACTACCGCTCGCAGGACTACCCCACGGGCTTCCCCCAGGCCGTGGACTACAAGCAGCCCCGCGGTTTCGCCAAGCTGACGGCCCAGCTCACCCATAACCTGAATATCACCGCCTCGGTCGAAATTGACAACTACAAGGGTGTCAACCGCGACGGATCGGCCACGGTCTCGCCCGAGGCGACGGTCACCCAGGACTCGCCCGAAGTCGTCGCCAACTTCAGCCTGACCCAGATCCTCAGCCCCACTACGTTCTTCGACGTCAAGGCGGCCTATTTCAGCGGCTACTACTATCTCAACCCGGTCGCCGGCAAAGACATCTACTCGCATTTCGATTACGCCGACAACATGCTGAGAGACAGCTCGGGATATTACTTCTACGCCGACCGGAGCCGTTTCCAGGCCAACGCCAGCCTGACGCACTACGTCGAGGACTTCATCAAGGGCAGCCACGAGTTCAAGTTCGGCGCCGAGCTCGAGCGCTCGACCATCCGTGACCGCTGGGGCTATACGGGAACAGGAGGGCCGCTGGGCAACTCCGTCAGGTATTTCGATTACGGGGGGCAGCCCTACCTCGCGTATCAATACGGCGGCTATGACGCCAACACCCGTTATACGCGGCTCGAGGGCTTCCTCCAGGATTCCTGGCAGATCACAAAGCGGCTGAACATCAATGCCGGCGTCCGGCTCAGCCAGAATTGGGGCCAGGTCAAGGGCGTCAGCGGAAACATGTACGACGCCGGCCGGATCGCCCCCCGTATCGGGTTCACTTTCGACCTTCTCGGCGACAAGACGACCATCCTCAAGGCCCACTACGGCCAGTTCACCGAGGCCATGCTGGCCTACTACCTCGACCGGATGAACCCGGCCTCGGCCTATACCGATTACGTCGGCTACGAATGGGACTCGGGGGCCGGACAATGGGACGAATTCCTGCGCACGGTCCACGAGAATCTGTTCCACATGGACCCGAACATCAAGCATCCTTACATGGAGCAGTTCACGGTCGGCATCGAGCGGGAGCTTTTCAAGGATTCGTCCCTCAGCGTGACCTACATCAACCGGACGTGGAAAAACCTGATCGGTGTCGTCGACCGGGACGCCGATTATACCCCGATCCAGGTCACCGTGCCGGACCTTGGCCAAACGTTCACGATCTACGAGCGGACCCCGGAGACCGTGAACACGCACGATTACCTGATCACGAACTACACGACGGCCAGCAGCCCCTGGGTCCTCCTCAATCCCGTCCGCAAGTACGAGGGCCTCGAGGTCCTGTTCAACAAGAGGTTCTCCAACCGCTGGCAGCTCCTGGCGTCCTACGTTCTCTCCCGGGCGACGGGGACGATCAACAACGATATGGCGGCCGACTTCGGACGGTTCACCATCGCCACGGACCCGAACACCTGGATATTCGCCCAGGGCCACCTGACGAACGACCCGACCAACATGATCAAGCTCCAGGGCTCCTATCTCATCCCCTGGGTCGACGTCAGCTTCAACGCCTATTTCCGGGCCATTACGGGCGACGCCTGGACGACCCAATTCTTGACGGACCTCCTGAACCAGGGACGGGTCACGTTCTTCACCGAACCCCGTGGGACAAACCATTATGCCATGCAGACGACCCTGGACATCCGGCTGGAGAAGATCTTCACCCTGGCGAAGAAATACCGGCTGGGCCTCATCCTCGACGTGTTCAACGTGTTCAACGCCAACACCATCACGTCCTGGGGCACGCGGATCGGCTATGACTGGACGCCGGGCGATTTTCCGTCGACGAGCGGTCACGATCTCTATGGCATCTTGAATCCGCGCCAGGCTCGCGTGGGCATCCGGATGATCTTCTAACCGGATCGGAAGCCTCGATTTCGAGGGCGGCGGGGAATCCCGCCGCCCTTTTTTTATGGCGGGCGCCGGAAATTTTAAATCGCTTGACACGGGCGAATATTTATTATGATAATGAGCCAGAAATAATGGGGATACCGATAGCCAGAGACCGTCATCGGCTGACCTGCCGTCTGGCTTATATTCTCAATCCCGGCCTCTAGAATCCCTATCACACAAGCTCGGCCCCCGGGCCATGACTATCCCCCTATCATGAAGGAGGTGAGATAGAAGAGAGGAACCACACATCAAGATTTTATCCCCGGATCAAGAGAAATGGGCAGCATTGAGTGGAGGGACACATGAGATTGAAAGAAGCGTTCATCATTTCGGTTGTCATCATGCTCCTTGCCTCCGTCTTCTCCTTCTCCCAGTCGCGCCAGACCGGAGCCATTCAGGGCCGCGTAGCAGACGACCAGGGCAGCGCCCTGCCCGGCGCCAACCTGACGCTAACGAGCCCGAACCTGATGGGTGTTCGGACTTTCGTTTCCGACTCGTTGGGGGAGTTCCGCTTCCCGGCCCTGCCTCCGGGCGTCTACACCTTAAAGGCCGAGCTCCAGGGCTTCGTGGCGTCGGTCCAGGAGAACATCCGCCTGACGACGACGGTGACCCTGACGGTCGATTTCTCCCTGCACCTGGCTAAGGTCGCGGAGCAGGTCACCGTCATCGCCAAATCTCCGACGGTGGACGTCAAGTCGACGGAAACGGCCTCGGTGACCCTGGGCAACGAGATCCTCCGCAACATCCCTTACAGCCAGTTCACGTCCGACATCGTGAATCTGGCCCCGGGCGTCAATGAGGACACGGCCTACGGCGCCTCGAACGGCACGGGCATTTCCTGGCAGATGGACGGGGTGGGAGTCGGGGACCCCGCGGGAGGAACGGCCTGGGTCTTCCTCGATCACAATATCATCGAGGAGGCCAAGGTCATGGGCATCGGGCTTCCGGCCGAGTACGGCGCCTTCACGGGCGTCATTTTCAACCTGATCACGAAGTCCGGCGGGAACGCCTTCTCGGGCCACGTCGAAATGGTCTTCCAGGGAAAGAAGTCCGACTGGCCGAAGAACTTCTGGCAGGGAAACAACGGCGGCCCCTACGCCCAGGATTTCGGGTCCATCACGGCCCCGAACCAATCGATGTACGACGCCAACATCCACCTCGGCGGACCGATCGTCAAGGACAAACTCTGGTTCTATGGCGGCGCTCAACTCTACCGCATGTGGAATTATCCGACGGGCTTCGATGATCCCACGACGGGAAAGCCGCTCGCCGACCGGTACAACGAGCCCCGCGGCTTCTTCAAGCTGACATCTCAGATCAGCTCCAAGATCAACATGAGCCTGTCGGTCGAGCGGGACAATTACTCGCGCACGAACCGCGGGGCCAGTTCGACCGTCCTCCCCGAAGCGACCGAGTCCGAAACGGGTCCCGAGTGGGTCGTCAACTTCAACCTGACCGATATCCTCAGCCCCCAGACGTTCTTCGACGTCAAAGGCGCTTTCTTCAACGGGCAATACACCCTGGAGCCCCAGACCGGTCATGACGTCAGCGGGCACTTTTATGATAACGACGAGGTCCCGGGGGACGGAAGCGGCAACAAGCTCCACGACAGCTGGGGGGCTTGGTCCGCTCATCCGCGGACCCGCTACCAAGCCAACGCCAGCCTGACACATTACGCGGAGAACTTCCTCGAGGGCAACCACGAGTTCAAGTTCGGCGTCGAGTTCGAACACTCGATCGTCCACGACCTCATGCATTATACCGGGGCAAACCACTGGTATTACGAGGATTACTGGGGATACTGGGGCTATCCGAACATCGGGAATTACCTGGCGACGCAATACGCCGGATACGATGTCACGACCAAGTTTGTCCGGCTGGAGGCCTTCGCCCAGGATTCCTGGCAGGTCGGCAAGCGCCTGAACGTCAACCTCGGCCTCCGCTTCAGCCAGAACTGGGGGAGCGTCCAGGACCGCCCGGGGACGCCCTGGAATACGCACCGGATCGCCCCCCGCATCGGTTTCACTTTCGACCTGCTCGGAGACAAGACGACCATCCTCAAAGCCCATTACGGCCAGTTCACCGAAGCCATGTACTCCTACTTCCTGGACCGCCTCAACAACAACTTTTCCGACAAGATCAAGTATTACTGGGTCCCGACAGAGGGGGCGGGGCTGCCGGGCGAATGGATCGAGTACCAGGATACCGCCCACGGCATCTGGAACCTGGCCCCCGGCATCAAGCAGCCCTATCTCAGCCAGTTCACCGTCGGCATCGAACGGGAGCTGTTCAAGGACACCTCGTTCTCGGTGACGTACATCAACCGGGCTTGGAAAAACCCTGTCGGCGCGATCGACAACGCCGCGACCTGGGAGCTCACTCAGGTCTACAACTCGGCCCTCGACCGGTACTTCTCGATTTATGAGCTGACGTCGGGGGACACCCACGACTTCGTGATCACGAACCTCGCCCAAGGCGAGAACGGGGTCCCCGTCCCTGTCTACCGGAAGTACTGGGGTTGGGAATTCCTCTTCAACAAGCGCTTCTCCAACCGCTGGCAGGTCCTGGCCTCCTACGTCTATTCAAGGGCCTACGGGACTCTGGACAACGCCGGCTCCGACGACATCGGCTACGGCGCTTCGTCGAGTACGAACTGGGTTTTCGATCCCAACTTCTTCATCAGCGGCTTCAACGCGGACGGGACGCCCATCCTCGGGCCGGGCAACTGCACCTATAACCCGACCCACATGATCAAGATCCAGGGGACCTACGTCATGCCGTTCGATATCCACTTCAACGCCTACTTCCACGCGATCTCGGGCGATTCGTGGACGACCCGCGTCCGCTCCGCCAGGCTGGCCCAGGGCCGAGTGACCTTCAATGTCGAGGAGACCGGGAAATATCATTACCCGTTTGACACGCAGCTCGACCTCCGGCTGGAGAAGGTCTTCAACCTCGCCAGAAAATACCAGCTGGGCATCATCCTGGACGTCTTCAACGTGTTCAACACCAGCACCATCACGTCCTGGGGGACCCGCATCGGGTACGACTACTTCCCCGGAGAAACTCCCTCCACGGACGGGCATGACCTCTACGGGATCACTCTTCCGCGGCGGGCCCGGGTCGGACTCCGGCTGATGTTCTGATCTCGCAGCGAACTCAAGCACCCCGCGCAGGGGCGGCGGCGAACCCGCCGCCCCTTTTTTTTGCGCGAGAAGCGGAAGCCCGGCGTTTCTGATAAAATAGGGTCCCGTGAAGAAGAAGAAAACTGTTCTCCTGAGCGCCGCGGCCCTGGTCCTCCTGGCCGCCGTCGCCGCCGCGGTCCTCCTGTCCCGCCGGGTCGACTTCGCGCGGCTGAGAAAGGGCCGGGATTTCAATGTGATCCTCATCACGGTCGACACCCTCCGCGCGGACAAGGTCGGCTGCTACGGCGAGCGGGAGGTCGAAACCCCGACCATGGACCTCTTCGCGGCGCGCGGCCTCCGCTTCGAGCGCTGCATCTCGCAAACCCCGCTCACCCTTCCCTCGCACACGACGATCATGACGGGAACCCTCCCGCCCTATCACGGCGTCCGCGACAACGGGGGCTTCGTCGTCCCCCCGGAGCTCGTGACCCTCGCGGAGCTGTTCAAGGGGAAGGGCTACCAGACGGCGGCCTTCGTGGCCGCCTACGTCCTCGATTCCAAGTGGGGGCTCAACCAGGGCTTCGACACATATTTCGACAAGTTCGACCTCAGCCGCTTCGAGCACATTTCCCTCGGCGAGGTCCAGCGCCCGGCGAACGAGGTCATCGACGAGGTCCTTCCCTGGCTCGACAAGGCCAAGGACCGGAAGTTCTTCGCCTGGATCCATCTCTACGACCCCCACACTCCTTATGACCCCCCGGAGCCCTTCAAGACGTCGTACGCCAGCCATCCCTACCTCGGCGAGATCGCTTTCACGGACACGCAGCTCGCCCGTCTCTGGCGTTACCTCGGGACGAACGGCCTCCTCAATAACCTCTTCCTCGTTTTCGCCTCCGACCACGGCGAAAGCCTCGGCGAGCATGACGAGGGCAGCCATGGCTTCTTCATCTACCAGGCGACCCTTCACGTCCCCCTGATCCTCGTGACGCCCTTCCCGAAGTTCCAGGGGCTGACCTCGCCGCAGACCGTTTCCCTTGCCGACATCATGCCGACGGTCTGCGAGATGGCCGGCCTCCCGGTCCCGGCCGCGGTCCAGGGACGGAGCCTTGTCCCGAGCTTCTCCCGGCCCGGCGCCTCCGACGACCGCCTGGCCTATTCGGAATGCTATTTTCCCCGATACCACTACGGATGGTCGGAGCTCAGGAGCGTCCAGGACCGCCGCTTCAAGCTCATCGTCGCCCCGGTCCCCGAGCTCTATGACCTTGTGGCCGACCCCCATGAAGAGAAGAACCTTGCCTCCCTCGAGAAAAGGCGCCTTGAGGAGTTGACGGCCAAGGCCAACGCCATGATGGAATCCGCCGGTCGGAACGCCCTCGAGAGCGACCTCCGGAAGGTCGATGAGGAAACCCGGGAAAAGTTGGCCGCCTTGGGGTATCTGGGCTCGTTCACGAACCCCGCCAAGCTCAAGGAAAAGCGGCTCGCCAACCCGAAGGACAAGATCGGGATCTTCAACGATCTCTCCCGCGCCCGGGAGATCGGGCTCGAAGGCAAGCCGGAAGAGGCCATCGCCGTGATCCAGAGGATCATCGCCGACGACCCGACGATCGCCGACGCCCATTTCGCCCTCGGCAACCTCTTCTACCACGAGAAGAAGTTCAAGGAGGCGCTCCCGGCCTTCCTCAAGGCCCTCGACCTCAAGCCCGACGACTCCTTCTGCGTCATCAACATCGCCAACTCCTACCAGGCCATGGGGCAATACGACGAGGCCGAGCGGTTCGTCCTGGACTACATGAAGAAAGGCTTCCCCGATTCCCAGCTGATGTTCCTCCTGGGCAACCTCAACGTCCACCGCGGCAATCCCGACAAGGCCATCGGCTACTTCGAACAGTGCCTGGCCCTCGACCCGCACTCGGCCTCGTCGCATAACGCCCTCGGCGCCATCTACCTCAGCCGCGATGACCTCCCTAAGGCGGAGGAGCACCTGAAGGCGGCCATGGGCATCAACGCCAAGCTCTTGAGCCTCCGCTACAACATGGCCCAGCTCCTCGAAAAGCAGAACCGGCCCGCCGAGGCGGTGGACTACTATCTCCGGGAGATCCAGGACTCCCCGAAGAGCTACCGGGCCCTCTACAATCTGTCCCGCCTCTATCGGTCCCTGGGGCAGGAGGAGGAGGAATACCAAACCCTCCGCAAAACGATCGAAGCCAATCCGGAGTTCCCCCTGAGCTACTTCTATCTCGCCCGGATTTACTTGAACCGCGGCGAGCGCTTCCCGGAAGCCATCGACCTCGTCAAGAAGGGCATCGGGCTCAAACCCGACAGGTCCGAGCTTCCCCTCGGCTACTTCCTGATGGCCGACCTTTACAACCGCGCCGGCGACAGCGCGCGGTCACAGGAATATGCCGAGAAGGGCCAGGCCCTGGCCGCGGCGCTCAAGAACGGAAAGTAGCCCTCGCCCCGCGGCGCCGCCGAGCGCCTTCCGCTGCTCTTTTTCGTCGCTTGTCAAGGGAAAAAAATCCTGCCGATGGACCGTAAAAAAAATCAGGCCGAAAGCACTTGCATTCGCCACCGGCTCGTTCTAAACTGAAAATCCCGGTCATGAGATTCACCGCTGACCTGCATATCCACTCGAAATTTTCGAGGGCCACGTCGCGCGACATGGTCCTCGAAACCCTCGCGTATTGGGCCAAGGTCAAGGGCATCCGGCTCCTCGCCACCGGCGACTTTACCCACCCGGAATGGCTCTTCCTGATGAAGGCCAAGCTCAAGCCTTCGGGGAACGGTTTCTTCGAGTTCAAGAACGGGGTGCAGGCGCCCGAGGACCCGTATCTCAAGGGCCTCCCTTTCTCGCCCAAGGACGTCTCGTTCATCCTCTCGACGGAGCTCAGCTTCATCTACTCGAAGGCCGGCAAGGTCCGGAAGATCCACGTCATGCTCCTCGCCCCGGACTTCGAATCGGTCGAGCGGATCAACGGCCGGCTGGCGGCGATCGGCAACCTGCGGTCCGACGGCCGGCCCATCCTCGGCCTGGACGTCCGGCTCTTCAGCCGGATGGTCGCCGAGACCTGCCCGCGATGCGTCATCATCCCCTCCCACATCTGGACGCCCTGGTTCTCCCTCTTCGGCGCCAACTCGGGCTTCGATTCGATCGAGGAGTGCTTCGAGGAGATGACGCCCACGATCTTTGCTTTGGAAACCGGACTGTCCTCCGACCCCCCCATGAACTGGCGGCTCTCCGCCCTTGACCGGTTCGCCCTCGTCTCCAACTCCGACGCCCACTCCCCGGCGAAGATCGGCCGGGAAGCCAATGTCTTTGATACGGAATTCAGCTACCGGGGCCTCATGGACGCGCTCCGCACCAAGGACCCCGCGAAGTTCCTCTACACCGTGGAGTTCTTTCCGGAAGAGGGGAAATACCATTATGACGGCCACCGGAAATGCGGCGTCGTCCTCTCGCCGCGGGAAAGCTCGACGACCAACGATCTCTGTCCGAAGTGCGGGAAGCGCCTGACCATCGGCGTCCTCCACCGCGTCGAGGAGCTCGCCGACCGGGAAAGCGGCGACGAGGTCCCCGGCCGGATCCCCTTCAAGAGCCTCATCCCCCTCAACGAGGTCATTGCCGAGGCCCTGGGAAAGACGCCGGAATCCCAGGGCGTCTGGGACAATTACTTCAGGTTCATCCGCGACTTCGGGAGCGAGTTCAACGTCCTCGTCGACGTCCCCGTGTCCGACCTCGCCCGGTCGGGTCCGGAGAGGATCGCCGCGGGCATCGACCGGATGAGGCAGGGCCGGGTCAAGATCGTCCCGGGACACGATGGCGAGTACGGCGTCATCAGCCTCTTCGGCGAAGAGCACGCCGAAGAGCAGGCCGCCGGCCAGCTGACCCTATTCTGAACGTTTCTTCTGAGATCGCGGACGAAGGGGGGATGTCCCGGAGAAAACATTGAGCGCGACGCGGGCACGGTCCCTCGCCCCTTGGGCGAGGGGTGCGGAGCGATCACAGAGTGGG
This sequence comes from Candidatus Aminicenantales bacterium, assembly GCA_050015275.1. Classification (GTDB taxonomy): domain Bacteria; phylum Acidobacteriota; class Aminicenantia; order Aminicenantales; family Saccharicenantaceae; genus DATKJS01. The sequence continues at coordinate 4,963 of JBEKBS010000005.1, read as the reverse complement.
ATTCCTCGCTGGAGAATCCCACGTTTTTCGGAGGGACTCCCTCCGAGTCCGCAACCTTAAAAAAGAAGAAACGTGAGAGATGGACAAAAAAACGTGATCTGCGCGCAGGACTCCCGCTGGAAGCCGCTCGCGTTTTCTTGACAACCCCTTCCCCGCCCCCTATATTAGTAGGGAACAGAGAGGGCCATGGAAATCGAAATGAAGGTCAAGGGTCTCGTCGTGGACCCGATCTCCAAGATGCCCATCGTCGTCCTGGAAGACCCCCACAATGAGCAGATCCTTCCCATCTGGATAGGCGTCTTCGAGGCCAACGCCATCGCCCTGACCATCGAGAACGTCCCGACGCCCCGCCCCATGACCCACGACCTCCTGAAGAGCTTTCTGGAGAAGCTCGGCATCGCCATTGAGAAGATCGTCGTCAACGACGTCCGCAACAACACGTTCTACGCCCTCATCCATTGCCGCCAGGAAGAGCGGGCCATCATCATCGATTCCCGGCCGTCCGACGCCATCGCTCTGGCCCTCCGCATGAGCTCGCCGATCTTCGTCGAGGACGACGTCGTCCGCAAAGCTCATAGCCTGAAGTTCGAAGATAACCTGGACGCCTCGGAAAAGCTCAGGAGATGGCTCGAAGGCCTTGGCCCCGAGGACTTCGGCAAATACAAGATGTGACAAGGTCCCGAGCCCGAGGGATCAGGTCCTGAGCCTGAAGAGAAGGAAAAGCCCCGCCAGCCCGAAGACAAGGTTCGCCCCCCAAGCCGCGAGAAAGGGCGTCAGGACCCCCGTATAGCCGAGGCTCCTGAAAACGGCGAACGCTCCCCAATAGGCGGCGGCGAGAGCGACGCTCAGGCCCATCCCCGCGAGGGCCCCCTTTTTCCCCACGGAAAACGCGAAGGGGATGGCCAGGACCGTCATGACCAGGCTGGCCAGGGGGAACGCGATCTTGCCTCTCAGGTCCACCGTGAGGCGGGTCGCTTCGAATCCTGTGGCCCGAACCTCTGAAGCGTATTCGCGGAGCTCCGCGTACGTCAGCTGCTGGGGCTCCTTCCATTCCCGGACGAAGGCGGCCCGTCCCTCGGCGGCCGGCAGTTGCCACGTCTCCCATGCGGCGAACGGGACGGCCGCCGCGCCGGTGAAATCCCTGAGCCAGCCGTTGCGGAGCTCGAAGCCGGCCGGCCCGAGTGAAGCTTTGTCCGCGTAGACCCTCTTGGCGAGGGCCCAGCGCCCCGGGTCGATGTCGAAGACCGACAGCCGGCTGAAGGCCGACGAGGCGGGTTCGAAATATTCGTAGTGGTAGATCCGGTCCTTCTCGCGGCCCAGGATCCAGTGCCGGCCGAAAGAGCTGTATCTCCGGGCCGGCAGATCGTTGATCCTGTTCCATATCTCCTCGGCCCTGATCCCCGCCGCGGGCGCCAGGCGCTCCTGGACCAGGAAGGCCGCCCCGCTCACGGCGGCGGACAGGATGAGGACGGGCACGGCGGTCCGGTACAGGCTGATCCCCGAGGCCTTCATGGCCGTGATCTCGTTCGTCCTGACCAGGAGGCCGAGGGCGAGGAGGGTCGTGGTCAGGGCCGCGGCCGGAAGGACGGCGGCCAGGAATTCGGGGATCCTGAACCAGACGTGCTGGAGGATCATCACGATCGGCTTGCCGTGCTTGTGAACGGCATCGAGCCGCTCGAAGAAGGCGACGATGAATGACGCTCCCAGAAGCGCCGTCAGCGTGAAGCCCAGGATCGCGAGGTATTTGCGGGCGATATAGCGGTCAAGAAGGTTGGGAAACCGGAGGGACAGTCGGGGCAGGCGCCTCGTTTTCGGTCCCGGCCGGGGACCGGGGAGAGACGAGAGTTTCTTGCGGAAGGCGCCGGCCAGGCGGGCCAGGCCCTCCCTATCCCTCTCGGACCGGACGAAGAGGAGCAGGCCGGCCGCGGCCAGGAGGATGTCGGGCCCCCACATGCCGAGGAAGGGGGTGATCTTCCCGTCGATGGCCAGCTTCTCGCCGGCCGTGATCAGGACGTAATAAAGGAAGATGATCCCCATGCTCAGGGACAGTCCGCCGGTCCGGCCGCCGCGCCCGGTCATGAGGCCCAGGGGAAGCCCCAGGAGGACGAAGATAAAGCAGACAAGAGGAAGGGAGAATTTCTTGTGGATCTCGACCCAGTGGGCCCGGAGGTCCCGCCGCATCTGGGCGGCGCGGGGAGCTCCCGCCCCGGCCGCGGCGCCCCCCCCGCCTTCATTTTCCAGCGCGGCGAGCTCGCCCCCCATCGCTCTTGCGTCCCGGACGAGCTCGCGGATGTCCTTCTCCCGGACCCTCTTCTCGCTCGACAACGTGGGGAACAGCCTCTCGACGTCGATCTCTTCCTCGAAGCGCGCGAAGGACGTGACGCTGTAGGTCTCGGGCTCCGCGAGGGGGCCGGAATGGAGGACGCCGTCCGTGAGCTCCAGCGTCGCCCGCTTGCTCCCGGGGAAAAGATTGATCCGCCCCTTCCGGGCCATGATCACCCGGGGGGCGCGGGGGTCCTTGTTCAGGTAGGCGAAAACGTTCTCCCATTGCTTGTCCCGGCCGATCCCCTCGACGAAGAGGACCGCGTTCGGAACGGACTCGCTGAACTCGAGCGGGTTGACCCGGAGCGTCGCCCGGGCCAGGACGGAGCTCGTCATGTCCTGGACCCACCGGAAGTTGGCCCGGGGAGCCAGGACCAGGGTCAGGGCCGACGTGACCAACCAGCCGCCCAAGGCAAAAAGAAGGAGCGGCCGGACGAGGCTCCGCGACCCGATCCCGAGCGTCCGGAAGGCGACGATCTCGGAGTCCGCGGACAGGCGGGCCAGGCCGCCCATGATGCCCGCCAAAACGGCCATGGGGACGGCGAAGGCCAGGAGCGACGGGACGAGGAACACGAACAGCCGGGCCGCGACGCCGGCCGGCACGCCCCGGTCGATGAAAAGCTCGGCCAGGACGAGGACCTGGTTCATGAGGAGGACGAAGGCCGTGACGAGAAGGCCGATGAGGAAGGGGGGGAAGACCTCTTTGAGGATATACCGGTCGAAGATCTTCAGCATGGACCGCCGCGCCTCAATATATCATAAGAAGGGGTCAAACCCATAAAAAAGGCCCCGGGCGGCGGACCGCCCGGGGCCTTGAGCGTTCGCTTAGGACGCGATCAGTACATGTCGCCCGGAGGAGTGGGATACTTCGAGTGCTTGTCTTCTTCGGGGATCTCGGCGATCATGCCTTCGGTGGTCAGGAGCAGGCCGGCGATGGAGGCCGCGTTCTGGAGGGCAATCCGGACGACTTTCGTCGGATCGAGGATGCCCGCCTTGATCATGTCCTCGTACTTCTCGGACAGGGCGTTGAAGCCGAAGTCCTGTTTCATCTCCTTGACCTTCTCGACGACCACGGAGCCCTCGAAGCCGGCGTTGGCCGCGATCTGGCGGAGCGGCTCCTCGATGGCCCTCTTGACGATATTGACGCCGATCTGCTTATCGCCTTCGATCTGGAGCTTCTCGAGCGCTTTCTGGGCGCGGAGCAGGGCTACGCCGCCGCCGGGCAGGATGCCTTCCTCGACGGCCGCCTTGGTGGCGTGCATGGCGTCCTCGACCCGGGCCTTCTTCTCCTTGAGCTCCGTCTCGGTGGCCGCGCCGACCTTGATCAGGGCGACGCCGCCGACCATCTTGGCCAGCCGTTCCTGGAGCTTCTCCCGGTCGTAATCCGACGTCGTGTCATCGATCTGGGTCCGGATCTGCTTGATCCGCGCCTGGACGTCCGCTGCCTTGCCCAAGCCCTCGACGATCGTGGTGTTGTCCTTGTCGATGACGATCTTCTTGGCCTCGCCCAGCCAGTCGATGCCGACGTTCTCGAGCTTGACGCCGATGTCCTCGGTGATGACCTTGCCGCCGGTCAGGACGGCGATGTCCTCGAGCATGGCCTTGCGCCGGTCGCCGAAGCCGGGGGCCTTGACGGCGGCGCACATGAAGGTGCCCTTGAGCTTGTTGACGACGAGAGTCGCCAGGGCTTCGCCCTCGACTTCCTCAGCGACGACAAGCAGGGGCCGACCCGACCGGGCCACGTTCTCGAGCAGGGGCAGAAACTCCTTCAGGTTGCTGATCTTCTTTTCATGGAGCAGGATGAGCGTGTTTTCCAGGATGCATTCCATCCGCTCCGGGTCCGTCACGAAATAGGGGGACAGGTAGCCGCGGTCGAACTGCATGCCCTCGACGGTCTCCATGGTCGTTTCCAGGCCCTTGGCCTCCTCGACCGTGATGACGCCGTCCTTGCCGACCTTGTCCATGGCCTCGGCGATGATCTTGCCGATGCTCTCGTCATTGTTGGCCGAGATGGCGCCGACCTGGGCGATCATCTCACCGCTGACCTCGCGGCTCATCTTCTTGATTTCCTTGACGATTTCCTCGACGGCCTGGTCGATGCCCTTCTTGATCAGGGTCGGGTTCGAGCCCGCCGTCACGTGCCGCAGGCCCTCGCAATAAATCGCCTGGGCCAGGACCGTGGCGGTCGTCGTGCCGTCGCCGGCGACGTCGGACGTCTTGGACGCGACTTCCTTGACGAGCTGGGCGCCCATGTTCTCCCAGGGGTCCTTGAGCTCGACTTCCTTGGCCACCGTGACGCCGTCCTTGGTGCTCGTGGGGGAGCCGAACTTCTTGTCCAGGACGATGTTCTTGCCGCGGGGGCCGAGGGTAGCCTTGACGACGTTGCTCAGGATGTTGACGCCCTTGAGCAGCGCCTGCCGTGCTTCATCTCCGGATACGATCTGTTTTGCCATGTTGCCTCCTTACTTCTCGATGACCGCCAGGACCTCTTCCTCGCGGATGATCACGAGCTCGACGCTGTCGACCGTGACCTCGGTGCCGCTGTACTTGCCGATGAGGACCCTGTCGCCTTTCTTGACAACGAGAGGGATCGTCTTCCCGTCATCGTTGACCCGCCCCTTACCGACCTCGATGACCTCGG
>JBEKBS010000004.1:0-136208 GCA_050015275.1 Candidatus Aminicenantales bacterium | reverse complement strand
CTCCGCCATCCGATGTTGCATCAGCCCGAAAAGCGTAACTGCGAGGAGGTCCCATGATGAGGCCCGCGAAGAAGGCGGACAAGCTGACGGACCTGCCGAATATCGGCGCGACGACGGCGGGGAAGCTCGAAAAAATCGGGATCAAGGGGAAAAAGGACTTCCTCCGGCGGGATCCCTACAAGGTCTATCAGAGGCTCCTCAAGGAAGTGGACCCGACCCTTTGCCGGTGCGCCCTGGCCTCCATCGTCGGGGCAAAAACAGGAGAGCCCTGGCACAAGATCACGAAGAGAACCGCCGCGGAATACAAGAAGCGCCACCCCCGCCACACGTGGGGTCCCTGCTGACAGCCGGACGATCCTCTTTTTTTCGTCAGCTCACCCGGAGGTTTTCATCTCCTCCGAAACATGCTAGAATAGCCCCACGTTCCGAAGGACCGCGGAGAGGTGCTGGAGTGGTCGATCAGGAACGCCTGCTAAGCGTTTGTCTTGGTGAAAGCCGGGACCGCGGGTTCGAATCCCGCCCTCTCCGCCACGCCACCCCATTCTCTTGACTTTGCGGTTCCGTTCCCTTAAATTTGGGCCGCATGCTTTCGCTCACGAACAGTTCGCGTCCCGGCGGCGCATTCCCATTCGAGCGTGAAAGGGACCTCCCATGAAAAAAGACCGGTGGATCCCGTTCCTTTGCTTTCTGGCCATGGCCGCGGGCCTCGCGGGCTGCGCCGCAAAATCGCCGGGCGATACCTATGACAACGTGCTCAAGTCCTTCCGGAACCCGCCGGCCGAGTTCCGGACGACACCCCTCTGGGTCTGGAACGACCGGATGACGAAGGACGAGATCAGCCGCGAGCTGGCCGATTTCAAGGACCGGGGCATCGGCGGCGTCTTCATCCATCCCCGGCCAGGCCTGATCACGCCGTATCTCTCGGAGGAGTGGTTCTCTCTCTGCCGCTACGCCGTGGAGACCGGAAAGTCCCTCGGCCTGAAGGTCTGGATCTACGACGAGAATTCCTATCCCTCAGGGTTCGCCGGCGGCCACGTCCCGGCCCAGATGCCGGACGCGGCCCGGAGCGGGCTGCGGATGACGCGTGTCCAAGGCGCGCCCAAGGCGTTCGGCGGCCCGCCCCTCGTCGTCCTCAGGCAGACCCTGGCCGGATTCGAGGACGTGACCGGGAAGATGAAACCGGGCGCCGCCGACAGGGCGTCCTATTATGTTTTCGACATCGTCAGGCAGGAGCCCTCACCCTGGTTCGGCGGATTCACCTACGTGGACCTTATGCGCAAGAACGTGACGGACAAGTTCCTGGACGTGACCCTCAACGCCTACAAGCGAGCCGTCGGGCCTGATTTCGGACAGACCGTGCCCGGCGTTTTCCAGGACGAGGCCGAGATCGCCCCGCCCGGCGGGGCCGACGTCATCAATTATACGCCGGCTCTTTTCCAGGCCTTCCAAACGAAGTGGGGCTACGACCTCAAGCCCAACCTTGTTTCGCTCTTCGACGAGGTCGGCGAGTGGAAGCGGGTCCGCCATAACTATTATTCGACCCTGCTCGACCTCTTCATCGAGAACTGGGCCAAGCCCTATTATGCCTACTGCACCGACAATAACCTCGTCTTCACCGGCCATTATTGGGACCACGAATGGCCCACTCCCCGGGAATCCCCCGACAACCTGGCCATCGCCGCCTATGCCCACATGCCCGGGATCGATATCCTCATGAACGACTGGGAGGCCGGGCCCCACGCCCAGTTCGGCAACGACCGGTCTGTCCGCGAGATCAGGAGCTCCGCCAACCAGCTCGGCCGGCGCCGGACGATGTCCGAGACCTACGGGGCCGGGGGCTGGGACATGACCTTCTTCGACCAGAAGAGGATCGGCGACTGGGAGTTCGCCCTCGGCGTGAACTTCCTCACCCAGCACCTGTCCTACGCGACGATCAAGGGCGCCCGCAAGCGCGACCATCCGCTCTCCTTTTCCTACCACGAGCCGTGGTGGAAATCCTACAACATCCTGGCCGATTATTTCGGCCGGTTGTCCGTCGTGATGAGCTCGGGCGAGCAGGTCAACCGGATCCTGGTCATCGAGCCGACGACCACGGCCTGGATGCACTATTCGCCCGTGGCCGAATCGGCCCGGCTGAAAGCGGTCGGCGAGGACTTCCAGAGCTTCGTCCATCTCCTCGAGGCCCAGCATGTCGAATACGACCTCGCGAGCGAGAAGACCCTCGAGGAATTCGGCTCGATCCGGAACCTCAAGCTGGCCGTCGGAGGCCGGTCCTACGACCTCGTCCTCCTGCCGCCGGGATTCGAGAACATCGATGATTCGACCCTCGTCCTCATCCGGGACTACCTCATGCGCGGCGGGAAGATCATCTCCTGGCCGGCGCCCCCGGATTACGTGGACGGGAAGGTCACGAACGACATCAGGACCCTGGCCGCCTCCTTCGGCGACAGGTGGCTCGACCCCGGCCCGGGAGGGGGATTCGACAAGGTCCGCGCGCTGGGCCCGCCCAGGATCGTCTTCAGCGAACCTTCGACCCATTCCGGGCTCTATCACCAGCGCCGCGAATTCGACGGAGGACAATTCGTCTTCCTGGCCAACACCGACCCCGTCCGGTCGGCGGAGGGAAAGATGAGCCTTGAGGGCGGGTCCGTCGAGCAGTGGGACCTTTTCACGGGCGCCGTGAAGGCTTATCCGTTCACGAGGCAAAAAGGATTTGTGGAGACACGCTTTTCCCTGCCGCCGGGCGGGAGCCTTCTCCTTTGCGTCCTCTCGAAGCGGGCCCGGCCGGCCCAAGCTCCCTCCCTTGTCACCGAGGAGGTCCCGGCCCGCGGCGAGCCCGTTGTCGAACGTGAATCCCCGAACGTCCTGACGCTCGATTACTGCGACCTCGTTCTCGGGGGGAAGACGGAAAAGGACCTTTATTTCTATGACGCCCAGAAGAAGACCTTCCAATTCCACGGCCTCCCCCGGAACCCTTGGGACAGCGCGGTCCAATATCGAACGAACATCCTGGACCTCAACAACTTTCGCCCCGACTCGGGCTATGAGGCCGTCTTCTGGTTCACGGCCGTCAAGGGGGATGCCCTGGATTTCTCGAAGCTGAAAGCGGTCGTCGAAAGGCCCGAGCTCTTCGCCGTCTCGGTCAACGGGCGCGCGGTCAAGCCCCTGGCCGGCGAATGGTGGCTCGACAGGGCCTTCGGCCTGTACCCCATCGGTCCGTACGTCGTCGCCGGAAAGAACAGGATCTCGGTCAAGGCCCGGCCGTTCACTATCCATTCCGAGCTCGAGCCGGTCTACATCCTGGGCGATTTCAGGCTGACGGCCGCGCCCAGGGGCTTTGAGCTCAGGCCGCCGGCCCCGATGAAGGTCGGTTCCTGGGCGGGGCAGGGGCTGCCCCTCTACGGAGCGTCGGTCCGCTACCAGAAGACCTTCGACATCCCGGCCTCCGCTGGACCGAAGGCCAGGTTCATCGTCCGGCTCGGCGCCTGGCGCGGCGCCGTTGCCGAAGTGTTCGTCGGCGGCAAGGCCGCCGGGGCCATCGCCTTCGCGCCTTTCGAGCTCGATGTCACGGATGCGCTTGTCCCCGGCCCGAACGATGTTTCCGTCGTCGTCTGCGGAACGCTCAAGAACACCCTCGGACCTTTCCACAACAGCCCGCCGCTCGGCAGGGCCTGGCCGGGGTCTTTCCAGCAGGGGGCCAGGGGCGGCTTTCCGCCCGGCTCCGAATATTCCGTGGTCGACTACGGCCTTTTCGAGGATTTCAAGATCATGAGGATCATGACCCGATGACCAAGAGCCTGTTCGTGTGCTGAAAGGAATCCTCCGTCATGTCGAATTTCGTTTCCTACGTCGTCGTAACGGCCGCTTCTCCCGCCAAGAGCATGAAGCGTATCCTCAAGGAGCCGCGCCCGACCCTGCGGGCGGCCCAGGCCGTCGTCTTCGTCGGCGCCCTCTATGCCGCGGTCTCGCTCGCCTTGACCGTCGCCGGGGCAGTCCCTCTGACGACAGCCTTCCTGAAGATCGCGCCCGAGAACTATTATTTTTGGCAGACGATTTTCGCAGTCCCTTACGCGCTCCTGGCCTGGGCCTTGGTCGCGGGTTTGATGCGCCTTCTCATGAAGCGCGAACAGGGCGGGCCGGCATTCGAGAAGACGACCGCACTCAGCGGGATCGCCCTGGCGGGGTCGCTTTTCCTGGCCTGGATCCCCCTGGGCGTGGCGGCTCTGTTCATGGCCCTCGGGATGGGCCAGGAGGAGCTCGTCGACATCCTGGCCCGGCCCGGGTTGTGGCAGGTCCTCTATTTCGCGTTTTATATCCTGGCCGGGATGGCAGCGGCCTGGCTGCTGACCCTGGCCGCGGGCCTGGGTCATATCAAGAGAGGCGGGCGCGCGAGGGCGGTCATCATTGGCATCCTCGCTGCCGCTGTCCTTGCGGGCACGTTCGTGCTGTTCGTCCGCTGACCGGCCGGGGCCGCCGAAGGTCCCGGAGAGCTTCAAGAAAGGGGGTGCCCGATGCCGCACGTTCGTCGGGAGGGCCGGGTTATCGTCAGAGATTTCTCGATGACGGAATACGACCGGGTCATGGCGCTCTGGGCGGAGGGCGGGCTTCCCCTCAAGCCGCTGGGCCGGGACAGCCGGGCCAATATCGAGAAACAGCTCGGCCGACCCAACATCTTTTTCCTCGTGGCCGAAGGTGAGGGCCGCGTCATCGGGACCGTCCTGGCGACCCACGACGGCCGCAAGGGCTGGATCAACCGGCTGGCCGTGGACGCGTCGTGGAGAAAGAAGGGGATCGGTCGGCGGCTCATCCTTGAAGCCGAAAGACGCCTGGCCGCCGCGGGAATGGAGATCTTTGCCTGCCTCATCGAAGAAGAGAACACGGTTTCGATGGAGGTCTTCGGGCGGCTGGGTTACGAGAAGCACCCGGAGATCATCTATTTCGCCAAACGCCGGTACCCGGACGTCTAGCGGACCGCCCGCCAGCGCACCGCCTTCATCATAAGGGGTCTTGGCCCGTGTCGCGCCCCAGAGAGGGGCTTGAATCCGGCAATTAAATACTATAAAATAAGTAGGGATTAATGTGCGAAGGAGTCATCACTTCATGAAACCGAGAGAGATCGCGCCGGGCGTCTTATGGGTCGGGGCTGAAGACTGGGACCGGAGGCTTTTCGATTCACTGATCCCCCTCCCGGACGGAACGAGCTACAACGCCTATCTTATCACGGGCCGGGATAAGACGGCCCTTCTGGACACGGTCGATCCGGCCAAGCTCCCCTTGCTCGAGAGCCACCTCCGGGGGGTCGATAGGATCGATTATCTCGTCGCCCACCATGCCGAGCAGGACCATTCCGGGTCCATCCCGTGGGTCCTCGGGCGCCACCCCGAAGCCGTGCTCCTATGTTCGAGCCTGGCCAAGGGAATGCTCATCGACCACCTCCATGTCGCCGAGGAGCGCATCCGGGCCGTCCGGGACGGGGAAACCCTTTCCCTGGGCGGAAAGACCCTCCGGTTCATCTACACGCCGTGGGTCCATTGGCCGGAGACCATGTCCACGTATCTCGAGGAGGACAAAGTCCTCTTCAGCTGCGACTGGTTCGGCTCCCACTTGGCGTCGTCGGACCTTTTCATCGAGGGCGTTGAATGCGTGGCCGAGCCGGCCAAGAGATACTACGCCGAGATCATGATGCCGTTCCGGAAGATCATCCGGCAGGACATGGAGAAGATTGGCGGCCTGGACATCCGGATGATCGCCCCGAGCCACGGTCCGATCTATCGTAACCCGGCGTCCATCATCCAGGCCTACCGCGACTGGACCGACGACGAGCCTCACAACGTCGTCGTCCTCCCCTGGGTGAGCATGCACGGGTCGACCGCCCTCATGGTCGACCGGCTGATCGCCGGGCTGGCGGAGCGGGACGTTACTGTCCAACCCTTCAACATGGCCACGGCCGACATCGGGAAGCTGGCCATGAGCCTGGTGGACGCGGCGACGATCATCTTCGGGGCGCCGACCGTCCACGTCGGCCCTCATCCCGCCCTTCTCTATGCCGTCGTCCTGGCCAACGCCTTGCGACCCAAGGCCCGCTTCGCCTCGATCATCGGCTCTTTCGGCTGGGCCGGCAAGATGCCCGAGATGATCAAGGCGTCCATGCCCAACCTCAAGGTTGAGTTCCTGGACCAGGTTGTTTGCAAGGGGATGCCGAAGGAAGGGGATTTCCAAGCCCTCGACCGGCTGGCCGATTCCGTGGCCCGGAAGCACAAAGAGCTCGGCTTGAAGTAACTGTCATCGGCCGGCCGAGAAGCGGAAGGATTTCGAGAAGGCGTCCCCCTCAGTCCGAGGCGTCGGAGCCGCGTTCCGCCAGAAAATCAACGATCTTGGCGCTTCCCGACGGCAGGGGGTAACGCCTGACGGAGCGGAGGGAGACCCAGCGGCGGTCCTTGCCGGGAAGCGGGGCAGGGGCCCTCAATTCGCACCGGAAAACATGAAGCGTCACCTGGAACTGTGTGTATGCGTGTTTGACGGTGGTCAGGAAGCGGATGTTCTTGATCCGCGCGTCCGTTTCCTCGAGGACCTCTCGGCGCAGGGCGCGTTCGCGGCTCTCTCCCCGTTCCCTCTTGCCTCCCGGGAATTCCCAGAGGCCGGGGAAGAGCCCGCCCGGAGGACGTCTTTGGATGAGGAACCGGCCGCTGTCTTCAATGACGGCGACGACGGCTTCGATCCTCTTCGTCGTTCGTTTCCTCGGCCGGGGAATGATCTCCTGCCGGTCCTCGCGGGCGGCGCGGCAGGAGCCGATGAACGGACAGCGCAGGCACAGGGGATCGCGGCTCCGGCATACGAGCGCCCCGAGCTCCATCATGGCCTGGTTGAAGAGGCCGGGGTCGCGGGTTGGAAACAGCCCGCCGAGGAACTCCATGATCGTCCTGTCGTTCCGGGCCGAGGCCTCGCCCCGGAGGCCGAGGACCCTCATGAGGACGCGGCGGACGTTGGCGTCGATGACCGGGAGCGGCCGGCCGTATGCGAGGCTCAGGACCGCAGCCGTCGTGTAGGGCCCGAAGCCCGGCAGCCTCCGGACGGTTTTTTCATCGTCGGGGATCCGGCCGTTGTAGTCGCGGACGAGGATGCCGGCTGTCCGGTGGAGGTTCCTCGCCCTTTGATAGTAGCCGAGCCCCTGCCAGGCCCGAAGGACCTTATGGAGAGACGCCCGGGCCAGCGCCCGCATGTCCGGGAAAAGGCGCATCCACCTCTTGAAGTAGGGGATGACGGCCCGGACGGTCGTCTGCTGGAGCATGATCTCGGAGATCCAGATCCGGTAGGGGTCCGAGGTTTCCCGCCACGGGAGCCTGCGGTGATGGGCCCTGTACCAAGTGACGAGTTTTCGAACGAAATTCCCGTCCCCAATCCCCGCGTCCAGCTTTTTGGAGGGAGAGGCCGGATGTGGCTTCGGCATGGGGTCCGGCGCCGCTATTTTTTCTTGTCTCCCGCGTCGGGCGGGTTGGCCGGCTCCGCTTTCCAGTCCTTCGTTCCCTTCGGGAGGTCCTGGAGGAAGGAGGCATCGACGCGGAAGAGATAATCCAGCCTGACGTTCTTGACGACGACCTGTTTTTTGTTCTTGTCCTCTTTGCCTATGAGGAGGCGGGTTTCCCCGACCTTGCCGTCGTGCGCCTTGGTCCAGACCGTGACCTCGGCGGTCGGCTTGTCGAGCCCGAATTCCGACAGGCTTTTCGGATTGTCGATGAACGCCGTGGCCTCCAGCCCTCCGATCTTGCGGATGAGCTCTTCGATCTTGGCCCCGTCGGCGACATCCTTGGCCTTCGTCCCCAGGAGCCATTTCTCTTCGTCTTTGACCTTCTCCTTAAGCGCGGACAGCTCGAACAAGCCTTCCTTCACAGAGATCCTGTTCGCCTCCCAGCTCGCGAACTGGGCAACCTTTTTTTCACGGAGCTCGTCGGTTTTTTTCTCGAGGTCGGCGAGAAGAGAGCCGTCGAAGGCGATGATCTTGTTGGACTGAGAGGTCATGACAGAGGATTTGTCGCCGTCTTTGTGGAGAGAAAAAACAATGTCCTTCTTGGCCGTGGGCATCGTGAGGGTCACTTCATATTCAGGCTTTCCCAGGCCGAGCTTCCTGACGTCTTCAGGATCTTTCGTTTCGGACAGGAACTCCTTGGCCTTGAGGGCGGAGAGGGATTCGAGCAAGGTGTCCACCTTGCTCTTGTTCGCCAGGGCCCGGACCGGGGACTTGAGGAGCCAGCCGTCGGCCTCGCGGACGGCCTCCCAAGATACGTCCTTGGCCCTGACGCGGACGGTCTTGACGTCGGCCGTTTCGAACTTGAAGATGTCCTTTTCCCGGAAATCGAAGACCTTCTTGTCGAGCGTTGTCTTCAGGGAACTCGAGAGCAGAACGAGGCGCGGGTCGTCCTCGCGCTTGGCGTAGAGCGATTTGTCGAGAGGATTTTCCATGCCGACGAGGATCCTCACGGGCACGGCCCTTCCCTTGACCCAGAGGGCGATTTCTCGCCCCGGGATTTCATAGGCCTTGAGGTCCTTGGCCTCCTTCTCGACCACTCGCTCGATGCGGAGGCTGGAAAAGCCCGACAGGAGCCCGTCGACCTCGGCCCCATCGGCATTGGCTTCCAGGGGCGCCGTGATCCGCCAGGCGCCCTTGCCGTCCTTCCGGAAAGAGATCGTCCCGTCCTCCTTCTTGAATTCGATCCTCTCGACGTCTGCCGCCGCCACGTCGACGAGCTTCTGCTTCTTCTCCTTGACGGCCTCCTCCCGTTTCCCCTTGGATTCGAAGAGGAGGACAACGACGAGAAGGCCGGCGAAAACGGCCAGCAGGATGAGGGTCGTCTTGAATCTCACAGCGACCTCCGCCTGAACCAAACGAGGAGGCCCAGGGCCAGGACTCCGAGCGGCAGCAGATAGAGGACGACGAGCTTCATGAAGGACATTTCCACGGACGTGAGTTGGATCGTCCGCGGTGTCTGGGTCTTCGGTTGGATGGAGATGAGGTCGGACTCCTCGGTCAGCCAGTTGGCGATATTGAGGAAGAAGTTGCCGTTGCCGGACAGGTTGTAATAGTTGTTCTTGACGAAGTCCGAATCGCCGACGACGGCGATCCGGGCCTCCTTTTCGCTTGCCGTCTTTTCCCCGGCCGCCTTCCCGGCGGGCGTGGCTTCGGCGGGCGGCGCCTCTTGGGGTTTGACCTTGAGCGAGGCCACGGCCGCCAGGGTGATCGGGCCCTGACGGTCCTTGTCCTTATTGAACTTGACCTGCTTCGCCGCGAGCTCGCGCTCGGCCCAGGAGTTCGGGCTCGTCTTGGCCAGGGCGGTGAGCGTCGCCCCCTCCGGTTTCGTGTCGCTGATCTCGACGGACCTGGCATAGGGGTAGAAGGTCGCGTAGTTGAACTTCCGCGTGATCGGGTGCTCCTCGTACTCACTCACGACCGGCATGAAGTAGTCTCCGCCGAGGAGGCGGGAGACCGTGTCGACGACGACATCGTCGTCGAGCTTGAAACCGTACCGGGCCAGGAACGGCTTCATCCCCGGCGCCGTTTCCGGGTCGATCATGAAGAAGACCCGGCCTCCGTCCTGGATATACTTGTTCACGGTGTCGAGCTCGTTCGGCAGGAGGTCCTTCTTGGGCCCCGGAACGACGAGGAGGGCGCAGTCCTTCGGGAAGCCGTCCGCCAGGGCCAGGGTCTGCTTCTTGACCTCGTAGCCGAGCTTCTCGAGCTCGGTCTTGGCGGTCGAATATCCGGTGTCTCCGGTCTCGGCCAGGGTCCCCTCGCCGTGTCCCTCCAGGAAATAGATGACTTTCTTCTGGGCCCGGGTGACTTTGATAAGGGCGTTGGTGATGTCCTCCTCGGAGGAGGACGTGATCCGGCTCTCTTTGCCCCCGGCTTCGAAGACCGTCGTCCCGTCCTGGGTGACGTCGTAGCGCTTGACCAGGCCCGGGTTCTTATCGGGGTCGATGAACTCGGCCTTGATCCTCGCGGAATGGTAAGCGTAGATCTTCAGCAGGTTCTCCGTGGCCGCCCGGCTCTCGTTGCCCAGGCGGAAAAAGCCCTTGATCGAGACGTCCGTCTTCAGGCTCTTAAGGACCGTGAGGGACTGGTCGGACAGGCTGTGGATCTTGGCCGCCGTGAGATCGAGGCGGACAGTGTGCCTGGAAAGGAAAAAGTTGGCCAGCACGAGGATGGCGAGGACGAGGACGATGACAAGGAGCATATTGCCCGAGTAGATGAACGATCTCCTGCGAAATCCCCGCCTAAGGGACGGGAGATGGAGGATGACGTAGGCGAGGAGGGCCAGGAGGCCGGCTGCGCCGAGGGCCAGGATGAGGGCCTTCTTATAGGGCCAGACCATCGCTGCCGCCAGAGCCGAGAGGATCAGGACGATCGCGACAATGTTCAGGTTTTTCTTAAGAATTTCCATGACTCACCTCCACCGCCTGGACTGGATCACGGAATGGGTCAGGAAGAGCCAGAAGAAGCAAAAACTCAGGAAATACACGATGTCCTTGGTGTCGAGAACGCCGCGGACCATGCCGTCGAAGTGCTGCAGGAAGGAGAGATAGTCGAGCACCTCCTTCCTGAGCCCGGAGGCCGAATAAGCGGCCCAACTCAGGATATAGAGCATGAGATTGAGGCCCATCGGCACGATGACCGCCACGACCTGGCTCTCCGTCAGGGCAGAGAAGAAAAGGCCGACGGCCATGAAGGCGGCGCCCATCAAGAAGAGGCCCAGGTAGCCGACGAGGAGCGGAGCGATCTCGGGATTGCCGTAGATGAACGTGAAGAGGCACGAGACGACGGACAGGGCCAGCATGACCGCGAGCATGATCAGCGAGGCCAGGTATTTCCCCCCGACGATCTGGCCCACCGAGAGGGGAGATGTATAAAGCAGTTCGTCGGTCCCGAGTTTTTTTTCCTCGGCGAAGAGCCTCATCGTCAAGGCCGGGAGCAGGAGGAGGAAGAAGATCGTGATGTTCTGAAATGTCGGGGCCAAGACCATCAAGTTGATGTTGAGCTGCTGGGCATAGTAGGGATTCTGGGCCGCCTGGAGGCTATAGTCGTTGAACCAACGGATGGCGCTGACGAAAAAGAAGCCCCAGATGAGCAGAAAGATGAAGAAGACCACATAGCCCACGGGCGAACGGAAGTAAAGCCCGAGCTCTTTTTTGGCGATGGACCAAAGGTTTCTCATTGTCCGAGCCCTCCCGAGACGATCTTCATGTAGAGCTCCTCCATGCTCAGGGCCGTCGGCCTCATCTCCAGGAGGCCGAGCCTCCTGCCGACGGCCAGCGCCGCGACCTCTTCCCTGAGATCGCGGCCCCTGCTCCACTCGAGGCGGATCTCGCCGGCCTCGGCGACGGCCGATTCGACGCCGGGGATCTCCAGGAAAGCCCTCGCGGCTTCCGCGGCGTCCCGCCGGATCTTGAGCACGGCCCCGCCTTTCTTGTCCCTCTCCTGGAGAGTGGCTGTCAGTTCCGCGAGGGACCCGGAGGCCATGAGACGTCCCTCGTTGATGATGACCGCGCCGTCGCAGACCTGGGTGACCTCGGGGAGGATGTGGGTCGAGAGCATGATCGTATGCTCGCCCCGGAGGCTTTTGATGAGCTCCCGGATCTCCTTGATCTGGGCGGGGTCCAGGCCGATCGTCGGCTCGTCCAGGATGAGCACCCGGGGATCGTGGATCATGGCCTGGGCGATGCCGACGCGCTGCTTGAAGCCGCGCGAGATGTTCTTGATGAGGCGGCCTTTCACGTCTCCGAGCGCGGCCAACTTCAGGACGCGGTCCACCGCGGCCTTCCGCTTGGCGGCCGGGACCTGTTTGATCTCGGCCACGAACTCGAGGTAGCCGGCGACGGTCATTTCGGGGTAGAGGGGGACGACCTCGGGCAGATAGCCGATGACCTTCTTGACCTCGTTCGGCTGCTCGAAGACGTCGAAGCCCGCCACGGTGGCCTTGCCGTCAGTTGCCGGCAGATATCCTGTCAGGACGCGCATGGTCGTCGTCTTGCCGGCCGCATTCGGGCCCAGCAGGCCCCAGATCTTGCCCTTATCGACCTTGAAACTGAGGCCCCGGACGGCCGTGAGCTCCCCGTACTTCTTGGTGAGGTCTTGGACTTCGATCATGAAAACCTCCCTTCCTTGTTCGAAAACTCGAGGCTGGCTCCGAGGGTTGCGTCACATCCGCTCGGGCAATGGAATGCCCATGAGCCCGAGCGCGCTCTTGAGCTGCTCCTTGATGTATCGGATGGTCAGGAGCCGGACGGCCCTGATCCCTGGGTTCTCTTCAGAGAGGACGGGATATTGGTGGTAGTAGGTGTTGAGCTCTTGGCAAAGATTGAAGGCGAACTTGGCCAGGTGGGAGAACTCGAGGGATTTGACCGAGCGAACGACCGCCTCCTCGAGCTGGGAGCCGTAGAGGACGAGGTCCCAGAAATCGGCCGTCTCCCTGTCGGAGAGCGCGGTGAGGTCGAACGGCGCAGCGACGGACCGGAGGACGTCCTCCTCGGTCGTTCCCTCGCGCTCCTTGAGCTTGCGGAAAATGCTGCTCAGCCGGACGAAGGTGTACTGGAGATAGGGGCCGGTTTCGCCCTCGAAGCTCAGGGCCTCCTCGAAGTCGAAGACGATGAGGGAGTTCCGGGCGAACTTGAGCATGAAGTAGCGGAGGGCCCCGGCGGCGATCTCCCGGGAGATCCTGGCCTTGTCCTCCGCGGAGAAGCCGGCGCCCCTTTTTTCGATCTCGGCCAGGGCTTTCTCCTCGAGCCGGTCGAGAAGGTCGTCGGCCTTGACGCCCAGACCCTTGCGCCCCGATACCTCGAGGAAGGATCTGTCCTTCTCGTCCTCCGAGGCGGCGTAGCCGAGCTCTTTCAGGCTGTTGGGGGAGAGGGCGACCATTTCGTAGGAGAAATGGACCGACTTCGCGGCCTGGGCCGCAAACTTGAGCGACCGCAGCCCCTGGACGACGACCTTCTGGAGGTAGGACTGCCGGGTGTCGATGACATTGTAGACCTTGCTGGCCTTCCCAAAGCCGGGAGAGGCCGGGCCGGGGACGTCCGTCGATATCCAGAGCGTCCGGCCGCCGTCGTCAGCGAATGGCTCATAATAGAAATCCCGGCCGAGGAGGCCGAATTTCCAGAGCTGGTAGGCGATGTCCTTCCCGACATAGGTGACCGTTCCGTCGGACCGGACGATGATCTTCTCCCGGTCCGATTCGTCCTCGAGCTTCATCACCCAGCAGCCCTTGTTCTCGCCCTCTGTGACATATTCGATGGCCTGCTTGTCCTTGAGGAGCCCAAAAGCCTTCTGCCAGAACTTGAGATGGAGGATCGTGCTTTCGCACGGGAGGACGTCGTAGGTGATCCCAAGCCTGGCCATGGTCGCCAGATGGGCCCGGACGATCCGGCGGGAAATATAGCGGGACATCGCGTATTCGGAGTCCTCGCCGTGCTCGATCTTTCTCAGGACCTCGGCCTTCCGCTTCTCGGACCCGGGATGTTCGGCCAGATAGCCGGAGACGCGGGCGTAGAGGTCCCAACAATAGTAATCGAATTTCCCGGGGAGCCCGTCGAGGTCGGCGAGGGTCTTGCCTGCGATCTCCATGAAGCCGAAGACGACGTCCACGACCTGGACGCCCGTGTCGTCGATATAGTTCTGGACCTCGACCTTCTCGCCCTTGTAACGAAGGCAGCGGGCGAGCGTGTCGCCCAGGCACGCGTTCCGGAGGTGGCCGATGTGGGCCGCCTTGTTCGGGTTGATGTTCGTGTGCTCGATGATGATCTTCTCTTCCTCGGGGACGAGCTCCGTCCGGCCGATGTCCCGGAGGAGGCCGCGGAAATATTTTTCTCTGTCGAGGAAGAGGTTGATGAAGCCGGCCCCGGCGACCTCGACCTTGAGAACGCCGTCGAGCCCGGCGAGAAGTCCGGCCGCTTCCTGGGCGATCGCCCGGGGCGCCTTCTTGAGCTTTTTAGCGAGCTGAAGGGGAAACGCAAGGGCCAGGTCCCCCATGCTCTGGTCCGGGGTCGACGCGACCTCGAGCTCTTCGAGGGACAGGGGATAGGTCCCCGCGAGCCTTTTATAAATCGTTTCTTTCAAACGAGTTTTGAAGTCCGGCATAACAGTTTAATATTATAGCAAAATCCTGGCCCGCGACAAGCGCCGCCGCCCGGGCTGGGGCTCCCCGTCGGGCAGACGTCTCCAGGCCGGCGCGTCTCCTTGGACTTGAACGAGGCCGCGGAATATGATAATTTTGATGTTCTTTCGAGAAAGGATGACTCCATGAAAAAGACCCGCTTCAATGAGCTCCACAAGAAACTCGGCGCCAAGATGGTCGAGTTCGTCGGCTGGGAGATGCCGATCGAATACAAGGGCATCATCGACGAGCACATGGCTGTCCGGACGCGGGCCGGGCTCTTCGACGTCAGCCACATGGGCGAGGTCTTCGTCACGGGCAAGGACGCCCTGGCCTATGTCCAGTGGCTGACGCCCAACGACGCGGCCCGGCTTCTCCCGGGCCAGGTCCAATACACGGCGCTCATGACCCCGGAATCGACGTTCGTCGACGACATGCTCGTCTACTGCATCAATCCCCGAACTTATTTCCTCGTCGTCAACGCGGCCAACGTGGACAAGGATTTCGCCTGGATCGCCGGCCACACCAAGGGGTTCGAGGTCAGAGTCGAAAACCAGAGCGACGCCTATTCCCAGGTCGCCCTCCAGGGGCCGCTGGCGGAAAAGATCCTCCAGCCCCTGACCGACATCGCCCTGGGCGCCATGAAGTCGTTCTGGTGGTCCAAGGGAAAGGTGGCGGGCATCGAATGTCTCGTCTCGCGGACAGGCTACACGGGCGAGGATGGCTTCGAGGTCTACTCGACCGACCCGGATCCCGGCGCCGTCTGGACGTCGATCATCGAGAAGGGAACCCCTCTCGGCCTGCTTCCGATCGGGCTCGGCGCCCGTGACACCCTGCGGCTAGAGTCCAAGCTCATGCTCTACGGGAACGACATTTCGGATAAGACGACGGTCCTCGAGGCCGACCTCAAATGGATCGTCAAGCTCCAGAAGGGCGATTTCCTGGGCAAGCCCGTCATCGAGAAACAGCTGGCCGAGGGCCTCCAACGGAAGCTCGTCGGTTTCGAGCTCATCGACAAGGGCATTGCCCGCCCTCATTACCCGGTTTATGTGGGCGCTCAGAAAGTCTCGGAGGTCTGCTCGGGGACGTTTTCGCCCTTCCTGAAAAAGCCCATCGGCCTGGCCTATCTTCCGATCGGGGCCACGGCCATCGGCACGGAATTCGAAGTCGGCATCAGGGATAAAATGACGAGAGCGAAAGTCATCCCCACGCCTTTTTACAAAAGGGCCGACAAGAAATAAACGGACAGTGCCCGCGGGCCGCGGGCCCGCCGCCTGAGATCAAGGAGGAGGTTCCGATGTATCCTAGCGATTTCTATTACACGAAAGACCACGAATGGATCAAAGTCGAAGGCAATGAAGGCCTGGTCGGCATCACGGATTTCGCCCAGCACCAGCTCGGCGACATCATCTTCGTCGAGCTTCCCCAGGTGGGGGCCGAGCTCGCCGCCCATCAATCGATCGGCGTCGTGGAATCGGTGAAGTCGGTGTCGGACGTCTATTCCCCGGTCGCCGGCAAAATCGTCGCCGTCAACGACGGCCTGTCCCAGACGGCCGACCTTCTCAACAAGGACCCGCACGGCCGGGGTTGGATCGTTCGGCTGAAGATCAAGGACAGGAAAGAGCTCGAAGGCCTGATGAAGGTCTCCGATTACGAGAAATTCCTGGAGGGGCTGGAATCCTGACCGTCCCTTCCGGAAAATGACCAGAGGTTGAGTCCATGAGCTATCTTTCTCTCAGCGACAAAGACAAAAAAGAGATGCTGGCCGCCGTCGGCATCCGCTCCACGGAGGAGCTGTTCGGCTGCATCCCCAAGGACGTCCGGCTCAAGAGGGACCTGGACCTGCCCGCGCCCCTCGCGGAAATGGACCTCGTCCGGGCCGTCGAAGAGGTCGGGCGCCGGAATTCCTATTCGCGCTTCCTGTCCTTCCTGGGCGGCGGGGCGTACGAGCATTTTATCCCGACGGTCGTCGACTACCTGAGCTCGCGGGGCGAATTTGTCAGCCCATACACGCCCTACCAGCCCGAGGTCAGCCAGGGGACCCTCCAAATCATCTTCGAGTTCCAGACGCTCATCTGCCAGCTCACCGGGCTCGACATCGCCAACGCCTCCCTTTATGAGGGGGCCACCGGCGCCGCCGAGGCCGTCCTGATGGCCCACCGCCTGACCGGAAGGTCCAAGGTCCTAGTCGCCCGGACGCTCCATCCTCAGTACCGGGAGGTCATCCGGACCTACATCAAGAACCTGGGGGTCGAGGCCATCGAGATCCCCAGCGGCAGGGACGGACGGGTCGACCCCGCGGCGCTCTCGGAGCGCATGGACGACCGGGTCTGCGGCGTCGTTTATCAGTCGCCGAATTTCTTCGGTGTCGTCGAGGACATCAAGGCCCTGTCCGAGATCGCGCACTCCCGCAAGGCCATGTCAGTAGCCGTTGTGGCCGAGGCCCTGTCCATGGGGCTGCTGGAGTCTCCGGGGGCTCTTGGGGCCGACATCGTGACCGGCGAGGGCCAGTCCTTCGGGATTCCGCTAAGCTTCGGCGGACCCTACCTCGGCTTCATGGCCTGCCGGAAAGAGTATGTCCGGCAGCTCCCGGGCCGGATCGCGGGCCAGACCACGGACGTCGACGGCCTCCGGGGTTTCGTCCTGACCCTGGCCACCCGGGAGCAGCACATCCGTCGGGAGCGGGCCACCTCCAATATCTGCACGAACCAGGCTCTCTGTGCCCTGCGGGCCACGATCTTCCTCGAAACATTGGGCAAGGACGGCCTGAGAGAGATGGCCTGGCAGAACGCCCAGAAGGCCGCCTATGCCCTGGACGCGCTCACGGCCGTGCCCGGAGTCCGGAGGAGGTTCAGCGGCCCCGTCTTCAACGAGTTCGTCCTCGAGTTCCCCAAGCCCTGGGCCAAAGTCGACGCCGCCCTTCGGGAAAAGGGGATCCTCGGCGGCCTCGGTCTCGAAGGGGCCTATGGCGAGCTCAAGGATTGCGCCCTGGTCAGCGTCACGGAGCTCAAGCGAAAGGACGACATCGACCGGCTCGGCCGGGCTGTCAAGGAGGCACTGTCATGATCAAGGAGATCCGCGAGCCCCTCATCTTCGAGATCAGCGCCCCCGGCAAGAAGTCCGACCTCCTGCCGTCCCTCGACGTCCCGGAGACGAAGGACCTTCTCCGCGTCGTTCCGCTCCGCCGGACGATCGACGGCTTTCCCGAGGTTTCGGAGCCGGAGGTCACGCGGCATTTCACCCGTCTTTCCCAGAAGAACTACTGCGTGGACCTGGGCCTCTATCCACTCGGGTCCTGCACGATGAAATACAACCCCAAGATCAACGAGAGGCTCTCGGGCTTGCCTCCCCTAGCGGCTTCCCATCCCAACGCCCCGGTTGACCTCGTCCAGGGGAACCTGGAGGTCCTCAAGAGGGTCGAGGGCTTCCTCTGCGAGATCGCCGGCATGGACGCCTTCACGCTCCAGCCCGCGGCGGGGGCGCACGGCGAACTCACGGGGATGATGATCATCCGGGCCGCCCTCGAAGACCGGGGCGACCCTCGGAAATACGTCCTCATCCCGGATTCGGCCCACGGCACGAATCCCTCTTCGGCCCATATCTGCGGGTACACGGTCAAGGAGATCAAGTCGAACGAGGACGGGATGATCGACATCGCCGGCCTCGAGAAAGAGATGACCGAGGACGTGGCCGCGCTCATGGTGACCAACCCCAACACCCTCGGCGTCTTCGAAAGCGACATCTGCCGGATCGCCGGGATCGTCCACGCCAAAGGCGGCCTCATCTACATGGACGGGGCCAACATGAACGCCCTGACCGGGATCGTCCGGCCCGGCGACATGGGTGTCGACGTCATCCACATCAACCTCCACAAGACATTCTCCACCCCCCACGGCGGCGGCGGACCCGGGTCCGGCCCCGTCGGCGTCAAGAGGGAGCTCGCGGCGTATCTCCCCGTGCCCGTCATCGAGGAGAAGGTCGGCCGATATTCTCTCGACTTCGACCGGCCCAAAACGATCGGGCGCGTCCGGAGCTTCTACGGCAATTTCTCGGTCATCGTCAGGGCCCTTTGCTACATCCTGAGCCTCGGCCCAAAAGGGATCCGGGAGATCGCCGAATACGCCGTCCTCAACGCCAACTACGTCCGGAAAAGCCTGGAGGGCGAATATCACTTGAAATACACGGCGTCCTCCATGCACGAGTGCGTCTTCTCGGACAAGTTCCAGAAGGAATTCGGCATCACGAACCTGGATATCGCCAAGCGGCTGATCGACCACGGCCTCCACCCGCCGACGATGTCCTTCCCGCTCATCGTCCACGGCGCCCTGATGATCGAGCCGACGGAGACCGAGAGCAAGCGCGACCTGGACCTCTTCATCGCGGCCATGAAGTCGATCGCCCTGGAGGCCAAAGAGAATCCGGAGATCCTGAAATCTGCTCCGCACGTCACCTATGTCCGGAGGCTGGACGAGGTGGCCGCGGCCAAGACCCCCGTCCTCAGGTGGGAAGAGAAGCCTTAGATGTCCGTCCAAGACCTGATCCTCAACCTGCACAAGTTCTGGGCCGCCCAGGGCTGTTACCTCGCCCAGACTTATGACCTCGAGGTGGGCGCCGGGACCATGACCCCGGACACCTTCTTCCGGGTCTTGGACCGCCGGCCCTGGAAGGTTGGCTACGTCCAGCCATCGCGGCGCCCGACGGACGGCCGGTACGGGGAGAACCCGAACCGGGTCCAGAAGCATTTCCAATATCAGGTCATCATGAAGCCCTCGCCGGACGACATCCAGGACATTTATGTCCGGAGCCTCGCGTCGCTAGGGATCGCCCTCGAGGACCACGACCTCCGGTTCGACGAGGACAACTGGGAGTCGCCGACCATCGGCGCCTGGGGTGTCGGCTGGCAGGTCCTCCTCGACGGACTGGAGATCACCCAGTTCACCTACTTCCAGCAGTGCGGCGGGATCGAGCTTTCCCCGGTCCCGGTCGAGATCACCTACGGCCTCGAGCGGCTCGAGATGTTCCTCGAGCAGAAGGACGATATTTATGACCTCGACTGGTCGTCCGACGTCACCTACCGCGACCTCCGCCACCGCGAGGAGCGGGAGTTCTCCGAGTACAATTTCACGGCCGCCGATGTCGACACCCTCCGGCGCGCCTTCCAGGCCTCGGCGAAGGAAGCGGCCCGCCTCATCGCAAGAGGCCTGCTCCTTCCGGCCTATGACATGTGCCTGAAGTGCTCGCACAATTTCAACCTCCTCGACTCGAGGCGGGCGATCAGCGTCACCGAGCGGGTCAAGATGATTGCCGAGATCCGTGCCCTCGTGAACGCGATCGCCCGGAAGTTCACCGCGGGGAAGGAGGAGGCCTGATGGAATTCCTCCTGGAGTTGCTGACCGAAGAGCTGCCCGCCTCCCATATCCGGTCGGCCCTGGAACATCTCGACGGAAGATTCCGGCAGGAGCTCGAAGCGGCCCGGGTCGGGGTCTCCGACCTCAAGACCATTGCCACTCCCCGGCGCCTCGTCGTTGTCGGCGATTTCGCCCCCGGCCAGGAAGACAGAGAGGCCGTCGTGACCGGCCCGCCCAAGTCCGTTGGTATCGGGCCCGACGGCGCCTTCACCCAGGCGGCCAAGGGGTTCGCCAGGTCCCAGGGGATCTCGGAGAGCGCCCTTGAGGTGGTCAGGACCCCTAAGGGTGAATACCTCGGTTTCAAGAAGAAGTCGACGGGGTCGCCGACGAGGGAGATCCTGGCCGAGTCCGTGCCCCGGATCCTCGGCTCCCTCGCCTTTCCCAAGATGATGCGCTGGGGGACGAGCCCGTTCCGTTTCTCACGCCCCATCCATAACCTCCTCTGCCTCTTTGATGGGAAGCCCCTGGACCTTGCCTTCGAGGGCCTCAAGGCCGTCGATTCCACGGTCGGACACAGGATCCTCTCGCCGAAGAAGTTCAGGGTCGGCAGCTTCGCCGAATACAAAACTTTGCTCGCCGAGAACTACGTCATCGTTGACCCCGCGGAGCGGAGAGCGATCATCCTGGCCCAGATCGCGGAAAAACTGGCGCCCCTCAAGGCCAGGGTCTACCCTGACCCGGACCTGCTCGAGGAGCTGATCGACAACGTCGAGCATCCGCTGGTTATCCTCGGCGCTTTCCCCGAAAGCTTCCTGAGCCTGCCCATGGAAGTCCTGTCCACGGCCATGAGGAAGCACCAGAAGTTCTTTTCCGTCCTCAGGGACAATAAGCAGCTCCCGCATTTCCTGGGCGTTGCCGACGCCAGGGAGGACGCCAAGGGCCTCATCCGGAGCGGGAACGAGCGCGTCCTCAAGGCCAGGCTCGAGGACGCCCGGTTCTTCTGGGGAGAGGACCGCAAGGTCTCCTTGGCCGATCGGGCCGAAGGACTCCGGAGCGTCGTCTTCCAGGAAAAACTCGGCAGCTACGAGGACAAGGCCCAGAGGCTCAAGAAAATCGGCTCCTACCTCTGTGACAAGCTCGAGGCGGCCAAGGTCAAAAAGGACGTCGCGGAGGCGGCCGGGCTCTGCAAGGCCGACCTCCTGACGGAAATGGTCAAGGAGTTCCCGAGCCTGCAGGGAAAAATGGGCGGCCTCTACGCCCGCGAGGAGGGCTATCCCGCCGCGGTCCACGAAGCGATCTACGAGCATTACCTGCCGGCGGGCCTGGAAGACGATTCGCCGTCATCCGTTCCGGGGGCCGTCCTCTCCCTCGCCGACAAGCTGGACTCCATCGTCGGGGTCGTCGGCGTGGGGGTCGAGGTCAGCGGGTCGAGCGACCCGTTCGGCCTCCGCCGGAACGCCCTCGGCGTCTGCAAGGTCATCCTCGATAGGGAATTCCGTTTCTCCTTCCCTCTCCTCGTCGACAAGGTCCTGGCGGCTTATGGCGACAGGCTCACGGTGAAACGGGATTCCGTCAAGCGATACATACTCGAATTCTTCGCCGGCCGGCTCCGATTCATCCTGGAAAAGCAGGGCTTCCGCTACGATCTCATCGGCGCGGCCCTGGGGCCGGGGATTCAGCAGGTGCATGACGTTCTCCTGAGGGTCCGGGCGCTCGATTCTCTCAAGGCCAGCCCGCAGTTCGAACCCTTCATCCTCATGGCCAAGAGGACGAACAATATCCTCCGGGACCAGCCCGCCGCAAAGCTCAATCCCGACCTGTTCGTAGAGAAAGAGGAACGGGACCTCTTTTCGGCCTTTTCCATCATCGAGCATAACGCCTCGCCGATGATCGCCCGCGGGGACTTCGTCCGGGCCCAGACCATCATTTTCAAGCTCCAGCCCGTCCTCAACGCGTTCTTCGACGGCGTCCTCGTCATGGCGGGAGAGAAGAAGCTGAGGCAGAACCGCCTGGGCCTGCTCCAGGCCATCA
This sequence comes from Candidatus Aminicenantales bacterium, assembly GCA_050015275.1. Taxonomy (GTDB): domain Bacteria; phylum Acidobacteriota; class Aminicenantia; order Aminicenantales; family Saccharicenantaceae; genus DATKJS01. Next base: position 114,691 of record JBEKBS010000004.1, on the reverse strand, counting down.
ACCGGATGTTCTCCGGGATGGCCGACTATTCGCAGGTGGTGGTGGAAGGGGAGCGGCCGGCGAAGCAGGGCGCCCCGCGCTAGATGCTGAACTCGCTGGCCTTATCGGTGCCCTCGCCGTTCGTCGGTTCGCTGAACTTCTGTTCGAGGGCGATGATCTTCACCAGGTTGCCGGGATAGTTCTGACCTTTCTCTTCACCGTAGGGATTGAACTGGACGCCGGCCTGGTACTTGTAGCTCTTGCCCGGATTGAAGGACGACCACCGGACACGCCCCTTCAGGTTCAGGGGGATCCTTTCTCCTGGGATGGAGATCTGGAGGACGACCCTGGACTTGAACTTCAGGGGCTTCTGCGTCAGGAAGCGGACGCCGCCTCGGCTGATGTCGAGGACGGGGCAGAATTCCTCGTCGAAGCCGACCTGGGTCGAGAAGAGCCTTTCCTTCCGGTAGGAGATGGTGGCCCCGGGGATTTTGAAACGCTGGCACAACCGCCTTTCGACCCCCTTGTCTCCCATGATCAGCCTCCCTTCATTGGCCTCGTCGCCTGTCCGTAAGCAGGGCCTCAGGGCCGGAACCACATAAATCCCTACGCTGTAGGATATATCAACAAAGCTGGAAAAGTCAAAGATTTTTCTATTTGAGCCGGGCGGACAGGATCCTCACCGGCGGAGGATCGTGCCCCGGACCGGCTCCAATAGGACGTCCGCCCGGGCGCCGGACGCCGCGCCGTCGCCCGCTGCCCGGTCAAAAGAGAAAGACAGGCTGGTGACCTTTTGGTAGCTCGGGGCCCAAGGCGCCGGAGGTTTCTTGGAGAGGAGGTCCTTCAGCGTCTTGTAGGTCAGGGCGAGGGCGTCCAGGATGGAGACGCTGTTTGCCATCGGGTCCGTCCTGGGGGGCGGAAGGTAGGGCTTGGTGCCGGGCATGGAGGGCCCTGGGATCGGAATATTGATGGGAGGCATCCTGACGGCGAGCTTCCGGCTGGTCATGATGAGCTTGCCGCCGACGTAGAGAGAGAGGTCGCCCTCGAGATCCGACTGAATGGGCGGGGCCTTCCGGGCCTTGGAACCGTCGACGACAGGGGGCATCGCGGGTGGCAGCGACCCGAGGCGGGCGACGGAGGAGACGCTGACTTCGATCCTGATGGGCTTCCTCAAGACAAAATCTCCGGACTTGAGGTCCAGCATGAACTCGTACGCCCCGGATCGATCGAACAGGCCCTCGACCGGAACGGTCACGATGTGAAAACCCCTCGGCCAGAAACCGCCCTCGAGGACATAGGGTCCCAGGGAGATCTTGTAGTAGGCGTTATTCAGGAGGTCGAGCCCGATTTCGATCCCGGTCGGCAGGGTCGCGCCCGCGCTCCCGGGGCGGAGGATGAAGTTCACGCCCGAGACGAGCGGGTAGGTCGACTTCCAGCGCATCCAGAAGACCAGGAAGTCCCGGTGAGTGGGATCATCCAGGAACCCGAACTCGGGGTCGTTGTCCCTATATTTCTCATAATAATCCGAGATCAGGTCCTGCTCCTCCGCCGTCCTCCCGAGTTTGCTGGCGAGGTAGGGAAGGAGCGCTTCAGCGGTCTGCCGGTCTCCGGCCTCCATGCCCTTGGCCTGGCCGGCGAGGAAGTTCATGGCCTTCAGGTAGTCGGGGTGGGGACCGAGACAGGAAAGGAGCTCGGCCTTCCAGTCGGCGGCCCAAGCCAGACCGAAGGCCAGGAAAAAAAGGCCGGCGACGGAGATTCTTCTAATCATGATAGCTGAATTCGACGTGGGCCTCGAGAAAATCCCCCGGGAAATCGGCCGGCAGGGCCGGGAACGGCAGGCTCGCCCGGATGGCTTTCACGGCCGCCCGGTCCAGGACGTCGAGGGCGGTGCCCTCGACCATTTCCAGGGAGGAGAGGTCGCCGCTTTTACTAATAATAAGGATGATCCTCACCTCGGACCGGTCCGGAAGATTCCCGACGGATGGCAGGTCCCAGTTCCGCACGATGAGCTCGAGGACCTTTTGGGCCCAGGGCGTGAGATCGTAACCTTTAAGTGGGATGGATATGCTCGCCCTTTGACCGGAGCCCGTCCCCCTTCCTCCCCTTCCCGTCCTACCGGTCCCGTACCGGCCGCCTCCCGTTTCCCCGACAGGACCCGGGAGGTAACTGAAGAAGTCGGTGACGGCGCCCTTGGCGGCGGGGCCGGCGGGACCGGGCTTCGAGCCGGGCGGGGCGAGAACGATCTTGAACTCCGCTCCCTGGTCGGTCTTAAGATGCGACGCCAGGGCCTTCTGAAATTTGGAAGACAGCGCTGGAATGTCTGAGCTGGGTGTTCCCGAAGCCTCACGGCCGGGCTGGGCCGGGGCCGCCGGCGTGCTTTCCACGCTTGGGGCCCGGCGGCGGGGCGGCCCGCTTGCACCTTCCGGCCCGGGGCCACCTCCGGGAGGAGGTCCCTTGGCCGGGACCCCCGGCCCGATGGAGCCGACGATCTTGGGCAGGGAAGATGTCAAGGCGGGCCCGATGACGACGTTATGGACGCTGGGCCCGAGTTTGAGGATCTTGATCGAAATCTGGGCATGATAGAGCCCGTAGATGAGAAAAATATGAAAGATGAGGGAGAGGGCGAGCGGGAGAATCTTTTTGGAACGGTTACTCCCGTTCCCTTTCCGGATCTGAACGCAGTCCTCAAACACAGCAAAACTTCCTAACGAACTATTATATTATAATCCCGTCCGGCGGGGGATAGTTTCGCGGTGGATGGCGATGGCCACGACGAACAGGAAGCCCAGCAGATTCAGAACGGCCAGACGGCCGAGGAGCCGGGGGATGCCCAGGAGGGGGATTACGAACGAAGACGCCAGGACGACGCTGAGAAAAGACCCGAGGAGGTCCACGCCGTAGCCGGTTCCCGGGTGGGGGCTCTCCCTGAGGTAGAGCCGGTTGGCCGCGACGAACAGGTAACCGGCCAGGACGCCGAAGGCGAACAGGAATAAAAAGGGAAGGATCTCGGGCCCCCGTCGTTCGATCATTTTCAGGCCCAGGATGAGGAGCCCGGCGGATCCCGCCTGGACAGCGGCCAAGTCCATCGCGGAGGGTCGTTCCCTCTGCCGTCCCGCGAGGGAGCCGGCGAAGAGCCCGGCCATGAAGGCCGAAAGGAGCAGGGAGATCTTTCCGTAGACGTACCCGTAAAAGGCCTGGAAAACGATGAGAACGGCCATTTCGACGAGGATCGACGAAAACCCCGCGAGGGCCACGGGAACGAGGAAACGGACCGGCGAGCGCCTCCTCTTCCAGGCCATCAGGGCCAGGGCCAGCCCCGCGAGGACAAGAGGAAAGTCCAGGAGCCAGAACGCGGGGACCCTGGCGAAGATCCTGAGCGCGGCAGACTCGACGCCTTTGAACTGGGCGGCCCAGAGGACGGAATGGAAGTAGTAGCTCACCGGAATGAGGTCCCGGTTGACGAGCCCGGGCCGGGCCCGGATCTTCTGGCTGAGATAGTCGACCCGGAGCGGCGCCAGCCTGGCCGGAAGCATCTCCGGGCTGACGAAGCGGTTGCGGATGCCGAGGCGTTTCAGAGCCGCGACGAGCCTTCCCGGGTCGATCGAGAGGGGGGAGGCGGAGGCCAGGAAAACATTATTCTCCCCGGGCACGGCCAGGACTTCGGGAAAGACGGCGCTCAGGGTGGTCTCGAGGGTCTGCAGGAACCGTTCGAGGTCCCCGCTGATATAGTTCTCGGAAGAGGGGACGACGAAGCTCAGAACGCCGTCCGGGCTGAGCTTTCTCCTGACCTCGGCGAAGAACTCCCGGGTATAAAAGCGGTTGATCTGGGCCGTGGCCGGCTCCGGCAGGCTGAGGATGACGGCATCGTACGTCTTTGACGTCCGCCCCAGGAAGGCCCGCCCGTCCTCGAAGAACACCCTGACCCGGGAGTCCCTCAGGGCCGCTAGCCCTGGAAGGGGCAGGTATCGTTCGGCCAGCCGGATGATGGCCGGGTCGATCTCGACGTATTCCAGCGTCGTTCCTGGATACTTGAGACACTCGGCGCAGCCCCCGCTGACGCCGCCTCCGATGAGAAGGATGTCCTTCGGGCCTTCTCTCTGGAGGAGGGCGAAATGGACCGACTCTTCGGCGGCCTCCGTGTTCGGGTAAGAAAAGACCGGCAGCCCGTTGCTGTAAAAAGAGTATTGTTCCCCCGTCTTCAGGACCTGGAGCTTCCCGTAGGGCGTGTCCTCCGCGTGCACGAGGTTGAACGGCTTCCAGGCGGAGCGGAGCGCGGGAAAGTCGGCCGCGGCGAACAACGCGGCGGCGGCCGCGGTGGCGAGGAAGAGCAGCCAGGCCTTGGCCGGCCGAAGCACGAGAAAGATCGCGAATCCCACCGCGGCCGATACGAGCGCGGCCCCCTGCCAATTCGAGAAATGGGGGATGAGGAGAAGATAGACGGACAGGCCGGCGGCCGCCGCCCCCAGGGACTCGAGGAGATAGACCCGCGGTGCATCGCCGTGAAGAAGGGCCGCGTTGAGGACGAAGGCGACCCCGAGGGGAAAGCTGACAAACATGGACAGTCCCAAGGAAAAGAGGAGGGCGGGGACGAGGCCGGTGAGCTCGCCGGGCAGGGTGCCCAGCAGACGATGGGAGAAACGCAGGAGGACGAGGCACGAAAAATATAGGCCGATCGTCGCCGTGTAGAAGCCGGGAAGATGGTCCGGCCGGAGGCGGAGTCTCGGCCCCACCAGGCTGCCGATCCCGCCCCAGAGCAGCCAGGCCCCGAGGACAAAACCGAAGGTCATCTCGTTGCCGTAGAAATGGACGGCGAACTCCCGCAACAGGAAGATCTGGAAGGAGGTGGCCAGAAAGCCGAGAAGAAAGGCGGGCAGCCGGGCCCTCAGGCCCAGATCCCCGGCACGGGCGTCCCGCAAAACTGGCACTTTCCCCCCTTGAGCCGGATCTCATCGACCATAAAGCCCGTCCTTTGGATGACCGTCTTTTTGCAGTTCGTGCAATACGTGTTTTCGCCAGGATGACCTGGTATGTTCCCGATGTAGACGAACCCCAGCCCTTCTGCAAGGGCCGTGTCCCGGGCCATTTCCAGGGTCGAAACTGGCGTCGGGGGGAGGTTCTTGATGAGATAGAGGGGCTGGAACCTGGAAAAATGGAGGGGGACCCGGTCCCCGGCCTCGTTCTTGACCCACTGGGCCATCTTCCGGATGTCCTCAGCCGAATCGTTGAGCGTCGGGATCACAAGGTAGACGATCTCGAGCCAGACCTTGCTCTTGGCCACGGTCCGGATGGTCTCGAGTACCGTCTTAAGTTCCCCCCGGACGTAGTTCGCGTAAAAATCCTGCGTATACCCCTTCAGGTCGACCTTGATGGCGTCGACGACTCCGATGAGGTCTTTGAGCGGCTCCGGTTTGATGTGTCCTGCGGTCACGACGACGCTCCGCAGGCCCTGCCTCCGGGCCTCGACGGCCGTGTCATACATGTATTCATAGAAGACGGTGGGCTCCGTATAGGTGTAAGCGATGGAGGGGCAATCGTATCTTTCGGCTTGAGCGGGGATGACCCTCGGCGGGAGGTCGACGTTTTCGACCTGCTCGGGCCGGACCTGGGAAATCTCCCAGTTCTGGCAGAACTTGCAGTTCAAGTTACAGCCCGCCGTGGCCAGGGAGAGGGCCTTGGTTCCGGGAAGGAAGTGGAAGAAGGGCTTCTTCTCGATCGGGTCGGCATTGAGGCTGCAGGCCTTCCCATAGACCAACGTGTAGTAGGTCCCGCCCTGGTTTTCCCGGACGCCGCAGTAGCCGCGCTCCTTGTCGCCGAGACGGCAAGCCCGGGGACAGAGCTCGCATTCGATCTCGCGGTCCGGGAGCTTTTTGTAGTAGCGGGCCTCGACATGGGAGAGGACGCCCTTTTCCCCGTAGGCAGAAAGCCGGGAGCAGAGGGACGGCAGGCCCGCCCCGATGACGAGTCCGGCCCCGGCCGCGCTCTTGAAAAAATCTCGGCGCTTCATGGGACCGTCTCCTCGATCGTTTCAATCCCGCCGAGGTCGGCCCGGCCCAAGCCCATTTTTTCCGCGGTGGCCAGATACGCGGGCTCGCGTCCTTCCTCGGCCAGCGACGGGAGGCCTTTGGCGGCCCGGAACCTTTCGATAAGGGCCCAGCCGATGCGGTCGGCCGCCACCGGGTCAAGGCTGAAAATGAAGCCGCCGTACCGTTCCGTCCACTGGGGATGGAACGACGGTCCCCGGTGATACTGGACGACGAGGCAATCCAGGACGGAGATCCTATGTTTGCCTTTGACCGGGGGCGAATCGAAGACCTCGGGGACGAACGGGTTGCAGTGAAAATCATGGTACTTGTTGGGATTGTGGATGGCGCCGAAGTAGTTCTTCATCCCGGCCGTGATCCCCGCCAGGCCGTGGTCCTTGAGGATGGCCAGGCTGACGGAGGCCGTCACGAGGTCCGTTTGGATCTTGGAAAAGAGGCTGCCGATGTTGAGGTGGGAGACGAGTTCGCTCCCATAGCCGGCCCCGTCCGCGTCCGTCCCGAACACCTGGAACCTGTCCGCGCCCGCAGCGAGCCTGTAGCCCGCGTCACGGAGCTCGCGGTTCGTCCGGTCCCAGACGATGATATTCTTTTCTTGCAGGCCGTTCCGCGAGATCCAGCCGGCCAGAGCGAGGGAGATCTCAGGACGGGTGCTGATCGCCCGGCCGCCTATGGTGTTGATCTTGATCCCGACGCGGTCCTCCGGCCGGAAGACCGAGAGGACGGCGCTTTTCTCTTCCCGTTCACCCGTCAGGAGCCCGAATCCCCTGGAAAACATCTTGAGGATCCTGGCCTGGTCCGCCGGGCTGCCCGGATCCGTGAGGCCGCCCGATCTGACGATGACGACTCTCGACTTGGGCATAGCGTTTCCATGATGACCGCTTTTTTCAGGGTTGTCAACAAAGCCACCTTGAGGTTGCGGACTCGGGGAGTCCCCCCGGCAAGGAGTGATTTCCACGGAGCGACCAGCAGAAGTGCTGCGGAGCAACTCGGAGCTGCGCTTCTGGTAATTATCCGGAGCGAGCCTTGGGTCTTCTCGTCCCAAGCCGGACAGGCTAAACCGTTTGATCAAGTTCCGGCCATTCCGCTCAGCCCCTGTCATGCATCGAACCACCCATCTCATGGCTTGGGTGTTTGTGCTTGCCAAGACAACTCCGGTCGTCTATATTAGTTTCGTGAAGACGCGCGGAGGTTCAGCATGAAAGCGACCCGTTGGGACAGATGCACTGCAACACGGACTGTCCTTTTGGTAACGATGGCTTTATCCCTGGCGCCGGCACGGGCCCAGGAGAGGAAGGCCGATCCGGCGCTGGCGGCGCTGGTCCCGCGAGCCGAGGCCTGGATAAATGCGGAAGCGCCGAAGAGCTTTTTTCCCGAGACCCTCTATGAGTATATCGACGGGGCGGCCGAGAGCTACCTGAGCTACGACTTCAGGGAGCTTCTCGTCGTCCAGCTCAAGAAGGAGGGGACCGAGGCCACCCTGACCGTCGAGATCTACGACATGTCGGGGCCGGACAACGCCTTCGGCATTTTCAGCGCCGAGCGGTACCCTGAGAACAAGCCCGTTCCGGTCGGGGAGCTCGGGTACCTCGAAGGCGAGGCCCTGAATTTCCTGGCCGGCCGCTACTACGTGAAACTGCTCAGTTTCGGCCTGGGAGAGGGGACGGCCTCGGCCCTGGCGGATTACGGCCAGAGGATCGCCGCGGCCATCCCGGAAAAAGGCGCCCTCCCGCCCCTTCTTCGGGTGTTCCCGACCGAAGGCCTCGTCGCCCGGAGCGAAAAATCGGTCAAGAAGAATTTCCTGGGCTACGAGTTCCTGCACGACGGCTTCCTGGCCACCTACAAGATCGAGGGTCAGGAGGTCGATTGCTTCGTGGCTGCATCGGACTCGGAAAAGGCGGCCGAGGCCGCACTCGGCCGGCTCTTGGACTTTTTCGCCAAGGACAAGCAGGTTCCGGAAAAGATCGCGGGGGGGTATCGGGTCAAGAACCGTTATTCCCAGCTCACGTACATCGGCCATGTCCGGAACATCCTCTGCGGCGTCATGCGGGTTCCTGACGGCCTGGGGCCGGCCGGAGAAAAATTGCTCGGGGAGTTGACCGATTCGCTGGCCAAGATGCTGGCCGCCAAAGGCTGAGGACTTGAGGACCTCACGTTCACGGCGGGAAATATGATAAGAGGTACATCCAGTGGACGATCATAAGTTTTTCCGCCTCTCGGTCGGCCTGATCGTCATCTTCGTCCTGGGGATTGTCCTGAAGGCGGCCCGGGAGGTCATCTATCCATTTATTCTCGCCATTTTCATTTCTTATGTCGTCGACCCGATCATCGCTTTTCTCCTGAGGCTCAAGGTCCCCAAAGCGGCGGCCGTCGTCCTCATCCTCCTCGGGGCGTTCGTCATCCTTTCCGTCATCGGCATCGTCGTGTATACGAGCGGAAAAACCCTGGCCGCGGAACTTCCCCGGTTTGAGCAAAGGCTGACCGGCCTCACAGGGTGGCTAGAAAAAGCCGTCGGCGGGATCCCTCTCAAACAGCAGGTCGCTTCTTATTTCGAAAAGGTCAACCTCCAGAGCGCGGCCTCCTTTGTGATAGGTGCCCTGGGCCCCGTCCTCGGGCTCTTGGGCAAGCTCTTTCTGCTTTTCCTGTTCCTGGCCGTCATCGTTTTCGGGAGGGGCAGAATCACGGTCAAGGTCCGGAAATCCCTGAGTCCGGAGAGGGTGGCCCAGGTCATGGAGGCGCTCGAGAAGATCAACTCCCAGGTCCGGAAGTACCTGGTGATCAAGACCGTCTTGAGCCTCATCAACGGGCTCATGGTCTGGGCCGTCCTCTCGCTCTTCGGCGTGCATTTCGCGCTCCTCTTGGGCTTCCTGGCTTTCCTTCTGAATTACATCCCGAATGTCGGCTCCGTGGTCGCCGCCGTGCTCAGGGTGGGCTTTGCCCTGTTCCAGTTCGGGACGATTTGGACCCCGCTCTGGATCCTCGTCATCACCGTCGGGGCGGACAATCTCCTGGGGAACATGATCGAGCCCCGGATGATGGGCAAGGGACTCGGTTTGAGCCCTCTCGTCCTTATTTTTTCTTTGGTCTTCTGGGGGTGGCTCTGGGGGATCCCCGGGATGGTCATGGCGGTCCCCCTGGTCGCGGTCATCAAGATCGTCTGCCAGAACGTCCCTTCGCTCCGGCCGGTCGCCGTCCTGATCGGCTCTTAAGCGGCTCCGGGCAGGAGTCCGGAGGCCGGACCGCTCATTCGTCGCCCTCGACGATAAAAGCCTCGGGAGAGATCTCCTTCATCCTCCGGCCGAGATAGTTCTTGAGGGCCTTCTGGGCGGCCTTCTGCTCGGCGGCCTTCTTGGACGGGCCCTTCGCCTTGGCTAGGGGTTTGCCCCCCAGAGAGACTTCTACGGTGAAGGTCTTTTTGTGCTCGGGCCCCTTGGCCGTGACGGTGGTGTAAGCGGGCGCGGGGAAGTTGGCCTTCTGGAACAGTTCCTGAAGGGCCGACTTGTAATTATTGATCTGGAAGGTCTCGGTCCGGATGGGTTTCAGGGTCGGGGCGAGGAGACGGTGGATGAAAGCGCGGGCGGCCTCGAAACCCCCGTCCAGGAAGATGGCCCCGGCCAGGGCCTCGAACGCCCCGGCCAGGATGGAGCCCTTCGTCCGGCCGCCGCTCTTCTCTTCCCCCCGGCCGAGGAGGATGGCTTTGTCAAGTTTGATCCTCCGGGCCTGTCCGGCCAGGGCCAGCGTGCTGGTCGCCGAAGCCTTGAGCTTGGACAGCTCGCCTTCGGTCCGGTCGGGGAAGGCCCTGAAGTAGAACTCGGCCGTGGCCAGGCCGATGACCGAATCCCCGAGGAACTCCAGGAGCTCGTTGTCCTGGGGTCCGTCCGGCTGGTTCTCGTAGGCGTGGGAGCTGTGGGTCAGGGCCTTCCGCAAGAGTTTGGCGTCCTTGAACGCGTATCCGGCGGCCTTCTCGATGCGGTCGGTCTTCATAGCCAGCGTCCTCCGGCTTCAGGCGGACCTTGCGGGCGCCTCCGGGAAGGTGAAATCGAAGGGATAGACCACCCGGCCGGCGACAATCGTCATCACGGCCCGCCCGTTCAGTTTCCAGCCGTCGAACGGCGTGTTCCGCCCTTTGGATTCGAAGGTTTCCCGGTCAACCGTCACCTCTTGGGAAAGATCCAGGACCGTGATATCGGCGTCCGCCCCGACGGAGATCCGGCCTTTTCTCCGCAGGCCGAGCAGGCGGGCGGGGTTGGCGGACAGGAGAGCCACGAAACGCTCAAGGGAAATGATTTTTTTATGGACGAAACGGTCGAGAATGAGAGGGACCGCCGTCTCCAGGCCAACGATCCCGAAGGGCGCTTTTTCGAGGCCCTGGCCTTTTTCCTTGATGGTGTGAGGGGCATGGTCCGTGGCAATGGCGTCGATGACGCCGGATTTCATGGCTTCGACGAGCGCGTCCACGTCCGCCTGGCTTCGCAGGGGGGGGTTCATTTTGAAGTTCGGGTCATGATCTTCGAGGGCCGCGTCGGTCAGGATGAGATGGTGGGGCGTCACCTCGGCCGAGGCGGCGACCCCCTGTTCCCTGGCCGCACGGAGGGCCGCGACTCCGCCCTTCGTGCTGATATGGGCGATGTGGACCCGGCCCCCGGTCTCCCGGGCGAGGGCGAGGTCGCGGGTGACCATGACCTCCTCGGCCTCCGCCGGGATCCCCTTGAGGCCGAAGCGGCGGGAGCGCGCTCCCTCATGCATGACGCCGTCGCGGCTCAAGGCCTTGTCCTCGCAATGGTCGATGACGAGCGCGCCGAGGGCCTTGGCGGACTCGAGGGCCCGTTTCATGAAGCGGCTGTCGAGGACCGGCTGGCCGTCGTCGGAAAAAGCGATGGCCCCGGCTGACAGCAGGCCGGCCATGTCCACGAGCTCCTCGCCCCGGGATCCCTTGCTGATGGCCGCGATCGGGAGGACGTTGACGACGGCGCAGCGCCCGGCCACGGCGAGGATGTCTTGGGTGACGCGGGGGTCGTCGTTGACGGGGTTTGTGTTGGGCATCGCGCAGACTGTCGTGAACCCGCCCTTGGCAGCAGCGCGAGACCCCGTGGCGATGGTTTCCTTGGGCTCGAACCCCGGCTCCCGGAGGTGAGTGTGCATGTCGATGAGCCCGGGCACGACGGCCAGCCTCGTGGCGTCGATGGTCGGACACAACCGGGCCTCGATCCTGGGCTTGATTTCGGCGATCCTGCCGTCGACGATGAGGAGGTCGAGGGTCCCGTCGGTTTTCGTCTCCGGGTCGACCACCCGGCCGTTCTTGATCAGAAGCTCCATGGTCCCCCCCGCGCCACCCCTTCAGATCTTGGTCGGCTCCGCGATCAGGACCTCGTCGATCGAGTCGAGCTCCTTGAGCCGGACCTGGATGACCTCGCGGCGGGAGGTCGGCAGGATCTTCCCCACGTAGTCCGGCCGGATGGGGAGCTCCCGGTGGCCACGGTCGATGAGGACGATGAGCTGGACCGTCTTCGGCCGCCCGGCGTCCATCAGGCCATCCATGGCGGCTCGGATCGTCCGTCCGGTCATCAGGACGTCGTCGATGAGGAGGACGTCCTTCTTGTCGATGGCGAAATCGATTTTCGGGGTTTTGCCTGCCGTCCGGATTTCCCCGGCCGGGAGGTCGTCCCGGTACCGGGTGATATCCAGGACGCCGACCGGAATGTCCACGCCCTCGAGCTCCTTGATCAGGCGGGCGATCCTTTTGCCGATGAAGATGCCCCGGGTCTTGATGCCGATGATGACCAGGCTCTTGAGGTTGCGGTTCCGCTCGATGATCTCGGTCGAGATCCGGTTGAGGACGCGCCGGATCTTGCTCGAGTCCATGATCCGGGCCTTGATCTTCTTGTCCATTCGTCAACTCCTCGCAAGGAAAATGCTATATCCCGGGAAAAAAGTCAACCCGGGCCGGCGAAAAAGGCCCGGGCGACGTCCAGGTCCCTCCCGATCCTGGCCGCGAGGGTCTGCGCATCGGGGAACTTCCTTGTCTCCCGAATTCTCTGGAGGAAGCGGACCGTGAGCCGGGCTCCGTAGAGCCGGACACGGCGGTCCAGGATGTGTGTCTCGACGCTCGTCGGGTGGAGCCCGAAGGTCGGGTTGGTCCCGATGCTCGTGACCGAGGGCAACGTCCGCCCTCTCCAGATCGCCTCCGTGATGAAGATGCCGTCGGGCAGGATCTCGTTCGCGGTCCGGAGGTTGGCGGTTGGCGCGCCGAGGCGACGCCCGCGGGAGAGGCCCCTCACCACCTCGCCCGATATCTCGTAAGGCCGGCCGAGCAGGCGGGCCGCCTCGTTGACGCGTCCCTGGATGAGGAGCCGGCGGATGGCGCTCGAGCTGACGGCGACACCGTCGATGACGGCGGGGGGCACGACATGGACACGCAGGCCGTGCTGGCGGCCGAGCTCACGGAGTCGCCCGACATCTCCGCGGCGGCCCCGGCCAAAGTGGAAATCCCGGCCGACGACGACTTCCCGGGCCCCCAGCCGCTCGAGGAGGATCCGTTCGACGAAATGCGGCCCTGAGAGCTCCGAGAAGGCCCGGTCGAACCTGGTCACGAGAACGGCCTCGACGCACGACTTCCGGAGGCGCTCCAGTCTCTGCTCCGGCGAGTCGATCATCCGGACGGCCTTTTTCCCGAGAACTCGCTCCGGGTGGGGGTCGAACGTCAGGACGAGCGAAGAAAAGTCGCGCGCGTCGGCCAGGGCGCAGAGGCGGGCCAGGATCCTTCGGTGCCCGAGATGGACGCCGTCGAAATTGCCGATGGCCACGGCCGCGGGCCGGGGAAGGGCCCGGAACTCTTCAAACCCGTGGAAGACCATCATGGGTCACATCTTGAGGATATCCGCCTTCTTGAGGTAGGCCATCTTGAGCTGGTCCAGCACGCCCTCCAGGAATTTTTCCTCTTCCCCGTCGAGGTTCCCCTTGGTCCTGTCCTTGAGGAGGTCGAGGAGATCGATGTTCCGCTTCGCCAGGGTCAGGTCCTCGTGCCGGTCGCCGGCCGCCGGGTCGTCCATGAGACCGAGGTGGATGAGGGCGGGGAAGTAGAGGAGGACGACAATGGAGCCGAATTCGAGCGGGGGGAGGAACCTTTTGCCTTCTGAAGAGGGGGCGCGTTCGCCCTGATCGTCCGAGCGGTCGTCTGAGGCCATGGAAGGATCCTTCGTTCTGGGATGCTCTCGCCGCTCCGGACCCTGCTCTCCGGATGGGCCGAGACTGTCAAGGATCCCCATCTTACAGTTTTATCGGCCAAACATCAAGGTCGGTCCGCCGCGAAACCTCTCGGGGACAGGGGCCAGGGAGGCCGAACGAGTTCCGGGGATCAGGTGACGACAGCGGACGCTGATTTTTTCCTCAGGACGAGCGCGGCCCTGACGAACTCGTCGAGGTCGCCGTCCAGGACCCGCTCGGTATCGCCCGTTTCCACCCGCGTCCTGAGGTCCTTGATCATTCGGTACGGATGGAGGACATAGGAGCGGATCTGATTGCCCCAGGCGATGTCGGTCTTGGCGTCCTCGAGCTTCTCGATCTTTTCGCGCTTCTTCCGCTGCTCGAGGTCATAGAGGCGGGCCTTGAGGACCTTCATGGCCGAGGCCTTGTTCTTGTGCTGGGAGCGCTCGTTCTGGCACTGGACGACGATGCCGGTCGGGAGGTGCGTGATGCGGACGGCCGAGTCCGTGGTGTTGACGTGCTGGCCGCCCTTCCCCCCGGACCGGTAGGTGTCGATCTTCAAGTCGTCCGGGTTGATGGCGACCTCGATGTCCTCGTCGATCTCCGGGCAGGCGAAGACCGCGGCGAACGAGGTGTGGCGGCGTTTGGCCGCGTCGAAGGGCGAGATCCGGACAAGCCGGTGGACCCCGGATTCCTGGCTCAGGTTGCCGAAAGCGTAATCCCCCTCGACCCGGAGGGTCGCGCTCTTGAGGCCCGCCTCTTCACCGGGTTGGAGGTCGAGGACCTCGGTCTTGAACCCCTTGCGCTCCGCGTAGCGGAGATACATCCGTAAGAGCATCTGGGCCCAGTCCTGGGATTCCGTGCCGCCGGCGCCGGGGTGGATGGTCAGGATGGCGTTCCGGGGGTCATTCTCCTCGAAAAAGAGGGCCCGGAGCTCTCCGTCCGAGAGGTCCTTCTCGAAGCGGACGAGGGCGGCCTCGATCTCGGGCCCGACGTTTTCGCCCTCCGACAGGAGTTCCGTCAGGACGTCGATCTCGTCCTTCTGGTCCTGGATCTTTCCGAAGAACTGGAGGTCCCGCTCGAGCCGCTTTTTTTTCTGCTGGAGGGACTGGGAGGTCTTCTGGTCCTGCCAGACCTCAGGCGAGGCGAGCCGCTGGTTGATCGAGTCGCATTCGGCTTTTTTATGATCGAGGTCAAAGGAAGCCCCGCAGCTCTTCGTACTTGCCGAAGAAGCCGTCGAGGCGCGTCCTGAGTTCAGACGAGATTTCTGTCATAGCCATGGCGGTGCCTGTCCTTCCGTTGACGGATCAGAGCCAGAATAGAGGACAGGAAGGCCAATGTCAAGCCGGCCAGGGGAAGGACGTCTCCGGTCCTCGTGTAAAGCGACAGGCGGCTGGACGGAGAGATCGTTCCGGTGAGGACGGCCGTCGTCATCAGGCGGGAGCGGCCGAGCACGCGGCCGAAGGGGTCGACGATCCCGCTGATGCCGGTCGTGGCGGCCCGGAGGAGATATCGGCGGTTTTCGACGGCCCGGAGGACCGCCTGGGCCCAATGCTGATAAGGAGCCGCGGAGGTGCCGTACCAGCCATCGTTGGTGATCGTCACAAGAAAGGTGGCGCCCCGGCGGACGAAGCCCCGGACGAGCCCGGGAAAGATGACCTCGTAGCAGATGGGCGAAGCGAACTTGTGCCCCGCGTACGCATGCAGGACGGGCTCGGTCCCGGGCGTGATCTCGCCGATGGCGTGGGTCAGCTTTTCGATGAAGAAAAAGACCTTTTTGTAGGGCGTGTACTCCCCAAAGGGGACCAGATGCATCTTGAAGTAGAGGCTCCGGGAGAGGTCCGGGTGAAGGGCCATGGCCGTATTGTGGTAGAGCCGGTTTCCGGGCGGACCCGTCGTTTCGTTGGTCCCGATGAGGAGCGTGACCCCGCTCGACCGGACGTAGTCTTCGAGCCCGGCGCCAAGCTCACGGTAGATCTCCTCACTGCAGCTGAAACAGAGCGGGACCGTGAATTCCGGCCAGATGACCAGGCCCGAGCCGCCCGAAGCGGCCTGACGGGTCAGGGCCATGTGCTGGTCGAAGATCTGCCGGACCTGTCCCGCCTGGGCGAAATCCCAATAGATATCCGAGGAAACATTCCCCTGGATGACCGACGCCTGGACTTTCGCCGGCCCGTCGAAGCTGGCCTTCTTGAGCTCGTACCAGCCCCAGGAGTGGGCGAGGACGAGAAGCCCGATGGCCGCAAAGAAAGGTCCCCGCTTTTTCCGCGTCATGGCCAGGACGAAAGAGCTCTGGAGAAGGACGAGGATAAAAGAGATCCCGCTCACCCCGGTCAGGGAAGCGGTCTGGAGGAAGGGCAGGTTTTCGAACTGGCTCGTGCCCAGGAGCCCCCAGGGAAATCCCGTCAGGAGATGGGTCGTGAGATATTCGCAAGCGACCCAGAAGAATGGGGCCAGGATGAACGCCCCGGTCGGGAACGCCCTGCGGGCCCTGACGAAGAGGGCGCCGAAGAGTCCCCAATAAAGGGCCAGGAATGCGATGAGGGCCAGGTAGATGACGAGGCAGAGCCAGAGCGGCATGCCGGCGTAATGCCGGGGGACGGCCGGGATCCAATAGAGAAGGACGCCGTAGAAAAAAAGGCCGGCGACCGCCCCGAGCCTGAACCCGGACAGAACGCGCTTGCCGGAGAGCGCGACGAAAAGCGGGATCAAGGACACCCAGGCCAGAAAAGCGAAGTGAAGCTTGGGAAACGCCAGGCCCGTCAAGACCCCGCTCAGGACAGCCAGCCACATGGCGATAGTTTCCTTGGGAAGCTCGTTCCGGGCTCCGGGCCGGAAGGTCTCAGTCCCTGACGATCCTGTAGTCGGTTTTCTTCTTAGCGCTCTCGTTCAGCTTGGTCAGGTTCGCGGCCGCTTTCTCCCGGGTGGAAAAGCCGCCCACCCTGACCCGATACCAGGACTTGGTATCGGTCGGACGGGGGTCGGCGACGATCACCGGAAACCCCCGTTTGCGGAACTTTTCGGCTTCCGCTGTGGCCTGAGCCCTGTCCGTAAAGGCGGCGACTTGGATATAAAAAAGCCCAGCCCCGGCCGCCGCCGCGGCCGTCTTGGGGGGATTCTTCGTGGCCGGCAAGGGCAAGGCCTTGGGCGCCGGCTTTCCCTGGCTTCCGGACAGGGGAGCGCTCGTCGTCAGCCCCGATTCCGGTCCGCTCTTGACCTGACCCTGGGCCGGCTCGGCCGGTTTCCCGGCGGCCTGGTCCTTGACGGGCTCCTGGATCTGCTGGGCCACGACCTGCGTCGCGGCGACGATCTGGACCTGCTTCTTCCCGACCGAAACACCCAACAGGAAAATGAAGACGCCGAGGACGAGCACGCACAGGAAGATGATCACAAGGAGGGTGCTTGAGACCTGGATTTCCCGGAAGTCTTTTGTTTTCATCTCTCTTATTTTTTCTCCTGGGGCTTTTCATAAGTGAAGGCCCTGAGGAGCTCGAGGGGCAGCGGGAAGACGATCGTAGAATTTTTCTCGGTGGCGATCTCGGTCAGGGTGCTGAGGAAGCGGAGCTGGAGGGCCTGGGGGTTTCGGGAAATGATGTCGGCGGCCTGGGTGAGCTTGTCGGCGGCCTGGAATTCGCCGTCCGCGTGGATGACCTTGGCCCGCCGTTCGCGCTCGGCCTCGGCCTGCTTGGCGATGGCCCGCTGCATGTTCTCCGGAAGGTCCACTTGTTTCATCTCCACGAGCTGGACCTTGATCCCCCATGGGTCGGTATGCTGCTCAATGATCTCCTGGAGGCGGGCGTTGAGCTTTTCCCGCTCCGAGAGAAGGTCGTCGAGCGGCACTTGGCCGAGGAGGCTGCGCAGGGTCGTCTGGGCCAGTTGGGAGGTGGCGTAGATATAATCCTGGACCTCGATCACGCACTTGAGCGGGTCGATGACCCTGAAGTAGAGGACGGCGTTGACCTTGACCGTGACGTTGTCCTTGGTGATGACATCCTGGGGCGGGATATCCATCGTGATGATCCGCAGGCTGATCCTCACGATCCTGTCGATAGGAGCGAAGACCAGGATGATGCCGGGCCCCTTGGGCTTGGCGAGAACGCGGCCCAGCCGGAAAATGACCCCCCGCTCATATTCCCTGAGGATCTTGATCGAGTTCAAAATGTAAAGCACGATGAGTCCGATGACGATGACGGGATACGTGATCATGATCTTTCTCCTTGCGGAGGCCCGTAGCCTCCCGATATTTCTCGGATCAGGCTTTCCTGACCCGGACCTTCAGCGTGTCCAAGACTGCGACGACCCTGACTTTTTCACCCCTGGCCACGGGCTCCGCCGCCTCCGCCTCCCAGATCTCGCCATGGACGAAGACCTTGCCCGATGGGTTGAGGTCCGTCTGGGCGATGCCGAGCTCGCCGACCATTCCCTCTTTCCCGGTGAAGGCCCGCCGGGCGTGGGCCCGGACAACGAGATAGACGAGGAAGATGAGGATCATGGAAATGCCGAGGGCCATCGGGATGATGACCCGCAAGCTCGGCCGAAGCTCGGGGATGGGGGAGTTGATGAGCATGACGGAGCCGATGACCATGGCGGTGATCCCTCCCAGGGAAAGCATGCCGTAGCTATGGACCTTGACCTCGAGGACGAAAAGAACGATCGCCAGGAGGATCAGCATCAGCCCGACGTAATTGATCGGCAGGATCTGAAAGGAGAACACCGCGAGCAGGAGGCAGATGCCGCCCAGGACGCCGGGCAGGATGGCCCCGGGGTGGGCGAACTCGAAATACAGGCCCAGGAGGCCGATCATGAGCAGGATGTAGGCCAGGTTCGGGTTGGAGATCGTCAGCAGGAACTGCTGGCGGAACGACATCGGGATGGGAATGACGGGCTCCTTCTTCAGGGAGAGTGTCGTCTCTTCTCCGTTGAACCGCTTGAGCCGCTTGCCGTCGAAGGCTTCGATGATATCCCGGTCCGACCTGGCCACGATGTCGATCAGGCCGCCCTTGAGGGCCTCCTGCTCGGTGTAGGACAGGCTCTTCCGGACGGCGTCCTCGGCCATCCCCATGTTCCGGCCGCGCTTCTCGGCCAGGGTTTTGATATAGGAGGCCGCATCGTGGGTGACCTTGTCCTCCATTGTCTTGTCCATGGCCTGTCCGGTGATCGACAAGCCCACGGGATGGGCGGCCCCGGTGTTGGTCCCGGGCGCCATGGCGAAGATGTCGCAGGCGATGCCGATGAAGAACCCGGCCGACGCGGCCCGCGCCCCGCTCGGCGCCACGTAGGCCGCGATGGGAGTCCGCGCGTTGACGATCTTTTCGATGATCTGACGCATGGAACTGTCCAGGCCGCCGGGCGTGTTAAGGCTCATGATAACGAGCGAGGCGCCCTCGCGGTCGGCCCTCTCGATCGTCCGGACGATGTACTCAGCGGTGATGGGATGGATCGGGGCGTCGACGGCGATCTTCAGGATCGCGGCGGACGAAAGGGCAGGACAAAAGAGCAGGAGGAAAAGAAGGATTCTGGCGCGCACCGTGTCTTCATTATAGGAACTCGCGGGGGTCAAGTCAACCGGGCATAATTGTGCTTGACTTTTTATTATCAATAAATTAATTAATATCTATTGTTTTTGGAGGAAGGAGCTCTTTCGATGATCAAGAATGGTATCGCCCTTGCGATCGAGAAGAAATCCGAATTCAATAGGGCCAAATCATTATCCATCGTCGAGGGAGTCCTGGGCTCGCTCAAGTCCGCCCTGGCGGGAAATGAAAAGGTGGAGATCCGCGGCTTCGGCAGCTTCAAGGTCGTGGCCAAGAAGACCGGTTTCGGAAGGGACATCCGCCGCCAGAAACAGATCCGGATCGAAAAGGGCCGGAGGATCAAGTTCCGGCCCGGTCAGGAATTGAAGACCCTCTTATCCAAGGCCAAGCTCGGCTGATTTTCCGCCGCTCCCCCCGTCTGATTCCCCTAGGGCCTCGGGGATGGCCTCCGGCAGGAAGCGGATTCTGAGGTTTGCCTCCTTGAGGATACCGGGCTCCGACACTATTTGTGGGGCCGGCGGACGCGGGTGGTCAATTTCTTCGCAGACAGGGCCTTGAGCTCGGCGTCCTGGAGGAGGGCGGCGTATACTCTCTCCGCCTGCTCGATCGTCTCCAGGACGGAGCCCGAGGCGTCGATCACGTAATCGGCATGGCGGCGCTTTTCCTCCCCGGGCATCTGGACCCTGATCCTTCTCCGGGCCTCCTCTTCGGTGATCCCCTCGCGCTCCATGAGCCTTCGGACCTGGACGTCCTCCGGACAGTGGACGACGATGATCTTGTCGTAAAAGCGGGAATAGCCGGCCTCGATCGTCAGGGCGGCTTCGGAAATGAAGATCGCCGTGCGACCATCCCGCTCGAGGCCCGCGATGAGGCGCTTTTCTTCGGCCAGGACCAGGGGGTGGAGGAGCTTGTTCAGGAAGAGGCGGGCCCCGAGGTCGGAAAAAACGGTCCGGCCGAGGCGGATGCGGTCGATGGCCCCGTCCGGCTGAAGGATCTCCTGGCCGAACCGGGCGACGATTTCTTTCCAGGCGGGACGGCCGGGGGACATGAGGTCATGGGCCGCCTCATCGGCGGAATGGATGAAACAGCCTTTGTCCCGGAGAACGCAGGCGACGACGGACTTGCCGCAGGCGATCCCCCCCGTCAGGGCGGCGCGGAGCACGCTATTTTTTCTTTGCGGCGGGGATGACCTTGAAGTCGTCGCTGAAACGGATCGCCACGCCCTGCCGCTTCGCTTTAGGGTCCGGCTTTTCGAGGCGGACGGTGATGCCGCCGATCCAGAGTTTCATCTTCTTTCCGTCGGTCAGCTTGTCCGGGAGCTCGATCATGAGGTTGAGCTTCGAGCCGACGACGACGCCCGAGTCCAGGGCGAAGTAGGCGCCGCCCGAGGAGATGTTCCGGAGTTCGGTCTCCTCATGGAACTTGTCGCCCTGGGGCAGCTTGCCCTCAATGACGGTCCTCAGGGGCAGGTCAAACCGCCATTCTCTCCGGCGATTGACCTCCAGGTCCTTGGGCAGTTTTTTCGCTTTCTTTTTGGGGGCGGCTCTCTTGGTCATGGCGTCCTCGATTCCTAAGACTAAAACAGGGCCGAATTGATGGCGTAGAGCGCCAGCTGCAGGCGGCTGTGGGTGTCGAGCTTCGCGTAGATGCTCTTGATATGGGACCGCACGGTGTTCTTGCTGATGAACATCAGCTCGGCGATCTCGTCGTTGCTTTTCCCCTGGCCGATGAGGCGGAGGACCTGGAACTCGGTCGGCGTCAGCTGGTCGAGGGTCTTTTCCTTGAGATCCCGGCCGACGACCGAGATGATCCGGTCCATGATGCTGGACATCTTGTCCCGGGGGAGCCAGATCTCGCCCTTATGGATGCCATGGACGGCTTCCGGGAGCTGGCTGGACGAATCGTTGAGGTCGAAGTAACCCCGGGCCCCGGCGTTGATGAGGTTGACGATCTCCTCGTGGGCCGGGATGCTCCCCAGGAGCAGGAGCTGGGACCGACCCTGGGTTTTCGAGATCTCGCGGATGGCCTTGCAGATCTCGCGGAGGTTCGGCAGGGGCTCCATGTGGGCGAAAAGGATGACCTGCGGCTTGAGCTTCTTGATGGAGTCAATGAACGACTCGATCGTGTTCTTCTCGATGTTCAGGATCTCGAGCTCCGGGTCCGCCTCGAGGGCCCGCAGGATCCCGGCGAGAATGATGTCTGACGGGCAGAAAATGAGGAGGGTGATCTTTGTGTCCGAGGACGGCTGAGTTTTCTTTTTCTCCATGCTCATTTCGGCCCCTTTTGGCAATTTGGTCATCCGGTTTCAAGTCACATGGTCAGAATTTTATTGAATCATATTCTATCGGCGGGGGACTTGTCAAGAGCGGGCTGGGCAGGGGAGTGCACCGGGAAGAAGGGGGCCCGGGCTCAGGTGGGAAAAGCCGGATTGGGCTGGAGGCGGAAGCTCCGGTCGAGGTGCATGGACACGTACTGGCTTTTCCCGTTCCCGGCCTCCGACCGGACGTAAATGACGACCCCCGTCACCATGAGGCGGAGGGGGCTTTCCAGGATCAGGGTCCTGGGGATCTCCAGGGAGACCGTCGTCTTGGAGCCGATTAGGAGGCGGGTATTGAGCCTGACCGATACCTCCTGGGCGCTGATGGCGGCGATCTGGGTCTGCTCTTCGAACCGCTTTCCCCTCGCGTCGAGTCCCTTGACCAGGGCCGGAAGAGAGAGCTCGAAGGTGCGCTCTCGCTTTCCGGCCCTGGCCGCGCCTTGAGTGGAGGGGTTATGAAAAGCCTTGACCGTATTCATTTCAATCGCATTTTGGCTCAGGGGCGGGCCGCCTTCAATCCCTCCTCATGAGGAATCGCGGGGTTAAATTATCGCCTTTGTTCTCACCGTCGGCGGCTAAACATGCGGACCGGGTT
This sequence comes from Candidatus Aminicenantales bacterium, assembly GCA_050015275.1. Classification (GTDB taxonomy): domain Bacteria; phylum Acidobacteriota; class Aminicenantia; order Aminicenantales; family Saccharicenantaceae; genus DATKJS01. The sequence continues at coordinate 93,025 of JBEKBS010000004.1, read as the reverse complement.
TTTCGGACCGGGAGGCGCCATCCCGGGCTTCCTCAAGCGGGTTGGTTCGCGTCCGCCTCGGCGGCTGCGGACTCGACGATGTACCGGCTCTCGAGGCGGAGGGAGACCTGGGCGGGGGCCCCGTCCTCGTTCCCGGGCTCCGTGAAGACGATCGTCCCCTTGATGATGAGCTTCAGGCTCTTGCCCTCCCCCAGCTTGGGAGGAAGGGAGACGGCCAGTTTAAGCCGCGAGCCGGGGGCGACGGGAGTCCTGAGCGGAAAGAGGGCGCCCACGTGGCTCATGTAGGAGAGGGTGGTCTCCTCCCTGAACAGAGCGCCATCTGCATCGGGTCCCTCGACGGTCAGAGGCAGGGAGAGCTTGAACCCCCGCTGTTCGGCGTGGCGCCTGACAGGGAGTGTGTCGGTGGGAATCCTCCTGAGCATGTCTGGCTTCCTTATCCTTTTCCTTAGCGAAACGCGACCCTAAAATGACATTCCCTCAAAACCCGGTCAATCACCCCTCACGATGAAATGCTGGGGGATATTCCCGTCACCCGGTCCATCAGGGAATCTCCCCCGGTTTTCTCCCCGCCCCCGCCTCCGCCCGCGGGCCCCGGTTCCTTGACAAAAAACCGGCCGGCGGCTAGAATCCCAAAAGCCGAAAGGCGAGGAGAAGACGTGAACGAGAACGAACGGCAGGTCAAGCAGCTCACTCCGAAAAGCGAGGATTTCTCCAAGTGGTACCTCGAGCTCGTCCAGAAGGCCGAGCTCGCCGACTACACGCCCATGAAAGGGATGATGGTCATCCGGCCCCACGGCTACGCGGTCTGGGAAAACATCCAGCGGTCGCTCGACCTCCGGATCAAGGCCACGGGGCACGTCAACGCCTATTTCCCCCTGTTCATCCCCGAGGGGTTCCTCAAGAAGGAGGCCGAGCACGTCGCGGGCTTCTCGCCGGAGGTGGCCTGGGTAACGATTGGCGGGAAAGAGGAGCTCGAGGAGAAGCTGGCCGTCCGGCCGACCTCCGAGGCCATCATCGGCCACATGTACGCCCGGTGGATCAAGTCCTGGCGTGACCTCCCCGTCCTGGTCAACCAGTGGGCCAACATCGTCCGCTGGGAGAAAGTGACCCGGCCGTTCCTGCGGACGACGGAATTCCTGTGGCAGGAAGGTCACACCTGCCACGAGACCGCCGAGGAAGCGGAAGCCGAGACCCTGAAGGTCCTGGCCATGTACAAAGAATTCTGCGAAACCGAGCTGGCCATCCCCGTGCTCTCCGGCCGCAAGTCCGTGCGGGAGAAGTTCGCCGGGGCCCAGATGACCTACGCCATCGAAGCGCTGATGTCGGACGGCAAGGCCCTGCAAATGGGGACATCCCACAACCTTGGCCAGCACTTCTCAAAGGCTTTCGACATCAAGTTCGAGGACCGGAGCCAGACCCTGCAATATGTCTGGCAGACATCCTGGGGGATGACGACCCGGACGATCGGGGCCCTGATCATGGTCCATGGTGACGATTCCGGCCTGCGGTTCCCTCCCCGGATCGCCCCGGTCCAGGCCGTCCTCGTCCCGATTTCCGTCGGCAACTGGAAGGAGAGCGTTCTTCCCGTTGTCCAGGTTGCGGCCGACGGACTGCGGGCGGCCGGCGTCCGGGTCGAAGTCGACGCCCGCGAGGAAATGACGCCCGGCTGGAAGTTCGCCGAATACGAGATGCGCGGTGTGCCTCTCCGCGTCGAGATCGGCCCCCGCGATGTCAAGTCCGGCCAGGCCGTCCTCGTCCGCCGCGACACCAAAGCCAAGGTAACAGTGCCGCTCGCCTCGCTCCCGTCCCGTGTCCCGGAGCTGCTCGGCGAGATCCAGGCCGGGCTCCTCGCGGAGGCCCGGGCTTTCCTGGAGGCCAATATCCGTGACGCGGCCGACTATGGGCGCTTCAAGGACATCCTGGAAAACCAGCGCGGCTTCATCCGGGCGCCTTGGTGCGGAGGCGAGGACTGCGAAGACAGGATCAAGACCGAAACCATGGCCACGATCCGGGTCATCCCGCTCGACGAGGCCGAAGGAAGGACGGAAGGCGCCTGCGCCTGCTGCGGCCGGCCGGGAAAAGCCGTCGCATATTTCGCCCGGGCTTATTGAGGGACCGGGCCAAGCTCTGCCGGGGCCACGGCCGGGCAAAGCGCTTGCCCGCGGGCCGGACATGGCCGGGTCGGGCTGAGCGGGGGTCCTTCTGCGAATCATGAGCAAAGAAGTTGAGTATGGGCGTGAACGCTTGAGGATGGTGGATACCCAGATCCGCGCCCGGGGGGTCAGCGACCCCGCCGTCCTCGGGGCGATGGCGAAAGTGCCCCGCCATCTCTTCGTCCCGGAGGGAATGCGCGGCGGGGCCTATGCCGATGAGCCGCTGCCGATCGGCGACGGTCAGACGATCTCCCAGCCCTACATCGTGGCCTACATGACCGAGGCCCTGGGGCTCCGGGGAGGGGAGAGGGTCCTCGAGATCGGGACGGGCTCAGGCTATCAGACGGCGGTCCTGGCGGAGCTCGCCGGAGAGGTCTATTCCGTCGAGATCATCGAATCCCTCTCGTTCCGGGCCCAGGGCGTCCTCCGGTCGCTCCGCTATGGGAACATCAGCTTCCGGGTCGGCGACGGGTCGAAAGGATGGCCAGAGGCAGCGCCCTTCGACGCGATCATGGTGACCGCGGCGGCGGCCAGGGTGCCTGAGGACCTGGAGGGCCAGCTCGGGCTTTCCGGGACGATGATCGTGCCCGTCGGGACCGATCTCCAGGAGCTCGTCCGCATCCGGAGAGAGAAAAAAGGCCTGACGCGCGACCGGCTGCTGGCCGTCCGCTTCGTGCCCCTGGTGGGCCCGCATTGAGAGTTATCTGAAAGGATGAGCGTGATGATCAATTCACCCCTTCGATCCCTGTTGAAAGCCGGGCTTCCCTTTCTTCTGCTCCTTTCTTTCGGCCTCCAGGCCGAATGCCAGGACCGGGGACGGGACCGGTTCATCAAGGTCTTCCTGCCTGGCGGGAAACCCGTCACGGCCGAGCTGGCGGTCTCCGACGAAGAAAGGGCCCGGGGCCTCATGTTCCGGGAGAAAATCCTGCCCGACCAGGGCATGCTCTTTGTTTTCGAAACCGAGGACATCCATTCGTTCTGGATGAAGAATACGCTCGTCGCGCTCGACATGCTCTGGCTCGACAGCGAAAAAAGGGTCATCCACATCGCGGCCGATGTTCCTCCCTGCAAGGAGGATCCCTGCCCTTCATACGGCCCGGGCTTGCCGGCCCGCTATGTGCTTGAGCTCAAGGGGGGGGAGGCCGCGGCGGACGGGATCAAGGTCGGAGACCGGCTCCAGTTCGTCCTGCCGGGGTGGGCCCGGAAAGTCCTCCGCTGAGGAGGGGTTCCGGTCTCATGGGGCCTTCTCTTTTTCCCCGTAATGGGTGATCTTCGGGAGCTTCTTGGGGTCCTGCCCGTAGTAAAAAAGCCACTTGTCGTATGTTTCCTGGTCGTTGTAGATCCTGATGGATTTCTTCGTCGATGGGCTCGCGACGCCCAGGACGAGGGCGGACCGGATCGATGGCAGGACCTTTTCGGGGACGAGGAGGACCTGCTGCTCGGCCCCGCCGGTGGCCCCGGCCTGCGACCCCGCGGTCCCGGGATTGACGATGACGTTCCATTCCCCGCTTTCGGTCATAGGGTCTTTGTAAGGCTTGCGGAGGCATCTCTTGTCCAAGAGCTCCTTCAGGCTGGAGGGAAACTGGCCCGGGTTCTTGAGGCCGTACAGGCGCACGGCCTCGACATATTGTTTCCCCCGGAAGATGAGCTCCTCCTCCTTTTCCCGCTGGACTTCGGTCTGCCAGACGGGGACGACGACAAGGAGGCCGATGGAAATAGTGAAAACGGCCAGCATCAACATGATGACGAGATAGCCCTTTTTCGCGCCCACGCTCTATCGGCCTCCGCCGGGCCTCACCAGGTGTTGTAGACGGTCCCGTCGATGGGGGATTTCTGTTCGGACCCGGACTTGACGTCGATGACCCCAAGGGTCTCGGGCATGACGTATTCGTCGGGCGGCAAGGTCTCCCGGACTTCCTCCCAGGTCGTCGAGGACTTCGTGATGGGGTCCACGGGGATCGAACGGACGTAGCCGTCCTGGACCAGGGCCTGCAGGGCCACGGGATACTTGCCCTTGTCCTGATAGTACTGGTCGATCAACTTGCGGAGGACGAAGAGGTTCTCCCGGAGGACGGACTCCCGGGCCTTGACGAGCGAATACTTGTACTGCGGGAGCCCCAGCCCGACCAGGATGCCGATCAGGGCGAAGACGATGACCATCTCGATCAGAGTGAATCCGCCGGTCCGGCGGCCGATCCGTGTCTTCATGGCTCACCAATCCCTGTAACGCGTTCCATCCAGGGCTTTGGCCTGGCTTTTCGTGTAAACGTCGTAGACGTTCTCCCCGCCCCATTTGTCGGCGTCAGGAGAGTCCTGGTAGGAGAGGAGGCCCCAGTCGGGGGAGTCGGTCATGGGGTCCCGGGGGATCCGCCGGAGGAACTTGACCGTCCGTTTGCCCTTCGATTTTCCCTCCGTCTGCTCCTGGCCCTGGACTTCGACGCCCTTGACCAGGACGTCCAGGGTCGGGGGATAGCCTTCCGTGTCCTCCTTGACCTCGATCTTCTTCTCGTCGGAGAGCTTCTTGTAAGCGTCGATGGCATCACGGATGAGGCGGAGGTCCTGGCGAAGCTCGACCTCCCTTTCCCGCTGGATGGCAATCTTCCCCAAAGGCAGGGCGGACCAGGCGAGGATAGAGAGGATCGTCAGGGCCACGATCATCTCGACGAGCGTGAATCCCCGGCAGAGAGATCTCGAAGCCATCATCGCGGCGGCCTCATCCGTAAGACGATCAATACCTGTTTCGTCGGTCCTTGGGGTGACTGGTTGAATGCTCCCGGTGCGGCCTATGTTGAGGCGGCGGGGAAGACTCCGTCGAGCCGGACGCGGCATCCGGCTCCAAGGCCTTCTTGCTGAGACGGATCTTGTTGTCGACGGGGTCGATGCTGACGACCTTGACCGTGATCGTGTCGCCGAGCTTGAGGACGTCCCGAATGCTGTTGATCCGGTAGGGCGCGACCTCCGAGATATGGAGGAGCCCGACGAGGTTCGGCATGATCTCGACGAAAGCCCCATACTCCTCGAGGCGGACGACCTTGCCGGTATAGATCTGCCCGAGCTCGGCCTCGGCCGTGAGGTCCAGGATCATCTGCTTGGCCCGCTCGGCGGCGCTCATATCCGTCGAAGCGATGACGATCTTCCCGTCGTCCTCGATATCGATCTTGGCGCCCGTCTGGCTGATGATCTTCTTGACGATCTTTCCGGCGGGCCCGATGACCTCGCTGATCTTCTCCGGGTTGATGAAAAGGATCAGGATCCGCGGCGCGTAGACGGAGATCTCGGGCCGGGGAGCGGCCATGGCTTCCTTCATCCGGGCCAGGACCTTGAGCCGGGCCGCCCGGGACTTGGCGACGATCTCGCGGAGCATCGGAAGGCTGACGGATGAGATCTTGAGGTCGAGCTGGATGGCCGTGACGCCCTTCTCCGTGCCGGCCATCTTGAAGTCCATGTCGCCGTGATGGTCTTCGAGGCCGGCGATGTCGGTCAGGATCGCGTAGGCGTCTCCTTCTTTGACCAGGCCCATGGCGATCCCGGCAACGACCATCTTCAGCGGCACGCCCGCGTCCATGAGGGCCAGGACGCCGCCGCAGACCGTGGCCATCGAGGAGGAGCCGTTCGATTCCAGGATGTCGGAGACGATCCGGATCGTGTAGGGGAACTTCTCGTCGTCCGGCATGGCGGGCAGGATGGATTTTTCGGCTAGGGCGCCGTGCCCGATTTCCCGCCGCCCGGGGGCCCTGAGGAACCCGACTTCCGCCACCGAGAAGGGGGGGAAGTTGTAGTGGAGCATGAACTTCTTCCTCGATTCCTCGCCCAGGCTGTCGAGCCGCTGGGCGTCCTCGACGGTTCCCAGGGTCACGGTCGCCAGGGCCTGGGTCTCCCCGCGGGTGAACAGGGCCGAGCCGTGAGTCCTCGGCAGAAAGCCCACGTCGATCGTGATCGGCCGGATGTCGTCGAACTGCCGGCCGTCGGTCCGCAGACGCTTCTGGAGGATCAATTCCCGGAAGAGCTTTTCCTCGATCTTGTAGATCAGCCCCTTGGCTTCGGCCCGCTCGTCCTCGTTCTCCTCGGGGATCGCGGCCATGTACTTATCGCGGACGGCCGTGACGGCCGCCTCGCTCAGGAGCTTGCCCCTGACCTGCAGGGCCTCGAGCAAGGCCGGCCCGATCTCCCGCTCGATCCTCTCTATTTTTTCACGGTCGACGGCCTTGGGCGTGAATTCGCGCTTCTTGACGCTCCGTCGGGCGTAAAGGTCCTTCTGGGCCTGGATGATCAGCAAGTTGGCCTCGTGGGCCACGGTCAGACCTTCGAGGATCTTCTCTTCGGCGATCTCCTTCGAGCCGCACTCGATCATGATGATCCCCCCCTCGTTGCTGACGACCGTCATGTTGAGGGGGCTGGAATCGAACTCGGTGGCCGAGGGGTTGACGACGTATCTGCCGTCGATGATCCCGACCTTCACCGCGCCCAAGGGGGTCGTGAAGGGGATGTCGGAAAAGTAGAGGGCCGCCGACGCGCCGATCACCCCCAGGGTGTCGGGCTCGTTCTCGAGGTCGGCCGAGAGGAGAAGGCCCACAACCTGGGTGTCATAATGATAGCCTTCGGGGAACAGCGGCCGGATGGGCCGGTCGATCAGCCGGGCCACCAGGATCTCGCGCTCCGACGGGCGCCCCTCGCGCTTGAAAAAGCCGCCCGGGATCTTGCCCGCGGCGTAGGTGTTTTCCCGGTAGTCCACGATGAGAGGGAGGAAATCCTTCTCGGTCTTCATCTCCCTCCGGGAGGTGGCCGTCGCGAGCATGATGGTGTCGCCGTAGCGCACCAGGGCTGAGCCGTCGGCCTGCTTGGCGACCTTGTTGATCTCTATGGACAGGGTCCTCTTGTTGATCTCCAGACTGATGGTGTCGAACATGGTTTTTCCCTTGGAGGACCCGGGGCTATTTCCGGAGGCCCAGCTTCTGGATGAGCTTCTCGTAGCGGCCGACGTCGTTCTTCTTGATGTACTCGAGGAGCCTTTTCCTCTGGCCGACCATTTTCATGAGCCCCGACCGGGAGCCGAAATCCTTCTTGTGGCCGGAGAAATGCTTGACCAGCAGGTTGATCCTCTCCGTCAGGATCGCGACCTGGATCTCCGGCGAACCCGAATCTGTGGGGTGGCTCTGGTTGTCCTTGATAATTCGCGTTTTGTCGTCCTTGCTTAACACGTCTTCTGTTACTCCTATCTTGCTTTTCTCTTTTTATTTTTTTTCTGAGTCATTTTATCAAATACGGATGGAAAAGTAAACTTTTCCTTTAGGTCATGGAATGCTAACCCCGAGGCGGCGCCAAACGGCCGCCTGACAGGGTGGGAAAGGGGAGAATGCCCCCTGCGCTTAGGAGGCCAGGGCTTTTTTCCGGTCTTGGAGCTGCCGGGCGTACTTGGACACCAGGCCGCCCTGCTTTTCTTGGCACTCCGCCAGGCGGGCTTCGATCTCCGCCAGGCTGAGCCGGTTGACCTTCTTTCTCTTCGGGCCCGATTCGGGAGCTGCTGCCGCCTGGGGTTCGGGCTTCGGGTCCGGTTTTTTCTCAGCCATGTTCCGTTCCTTTCGATCCCTCCCCGGGTTTTGGCGGGGAAGAAGGCCCTAATTTACCAGAAACCGCCCCGGAAATCAATTCCGGTTTACATCAAGCCGGTTTTTTCCTATATTGGATGTTCCGGTCCGTCGTATTAGGGAGAAACGAGGAACCCCATGAACACGCGAATTATCGCGGCCCTTCTCCTCCTGGCCGTTCCCGTGGGGTTGTCGGCCGTGACGCGGGAGTCCCTGCGGACCCCCTCTGGGGTCCTGGTCGAGATGGCCTGCAGGTCGTTCCAACCTGGCGAGCCTGTTCTCTTCATCCTGAAAAGCCGTGACGTCCTTGCGGCCAGGCTGTGCTTCATGGGGAAAACCGTCGTTTTGAAGCCTGACGCTTCGGGGGGGGAGCCGCTGGCCTTCTTCGGCATCGACCTCGACGTCAAACCGGGCCCCTACCCGCTGGACATCCTGGCCGAGAAGAGAGACGGGACGCTCGAGAACCTGCACAGGGACGTCATCGTATCCGGGAAGACGTTCCCGTCGCAAAAGATCTGGGTCGCCCAGGAATTCGTGACCCCGACGAGGCCGGCGGTCGAGAGGATCGGAAGGGAGGCCGAGATCGTCGGCCTGGTTTATGCCTCGAGCGACCCGGAGTGGCTGGGCGACGGCGGCTTCATGGCCCCGCACCCCGCCAAGCCCTGGCCGAACTTCGGGCAGAGACGGCTGACCAACAACGTCCTCAGCTCCGTCCACGGCGGAGTGGACCTTCAGGTGCCCTGGGGCGAGCCCATCCGGGCGGCCAACCGGGGCCGGGTGGTCCTGGCCAGCCCTCTCTATCTTTCGGGCAACTCGGTCATCATCGACCACGGCCTCGGGACATTCAGCTTCTACGGGCACCTTTCGACGCTCCTCGTTCACCGGGGCGACATGGTCGATAAAGGGGCGGTCATCGGAAAATGCGGCAGCACGGGCCGCTCGACGGGGCCCCATCTCCATTGGTCGATGAGGGTCGGCGACAGCCGGGTCGATCCCTTTGCCATGCTGGCTTTTCCCCTCGGCCGCGATCGCGCTTCCGGAGAGTAAAAATAGGGGGGGGGGGGAGCTTGCGGGTTTCCCGGACAGCGTCGAGAAAGCTTGTCGGGCCATCGTCCATGGCGATTGGCATCAGGGTTCCGGGGAACTTTTCTTCTTGAAAGCCGTATCAAGAAGAGAATAAACTAGGCGCCTGCGATGAGCATTGAAGTCAAGAACCTGAGTTTCAGCTACGGGAAAGTCCAAGCGCTGGACGACGTGAGCCTCAGCCTCGGCGACGGCGCCGTCGGCCTGCTGGGGCCGAACGGGGCGGGCAAAAGCACCCTGATCAGGATCCTGCTCGGGTTCCTTGCTCCCGCGAGCGGTGAGGGGACGGTCCTGGGCTACGACATCCGCCGCGAGCAGGACAAGATCCGCCGCTCCGTCGGCTACATGCCTGAAGACGACTGCTTCATCGCCGGCATGGACGCCGTGACCTTCACCGCCTATTTCGGCGAGCTGTCCGGTATGCCTCGCGAAGAGGCCATGAAAAGGGCCCACGAGGTCCTCTTTTATGTCGGCCTGGAGGAGGCCCGCTACCGGCTCCTCGATACCTATTCGGCAGGGATGAAGCAGCGGCTCAAGATGGCCCAGGCCCTCGTCCATGACCCCAAGCTCCTCTTTCTCGATGAGCCGACCTCCAATCTCGACCCCCAGGGCCGGACCGAGGTCCTCGAGCTCATTGCGGACGTCGCTTCTCACAAGGACATCCGGGTCCTGCTCTGCTCCCATATCCTGGCCGACATCGAGACGCTCTGCTCCTCAGTCGTCATCCTGAATAAAGGCAAGCTCGCCGCCGAGGGGCGGATCGAAGACCTGAGGGCGACCGATGTCAGCCTCTACGAGCTCAAGATCAAGGGTGATGGAGAAGTCTTCCGTAAGGACCTGGAATCCCTGAAATGCCGCGTGGAGGAGACGGAGGACAAGTTGATCAAGGTCTATATGCCGGCCGGCCGGAACCGGATGGAGATCTTCCGGGCGGCGGCCAGGACCGGCGTCCAGATCCGCTATTTCGTCATAAGCCGGACTTCGCTCGAAGACCTCTTCGCCCAGGTCGTGGGGGTGGATTGATGGCCACGGTCCGGGAGAAAGGCTACTACCACTGGGACGGCCAACTGGCCGAGCGCCGGTTCCCCTGGCTGCCGATCACCCGGACCGGCATCCTGCTAGCGTTCAAGAAAAGAGGCTTCCGGTTCCTCTTCGCCGGAGCCTTCCTTCCCTCCGTCGTTTTCCTGGCGATCATCTATATTTCCGAGCACCTCGCGGATTTCAAGTTCTGGGCCCGCGGGTCGGAGCAGTTCATCACCATCACCCCGGGCTCTTTCAAGGTCTTCCTCACAAACCAGGGATTCCTGTTCCTCATGATCGCGATGCTCGTCTTCGCGGGGGCCGGCCTCATCGCCGATGACCTCAAGCACAACTCGCTCCAGATCTACTTCTCCCGCCCTCTGCGCAAGAAAGATTACCTTCTGGGCAAGATGGCCGTTGTCTTTTTCTTCATCCTCATCGTGACCCTTGTACCCGGCCTGCTGGTTTACATCTTCAAACTCATCTTCGACGGGAGTTTCAAGTTCTTTCTCGACTATCCCTGGCTCGTCCTGTCGATCATCGGTTATACGGCGATGCTCGCCGTATTTTTCGCCTTCTACACCCTCCTTCTCTCGGCCCTGAGCAAGAACAGCCGATACGTGATGATCCTCGTTTTCATGATCTATATCTTTTCAGATATCCTTTACGGCATCCTTCAGAGTATTTTCAGGACCCCTTACATGTCCCTCTTCTCGATCCGGGCCAACATCGTGCAGGTCGGTGCTTTCGTCTTCGCCCAGAAGCCGTCACAAGCGGTCCCGGTCGTCTTGTCCTTCCTGGTCCTGGGGGGCATATGCGGGCTGTCTGCGCTCGTCCTGAACAGGAAGATCCGCGGCGTCGAGGTGATCCGGTGAGCGCCGTCATCGAAACGAAGAAGCTTTCGAAATGGTACGGAAACGTCCTCGGGCTGAGCGACGTCTCGCTCGAGATCGAAAGCGGCATTACCGGTCTCCTCGGGCCGAACGGGGCCGGCAAATCCACTTTCATGAAGCTCGTCACCGGCCAGATGAAGCCGAACATCGGGCGGGTGACGGTCGCCGGCCAGGACGTCTGGAACAATTACCGCGTTTTCGCGAGGATCGGCTTCTGCCCGGAACAGGACGCCTTCTATGGGGATGTCACGGGCTGGGAGTTCCTGACCGGCCTTCTCCGGTTATCCGGATATTCCCGAGCCGAGGCCGCGGAAATGGCCGCGCGGGCCTTGGAAATCGTGGAGCTCTCCAAGGACAAGGACCGCAAGATCCGGAGCTATAGCCGCGGCATGCGCCAGCGGGTCAAATTCGCCCAGGCCGTGGCCCACGACCCGGACATCATCATCCTCGACGAACCCCTCAGCGGCCTGGACCCGCTGGGGAAGAGACGGCTGATCCGGCTGATCAAGGACTTTCAGAACGAGGGCAAGACCATCATCGTCTCGAGCCACGTCTTGCCGGAGATCGAGGCCATGACCTCGCGGATCGTCATGATCCACCAGGGCAAGATCCTGGCCCAGGGCGACATCCACAGCATCCGGGACCTGATCGAGTCCTATCCGCACATGATTTCGCTCAGGTGCGGCAATCCCAGGGCCGTGGCGGCCCGGTTCGTCAGCGACGCGTCGATCCTCAAGATATCCTTCGGGCCGGACGGCCGGTCGCTCGTCGTTGAGACCCACAAGCGTGACGCGTTCTTCAGCCGCCTGCAGTCGGTCGTGCTCGAGGACGGCATCGAAGTCGAGGAACTCACGTCTCCCGACGACAACCTCCAGGCCGTCTTCGATTATCTGGTGGTGAAATAGCATGAAGCCGAACACAAACCCCGGGGGCGCTTCCTTCTGGCTGTCGTTCCGGCGGGTCTTCACCCTGTTCTTCTTCCTGGGGAGGAAGACCGGCAAAAGTCGCGTCTTTATTCTCGCCGGGCTCATCCCGGTCGCCATCGCCGTCATTGTCCGGGTCTTTACGCCCGGGCGGGCCGAAGACGTCGTGGCGGTCTTCAACGAAATCCTGCTGGTTATTTACGTCACCCTCTACATCGTCATCCTGTCGCTTTTCTACGGGACGTCCATCGTGGCGGACGAGATCGAGGACCGGACGCTGTCCTACCTCACGACGCGGCCGCTCGCCAAGTCCGGGATATTCCTCGGAAAATACGCCGCCTATGTCACCCTGATGTTCCTGATGGTGACGTCGAGCCTATTCTTTTCCTTCTTCATCATGAACGGCCACCGTTTCCTGGATCCCGTCCTCTACCTGACCTTCTTGAGGTATGCAGGGGCGCTAGGGCTCGGGATCCTCGCCTATACGGCGCTCTTCGCGTTCCTGGGCACGTTCCTCAAAAGGGCCATCCTGGTCGGGCTCCTCTTCGGGTTCGGGTGGGAAAACGTTGTCCAATATTTCCCGGGGTCGACGCAGAGGCTGTCCCTCGTCCACTACATGAAGTCGCTCATGCCCCGGCGGGCCGCGGGGGGGCCCTTGTCGATCCTGCTTTTCCGGCTCGAGCCGACCAGGCCCGCCGTCGCGGTGCTCATGCTGATCGTGATCGCCGCGGCCTTCCTGGCCCTGGCCTGCTGGCTCTTCCGGACGAAAGAATATCTTTACGAGGAATAGGCCGATGGCCCGGTCCCCGGACAGGCTGTCGGCTTATTTCTTGACCTCGGCCCCTTCTTTCTTCCCTTCCTTCTTTTCTTCCTTCGGCGCCTGCGGGCTCGCCTGCATCAGGCTGCCGAGCTTCTCCTGGGCCATGGCCTGGAGCTTCTCCATGAGCTCGGCCGGAATGCTGGAATAGATCTTCACGTGGTCGTCCCCGGAAGAGATCTCGATGGTGTTCAGGAGCTCGCCCTGGAGCGGAAGCTTGGCGGTCACCAAGGCGCCCATGCTCTTGAGGGCGATCAGCCTTTCCGCCAGCGTTTTGTTTTGCTCCTTGGTCCCGCCCAGGCTTTGGACCTCGGTGGTGAGGGTCTTGTTGGCATAGTCGAAGGACAGGGTCAGGCCCGTCACTCCCACGAGGTCCTTGAGCATCGGGTTCTTGTCGGCCGCCTGCTTCAGCATGCCCGGCGGGATGGCCACGGCGGCCCAGACGTTCGCGGACATGTTGACCAACTTGAAGAGCTTCTTCATCTCGGGGCTCTTGTCCACCGAGTCGGCCTTTTTCTGATAGACGTCGATGACGGCCCGCACGGTTTTGTCGGTGCCGAGGACGATGTTCGAATCGTCCAGGAAAGCGCCCGCCGGAGCCATTTTCCCGGGCTTGGCGGCGTCGACGTTCTTATAGACGGTGAGGCCGTTGTAGGTCTCCTCCTGGAGGTTCTTGGCGACTAACTTCAGCTTGGCGAGGAGCTGCCCCTTGTCGTACCTTAGGTTGACGATGATGGCCCCTTCCCGCTCATTCCCAGCCGGCGTCCCGGACAGGCCTACGGCCAGAAAATAGATGTCTTTCATCGGGTCAAGCCCGGCCATCTTGACGAAGCCGTCGTATTTCTGCTTCATCTTCTCGTCCTTGAGGGCCTTCGTCACGGCGTCCGCCGTCAGGGACCTGTGGATGTCGACCATAAAGACCATGCGGGCGCTCGCGGGGATGAGCTTGAGCATGGACTTGCCCGTAGCGGTGCCGGCCTTGAGCCCGCCCTGCTCGACGCAGGAGACAAGGCCTGTGGCGATGAGGATGACCAATCCGATCCTGAGGTGATTTTTCATAGCGCGAACCTCCTTGCTAAAAGGATATACGGAATCTCCTGTTGAAAGTTCCTGAGATGGACTATACAAAAAAAAGCCTCTCAGCGCAATCGCCAACGATGGAACCTGGTCAGAGAAGCGTTGATCCGGCCGAAAATTATTGCGCCCGGCCTTTTTTTGGTATAAAAATAATGACTTCCAGCGGAGGAGCCCATGGCGACTTTCATCGATCTCGTCCGGAGCAGGAGAAGCATCCGTCGTTTCCTTCCCCGGCCTGTCGAACGGGAGAAGATTCTGCGCTGCCTCGAAGCCGCGCGTCTGGCGCCTTCGGCCCATAATGCCCAACCCTGGCGTTTTCTCGTCATCGATGATCCCGGACTCAAGGACAGGCTCTGCCGCGAGGCTTTTTCAGGGATTTATTCCATGAGCCGTTTTGCCGCCCAGGCGCCGGTCATCATCGCCATCCTGGCTCGAAAGGACTTTGTAACCCATCACCTCGGCGGCGGTATCCAGAGAACCAAGTTCCACCTGATCGATATCGGCATCGCCGGCGAGCATTTCATCCTTCAGGCCGAAGAGCTTGGATTGGGGACATGCTGGATGGGCTGGTTCAACAGCCGGAGGGCTCGGAAGGCGCTCGGGATCCCTCGAAAATATAAGCTCATGGCCCTGTTGCCCGTGGGCTACGCCTCTTCGAGGCCGCCCCGGGAGACCTTGAGGAAGACCCTCGACGAGGTAGCCTGGTTCAACAGGATCGGGGAGAGTGGAGAGGATAAAGAGTGCGGGAGCGAGCCGGCGACGGCGAAGTGAGGAGCCCGGGAATGCCTGTTTTTCTGGCGGTTGTTCTGTCCATCTATGGCTTGGTCAACTTCTACATCATCCGGCGCGGCTTCCAGGCCCTGGCCGGATATCCCCGTTCCCGATGGGTTTTTCTCGCGGTTTTCCTGGCCTCAGTTCTTGCCTACCCGGCGGCGAGGATCGCCATGGGTTTCGGCCGGAATTCCCTGTCCTCGATATTTGTCAAGGCCGGGTCGTTCCATCTGGCCCTGATGCTCTATCTTTTTTTGGGGGTCGTCCTGATCGATCTTTTCCGGCTGGCCAATTCCGTCTTGCCGATCTTCCCGAAATCCTTCTCGGCCCGGCCTCACCAGACGGCGCTCGTGGCCTTTCTTTTCGTCGCAGGGGCGTCCCTCCTCACCATCGCAGGCGGGGCCGTCAATGCCGCCCGGCCGCGGCTGAGAGAGCTCGCGATCCCCATCGACAAGTCCGCCGGCGGCAGGACGGGCCTCTCGATCGTCGTGGCTTCCGACGTCCACCTCGGGACGATTGCGGGCAGCTCGCGGCTGAGGATGCTCGCGGACCGGATCAACGCCCTAGCCCCGGACATCGTCCTCCTGCCAGGGGATATCGTGGACGAGAGCGTCACGGAGCGCGAAGAGGAGGAGATGACGGAGGTCTTCCAGAAGATCCGGGCGCCCCTGGGAGTTTTTTCCGTTCCCGGGAATCACGAATATTACGGGGGCCTGGAGCGGAACCTCGCCTATCTCCGGAAATGGGGGATAAGGGTTCTCCAGGATGAGGCGGTCATGGTGGACCGCTCTTTTTATCTCATCGGGCGCAAGGACCCGACGTCCCTGCGCCGTGGTTCAGCCCGGATGCCGATCGAGGAGATCATGGCGGCCGGCGGCGTCGACCCGAGCCGGCCCCTCATCCTCCTCGACCACCAGCCCATCCACCTCGAGCAGGCCGAGCGGGCGGGGATCGACCTCCAGCTTTCGGGACATACCCACGCCGGGCAGCTTTTCCCGCTCAATCTCATCAACCGGCTCATCTACGAGCAGAATTGGGGATCCCTAGTGAAGGGAAAGACCCATTATTACGTCTCCTGCGGCGTTGGGACATGGGGTCCGCCGGTGAGGACTGGGAGCGTCCCCGAGATCGTCCGCATCCGGCTGACCTTCAAGACCTCAAGGCCATGATCGCGACGGCCCGGTCCTTCCGATGGCTTTGTCTTCTTCCGGATAAGCTGATAACATCAATGAAGAGAACCAGGAGAGAGGGGGAAGGGCGATGATGAACCAAACGAGGATCTCCGCAGGCTTCTTCCTGCTGTTATGCGTTTCGGTGGCGACGGCCGTCGCGGGCCGAGAGGCAACGGCACCGGCCGAGGTCAAACGACATTCGACCTCGGCCAGTACTGAACAATGTTCTGCTCCGGCCGGGGCCATACCCAGGTTCAGGATCGGCCCGACCGACATCAATCTCGTCCGGCCCGCCCAGCCGTTCACCTATTTTGACAAGGTCGGCCGAAAGTTCGGCGTTCTCGGCCTCGAAAACGGGAGCTTCGAGGCCTGGGCCTACCCGCTCAAGGTCCTGCGCAATTTTGAGTTCTCCTTCCTCATCGGCTCAAGCACGGTCCCGGTCCAGGGCCGGGACATCGTTCGCTTCGTTTCGGTCGACCCCGCGGTGACGACCCTGACATTTACTTATCAATCGTTCACGGTCCGGGCTCATTATGTCACGGCCGTCGACGACCCTGGGGCTGTCATCCTTTTGGAGGTGGACTCAACGGAACCCCTGGCCGTCGTCTGCAGCTTCCTCCCGGTCCTCCAGCCGATGTGGCCGGCTGGGATCGGCGGCCAGTTCGCCTCCTGGGATGAGGAGCTCAAGGCCTACCTGATCTCGGAGCCCACCCGGAAGAACCACGGGTACGTGGGGTCCCCGGCGGGCCGGGGGATCTCCCATGCGCCGGCCCACATGCTCTCGGATTCTCCCAGCCAATTCAAGATCGAGATCCCGGACCCCAAGGCGGTATCGGGCGTTTTCCTCCCGGTCATTCTTGCGGGAGGGAAAGGCAAGCGGGAAGATGTCCGGGCGATCTATCGGAAGCTCGCTTCGGACCCAGAGGGATGCTACCGTGAGGCGGTCCGCCATTACCGGGCGTTGCGGGACTCGACCCTTCAGGTCCGCACGGGCCGGAGAGAGCTCGACCTGGCCTTTGAGTGGGCCAAGATCTCCCTGGACGATCTCTTCGTGGACAATCCGGACCTGGGGAAGGGTCTCGTCGCTGGACTGGGCCCGTCGGGGACCGGCGGCCGGCCTGGGTTCGGCTGGTTCTTCGGCACGGACGCCTACCTCAACTCCCTGAGCCTCAACAGCCTGAGCGACCATGCCAGTTCTAGGGAGGCGCTCCTTTTCACACAAAAATGGCAACGCGCGGACGGCAAGATGGCCCACGAGCTGTCCCAGGCGGCCGGTTATCTCAGGTGGTGGGAGGATTATCCTTACGGCTATATTCACGGCGATACCACGCCTTATTACATCATCGCCATGGAGGATTATGTCCGTCATACCGGCGACCTCGAGTTCCTCAAGTCGGGCTGGCCATCGCTCGTCCGGGCCTACGATTGGTGCTTGACGACGGACGCGGACGGCGACGGGCTGATGGACAACGCCCGGGCCGGCCTTGGCGCGCTCGAGTTCGGCGAGTTGACCGGGATACAGACCGACATCTACCTGGCAGCGGTCTGGGTCCGGGCGACCCGGGCGATGAGGGACATGGCCGGGGCCGTCGGAGACCGGGCGGTCATGAAGACCGCTGAAAAGAACGGAGCCATGGCCGTCCGGGCCTTTGACGAGAAATTCTGGGACGGGGAGAGAGGGCAGTACTCTTACGCTTTCAACAAGGACGGCCGCCTGGTCCAGGAATTGACTCCCTGGAGCGCGGTTGGGCTGGCCTGGGGCCTAGGAAGACCGGACCGCGGGATAGAGACCCTGGCCAAGATGAACGCCTCCGACTTGACCACGGACTGGGGGGTCCGGATGCTCTCGGTCCGGAGCCCTCTTTTCGAGCCCCTGAACTATAATTACGGGGCGGCCTGGCCGTTCCTGACCGGATGGGTTTCGGCGGCGCTTTTCCGGCATGGCTTCATCCCCCAGGGATATCAGGACCTGATGAGCAACGTCCGGCACACCTTCGACAATGCCCTCGGGAGCGCTACAGAGCTCTTCTCTGGCGCTCAGAACGCCTGGCCGCAGGAAGGGGTCCCGCACCAGGGGTTTTCCACGTCAGGGGTCGTCCTCCCTCTCGTGCGCGCGCTTCTCGGGCTCGACGGGAACGCCCTAAAGAAGGAGCTTCTTTTCGAGCCGGCGCTTCCGGCGGACTGGCCTCACGTCGGGATCGCGAACTGGCAAATCGGCGACGGGACGTTCTCTCTTGACTATTCCCGCGAGGAAACGAGGATCACTCTTCGTGTCCGCTCGGCCGGCGGGGGCGGCTTCAAGCTCTTCTTCGCCCCGGCTCTCGGCCTGGGGACTAGGGTCCGGGGCGTGACCTTGAACGGCGTCTCGCTGCCCTTCAAACTCGATGAGTCCGCTTCGGCCCAAGCCATAAGGCCCCGCGTGGAACTCGCCTTGCACGGGGATGACAAGGTTGAAATAACCGTCGACCCGGCCCCCGAGATCGTCCCTCCCGACGTTGTGTCCCGGACCGGCGACCTCAACCGGGGGCTGAAAATCATCCGGACCGCTCTCGCCGGGCGGGACCTCAAGGTCACGATCGAAGGTTTGGCGGGCGAAAGCTACGTCCTTGAGGTCGTGAACGGGGCGAGGGTCGATTCCGTGACGGGCGCCGGATTCGACGGCCGCCGCCTCACGATAGCCATCCCCGCGGGGAAGCCGGGAGAATTCATCAGGCGTGATGTTACGATCCGGTCGAAGGGATGATCTTGAGCGCCGCAGGCGGCGCCGCCTTCGCCCGGCTTGATAGGGGGAGGGGGTTGCCCTTGAATGTCGATCGGCCAACGAGGGAATCGTGAGAAATCGCATCACGGGCGATGTCGGCGGCGCGGGATTCCGCGTGAGCAGAAGACCGCTCTGCGCCCTCGCGCTTCTCGCGGGACTGGCATTCCTCGGATTGGCCTTGGAACGAACGCCGGCCGCGGAACAGAAGAGCCTTCCGGCGGCCGACCCGCTTCCCCGGATCCTTGAAAAAACGAGAGACTACTGCAACCGGCTGGAGACGGCCTCTCTTTATTTTGTCTGCCGGGAGAGGATCGAGGAACGGCAATACAGCCCGCCGCTCTCCTTCTCGTTCGCGTCGAGCGCAACCGGAGGGCCCCGGCACGTGATCGGCGTTTCCCTCGAGTACGACTACCAGCTCGTCCGGACCGGAGCGACCATCGGAGAAAAACGGACGCTTCTCAGAGAAGGAGGGCAGCCGCGCAACGAGCCGAATGCCCCCCTGAGAACAAAGCTGTATAAACACAAGTATCTTGTCTTCGGGCCGGTCGGGCTCCTCGGGGGATATTGGCAGCCGCGGCACCTCTATGCCTATCTCGGAGAGGACGTGGTCGATAAAGAAAAGGCCTTCCTGATCGAAGCCAGGCCCGCGGGCCCGCCGGAGCCTGACTTGCTTTACGGAAAAGTCTGGGTCAGGAAAAAGGATTTCGCCATCGTCAAGATCGAGTGGGACCAGACTTGCCTGGGCCATTTCGAGAAGGTTCAACAGATGGCCGAGATGATCGGTCACGGGGCCGAGCCCAAGATCTCGATCATCTGCCTCTATGGGATCGAGAAAAATGGCATCCGTTTTCCAAGCGGACTGACGACGCGTGAGGATTACGACTCCAAAAAAGGGCTCTTCCGGGTTTCGGAAGCGACGGTCGTCTACAGGGACTATAGGTTCTTCATCGTCGAAACCGAAGTCAGATATTAGGCCCTAAAGGCCCCGGGCCCCGGACTTCGTGTTCTTCAGCCCTGGAGGCTCCTGCTCGACATCGGAAATGAAAAACCCCGTGGAGAGCGGGTAACGCCCTTCTCCACGAGGTTTATCCCAGAGCGCCTCTTGGGAGAGGCTTTCCAAAGGTTCCTTTATTTCTTGACGGGGGGAGCGCCGGCCTTGGTCGCATCATAGCGGCGGACGACCTCGTCGGTGATGTCGATGGCGGGCTCGAAATCGACGACGCCGCTGCCCTGCAGGTCGAGGACGAGCTCATAGCCTTTTTCCTTGCGCAGCTGCTGGATGATCGTGACCATCTCGGTCCGGATGCGCTGGACGATGTTGGCCTGGAACTGTTGGAAATCGCGGGTCGCGTCCTCTTCGTAGCGCTTCCTCTCGGTCGTTTTTTTATCGATATCGGCCTGAGTCGCGATGAGGGCTTCCTGGGTCATGGTCAGGCGGCCCGTGTTCAGCCTGTTCTCCAGGGCCCGGATGGAGTCATCGAGCTTCTGGATGTCGCCCTTGATCTTCGCGTCCCTTTCCTGGAACTGGACCACGGCCTTCTTGCCTTCGGTGGATTGCTCGAAAGCCCGGGCGGAGTTGACGATCCCGATCTTGACGGGCTGCTGCGCATACACGGCGACGGCGGGCACCAGGACGAGTCCGATGATCAGGGGGATGAGGATTCTGCCTTTTCTCATGACAACCTCCTATGGGTTTTGCGGATATCACTCTCATTCCCATAAGGGAACGGGGTATTGATTTTACCACGATTGGCGGTTTTTTTTAAGTATTTCTTCAACGCAACCCTGAAGGACCCGAGTTTCGGGCCCTATCCCGGGGCGGATCGCCCCTCAAATCTCAACGTTGAAGACGCCCTTGAAGGCGAACCCGAAAACAATGGAAAGGACGAAATAAGCCACCAGCCAGTGGACGGACAGGCCGAAAAAGCGCAGGCTCCTTCCAGGGTACAAGACTTCGATCGACGTCACCGGCGTGTCGCCCGGAAGGGCTCTCTCCCCGGGGTACAGGAGCTGCTTCAGGAGCGACCGCCCGACCGTCAGGGTCGAGACCTTCGATAGGCGGCGGGGACCGGCGACGGCCAAGGGCTTGGTCAAGGTCCGCCCGGCCACCCGGAAAACCAGGCTGGCCGGCCCCTGTCCCGTCGCCCTGATCCTCCAGGCGATCTCCTGTCCGTCAGGGATCCGCACGGCGGGCGACTCGACGGACAGCCCCGGCGAGGGCTCGAGGGCCACGTCCAGAGCCAGCGGGTCCGCGCCCCGGGCCAGGCCGAGCTTGACCAGCGTCTCCTCGCCGGGTTTGAGCGGCGCGGCGCCGAACCAGAGGTTGAGCTGGGCCAGGATAAGGAAGAGCGGGACGACCATGACCAGCATGGGTTTGGAATTGCAGGCGATATAGCGCAGGTTCGCCCGCAGGACCCGGCCCTGGGCCTGGAGCGAGATCCGCATGTTGTCCTTGAAGAGACGGAGCTCCAGAAGGTGGGCCTTGATCGCGTTCTTGGCCTTCCGGATGCCCTCTTGGTCCGAGGTCAGCTTGAAGACCCAGAGCATCAGGAAGGCCGTGATCAGCGAGACGAAGACCATCCCGAACCAGGGGGACAGGCCCCGGAAGGGATAGAGCAGGACGTCGAAGATCCCGCCGCTGATGAGATTGACGATCCCCATGGTCCTCAGGAAATATAGCCCAGCCCTTTGAGCTTTTTCTTGATCTCCTCCTCAGAGTCGGCCTCTTCGATCTTGGCGATCTCCTTTTCCAGGCAGTGAGTGATGAACTCGCCGGGCGAAGAATAGCCCGCGATTTCCGCGTATTTCTTGATCTTCGCGTGGAGGTCCTTATCGATCTTGATCTTCGCGCTTCCCATGTCGTCACTCCTTTTGGAAAATGGTCGATCCGATCATGTCCCTGGGTTTCTCGATACCGAAAACGTCGAGGACTGTCGCTGTGAGGTCGTAGAGCGCCGGTTCCCCGGCCCGGATGGCCCGGTTGGTCACGACGATACCCGGGATGACGTCCGGGGAGGTCATGTGGTCACCGCTCCACTTTTTGTCGTTGTCTACGAAGACATCCTTGGGCATGCCCCCAAGGGGGGATTGCCAGGAGATACGGTAGTTGCGATTGAAGCCGAGCACGATGTCGGGAGCCTTGTCCACGTAGGGGCCATGATAAACATCTGTGGCGACGTAGGCATGGAGGATGGCTTGTTCCCCCGTCTTCGGGTCGGTCAGCGCCTCGAGCTTCCGGGCGATCTCCCGGACGAGGTTCTCTTTCTCGGGTCCAGGCGCGACGATCCCTTCCCGTTCGCGCCCCTTCTGGTTGATGTAGAGGCCATTGAGGCCCACCCCGAATGCGGTGGTCTTGGCCCAGTCCGTATTGTCGAAGAGGAGCGTCTCTTCTTGTTTCCAGGGCTTGATGAGCCGATGGTAGCCGTTCTCGTAGAGCCAGGTGTTGAGGTTGAAGCCCCGGCGGAAGGGGTTGAAGCCGTGGTCGGACATGACGAGGAGGAGCGTGTCCTTGTCGACCTTCCCGAGGACCCGGTCCAGAGTCCTATCCATCTCGCGGTAAATGTCTTCGATCGTCCCGCCGTATTTCTGGGCGAGTTTCGGGTCGTAACTGGGGTGCCCCGGGTCGATGAGCCGCCAGAACATGTGCTGGCGCTGGTCCGTGCTCGAGAAGTAATAGAAGAAAAGGCCTTCGTCGAACCGGCCGAGCTCGAACTCGAGCTGTTCTAGACTCTCCTTGAGGACCACGTCGTCCTGAGCCAGGAATTCGGCCTCGTCGAGGACGTCGTTATCCAGGGCGGCCGTGTCGGCGGGAAGGCCCTTCGTGAAGAACGGGCCGAAGCGCCGGGCGAGGTCCCTGGCGTAGGAATCGGGGGTAGAAATGGGCAGAGCGGGGTCGGCCGGATCGATATGAACGGGGCTGACGTATAGCTTGAACTTGGGCCGGAGCTCCTTGAGATAGAATTGGCAGATCCCGCCGACGCTTTGGGTCGGCAGGAAATGGAACCGGACCCTTCTCCAGCCGCTCCACTCCTTCTCTTTGAGGATGAACTCCTGGTCCTGGACGACGATCTTGGCCGCCGGGTTGACGGGGTCGATGAAGACCTTGAAATCCACCTCGGTCTCGGGGTTCCCGGCCCGGAAGCTGTTCGTCGGGCCCGGCAGCTTGGCTTCGACCCGGTTGCCGACCACGGAAACGTCGTGAACGCGGCCGACGCCGCCCGTCTCCTCCGTGATCTGCTTGGCTTCGTTCGTGTAGTAGTTGAAGATGCCGTAGGTCCCCTTGAGGTCGGGAGTATTCATCCCGGAGAGGGTCCGCTGGCGGGTCGCGACTGGGGGATAGTTGGAGGGCATCCTGATGATCGTGGAGGGGATGCCGTTCTCCTCGAGGACCTGCCAGAAGGCCCGGCCGCCGCGAAGGTTCCTGACCTCGCCCCCCGAAAGGGGAATGATGGTCTGACCGATCCGGAGCGTGTGCTTGGCGGCCGTGGTTTCCGTGGCCGAGAAGTCCAGAATATGGGCTGGATCGAGGTTGAGAGGATTGCGCCGGAAGAAGTCGAAGATCCCGTGGCCGCCCGGGTCCGTGCCGGCGATGAAATTCGCCCAGGCCACGGGGGTCTGAGGCGGGATGCTCGACCGGAGCGGCCGGAGGTCTCCGCCCGCGCGGAGCACCTTGCCGAAGGTCGGAAGCTTCCCGGCCTCGATCCAGCCCTTGACCAAGCCATGGTCCAGGCCGTCCATCCCGATGACGATGACCTTTTTCGTCGCCCGGGCCTTGCCGAAGATATTGGGAACGATGGTTTTCCCGCCGGCGAGGGTCAGGGCCGCCGAGGCCGCCGCCCCGACTTTCATGAATTCCCTGCGGCTCAGCGTTGACGGTTTTCGTTGACGGCTCATGATGGTTTCTTTCCTGAGGTCGTTCCAAACGGATCCGCGGCGTCGACGAGGCTGCGGCCGTCCATGTGGACCGGCGGCCGGAGCCCGAAGAGCTCGAGGGCCGTCGGGGCGATGTCCATGATGGAAGGGGCTTGGCCCTTGATCTTGAGGTTCGAGAAGAGGACGCCGGGGACGAGGGCCGGGTCGATGCAGTGGTCTCCGCTCCAGGCCTTGTCGTTATCGTCGAAGATCGTGTCGTTGACGATGCCCGTGACGCCTTCCCACGAGGCCCGGAAGCCTTCGTTATAGCCGATGATGAGGTCCGGGGCGTTGTCCTTGTAGGGCCCGGAATAAACCGCATCCTTATCGTAGACATTCGTGATGGCGACGGCCCCCGTCGCCGTGTCCTTCAGGCCCTTGAGCTTCTGGAGGAGCTCGGCCTTGAGGCGCTTCGCCTCGTCGCCAGGGCCGACGGTCCCTTTGGCCTCCCGGCCGCGGACGTTGAGGTAGAGCCCGCCGAGCCCGAGGGCGTAGGCAGTGGTTTTTTCCCAGTCGACGTCCCTGAACCACTCGCCGCTCTGCGCCTTTCCGTCCTTGAGGCGCAGGTAGCCGTTCTTGAGGAGCCAGGAGTTGAGGTTGACCCCACGCCGGAAGGACTTGAAGCCATGGTCGGACATGACGACGAGGACGCTCCGTTCGTCCAGGGATTTCCTGACCCGGCCGACGAGGTCGTCCATCCTGACATAGAGATCTTCGATGACCCGGGCGCTGAGCCCGTTCTGGCCGGGCTTTTTCAGGGCGGGGTGGCTCTTGTCGAGGTAACGGAAGAACATGTGCTGGATGCTGTCGGTCGTCTCGAAGACGATGGCCACGAGACCCCGGGGCGTCTTTTCCAGGGCGTTCGAGAGCATGGCCTCCCACTCGGCGTGGTTGGAGTAGGTGAGGTCGAGGAAGGGCTGCTCGCCGAGGATCCCTTCGTTCAGGGCCCAGGTGTCGTTGGCCTCGCCCAGGGTGATGTAGCGTCCCAGGAGCCGGGCCAGATAGATCGAGTAGATGAACGGGTGCGAGATCGGCAGGGCCGGCTTCTCCGGGTCGATGTTCAGGGGCGTCACGTACATCTCGAAGTGGGGCTCGAGCCCGGAGATGAAGAACCTGCAGATAGACCGGACCTTGATCCCCCATCCGGGCCGGAAAACGGCCGGGACCCAGGGGCTGAACGTTTTTTCCTTGAGGAAGAACTTTTTTTCCCCAGCGACTTCGACCCAGGCCCCGCCTTTGGCCCTGTCGAGGGTCAGGGTCAGCGGCAGACGGATCTCCTCGGGGGTCTTGAGCATCGTGTTTTCAGGACCGGAAAGATGCGTCCGGATCCTGTCCCCCTGGATCTCGACGGGGATCGCGACCCCGCCCTCGTGTTTCCGGACCTTTTCCCCGTCCGTCGTGTAAAACGAGAACGTCCCCTGGCTGCCCTTCATATCGGGCGTGCACATCCCGGAGAGGAGGTGGCCTTTGAACTTTTCCGGCGGGAAGGTGATCGGGACCCTGAGGACTGTGCTGAAAATGCCCTTGTCGCCCAGGATCTTCCAGAACGGGACGCTCTTTCTGAGCCCGCGGATCTCGGGCTTAGAGAGCGGGATGTTGTACTTCCCGATGGAGAGGACGCGTCGGGGCTTGCCGACCCGGGCCGAAGAAAGGTCGGGAAGGTAGGTCCGCGGGTCGCGGCTCAGGAAGTCGAAGATGTTGTGCTTGGAGGGCTCGGACCCGGTCATGAAGGACGACCAGGCCACGGGCGAGATGGCGGGCGTCGTCGTCCTCAGCCGGGCGTAGGTCCCGTCCTTCCTGAGCCGGGCCAGGTTCGGGAGTTTCCCTTCGGCCATGAATTTTTCCGCCAGGGTGGGCTCCATGCCGTCCAGCCCGAGGATGACCATCCTGTTGATCTTGCTGTCCTTATAAGCCCTCTGGCCCCGGAGGACGCGCCACAGGAAGCGGAAGGGCCAGGCCAGGAACGAGAAGATGGCCATGAAAAAAGTCAGAAAGAGGACGAAAAAGGAGGAGAGGAAGGCGAAACCCGCCCCGGGCCCGACATAGGCTTCGAGCCGGGTCGAAAGGGAGAGAACGAAGACCGCGGTGAGGCCGATGAGGAGCCCCGTCATTCGCCGTCTGGTTCTCATGCGTGGTTTTCCAGGAGGATCTTGGCGATGTCTTTGATGGCCAGGTCCGGGCCGTGGTCCGCGGCCGCTAAGAAAAATGCGTCGTCCCAGGTGTGCATGCCCTGGAGGTCCGAACGGCTGAAGACCTCTTTGTTCTTGACCGACCCCTTCATATCGAACCCCGGCTCGCCGAGGACGACGAGGTCGGGACCCTTCTCGGCCTGCGGGCCGGAGTAGATCTCCTCGGACAAGAAGGCCTTCCGGACGACCTTCCGGCCCTCAAACTCGAGGATCTCGAGCTTGCGGGCGATCTCCGCGCGGAGGGACTCCTTCTCTCCGAGTTCGACGTTCCCCGCGGGGAACTTTCCCTTGACGTTCAGGTAGATCCGGTTGGGGTCCAGGGCGAAGGCCCGGGTCGTGGCCGCGATGTCCTCCAACCCCTTCGGCGCGCTCATGTTGAACGCCAGGTATCCATTCTCCTCGAGCCAGGCGTTGAGGCAGACCTCCTGGACGATGCCCGTGAAGCCGTGGTCGGAGAGGAGGTAGAGACCCTCCTCGCTCCCCGTGGCCTTGCGGAAGGATGCCGCGATCTTGCCGATCAGCCTGTCGGCCTCGCGATAATAATCAAGGAAGCGCCCGTGGAAAGGATGAGATGTGTCTTCGTAAGCCGCCCAGAGAAAGTGGTGGAGCCTGTCGGTGCCGGTGATGACGAACTCAAAAAGATCCCAGGGCTCTTCCCAGAAGAGATCCAGGGCCTTCTCCTGCCCGGCCAGGGTCCTCGCCAGCTCTCTCATGAGAACATCGGGGTCCGCGCGCGACCTCAGGACATCGATGTCCACCTGGTAGCCCATCCGTTCGAGGGCGGCTCGGATGGAGGGAGGGTGCACCGCCTTGGCCAGATCTATGGCCACGAAGCCGGAGATGAGGACGCCGTTGATGGGCCGGGCCGGGTACGTGGAGGGCTGGTTGATGACGATGCTCTTTTTCCCTTTGTCTCCGAGCGTATCCCAGATCGTCGGGGTTTTCACGTCGTGGAAATTGGGGTAACGGACGCCGTAGGAACCGGGCTTAAAATCCGTGAACCCGAAAATTCCGTGGGCCCCGGAGTCCCGGCCCGTCATGAAATCGGTCCAGGAGACCGCCGAGATCTCGGGCAAGCTGGCCTTCATCCTGTGGAGGTGCCCCGAGTCGACCAGCCTGGCCATGGCCGGCATGACGCCCTTCGCGGCCAGGTCGAGGACCATGCCGTGCGGGACGCCGTCGAGGCCGATGACACAGACGCGCTTCTTCTTCCGGAGCTTGAAGACCGGCATGTCAGGCGTTTTCCTGCCCGGCGGCCTTGAGGACGTTCGCCAGGAAGACCTCTTCGGGCACGGCCCCATCGATGGCGACCGTTTCGTTGATGACGGTCTTGGGGACGCCGTAGACGGTATATTTCTGGGCCAGGTGGGGGAATTCCGTGGCCTCGACCATGTCGCACCTCACATTATGAGATTCCACGGCCATCTGGTGACCGAGCCGGACCGCGGCCGTGCAATAAGGGCACGTCGGGGTCACGAAGACTTGGATGTGAACGTCCCGGCCGACCGTCCGCAGCGATTCCTTGGTTTTCGGTCCCAGCTCCGTCGTCCCCTTGGAAACGTCGACGATGGCCTCGACCAGGCTGGTGTATTCGTAGCCCGAAGGGATCCCGTAAAAGCGGATGCCGACGTCCTTCACCCCGAGGACGACGGTGGCCGGGATCTTGTCGATGCCGAATTCGGCGGCCTTCTCCTTATGGGCCACGAAATCGAAGACCTGGAGGTCGATCTTGTCGGAGAGAGATTTCACCTCCTCCAGGAGCTGGCGGGTCTCCCGGCAGAACTGGCACTCCAGGCCGGGGATGCGGTTGGGGACAATGAGGACCGTCGGCTCCTGGGTGAAGAAGAGGAGGGAGACCTTGCTCGCCAGCTCGGACTCGAATTTTTTCCGGGTGATGTCGCGGATTTCCGCGTTGAGCAGGTCCATGAATGATATCCTTATCCGGTCTTCCGGATATTTTACCCCGAACGGCCCGGGTTATCAACGCGCCGGATTAAAGAAGGGCAGTCGCCTCCAAGAGGGCCGGTCCCTCCCGGCCTCATTTGACATTCCTCCGCCGAGGTTGTTAAATGAGGGGACACGTGAGAGGATACATGAACGGAATGGACAGGCTCCGGGACCACCTGGTCCGGGAGTACAAGAAGAAAACGAAAAAGAGCCGGGCAGTCTTCCATCGGGCCGAGAAGGTCATGATCGCCGGCGGGAGCCACACGATCCGTCTCTGGCGGCCCTATCCCTTCTTCGCCACGCGGGCCGAGGGGCCGGCCGTCCGCGACGCTGACGGCAACTGGTACACCGATTACTGGCAGGGCCATTACGCCAACGTTCTGGGCCACAATCCCCGGCTCATCCGCCGCGAGATCGCGGCCTCTCTCGACAGGGGCGCTCTCCACACCGGGTTCGAGGCCAGCCATCAGATCGAGCTGGCCGAGCTCATCCTCAGCCGGCTTGGCTATCAAAACGAGAGGCTCCGCTTCACGACATCCGGGACCCTGGCGACGATGTACTCGGTCATGCTGGCCGAGGGGTTCACCGGCCGCGACTTCGTCCTGAAGATCGGCGGCGGCTGGCACGGCGCCTCGCCCTATCTTCTCAAAGGCGTAAAGTTCCACCCGGGCTCCGGGTTCGAAGGGGACGAGTCTGCCGGAGTCCTCGAGGACATCCTCCGACGGACGCTGATCACCCGCTTCAACGACTGCGAGGACCTCAAGAGGATCTTGAAGGAAAAGGGCGATCGTATCGCCTGCTTCATCCTGGAGCCTTTTCTCGGCGTGGGCGGATTCCTTCCCGCTTCCAGGGAATACCTGACCTTGGCCCGGGAGCTGACCGCGAAATACGGCATTGTCCTCATTTTCGATGAAGTCGTCTCGGGCTTCCGGTTCGTTCCGTCGGGACTCCAGGTTGCTTACGGCGTCCGCCCTGACCTCACGGTCTTCGGCAAGATCATCGGCGGCGGGCACGCCGTGGCCGCTGTCGTCGGCCGGAGCGACATCATGGAGGGTTGCGAAAGCGGCAAGGGCTTCCGGGGCCGCGTCCGTTTCGACGGCGGGACGTTTTCCGCTCACTCAGAATACATGAAGGCTGGCCTGATCATGCTCCGCCACCTGATCCGGAACGCGGCCTCCATCTATCCGCGGCTGGCCCAGTCGGGCGAGAAGCTCAGGACGGGGGTCGAGCGCGTTTTTGCGGCCGAGGGCGTGCCGGCCATGTGCACCGGCGGAGGAAATGATGTCATTCCCGGGAGCTCCATGATCATGGTCCATTTTCCCACGGGCGAGACGGCCCTCCGGAGCCCGGAAGATCTCCATGATGAGCGGCGGTCCAACGTCCAACTGAGGGAAGACCTGTTGAAACTGGCCTTGCTGGTTCACAACGTCAACGTCGTCCATGGCGGCGGCGCCATATCGACAACCCACAGAAAAGCCGACCTCGAGCGGACGATCGAGGCTTACGGCGAGGCGGCCCGCCTCTTCAAGAAATTCCTTTTCTAAGCCCTGAAGCGAATCCGGCGTGCCCCGCGCATGGGTGCCGCCGCACCGTGAGGGATCAGCCCGCCTTCGTCAACTCAAATCGGTAGGCGCCGCTTCCGACTTCGAACACGGCGTGCCTCTCTTCCCTTCCGGCCGCTGTGATCCCCGGGACCGTTTCGCCTGCCCGGGAACCCGTCCAGATGACTTTCCCGGATTCCGTGACCAGGCCGTCCTTATAGAGCTCCGGGATATGGACCCTGGCCGCTGAACCCACGGGCACGAGGACCTCGAGGTCGAAGGACGACTCGTCCTTCTTCCAGGCCGCGCGGATGGGACCCCGGACGGTCTTCAGGCTCGCTTCGGCGGACGTCAGATCGCCGAGGATATGGGGCTTGACCTGAAACCTTTCCCAGCCGGGCTCGAGGAGGCTTAAGCCTCCGATCGTCCTG
The DNA here is from genome assembly GCA_050015275.1 of Candidatus Aminicenantales bacterium. Lineage (GTDB taxonomy): Bacteria > Acidobacteriota > Aminicenantia > Aminicenantales > Saccharicenantaceae > DATKJS01. The sequence continues at coordinate 63,751 of JBEKBS010000004.1, read as the reverse complement.
TAGAACCAGGCATCAACGCTCCCGAACATGATATGGTTCTGGGAGTTCATCGCCGGCCCGGTCAATTTTTCCCATCTCTCCCAGAGGGTCGTGGCGCCTTCTTCGATCATGTACCCCCAGCCCGGATAGCTTTTCAGGGTCGCCATCCGGAAGGCCGTTTCCGCCTGGCCGCTCCGGGTCAGGACGTCCAGGATATATCGGGTGCCCAGGATGCCCGTATCGATGTGGCCGTCCTGCTGACGGACGACGCTCCGGAGAAGGCTCTCGAGGACCTTGCCCTTTTTCCCCGGAGGGACCATGTCCAGATAAAGAGGCAGGACATTGGACGTCTGATTTGGATAGCTGTCGATGCGGCTGACCCGGATCGCGACGTACTGGTCGTCGCCGAGGAAGGTCGCGTTGAAGGCCTCCAGGATGTTTTCGGCGAGACGGGCATATTCCTTGGCTTCCTCGTCGCGGCCGAGAACCCGGGCGATCTTCGCGAGAAGGAGGACGTCGTGGTAATAGTACCAGGTCGAGGTGAATTCCACCGGGGTCTTCTTGGGCACGATGCTGCCCGGAGGACACCAATCGCCGTACTTGCCCAGGCCTTTGATGATGTGCCCCCCGGCGTTCCGGCCGAGGAAGTCGATATATTTCCTGAGGCTAGGATAGTGGCGGGCCAGGACTTTGGCGTCCTCGTAATGCTCATAATGCAGCCATGCGAGCGTCGCGTAGGCCGCGCTCCAGGCCGGGTCCGCCGGGTAGAGGCTCGGCAGGTAAGGCGGGGCCACGTCGGGCAGGCTGCCATCCTCCTTCTGGGCGAGCCGGATGTCTTCAAGGAACTTAGCGTAAAAGCCCGACATGTCAAAGTTGTAAATGGCCTCTTCGGCGGAGAGATGGGCGTCGCCGAGCCAGCCGTGCCGCTCGTCCCTTTGCGGGCAGTCCGTGGGGATGCTCATAAGGTTCGACAGCTGCCCCCACAGGACATTGGTGTGGATCCTGTTGATGAGCTCGTTCGAGCAGGAAAATGCCCCGGCCGTCTCGACGTCCGAGTGGACGAAGAGGGCTTCCAGGGTGTCGGCGGACGGTTCGCCCGGGTAGCCGCTGAGCTCGACATAGCGGAAGCCATGATAGGTGAAGCGGGGCTCGTAGGTCTCAAGGCCGCGGCCCTTCAGGATGTAGATATCCGTGGCCTCGGCGTTCTCCGTGGGGCCCATGTTCACTGAGCCGTCCTCGTGAACGAGCTCGGCGTGCTTCAGCCGGACCTCAGTTCCCATGGGACCCTGGACCTGCATCCGGACCCAGCCGGAAATGTTCTGGCCGAAATCGAAAACCCAGGACCCTGGCGCGGAGGCGTAGAAATCGGCCGGTTTCAAACGTTGACAGGCACGGACCGGGGGGATGAGCTGGGAGGCCAGGGGGGGACCGGGGACGATAACGGCCTTTTCCCAGCCCGAATCGTTGAAGCCCGGTTCGTCCCACCCCGGCATCTCGAGGCGGGCATCGTATTTTTCGCCGAAATAGATGCCGTTTTCCTGGAGGGGGCCGAGGGACGTCTTCCACGTATCGTCGGACAGGATGACATTTCGCTCGCCGCTCTCGCCTTCGATCTCGATGCGGACCGTCGCCCGGGGCGCGTCGTAGCCGAAGGACCTGATGTGGCGGCCGTTCCCGAGGATGATCCCCGCGGCGTTCTTTTCCCGAAGAAGCCCGGTCACGTCGAAGGTCGAATAAAGGGCCCTTCTCCGGTAATCCGTCCAGCCTGGGTCGAGGACGCGGTCCCCGGCCTTCTGCCCGTTGATCCGGAGCTCGCCGTGTCCGAGCCCGGAAACGAAGGCCAGGGCCATGACCGGTTTCTCCCGAAGGTCGAATTCCCTCCGCAAATAGACGCCGAAGGCCTGGGCGAGTTCAGGGCCGGCCTCGCCGAGGACGACGCTCCCCCGGGACTTGAATTCGCGGATGTTCCTGGCGCTGATCCACCGGGCCTTCCAATCGCTCTCGTAAAGGAACCCGGTGACGAACGTGGCGATCTCGCTCCATGGACTCTCCGCCCCGTTCTTGTCACGCCAGCGAACCCGCCAGTAGTATCGCGTGCAGCTCAAGAGCGGATCGCCTTGGTACTCGACGTTGAAGGAGCTTTCGCCCTGGAGCTGTCCGCCGTCCCAGAAATCACCGATCTCCTTCTGGCAGAGTTCCAGGGCCGACGAGACGAGGATCGAATAGCCGGTCTGCCTCTCGTCACGCTCCGGGCTCACGTGGAGCCAGGAGAACCTCGGCTTTGGGGCATCCACGCCGAGGGGCTCGGCGAGGGACTCGCACCTCAGATCGACGGGAGGCAAGGGCGTCATGGCAGCTCTCCTTTCCAGCCAGGGGTGGCTGGTTACCGCCCGGGGCGTCTTGCGCTCATGATAAAGGAATCGGCCTGACGAGACAAGAGAGCCGGGAAGGGATCACTGCGCCTGAGCCAGGAAGTAGTCGGCGACCTCGATTTCGTAGGTGCTCGGGTCCAGGGCCTTGACGATGGTCCTCGGGAACTTCCTTGTTTCCGGGTTTCTTTCAGAAAGGTCCACGACTTCGCCGTCGACCTTGTTCCCCGCGGGGTCAGCGATCAGCTTGATTTGGGGCCTGAGCATGAACCGCGGGTCAGGGTTGAGATCGACGACGATCCCGACCTCGCCCGTGTTCAAGGCCGTCAGCGTGCCGATCGGGAACACGCCCATCAGGTTGACGAAGGCCTTGAGGATGACGGCGTTGAACTCGGTACCGCTGTACTCGAGCATCAGGCTCAAAGCTTCCACCCGAGTAAGGACCTTTTTCCGGTACACGCGCTTGGTCGTGATGGCGTCAAAATAGTCCACGACCTTGACGATCTTGCTGAAGAGGTTAATATCGCCCTTCTTGAAATAATGCGGATAGCCGGATAGGTCTTCCTTGATATGGTGCTCGAGGGCGACATGGATGGCCCTCAGGGGCAGATGCCGGAATTCCTTGAGATGGATGAGCTTCTCCGCTCCCTGCTGGGGATGCTGCTCCATGATCTCCCGCTCCTCCTCGCTGAGCTTGGCCGGCTTGTTGAGGATGCCGACAGGGGTCTCTAGCTTCCCGAGGTCATGGAAGAACGCGGCGATGCCGAGGTCGACCAGTTCGCTCCGGCTCAGGCCGAGGCGCCGCCCGAGGGCGAGGGCCAGCATGCAGACGTTGACGGAGTGGTTTAGGGTGTACTCATCGTAGTTCTTGAGGTTGGTCAGGCCGTAGATGAACGACTCGTTGTCCACGATATGGTTGAAGATGGACTGCATGAGGCGCCGCGTGGTGTTGATCTGGACCGGCTCGTTCCGCTGGTCGCGCTCGAAGCTCTCCTTGAGGTGGAGGATGCTCAGGAAGAAGATCCGGGCCGTATCCTTGTGAAGGCTGGTGAAGGTTTCCGTGGCCGAGGCCGTTTCGAGGCTGACGTGGCGGACGTCCGCGTCGGCGAGGTCGGCCAGGAGCTTCTGGCAGGCGGGACCATCCCTTTTCCCCGGCTTCCCGAAGACCGAAATGAAACGGGCCAGCTCCTCCGCGGTCAGCCCCGGCGAGAAGGCGAGCGTGCCGATCTCCCGAACCCGGAATGCCTCCAGAATGAACTTGAAGATGGGGTAGGTCCCCAGGGCGAACTTGAGCCGGACGCCGTTGAAGAACAGGGCGCTCTGCCGGACCTGGAACGAGGCTTCGCCTTCCTCCTTCAGGAAGGCCTCGAGACTCCTGAAGAGCGCCGTCGCCTGCTCCTGGAACATCTCATTGTTGGCCTGATACAGCTTGGCGTTCTTGACGACGATGTGAAACCGGATGAGGAGGTCGACGGCAGACTTCTGGAAGGCCTTCATGTCGGGCCTGACTTCGGAGCCGCGACGGCCCCGCCTGGGAGTCTTGCTTTCAGGCTCGCCCATGTTCCCGCCTCACACCCCGCCGATCTTCATTTGGGCTAGCCTGGCCAGGGCTTGGGAACAGGCGTCGCGGACGTCCCGGTTCCGCGACCCCGCCCCTTTTTCGAGCGCCCTGACGGCCTCTTCCGTCCCCATACTCTCCAGGCCCGAGACCGCGGCCAGCCTCATCTCTTTCGTCCCGGCCGGCATCCAGAGGGCCCTTTTCTCGAGGGTCCTCCGGAGGAAGGCCAGGGCCTCTTCGGTCCGAGTCCGGCCGATGAACGACAGGATCGCCTGTTTTTCCTTCAGGCTCTTGCCTTTGAACGCCCGCGTACCCGCTTCCCCGATGAGATGCTGGATCTTTGACGTCTCTTCGACCGGATTGAGCTTCATGGCAGCTTGGATCCGCAGGTCCTCGTCTTTGTCGTTCAGGAAACCGAGGAGGATCCGGTTGGCCAGCTCGTCCCTGATCTGACCCAAAGCCCGGATGGCTTCGAGCTTGACGTCCTTGTCCTTCAAGCCGAGGAAGACCGAGAAGTGGGCGAGCCCCTTCTTGCCGAAGGACTGGGCAAGGAGCCCGACGATGCCCTTGGAGAGCAGGGGCCGCTCATCGGCGACCAGACTGGCCAACCCTCCCGGATCCTGGGTGTAGACCGTCTTGAGAAAGTCCAGGATTTTCGCCCTGGATTCTTCATCAGGGACGGATTCGTAGAGGTCCACGGCCAGAGGCACGGCGGGCTGTCCCACGAGCTTAAAGAAATCGACCAGGGCATTCCAGTCCACCGGCCTTTTCTTTTCGAAGAGCACTTTGATGGCGTCCACGGTCTTGGCGCTGATGATCTTTTTCAGGAAAGCGTCAAGCCTGGCGGACTTTTCAGGATCTGTCCGCGACAGGTAATCCCTGAGCTCGCGGACCTTGTGAACGAGCGGGATGGAAAAGCCGAAGTTGCCCTGCTGGAGCTGCTCGTGGTGATAATCCACCAGGGTCTCGAGGCTGGCGCTGAAATGATCGAGGTCCTTTTCGAGGTTGAGGATCTCGACCATGAGGTTTAGGAATTCTTCGTCGGGGGAGATCGTCCGGTTGGCCCGCACGAGGGATTCGAGTTTCTGGATCTCGCCTTCCGTCAGGGTCGAGTCCATGGCCGCGGCGGGACTCCTGTGGACCTCCCCGATTCCCTCGGCCGGGGCCTCCTCGAGCGCGGCCCGAGGCGCTTCCTCGTCCGCGAGCTCCTTGATCGCCGATCTCCTCCGGACATCGTCCCGGTCCTCCGGCGTGAGCTCGATCTTCCCGGTCGTGAACTTCGAGGTATCGACCCTGATCTCGATGACCTCGTCGGCGAACTCGGGCATGGCGCCGGGAGCGGACGCGGCCTGGGACTCCGCCCGTTCCTGGATGATCCGGTTCTCCAGGAAATCGTCGGGCGCGTAGTATTGGATGTTGGCAAGATCCCGCTCCCAGAGGGCCGTGACAATATCGCCGTCGCTGGCCGGCTTCTGGGACTCCTGCCGGATGAGATCCAGGAAATCGAGGACCTCGTCCCGGTCGAGGCCCTGGTAAAAATAGAGGGCCTGCATCCCGTCCTTGAAAAAAAAGAAGGGAAGGCTCTTGATCGTCATTTCGTCGGTGAAGACCGTCCGGCCTCCGCAGAGGAACGAATATTCCGAGACCCAGATCTCGAGCTTCCCATAGGCATCGAGATAGCTCCGGATCTTCTGGGTCAGGTCGTCGACGAAGTTCTTGACCGTGGCGTGCTCGGGCGGGAAGATCTTCATGGCCGAGACAGTGTTGGACAGTTGATGGAGGATGTCGCGGGTTTTATTGACGGCCTTGGGATCGAGGCTCAAGTCACCGCCCACGGCCACGATCACCGGGCTCTTCTTCTCGTCCATAGTCGGTCATGTCCGGAGCGCGGCTCCGGATCTTCACCCTCAGTGTAGCCATTTTTGGGCTTTCGTCAACCGGTATTTCTGGGGAAACCGGGGGTCCGAGGGACCGGGGAGTTCTCTATCTCTTGCTCAGGACCTTTTTCTCGTAGGCTTCGATCTCCCGGAGCCAGAAGTCGGCCGGCGGGACCCCATTCCTGAGGCAAAAGTAATCCCAGACGGGTCCGAACGGCATAGATTTGAGTTCTTCGAGCGCGGCCAGCCGGGCGAGGACATGCCCTTCGCCGTCCAGCTCCCGGAGCGTCTCCCGGGGCTCGAGGAGGGCGATGAGAAGCCCCCTCAGGGTGGCCCGGGCGCCGAGGACCCAGGCCCCGACGCGGTTCATGCTGGCGTCGAAATAATCGAGGGCGATGTGTGTCCTGTCGAGCGCCTGGCCTCGGACGATCTCCTCGGCCACGGTCCGGATCTCGTCGTTGAGGAGGACGACGTGGTCGCTGTCCCATCGGACCCCCCGGCTCACGTGGAGAAGGATCTCGTCGGAGAACTGGAGGACGGCCGAGATCTTGTCCGCCACGGACTCGGTCGGGTGGAAGTGCCCCAGGTCGAGGCAGACGAGCTTGCCCTTGGTGAAGGCGTATCCCAGGTAAAACTCGTGGGAGCCCACGACGAACGATTCGCTGCCGAGGCCGAAGAGCTTGCTCTCCAGGGAATCCTTCATCTGGAGGGGGCTGTACTCCGTTTCGAAGATCTCATCCAGCGAGTTCTTGAGAAGGGCCCGGTAGGTCCAGCGGTCGACAGGGACGTCCTTGCTCCCGTCGGGTATCCAAATGTTGTGGATGGAGCAGGCCTGGAGCTCGCGGCCCAGATACGCCGCGATCTTGCGGCAGAGCCGGACGTGCTCGATCCAGAATTTCCGGACGGCCGGGTCCTTGCTGCTCAGGGTGAATCCGGCTGCGGCTTTCGGATGCGCGAAGCAGGTCGCGTTGAAGTCGATTTTCAGATTTTCCTGCTTGGCCCATTCCACCCAGCCGCGGAAGTGCCCCGGCTCGATCTCATTGCGGTCGACAGGCTTCCCGCCGAATTCTCCGTACATGGCGTGGAGGTTGAGCCGGTGGCGGCCGGGGATGAGAGCGAAGGCCTGGTGAAGGTCCGAGCGGAGCTCTTGGACGTCGCGGGCCTTTCCGGGATAGGTCCCGGTGACCTGGAGGCCGCTGCCGGTAAGTCCGGCGGCCGATGTTTCGAAGCCGCCGACATCGTCTCCTTGCCAGCAATGGATGGAGAGGGAAACCGACTGGAGGCGGGAGATCGCCTTGTCGGTGTCGACGCCGAGGTCGGCGTACTTTCCCCGGCTCAGGGCATAGGCCTTTTCTACGGCTGTTGGATCCATGGACAACCCTCCTCACTCCGGACGAGCATTCTTATAGTATGGGCGCCCGGTTCTGTCAATCCCCTTCGCGGGATTCCACGGACGTGAGTCCTGGAGGAATAGCGAACCCCGCTTCGGGGACAGGCGCTCCAGAGCTTGCGAAAGTCGGATCCCACGGACGTAAGTCCGTGGAGCTTCAGCCGCCGAGGACCGCCCGGAAGCGGTCGAAGGCCTCAAGCCAGGCCTTGTCCTGGCGGGGTTCGTAGTCCACGGGCTCGAAGGAATCTCTGACGATCGTCCGCATCTCCTCGTGCGAACGAACAGACCTCAGGGCCATGGCTTGGACGAGGACGTTCCCGATGGCCGTCGCTTCGGCCGGGCCGGCGACGACCGGCCGACCCGTGGCGTCCGCCGTGAATTGGCAGAGCAGGCGGTTCTGCGAGCCGCCGCCGATGATATGGATCCTCTCGACCGGCCGGCCGGTGACCCGCTCGATCTGGTCGATGACCAGGCGGCACTTGAGAGCCAGGCTCTCGAGGATCGAGCGGATGAAGGAGGCCTCCGAGGCCGGCGGGGTCTGGCCGGTTTTCCGGCAGTAGCCGCGGATGGCCTCGGGCATGTTCGGCGGGTTGAGGAACCCGGGATCGTCCGGGTCGATGAGGGCCCCGAACGGGGCCGCTTCGCCGGCCGCCCGCGTCAGTTCGTCGTAGCTCAAGGCCCGGGCGCCTTCCCAGGTCCTCCGGCACTGCTGGACGAGCCACAGGCCCGTGACGTTCTTCAGGAAACGGATCGTCCCGGCCACCCCGCCTTCATTGGTGAAGTTCCGGTCGAGGGCCTCTTTCGTCATGATCGGGGCGCTTTCCTCGACCCCGACAAGGGACCACGTCCCGGAGCTGATGTAGGCCCAGTTCTTTCCGCGGGCCGGGACGGCGGCGACGGCCGCGCCGGTGTCGTGGCTGGCCGTGGCGATCACGGGAACGCCTTGGAGCCCCGTTTCTTCGGCGATATCGGCGAGAAGGGGCCCGAGGACCGTGCCGGGCTCGAGGACGTCCTGGAGGATCTTCTTGGAGAGCCCCATGGCCTGGAAGAGCCCCAGGTTCCAGCTCCGGGTCCTGGGGTTGAAGATCTGTGATGTCGTGGCCATCGTGAATTCCGAGGCCTTCCGGCCGGTCAAAAGATAATTGAAGAGGTCGGGCATGAAGAGAAGGTCCGAGGCCGCGCCGAGAAGGGGAGACCGGTCCCGGACCATCGCGTAGAGCTGGAAGAGGGTGTTGAAGGGCATGAACTGGATGCCCGTGACCTCGTAGAGGGCCTCGCGAGGGACGAGCTTGAAATATTCTTCCATGGCACCCAGGGTCCTCGAGTCGCGGTAGCAGAACGGTAGGCCCAAAACGCTCCCGTCCCGGGCCAGGAGGCCGAAATCCACGCCCCAGGTGTCGACGCCGATGCCGGCCAGGCCCGCCGGGACCTCGGAGGCGCAGGCCTTCATGGCCTTCTTCATTTCCTCGAAAAGGCCGAAGATGTTCCAGTGGAGATGCGCGGAATGCCGGAGGGGGGTATTAGGAAAACGATGGATCTCCTTAATTGAAAGGCGCCCCGCCTCGAGACGGCCAAGGACGGCCCGGCCGCTTTCCGCGCCGAGGTCGAACGCCAGAAAACATGAGGGCGTCATGGTCAACCCCTAATATAGCCATCTCCGCCGGCATTTCAAGCGTTTCCGGACGGATTTTTTTGAAATGCAGGGCTATTTGTTCTATTATAAGAAGAGTGTTTGTGACTCCTCTCTGAAAACCAAGAGACCCATGGATATCGACGACAAGCTGAAACATCTGCGCCGCGAGCGCGATGCCCGCAGCCGCGCCCAGCAGGTCCGGACGACCTGGCAAAAGATCGACGGCGAGGAAGGCCTTTCCGTCAAGGAGAAGCTCGAGCGCCTGATCACCCTCACGGATAAAGGGCATGCCGGACGGACCGTTTTCAAACCGCAGGCCCCGGACGTCATCCGGCGGGAGCCCGTCGCGCTCTATGAAAACCCCTACCTCCTCGACGCCCGTTACGGGCAGATCCCGATCGCGATGGGGCTCCAGATCCCGGGGCATATCCTGGCTTTCCTGAGCCGGGACCAGGCCTTCGAGCCGCTCGATCTCAGCTCGGCCGTCTTCCTCGACCTTGAGACCACGGGCCTGGCGGGCGGGACGGGGACGGTCCCGTTCCTCGTCGGCCTGGGTTACTTCCGGGACGACCGGTTCAAGGTGGCCCAGTTCTTTCTGGGCGAGATGGCCGAGGAAGGCCGGCTGATCCGGGAGGTCAGCCAGTTCTTCAAGGACATGGATTTCCGGTCCGTCATCACCTACAACGGCAAGGCCTTCGACGTCCCCCTACTTGAGACCCGGTTCGCCCTCCACAGGACGCCTTTTCCGTTCAGGGACCTGCCCCATCTCGATTTCCTGTTCTCGGCCCGGAACCTCTGGAAGCACAAGTACGACAACTGCCGGCTTTTCAACCTGGCCCAGCAGATCGCCCAGGCCGAGCGGGCCGAGGACATCCCGGGCGCGGAGATCCCTTTGCGCTATTTCCAATACATCCGGACGGGAGATTTCTCGCTCATCGAACCCATCCTCTACCACAACCAGGAGGACCTCCTGTCGCTCCTGAGCGTCGTCGTGGCCGGGGCGGTGCTCGTCGACAGGAACCAGGAAGCCGCGGAGAGGGGGGATACCGACGCCCTGGACCTCTACGGCGTCGCGAAGCTTTTCGAGAGCGCGGGCGACGCGTCCCGGTCGGCCGCCCTTCTCGAGAGGGCCCTGGAGGGACGACTCCCGGCGGATGTCACGCACACCGCCCGTAAGAAACTCTCCCACCACTTTAAAAAAAATCAGGCCTGGGACAAAGCCGTGCCGCTCTGGCAGGACATGAGCGCCAGGGACGACGTCTTCTCCTTCCGCGAACTCTCCATGTATTTCGAGCACAAGGCGAAGGACTACGAAGAGGCGATCCGCGTGGCCGAGGAAGGGCTGTCGGTCTCGATCGGGCGGTCGATCGCCGACCAGAAGGACTTCGAAAAGCGGCTCGAGCGGCTGAGGGGCAAGGTCAGGAAACAGAAGGGAGCGGCCGGAAAATGAAAGCTATGGTCCTCACGCGGTTCGGCAGGGTCGCAGAGAACTCTCTTGAGCTCAGGAACGTTCCGGTCCCGCGGCCGGGTCCGGAGGAGATCCTGGTGAAGGTCGCGTACTGCGGCGTCTGCCATACCGACCTCCACACGGCCGAGGGCGACCTTCCCGATATCAAGCTGCCGCGGATCCCGGGCCACGAGGTGATCGGAACCGTCGAAGAGCGAGGGGGGCGGGCGAAAAGGTTCAAGGTCGGCGAGCGCGTCGGGGCGGCCTGGCTCTATTGGGCCTGCGGGATATGCAGGTTCTGTAAGAGCGGCAAAGAGAACCTCTGTGAGAGCGCCCGTTTCACCGGGTTCCATCACGACGGCGGATACGCCGAATATATCGCCGTCCCCGAGAAATTCGCCTACGCCGTACCGCGTGTATTCGGCGACGCGGAGGCGGCCCCGCTCATGTGCGCCGGGATCGTCGGATACCGGTCCTTGAAGCTGAGCGGGATCAAGGCCGGCGGAAGGCTCGGGCTCTATGGCTTCGGCGCCTCGGCCCATGTCGCGATCCAGATCGCCAGGCACTGGGGGTGCCGCGTTTACGTCTTCACCAGGAGCGAGGAGCATAAGAGGCTGGCAAAAAAGCTGGGGGCGAGCTGGACGGGACTGGCCAAGGACGACCCGCCGGCGAAGCTCGACAGCGCCATCATCTTCGCCCCGGCCGGGAGCTTCTTCCTGGACGCCCTGAGGGCCCTGGAGAGGGGAGGGACGGCCGTATCGGCCGGGATCTACATGTCGCCCATCCCCCAGATGGATTACGGTCGTTATCTGTACCATGAGCGGAAAATGCTCAGCGTGGCGAATGCCACGCGGGAGGACGGGGAAGAGCTTCTTAAGGTCGCCGCGGAGATTCCCATCCGGACAACGGTCCAGGTCTTTCCGCTCGAGCACGCCAATGAAGCCCTCAGGCTTCTCAGGGTGGGCAAGGTCACCGGCGCCGCCGTCCTCAAAGTCAGCTGAGCGGCGGCCGCTCGATAAGGGGTTCATTGAAAAAGACGGCCTCTTGGGCTATATTATCGACACTTGAAAGTCCCTGCGCGCCCGTAGCTCAGTTGGATAGAGCGTCTGACTACGAATCAGCAGGTCGGGTGTTCGAGTCACCCCGGGCGCGCTCTTTCTTTCTCCCCTGATTATTTGATTTATCAGCGATTTACGATGAGCCTTGACCCTCTCATCGTCTTCCGTCCGAAACCGTAATTTTACTGCGCTTTCAGCCTATTCTGTCACGCCACCGTCACACGGCTGGCAGGTAAGGATTATTCCGGGGCCTTGTCGTTTGTCCAGGTGCGGGGCAGCATTGACGCCGCGTATTCTAAGATACGGCGTCTTATCCTTCGCAGTTCTACGAAGTTATATGTGGACATGCCAATTCCATATAGGATTCCAAGCGCCGTAAGAACCGCAAGCCAATTATTAGCCAGCCATCTTCCGACCATTCAATGCTCCTTTTTACCCCTCGGTTAACGCCCTATTCTGATTCTACTGCAGCCCCGTGGGCGACGCAACGTGGAAGGCTCGGGCCTTCATCGATAGGCCGAGACCGGCGGCGCTTTCAGCCTATTCTGTCACGCCACCGTCACACGGAATTCTCATGTTGTGCGAACCGACGTAGGAAGCTGACGTTCGAACTGTGCCAAATCCCAGTAGTGGGACTGTCAGATTTTCCGTATAGACTCCTTTTCACGTTTGAGTCTGTTTTCACCCTTATCACGAGCCAAGAGAACCTTCTTGATTCGTCGTCCTCATCCAAGGAGGTCTACCCAGTTTTTCTTACACTCCCCCCATGGTATATGCTAGACTAAGTCATCATGATTGGCCTCCCTTCGATTAAGATGAATTGCGAAATTCACGATTTCGGGTGGCCCTCTCTCAGAACATCGCTATTTGTTGCTGACTTTCAAAGGATGTCCCCGAACATAGGGATGTTCCCTTAACATCAGAAGGAGACCTCACACTTGCCGGTGAGCAGCAGGGCCATTCGCAGAAACTTGCTCCATTCATGGGCGCGTCTCCGCGGAAACGATTTGGCCCGAGAATTCGCCGGTACCGAACCACCGCTGCGATCGGAACTGTTCAGCAGCGACCAGATGAAGCAGCATGGCAAGGCCCTGGCGGAATCGCACACGCTCAGTTTGGGACAGGCTCCGGACCTGCTGCTGGCGCGGCTCGCGGAGAACGAAAGAGTCCTGATTGGAACCTGCGATTTGCTTACGGCGGCGGTCCAGGCCAATCGGCGGATTGCGCCGGCCGGGGAATGGCTGCTCGACAACTTCTATCTGATTGAAGAACAGATTCGCACAGCCAACCGCCACCTGCCCAAGGGTTACAGCCGTGAACTCCCACGCTTGCTGAACGGCCCATCGGCCGGGCTTCCCCGCGTGTACGACCTCGCGCTGGAGACGATCTCGCACGGCGATGGACGGTTCGACCTGGAAAGTCTCAGCAATTTCGTAGCCGCCTACCAAACGGTGACCGTCCTGAAGTTAGGCGAGATATGGGCCATCCCGATCATGCTGCGTCTGGCCCTCATCGAGAATTTGCGACGCGTTGGAGCCCGGATCGCCTGCGACAGGCTCGACCGCAACCGCGCCGACTACTGGGCGGACCAGATGACGGAAACCGCCGAGAAAGACCCTAAGAGTCTCATTCTTGTGATCGCGGATATGGCGCGGTCGAGACCGCCCATGGTGAGTTCGTTTGTTGCGGAATTGGCCCGGAGGTTGCAAGGGCAGAGCCCAGCTTTGGCATTGCCCCTCACCTGGATTGAGCAGCGGCTCTCCGAATCCGGCCTGACGATTGAGCAGTTGGTGCAGTCGGAGAACCAACAACAGGCGGCCGATCAGGTTTCCATCAGCAACAGCATCGGCAGCCTCCGGATTCTAGGGGCGATGGACTGGCGCGAGTTCGTCGAGACGATGAGCGTTGTCGAGCAGGTCCTGCGGGAGGATCCTGGGGGAGTTTATGGCAAGATGGATTTTAGCACCCGGGATCGCTACCGGCATGTCGTGGAGAAGGTCGCGAGGAGCAGCCCGCTGTCCGAAAGCGAGGTGGCCCGCCAAGCGGTCAAATTGGCCCGCGAAGGCGCGGCCGGGAAAGGCAGCGATGAACGAACGGCACATGTTGGGTACTACCTGATCGGCAAGGGAGGGCGGCAGCTCGGACGGACGGCGGAAGTCCGCCGCTCCATTCCCGAGGTTCTCCGGGGGATGATCGACCGGTTTCCTTTGCTCCTTTATCTGGGCACGATCGCACTGATTACGGCGATTTTCTCCGGGAGTTTGTTGGCCAAGGCGCATGCCAGCGGGCTCCACAATTGGCACGTCGCGCTGATCGGGCTCCCCTTGGTACTGGGGGCAAGTCATCTGGCGGTGGCGTTGGCGAACTGGCTGGCGACCTTGGTGGCGACCCCGCGCTTGCTGCCGCGGATGGACTTCTCCGGGGGAATTCCGCCGGAATCGCGCTCTCTCGTGGTGATCCCGACGATGCTCACAAGCGCTCAAAACATCGAGGATCTGACCGAGGCTCTGGAGGTTCGGTTTCTGGCCAATAGGGACGAGAACTTGCACTTCGGTCTGCTAACGGATTTCCGGGACGCACAAGAGGAAACGATTCCGGAGGACGGCCCGCTGTTGCAGCGGGCCCAGAAGAGAATCGAAGAGTTGAATGAAAAGTACAGGAGTGCGAAGGGCAACACGTTCTTCCTCTTTCATCGCCCGCGCCGCTGGAACCCTCGGGAGCGGCGTTGGATGGGTTACGAGCGCAAGCGAGGGAAGATTGAGGAATTGAATTCGCTCCTGCGCGGCGGTCCAAAAGACCGGTTCTCCCTCATCGTTGGAGACATGGCCGTCTTAGCGAACGTGAAGTACGTGATCACCCTGGACACGGATACGCAGCTCCCCCGTGATTCGGCATGGCAGTTTGTGGGAGCCATGGCCCACCCGCTGAATCGGGCGCGGTATGATGAAGACAAGCGGCGGATCGGTGAGGGGTACGGCATCCTTCAGCCACGCATGGCCGTTAGCCTGCCCGGCATGAGCCGCTCGCGGTATGCACGATTGTGCGGGAGCGAGCCCGGCATCGACCCATACACCCGGGTTGTCTCCGATGTCTACCAGGATGTGTTTGGTGAAGGCTCATTCATTGGCAAGGGGATCTATGATGTCGATGTGTTCGAACGGGTCCTCAAAGGGCGGTTTCCCGAAAACCGGATTCTCAGCCATGACCTTGTGGAAGGGTGCTACGCGCGGGCGGGGCTGTTGAGCGATGTCCTGTTGTACGAGGAATACCCATCCCGCTATAGCGAGGACGTGAGCCGTCGGCACCGTTGGATTCGCGGGGATTGGCAAATTGCCCGCTGGCTGCTTCCCGGCGTTCCCGGCCCTGAGGGAAGCCGACAGAAAAACCCGCTTTCCGGGCTGTCCCGATGGAAGATTTTCGACAATCTTCGTCGGAGCCTCGTAGCGGCGGCGTTGACCCTGCTGTGTTTGCTCAGTTGGACCGTCTTGTCGCCATCCTGGTTATGGACCCTGGCCGTTATCGGAACCATCCTGATTCCTCCCTGGACGGCTTCTTTTCTGGCTCTGTTTCAGAAGTCGGGCGATGTGCTGCTACGTCAGCACCTTACGACTGCGATGCGCTCGGCTGGCCGGCACACGGCTCAGGCCGCCTTTGCGCTCGCCTGCCTCCCCTACGAGGCTTTCTTCAGTCTGGATGCGATTGGGCGCACGGTCTGGCGGATGTGGGTCACCCATCGACGACTTCTCGAATGGAATCCGTCGGGCAACCCGGATCGCAATAGGCGCGCGGACCTCGCCGGTTCCTGGCGCACAATGTGGATCTCGCCCGTTTTGGCCACGGCCGGGGTGCTGTATCTGGCGCTCTCGAGGCCGGCCGCGCTGGGTGTGGCCGGGCCTATCCTGGGCCTCTGGTTGGCATCTCCGGCTATCGAGTGGTGGATCAGCCGGCCGCTCGCCCGCCGCGAAACAAGGCTGACCGCCGACCAGACTCTCTTTCTCCGGAAGCTCGCCCGAAAGACCTGGGCCTTCTTCGAGATTTTCGTCGGTCCGGAAGATCATTGGCTGCCGCCGGATAACTATCAAGAGCATCCCACTCCCGTGATCGGGCATCGCACGTCGCCGACCAACATGGGACTGGCGTTACTCGCAAATTTGTCCGCCTATGACTTCGGTTACATTCCGGCTGGACAACTCATCGAACGCACGGCGAATGCCTTCCACACGATGGGAGCCTTAGAACGGTACCAGGGCCACTTCTACAACTGGTATGATACGCGGTCGCTGAAAGCGCTGCCCCCCCTCTACGTTTCGACGGTGGACAGCGGGAACCTTGCGGGCCATCTGCTGACCTTGCGGCCGGGTCTGGCCGCCCTTCCCGATCGCCAGATCCTGGAAGCGCGATGGTTTGACGGACTCAGCGACACCCTGCAGATTCTCATGGACGCTAGGGGAGAAGCCGCTCCAGCCCAGCTCGCTCAACTTCAGAAGGACCTGGCGTCTCCCTCCGCTTCCCGGCCAACGACGCTATCGGGGGCGCGGCTGTGCCTCGCCCGGTTGGCGACGGCCGTCGCGGAGGCGGTGGACAGCCCCGAGGCCGACGCCGAAAGCCAAGCCATGCGGTGGGCACGTACCCTCGCTCGCCAATGCCAGGGCGCCCTCGACGAGCTGACCTTTCTCGCTCCGTGGACCTTGCTGCCGACCTCTCCGGATTGGCTCAACACCTTTCGCGGACTCGATGCGATCCCCACGCTGCGCGAACTGGCCGGATTCGAGGGGGAGTGGCTGTCGGCTATTGAGAATCACCTCGGCTCGGACACGACACCCGGGGAAAACGAGCGGCTGAGCGAGCTTCGCCGGCTCATCACCCAAGCAAGCCGCCGCGCTACAGCAAGGATTGCGGCGATCGAACGTCTGGCGCGGCAATCCGGCGAACTGGCCGAGATGGAGTATGACTTCCTGTTTGACAAGGCACGTCATCTGCTGGCGATCGGCTACAACGTTGGCGAGCGACGCCGGGACTCGAGTTACTACGATCTGCTGGCTTCGGAAGCGAGATTGTCCACTTTCGTAGCGATCGCACAGGGAAAACTGCCTCAAGAGAGTTGGTTTGCCCTGGGGCGCCTGCTCACCACCGCCGGCGGAAAACCGGTCCTCCTTTCGTGGAGCGGTTCAATGTTTGAGTATCTCATGCCGCTTCTCGTGATGCCGACTTACGAAGACAGTCTGCTCGACCAGACCTACCGGGCGGCGGTGGAAAGGCAGGCTGAGTATGGAAGGCATCGCGGGGTACCGTGGGGGAGTTCGGAGTCCGGCTTCAATTCGATCGATGTTCATCTCAATTACCAGTACCGAGCGTTTGGCGTGCCCGGCCTGGGCCTCAAACGCGGCCTCGCCGATGATTTGGTCATTGCCCCGTATGCCTCCGTGCTCGCCCTGATGGTGGCGCCCAAGGAGGCGTGTCTGAATTTGGAGAGACTCGCCGCTGAAGGGCTGGAGGGAGAATACGGTTTCTATGAAGCGATCGACTACACTCCTTCGCGTCTGCCCCGCGGGCAGTCGAGCGCCGTGGTCCGGTCGTTCATGGCCCATCACGAGGGCATGAGCTTCCTGTCTCTGGCCTGCCTGCTCCTGGACCGTCCGATGCAGAAGCGATTCGAGTCGGATCCTCTGTTCCAGGCAACCATGCTGTTACTCCAGGAGCGGGTTCCCAAAGCCACGGCGTTCTATTGGCACACCGCCGAGCTCTCCGGGGTCCGCACGACTCTCAACGGTTCGGAGACGCCGGTACGCGTTTTCAGCAGCCCAGACACGCCGATACCTGAAGTGCAGCTGTTGTCGAACGGAAGATACCATGTGATGATCACGAACGCCGGCGGCGGGTACAGCCGCTGGAAGGATATCGCCGTCACGCGCTGGCGCGAAGACAGCACCTGTGACAATTGGGGTGCGTTCTGTTACCTCCGCGACGTAGCCTCCGGGGAGGTCTGGTCAACCGCCTATCAGCCGACGCTCAAAGGGTCGGAGAAATACGAAGCGATCTTCTCGGAGGCGCGAGCGGAGTTCCGCCGCCGCGACCACGAATTTGACACCCATACCGAGATCGCCGTATCGCCCGAGGATGATGTCGAGCTGCGCCGTATCACCCTCACCAACCGCTCCCGCACGCGCCGGGCGATTGATGTCACGAGTTACGCGGAAGTCGTTCTGGCCTCACCGGCCGCGGACGCCTTGCATCCGGCGTTCAGCAATCTCTTTGTCCAAACCGAGATCCTCCGGCCCCAGGGGGCGATTCTCTGCACTCGCCGGCCCCGCTCCGTGGACGAGCACACGCCCTGGATGTTTCATCTGCTGGCCGTGCATGGGGCGGAAATCGGAGAAATTTCCTACGAGACGGACCGCCTGAGGTTCATCGGCCGCGGCAATACCGCCGCCAACCCCCAAGCGATGAGTGGCGCCGCCACGCTCTCGGGCAGCGAGGGTTCCGTGCTGGATCCGATTGTCGCCATCCGTTATCGAATGACGCTCGATCCGGAAGAAAGCGCAACGATCAATATGGTTTCGGGCATCGGGGACACTCGCGACGTGTGCCTGGGGCTGATCGGCAAATACCGGGATCGCCGTCTCGCGGATCGCGTCTTCGATCTGGCGTGGTCACACAGCCAGGTGTTCTTGCGACAGCTCAATGCCACCGAGGGCGACGCGCAACTCTATGGACGCCTGGCCAGCTCGGTCATCTACGCCAACTCCTCGCTGCGCGCGGACCCGGGCCTCCTCATCAAGAACCGTCGCGGGCAATCAAGTCTGTGGGGCTACTCCATCTCAGGAGATTTGCCGATCGTGCTGCTGCGGATTGGCGACCCGGCCAATATCGAACTGGTTCGCCAACTCGTGCAGGCCCATGCCTACTGGCGCCTGAAAGGATTGGCCGTGGACCTGGTGATCTGGAATGAAGACCACGTCGGATACCGGCAACTCCTCAACGAACAAATCATGGGGCTCATTGCCGCCGGCCTCGAAGCCAACGTCACGGATCGACCCGGGGGTATCTTTGTAAGACCTGTAGACCAGATATCAAATGAGGACCGCATCCTTTTCCAGAGCGTCGCCCGGGCCATCCTCGTCGACAGTCGCGGAACGCTGGCGGACCAGATCAACCGTCGCGGCCTTGGGGAGGTAAACGTCCCGCGCCTCGCATCGCCCCGAATCCGCCGCGCCGAAGCCCCGGGAACGGCCGCGTTGCCTCGCCACGATCTGATCTTCTTCAACGGGCTGGGAGGCTTCACTCCCGATGGGCGCGAGTACGTCATTACAACCGCGCCCGGGCAAGTGACGCCGGCACCATGGGTGAATGTGCTGGCGAACCCGGACTTCGGAACTGTCATCTCAGAGAGTGGCCGGGCCTGCACTTGGAGCGAGAATGCCCACGAGTTCCGCCTCACTCCCTGGACCAACGACCCGGTGAGCGATTCCAGCGGAGAAGCCTTTTACCTCCGTGACGAAGAGAGGGGCCACTTCTGGTCCCCCACGCCGCTACCCAGCCGCGGCTCGCAGCCGTATGTCAGCCGGCACGGATTCGGATACAGCGTCTTCGAGCACATGGAACGGGGCATCCGCTCTGAACTATGGGTTTACGTGGCCCTGGACGCGCCGATCAAGTTCACGGTGTTGAAAGTGCGCAACGAGTGCGGCCGAACCCGCCGTCTCTCGGCTACGGGATACGTGGAGTGGGTGCTGGGAGACCTGCGGCCGAAATCGGCCTTTCACGTGGCCACCGAAGTTGATCCCGGGAGTGGGGCGCTCTTCGCCCGCAACCCCTACAACACGGAGTTCGCCGACCGGGTGGCCTTTTTCGATTTGGACGATGCTGTTCGGACCATCAGCGGCGACCGGGCTGAGTTTCTCGGGCGTAACGGTGCGCTCCAGAGTCCGGCGTCCATGGCCCGGTCGCGGCTTTCCGGTAAGGTGGGGCCCGCTTTGGATCCCTGCGCCGCGATCCAGGTTCCCTTTGAGCTGGCCGATGGGCAAGAGCGCGAGATCATCTTCACGCTCGGGGTAGGACGGAACGCCGACGATGCCCGTAGCCTGGCCTCCCGCTTCCGGGGAGCATCGGCGGCACGGGGCGCGCTCGAAGAGGTGTGGCATTACTGGAATCACACGCTCGGCGCCGTGCAGGTGGAAACTCCGGACCCGTCTCTCAACGTGCTGACCAATGGCTGGCTCTTATACCAGACCCTGGCCTGCCGTCTTTGGGCGCGGAGCGGATACTACCAGCCGGGAGGTGCGTTTGGTTTCCGCGATCAGTTGCAGGACGGGATGGCGCTCGTCCACGCCGCGCCACACCTTTTGCGCGAGCATTTGCTCCGATGCGGCGCCCGTCAGTTCCCGGAGGGAGATGTCCAGCATTGGTGGCATCCCCCCTCGGGCCGGGGCGTGCGGACTCATTGTTCTGATGATTACCTGTGGTTGCCGCTAGCGACATGTCGCTACGTTCTCAGCACAGGGGACACCGGAGTGTTGGATGATCCCGTCCATTTTATCGAAGGCCGCCCGGTAAACAGTGAGGAGGACTCGTATTACGATCTGCCGAGCCGGTCGGAAGAGGCGGCCACTCTCTACGAACACTGTCGGCGAGCCATCCTGAGGGGGCTCAGATTTGGGGAGCACGGCCTGCCGCTCATCGGCTCTGGAGACTGGAACGACGGCATGAATATTGTGGGCGAACACGGCAAGGGCGAAAGCGTCTGGTTGGGGTTTTTCCTGTACGAAGTTCTCATGCAGTTCATGGAGGTTGCCCGCACCCGGGGTGACCTATCTTTCGTCGAACGTTGCCAGAGGGAGGCGGCTCAAGTCCGTCGGAATATCGAGCAAAATGGCTGGGATGGCGAATGGTACCGTCGGGCTTACTTCGACGACGGCTCGCCCCTTGGGTCGGCGAGTAATCCCGAATGTCAGATTGATTCGATTGCCCAAAGCTGGTCGGTTCTATCCGGAGGGGGCGATGCCGAGCGTTCCCGCATGGCCATGGAAGCGGTGGATCAGCGCCTCGTTCGTCGGGACCATAGGTTGATCCAACTTTTGGACCCCCCGTTCGACAAGTCGACTTTGAATCCCGGCTATATCAAAGGGTACGTCCCGGGCGTGCGAGAAAATGGCGGTCAATACACTCAGGGGGCGGTCTGGGCGGCGATGGCCTTCGCTGCCTTGGGCGACAGTCGGCGGGCATGGGAGCTGTCGGCCATGATCAACCCGGTGAACCATGCGAGATCTCCGGAGGAGATTGCGACCTACAAAGTAGAACCGTATGTCGCCGCGGCCGACGTCTATGCGCTCTCTCCGCACACGGGCTGCGGGGGATGGACATGGTACACGGCCTCGGCCGGTTGGATGTACCGGCTGATCGTGGAAGCACTCCTGGGGCTGAGGCTGGAAGTGGACAAACTGCGTTTTGCCTCGTGCCTCCCGGAGGATTGGCCGGCCTTCAAGGTGCATTACCGGTATCGCGAGACGGTCTACCACATCGTCGTTCTGCAAACGCGTGGCGGAAATGGCGAGATGAGCGTGACCGTGGACGGCGTCGAGCGACCCGACCAGGCGATTCCTCTTGTTGACGACCGTCAGGAACACTCGGTCGAAGTGAGAATGCCCGCTGCGCACAGCTAACCCGGTTAGCAGAATGATCGCTCCAAGACATCCCGGAGGGAAATCGCGGATTATGGCGTGGTTCAGATTTTAAGATAAAAAGTGCGGACCTCCACTGTTATGACCGTCCTGTTTCCAAGCGCCCGGAAAAAATTACGATTTCCAATCTCCATATTCAATTTGATAAGAGGCATGCTTTCCGATACCTTCCTGGCCGATTATGAGCGACGCTTCGAAAAGAGGCATAGGCATTTCCGGCGGATCACCAGGGGAGTGGCCGAACGCTATCTCCTTTGCGCCAATCTCAACTCGGGTTTTGCCCGGAGCCGCTGACATCTCGGACGGAATGGATAAAGGCAAAGCTAAACGAAAACGTCATTCATAAGGGGAAAATCCACTGTCCCCTGTAGGATGCCAGGTCCTAGGCCCTGACCACATTCCCGATCCATGGATCGCCTGAGCGAGTCAGAGCAGGGGGAGCTTCAATGAATTCGCAGGTTTTGAACGGTTCCCCCCTGGCCTAACCTCGCATTGTATCGATATCCGCATGAGCCCACTCTTCATCAGCTGATTTTCCCCTGTGCGACAACCTCGTGGATACGATTTTTAATTTTCTCTCCATCGGCCAGATAGTAATGCTTCAATGGTCTCAGTTCTTCGTCAAGGTCATAGACAAGCGGTATTCCGGTTGGAATATTCACGTTAACAATTTCGTCATCACCGATGTTGTCGAGATACTTAACCATAGCGCGCAGGCTGTTCCCATGGGCGGAAACTATGGCCTGTTTTCCCGACCTTAACGCTGGCGCCAGAACCTCATGCCAATAAAGCACGAATCTGGCCACAGTGTCCTTTAGACTCTCTGTGAGCGGCAGTTCGTTTTCACCTAGCCCACGGTATTTCGGGTCATTTCCCGGATATCGTTGATCCGTTTTTTTCAGCGCCGGTGGCCGGACATCATAACCCCTTCTCCAGATGTGTACCTGCTTCTCGCCCAGCTTCTCTGACAGCTCGGCTTTGTTCAGGCCTTGAAGCGCTCCGTAGTGCCTTTCATTAAGTCGCCACGAGTTGTGCACCGGTATCCACATGAGGTCCATCTCATCCAAGACCAGCCAGAGCGTCCTGATAGCCCGTTTAAGAACAGAAGTGAAGGCAACATCAAAGAGATAGCCGTTTTCTTTGAGGGTCTTGCCGGCCTCCTTAGCCTCGGCAATACCTTTCTCAGACAGATCAACGTCCGTCCATCCGGTGAATCTGTCTTCCAAATTCCAGATGCTTTCTCCATGCCTCAGGAGTACGAGCTTCATTGTCTTAAATAACTCCCACACCAGGCAGGATCATGCCGGACTAACGAACAACCTCCACTTTGAGGAGATTCGTCGTGCCCGCCAAACCAAGCGGTATTCCGCCGGTAATGACAATAAGGTCGCCCGGTCTAGCCAACCCGAGTTCCTTGGTAAGGGACGATGCCATACAAAATAGACCGGATATCGACGAAGGCGTGGCTGCACGGACAGGTTGTACTCCCCAATAGAGCATCAACCTGCGGCCAACGACCCCATCGGGGGTCATGGCCAAAACAGTTGCCCGGGGTCGGTATTTTGAGACACGCTCGGCTGTACTGCCTGACCTGGTCAAAGCAACAATAACGCGTACACCCAGATTATGAGCGGCAACGCAGGCATTGTAGCTGATCAGTTCCTCGGTTCTTTGCCCAAACCATGTCTTTTTCTCGGATAGCGCCAGCTCATAAGGCAGCTTCTTTTCCGTCTCGCGGGCAATCCTGTCCATGACCGTTACCGCCTGGACTGGATGTTCGCCAATTGAAGTCTCCTCCGAAAGCATGGTGGCATCCGTGCCGTCGAATATGGCATTGGCCACATCAGTCGCCTCAGCCCGGGTTGGTCGCATAGATTTGACCATTGATTCAAGCATTTCCGTAGCGGTAATCACCGGCTTGCCGGCATGATTACATCTTTTGATGACCTCTTTTTGGACCAGAGGGACTCTTTCCAGGGGAATCTCGACCCCGAGGTCCCCCCGGGCAACCATGACACCATCACTCTCCGCCAGAATACGTTCAAAGTTTTTTACCGCCTCACCCCGCTCAATCTTGGCAATGATCGGTATATCCATACCCTGCTCAGCCATGAGCTTTCTGACACCGGTGATATCATCGGCCGCAGTGACAAAAGAAAGGGCCAGGTAATCCGGGCGCTGGCTGATGGCGAAGAGAAGAGCCTCCCGCAGGGCGTCAGTGATAAATGGGCCGGAACTCCGCATGCCCGGCACGACAAGACCTCGATCTTCGGTCAGAATCCCTCCGACGATGACCCGGCACTTTACTTCGCCGCTATCCACTTGCTGGACCCTGAGCTGCATCGCACCATCATCGAGGAGAACAGTGTCGCCCGGCTTCACATCTCTGGAAAGTTCAGGTAGGTTGACCGATACCCTTGTCTCGTCACCCTCTATCTGTTCTGTTATGAATGACAACTGAGCCCCTTTTTTCAGAACGGCCTGGTGGCCCCTTAATCTCCCCGTACGGCATTTGGGCCCGGGCAAGTCCATCAGAACAGCAACGATGATGCCCAAACTCCGGCTCAAATCCCGGATCGCTCGGACATAACCCGCGTGCTCCGTTAGCGTGCCATGAGATAAATTGAGCCGCGCCACATTCATGCCGGCTTTGATCAGTTTTTCGATCATCCCCCTTGACCCGGTAGCCGGGCCTATCGTGCATACGATCTTGGTACGTCTACCATACAGTCTGGATCGTCTCATGGTCTTTATCCTTGCCCATCCGGATATCCACTGGCCTCTTAATTGCTGACCGTTCACTCTAGAAGCTGAATAAGTTGCCTGAGGCGAGGGTTCAGCTCTTTTTTCTTCTCCCAGGTGTCCCTCAGCGGGGTTTAGCTAATGTCACCTCCGACGATACCAACCATTTTTCCTCCTGACTCTTCAGGTCTTCCCTTCGCCAGGCTAGGGACGTTTTAACCCTTCATTGATTTTATGAATTTGCCCCAATAGAACTTGCTGTTTCTCTTTGAGCAGCGCTCGGCTGACCGCGCCAACGTTGACCCGCATCAGTGACTCCGTATGAGACGGTCGTGCGTTGAACCACCAATCGGGGTAGTCCACCGATAATCCATCCAAATGATCCACCTTCGCGTCCTTATATTGCGGTTCAAGTTTTGCCAGCAGTTCTTCTCTGTCCGTAACCTCGAGATTGATCTCACCACTGGTGGGATAGCGTTCAAATGGTTCTATCAACCCAGATAATGGTCGATTCTCGGCGGAAACGATATTGACCAATTCAACCAGAGTGCGTTGAGCATTATCTGTAAAATGGAGGTCTGAGTAATAGTAATGTCCGGAAAGCTCCATCGCGAAGATGGCCTTATGCTCGCGCATCGCGCGCTTGATGAATGCGTGCCCGACCCGGCTCCGCACCGGCTTGCCGCCTGCCGCCTCAATTTGTTCAGGAAGAGCGCGGGACACACGGAGGTCATGGAGAATAACTGCTCCGGGATTGGTTTTCAGCATGTGGACTGCAATCAACCCCCCGAGGGCGTCCGGAGGCAACATGTTGCCTTGTTCGTCAACCGCAATGGCCCGATCGGCGTCTCCATCAAAAGCCAGT
Organism: Candidatus Aminicenantales bacterium; assembly: GCA_050015275.1. Classification (GTDB taxonomy): domain Bacteria; phylum Acidobacteriota; class Aminicenantia; order Aminicenantales; family Saccharicenantaceae; genus DATKJS01. The sequence continues at coordinate 39,156 of JBEKBS010000004.1, read as the reverse complement.
CCGAAGTCGAGGCTGCATCTCTTGACCGTACCGGCCAGCTGTTCAAGGGCCCCCGGCTCAAGGGGATTTGATGGGCGTACCGGGAACTTGCTATCAAGATCGAAATTTAACCGCCATAACTCAACCATATCAACAGAGGCCAGCATGGCTTCTGTCGCTAGACCGCCCATCCCATTGCCCGCGTCTACGACGACTTTCAAAGGTGTCATCGGCTTCAAATGCCGCCTGATTTCCGAGGCATATTCGGCCAGAGGGGAGGTGTACCGGACGAGTTCGTTGAATGGATAAGGCGAGGTCCTCTGGGGCTTGCGCAGAATATCCGCAATATCTTGCAGCCCGTGTTCACTACTCAGGGGCAACGCGTCACGTGAACAGAGCTTCAATCCGTTATAATCCGGCGGAAGGTGGCTGGCACTTATGGCGATCGAACCATCAAAGCCGCCTTCAGCCCCGTACCAATAGACCAGAGGAGTGCTGGCCAACCCGATGTGTGTCACTTTGTGGCCGAACTCACGGAGGCCGTAACTTGCGGCTTCAGCGAATGCTGCTGAGCTCCAGCGGTCATCATGGCCGATAAGGAAGTGCCCTGGCCCCTGAGGGCAAAGGTATCCTCCGTAGGCGCGAGCGATTGCCCTCACCGCGGGGCTATCAAGGTCAGTTCCCACTCTCCCGCGTATATCATACGCGCCGAAGATTCTTTTCAAGCGGTCTTCCGTCATCGCTCTTGGCAAATGGCCATACCTCCATGAAGATTATTAAGATTCCGGCCTGGCATGCCTTCCGAGGAAGAAATAACCATTCTCTGTTTATTCTACCACTTGAAGAGTGAAAGTTCGAGGCGCCAGAGTCTCTGGAGCAAGAGGCCTCACGAGGGAGTGTCAGATATTCTATGTCAGCCCCTTCGCCGACTTCATCTTCTTATGCGGAACAGGCACGAGCACAACATTCTCCATGGCAATAAGTTCATATTACAATAAATCAAAGCGAATTGACTTTTAATTGTACCCTGCAGAAAAGTGGGCGCGTAAGGAAAGCTGTGTAAACCTCCGTGAACTTGGATGGACAAAATGAATCGAGGTGGTTCCATTGGCTCTTAACAGCGGTGAAAACGGGCTCAAACTAGAAAAGCGGTCCATCCGGAAGATCTGACGCTCCCGATATTGGCCGATTCAGACAAACGGTATTTCGCAAAAGAATCGAGTTTAGATAAACTGTTTTTGCGGGATGAGGTCGCGGGGGTCAAGGGGATTGTAAAACTTCTTACACAATTACCGGGTAACCAAGTACCCAAGAATCAAAGGCAAGGAGATAAGAAACAGATTAAGACTTGGCACCATTTATGCATAAGCGTATAGTGATAAATAGGGGAGTCGTATTTAGGCATTAACCGGTCTTATATCCATGCCTTAAGCAGCCTGGCGATGACCAAGCACATCTGGGTCGATTCATGATCAAGCTGGCGGCTCTGAAAAAGTACTATCAGATGGGGGAGATGACGGTCCGCGCCATCGACGGGATCGACCTGCACATCCGGCGGAACGAATTCGTGGCCGTGATGGGAGCGTCCGGCTCGGGAAAATCGACCCTGATGAACATCCTGGGATGCCTGGACAAGCCGACGGAGGGCTCGTATTGCCTGAACGGGAAAGAGGTCAGCCGTCTCAACGACGATGAGCTGTCTTTCACGCGGAACAAACACTTGGGCTTCGTTTTCCAGAATTTCAACCTGCTCCCCCGGTACTCGGCTCTGAAGAACACGTACCTGCCGTTGAAGTACGCGCCCGGCCGCACGGAAGCCGGCATGGGCAAGGCCGCCCGGATGCTGGAATTGGCGGGACTCGCCGGGCGCCTGCATCACCGACCGGCCCAGCTCTCCGGCGGAGAATGCCAGCGGGTGGCCATCGCCCGGGCCCTGGTCAACGACCCGGATATCATCCTGGCCGATGAGCCGACCGGCAATCTGGACTCCTTGACGGCCCACGAGATCATGGCGTTGCTTCGGCAATTGCATCAGAGCGGCCAGACGATCGTCATGGTGACCCACGAAAACGACATGGCCGCCTATGCCGGCCGGATCATTTCCCTGAAGGACGGGAAGATCATCAATGATTCCGTCAAAGCTTGAATTGAGAGGCCGGCCCAGAATGTGGCCCGTTCTGGGAGCGATCGTCCTAGCTTGTTTCTCTCTCTTCCTGATAGGCAATGACCGTTCGCAACTAGAGGCCAACGAGCCGCGAGTGACCAAGGGGAACTTCCGGTCGACGGTCGTCCTGACCGGGACCCTGGTGTCGCTCCGAGCGGAGGAATTCAAGGTCCCGATCATCGAGAATTGGCGGGTCCAGATCAAGTGGATGGTGAAAGAGGGCGAATCCGTGAAACCCGGCGACCCCGTGGTCCGGTTCGACACGGCCAACCTTGCGTCCGATATCGAGACCGCCCAGGACTCGCTGCGAACCAAGCGCGAGGAGAAGACCCAAAAGGAAGCCGACTATCAGCATCAGAAATTCGAGCTGGACGTGGAAGTCCGGAAGGCCGAAAATGACAACCGGCAGAAGGAGATCGACGCGTCCATCCCCCCGGGGCTCGAAGCCAAATATGAATATGATCGCAAGCAACTCGAGAAGAAGAGAAGCGATTTCTCGCTCGAAAGCGCCCGGACGAACAGGATCGTCAAGCTCGCCGAGGGTGAAAGTCAAATCAAGACTCTCGAGATCGAAGTCCGAGACCTCGAAGCCAAGCTGGAGAACCTGAAGAGAAGCCTGAGTTCACTAACCCTCGCCGCAAACACCGCGGGTGCAGTGCTCTACGCCGTGGACGAGTGGAGCGGCAGAAAAGTCCAGGTCGGGGACACGGTCTACTCGACCTACGTGGTGGCCCAAATCCCCGACATGTCCTCCCTCAAAGTCCAGGCCTTGATCAGCGAAACCCACATTCAGCGCATCAACACCGGAGAGAGCGTCGACCTCTCTCTAGATGCCTACCCGGACAAGCACTACCGGGGCGTCATCGGGGAGATCTCGAAGAGCGCCGAAACGGTCCGGCGCTGGGGACGGTCGCACTACTTCAGGGTCCAGATCGAAATGGAGAAGCTCGAGCCGGAGATCATGAAACCGGGGATGAGCGTCAAGTGCGAGGTTCAGGGACCCCAATACAACGACGTCATGCTCGTCCCCCTGGAGATGACCCTTTTCGACGGACAGTCCTTCTGGATCCGGCCCGCTCGTGGCGAGCCGTTGAAACTCAAGGCGCTAGGCTTCAATGAGTTTCTGGTGGCGGTCGGCGCCGGCGATAATCCGGCCATCAAGGCGGGCTTGCCGCTCGCTCCGGTCGGAATCGTGAAGGAAACCCGGGAGACAAAGGCCGATGAAACGAAGAAGTAAACGGCCCGGGCCGGCTCTCTGGACAATCCCGGTCGCGGCCGCGCTCTGCCTCCTCGCCTGCTCCCACTCTGGCAAGGTTCGCGTGGACAAGGTCGTCAAGGCTCCTTTCCAAATCAAGGTCCACGCCACGGGCCAGCTGCAGTCGGCCGCGTCCTTCTATATCGGCTGCCCGTCCGTTGAACGGATGTGGCAGTACATCATCTCCTTCATGGCGCCGGAAGGCAAGGCGGTTAAAGAGGGCGACCTGATCCTCTCCTTCGATGCCAGGGAACTGACGCAGCAGCTCCAGCTCAAGCAATCGGAACTCGACACGGGAATGAAGGAGCTCGAGCGGATGCAGCTACAGGAGCAACAGACCAAGGAAGATACCGCCCTGCAGTTGGAGGAAGAGAAGGTCAACAAGCAGAAGGCTGTGCGGAAGGCCGACTATCCCGAGGAATTGATCGCGGCCAACGAGTTCCAGAAAAGAAAAATGGAGCTCGAATTGGCCGACTTGCAGGAGAAACTCGCGGAGAGTCGGTTGGCGAACCAGATCTCGGGGATGAAAAGCCGGATCCATATCCAGGAATCCAAGGTCAGGCTGTTGAAGGAAGAGGTGGAGCGGTTGAAGCGGAACGTCCAGATGATGAACGTCCAGGCTCCCAAGCCGGGGATCGTCGTCTACACGCCCGATTGGGACGGCAAGAAAAAAGCCGTGGGCGACAGGTGCTGGATGGGCGAGAACATCCTCGAGTTGCCCGATCTCAGCCGGATGCAGATGAAGGCGGTGATCCTCGAAGTCCAGGCCGGCCGGGTCGAGACCGGCCAAAAGGCGGAGGTCCGCCTCGATTCGAATCCGGACCGCGTGTTCAAGGGCGTCGTTATTTCCCTCGGCCGGGTTTTCCGGGTCAAATCGGATTCCCAGCCGGCCATCGTGTTCGATGCGCTGATCGACCTGTCCGAATCGGACCCCGGAGTGATGCGCCCGGGCATGGCGGCGGGTGTCGATATCACGATCTCCTCCAAGGAGAACGTCCTCCAGGTGCCGGAGGCCGCCATTGTTTATCACGAAAACAGTTTGGCAGTCTGGAAGAAAGGGGCTTTTTCCGAGGAGCTTACACCGGTCACCGTCGGGGCCCGGTCTTCGGGGATGGTGGAGATCCTGAGGGGGCTCAAGGAGAACGATGCGATCGTCATCCGGGCCGGGGGCGGGGAGGGCGGGCGGTGAAAGCCAAGCCGCTCAGCGGAGCGCTGATCGTTTTCGCGGCCCTCGCCGCCGCGTGCGGCGGGCCGACGAACTCGGCCGTGGCGGTCCTGAAGGTTCACAAGGGGACCTTTCAGGTCGTCATCCCGGCATTCGGCGAGCTGCAGGCAGCCAAGTCCACGCCCATCATCGTTCCGCCCGAAAGCCAGTTCTTCATCCAGACCATCGCCTGGATGGCCCCGGAGTATTCGTCGGTGAAAGAAGGAGAGGTCGTCATCCGGCTGGCCAGCACGGAGTTGAAAGAGCGCCTGCGGGTCGAGGAATCCGAAATGGCGAAACTGGACCTCGAGATCCGCGAAAAGGAGAAGCAGCTCGAGAAGGATAAGAGCGACCTTCACGGCGAGCTCGCGGTGACCTCGGTCCAGCGCGAACTGGCGGACGTCTACGCCGCCCGGGACGAAAGCATCTTCCCGAAGAACAAGATCATCGAAGACGCCATCGATCTGGACTATCAGAACTTCCGGGAGCGCCATTTTGAACGAAAAAAAGACCAGCTGGAGAAGCGGATCGCCGCGGAATTGCGGCTTCTGCAATCGAAGGCGCGCACCCGCCGGATGCAGATCAAACAGATCCAGGACCAGCTGAACAATCTCGAGATCAAGGCTCCTCACGACGGCATGCTGGTCATCGAAAAACAATGGAGCGGAGAAAAGTACCGTGTCGGGATGAACGCCTTCGGAGGGCAAAAGCTGGGTTCCCTGCCCGACCTGACGCGGATGGAGGCCAAGCTCTTCGTCCTCGAATCCGAGGCCTCGGGGCTCAAGGAGAATCTCCCGGTCTCCCTCAGCCTCGACTTCGAGCCGGGGCGGGCCTTCTCCGGCAAGGTCATCGGGATCGACACGATCGCCAAGCCGCTGGGCGAGGACAGCCCTTTGAAATACTTCGAGACCAAGGTCGCGCTCGATGCCACCGAGCCGCAACTGATGAAGCCGGGAGTCCAGGTGAAGGCCTCCGTTTTCGTGGAGAAGCAGGCCGGTGTGTTCGCCGTCCCGAACCAGGCCCTGGTGTTCGAGCAGAGCAAGGCCTTTCTCCTCGTGAAGAACTCGGCCAGGGTCGAGAAGCGGGCGGTCGAAACCGGTGCGCGGAGCCTTACCCTGACGATCATCCTCAAAGGCTTGAACGAAGGCGACCTCGTTCTCCTTGGCAATCCGGCGCCCGCCCAAGGGGGAAAATCCACGTGAAAATGAAGTTCGACATCGCCGAATCCGCGGAATCCCTCCTGCAGCACAAACTCCGCACCCTGCTCACGCTCCTGGGGATGGTCTTCGGCGTCGGGGCGGTCATCGCCATGCTGAGCATCGGCAGGGGGGCCGAGCGGGAAGCCCTTCAGCTGATCGATACCATGGGCCTGCGCAACATCATCGTCAAGGCGAAGGCCTTCGAGGAAAGCAAGCTCAAGGAAATTCGAGAAAATTCCCCGGGGCTCACGCTGCAGGACCTCAACGCGGCCCGGGAGACGCTGCCCTTCCTGAGCATCTCCAGCGCCAGCAAGCAGGTCAAGGCTTATGCCGTCTTCAGTGAGGCCGGCGAGTGCGACGCCGAGGTCTGGGGCGTGACATCGACGCATCTCGAAATGGCCAACCTGAGCGTGAACAGGGGGCGGTTCCTGCTTCCTTTCGACGATGTCGTCTACGCCCACGTATGCGTGATCGGGTCCCGTGTCGCCCAAGTGTTGTTCCCCGGCCAAGGCGCGATCGGCCAGCACGTAAAGATCAACCACGTCTGGATGACCGTCGTGGGGGTCCTGAAGGACAAGAGCCTGATCAAGGACGAATTCCAGGGCATCGCCCTCAAGGGCGAGCAGAACAATATCTATGTCCCCCTGCAGACCGCGCTGAAAGTGTTCCGGTTCGGGCCCTATGAATCGGATATCGATGAATTCCGCGTCCAGCTCAAGACGGAGATCTCGAGCGGCACCGCGGCCGCGACGCTGGCCCACCTGATGAAGCGGCGCCACAAGGAGATCAACGACTACGAGATGATCGTGCCCGAGGCGCTTCTTGAGCAGCACCGGAAGACCCAGAACATCTTTACTATCGTCATGGCCTGCATCGCGGGGATCTCGCTGCTCGTCGGCGGGATCGGGATCATGAACATCATGCTGGCCACGGTCCTCGAGCGGACCAGGGAAATCGGGCTGCGCCGGGCCGTGGGCGCCAGGCAGGTCGATATCCGCAGCCAGTTCATCGCGGAGACGGTTTCCATTTCCGCGATCGGGGGGGTGGCGGGGGTCTTCTTCGGGTTCGCCCTGTCCATGGTCATCTCCGTGATCACGGGCTGGCCCGTCGGCTGGACGATCACGGCCGTTCTGCTCTCGTTCTTCGTCTGCACCGTCATCGGCCTGGCCTCCGGGGTCTATCCGGCCCTGAAGGCCTCAAAGCTCGACCCGATCGAGGCGCTCAGGCACGACTGAGGCCTCGGGCCTGGAACTCTTCAACCCCGAATGCTACAATAAAGGCCGTCGAGCGGAAGCCCGGAAATCTGAACGACGGTCCCCTCTGCGTTGAGGGACCAAATTTATTCGCGAGACCCGAAGAGGAATGTGATGAGCGGACCACTCTCAGAAAAAGAGCGGAGGAATACGAGGCCGAGCGAAGAACCGGACGAGCGTCCCAAGATCATGGCCGGGCCGGGAGGTGCCGGAGACATCATCCATGGGCCCACTTTATTGACCGAGGACGACATCTACCTGTTCAAAGAAGGCAACCATTTCCGGCTCTACGACAAAATGGGGGCCCACCCCATGACCGTCAACGGCTTGGCCGGCACCTGCTTCTCCGTGTGGGCCCCGAACGCCTCACGGGTTTCCGTCATCGGGGACTTCAACGGCTGGGACCCGGAGCGGCATCCCTTGGCGGCCCGCTGGGACAGTTCCGGCATCTGGGAAGGGTTCATTCCCGGCCTGGGCAAGGGCGCCGCCTATAAATACGATATTCGTTCCGCGGCGACCGGATTCCGGGCCGAAAAGGGAGACCCCTACGCCGTCTCCTGGGAAGTCCCCCCGCGGTCCGCGTCCGTCGTCTGGGACCTGGACTACCGCTGGGGCGACGAGGAGTGGCTCGCCGGGCGGGGGAACCGCAACGGGCTCCGCAGCCCCCTCTCCATCTACGAGGTCCACCTCGGCTCGTGGCGACGGGTCCCCGAGGACAATAACCGCTCCCTCACGTACAGGGAGATCGCCCCGCTCCTGGCCGTCTACGTCAAGGACATGGGGTTCACCCATGTCGAAATGCTGCCGGTCATGGAGCATCCCTTTTACGGATCGTGGGGGTACCAGACGATCGGCTACTTCGCTCCGACAAGCCGCTACGGGTCCCCCCAGGACTTCATGTTCCTCATCGACCACCTCCATCAGAACGGCATCGGGGTCATCCTCGACTGGGTTCCGTCTCACTTCGCGGTCGACGGCCACGGCCTGGGCAATTTCGACGGCACCCAGCTTTACGAGCACACGGACCGGCGCAAAGGATTCCATCCCGACTGGAAAAGCGCCATCTTCAACTACGGGAGGCACGAAGTCCGGGAGTTCCTCATCAGCAGCGCCTTCTTCTGGCTCGACCGCTTCCACGCCGACGGCCTCCGGATCGATGCGGTAGCCTCCATGCTCTACCTCGACTATTCGCGGAAGGAAGGGGAGTGGATCCCGAACCCCTTCGGGGGACGGGAAAACCTCGACGCCCTGGGCTTCATCAAGCGCCTCAACGAAGCGGTCTACGGCGCCTTCCCCGATGTCCAGACGATCGCCGAAGAATCCACGGCCTGGCCCATGGTTACCCGCCCCGTCTACGTGGGAGGCCTGGGCTTCGGCCTGAAGTGGAAGATGGGCTGGATGCACGACATTCTCGAGTATTTCCAGAGGGACCCGATCTTCCGCAAGTTCCGGCACGACGATCTGACCTTCAGCATGTGGTACGCCTATACCGAAAATTTCGTCCTGCCCCTGTCGCACGACGAGGTCGTCCACGGCAAGGGCTCGCTCGTCGGCAAGATGCCCGGGTACGAGATGGACAAGTACGCCAACCTCAGGGCTCTCTTCGGCGCCATGTACACGCACCCGGGGAAAAAGCTCCTCTTCATGGGCGACGAATTCGCCCAATGGAAGGAATGGGTCCACGACGAAAGTCTGGAATGGCACGCCCTCCAGTACGAACCCCACGTGGGCGTGCAGCGCTGGGTCAGGGACCTCAACGAGCTCTACCGGCGCGAACCGGCCCTGCACGAGCTCGATTTCGACCCCGCCGGATTCGAGTGGGTGGATTTCAACGACGTCGACCGGAGCATCGTCAGCTACCTGAGGAAGGGGAGCTCGACCCGGGACATCATTCTTGTCGTCGCCAACTTCACCCCGATACCCCAGTGGGACTACCGGGTCGGCGTTCCCGAGGGCGGGACGTGGAAAGAGGTCCTGAACAGCGACGGCCGGGAATACGGCGGCGGCGGGTTGGGCAACGGCGGGTCGGCCGAGGCCCGGCCCCATCCGACCCATGGCCGGGACCATTCCCTCAGCCTGACGCTTCCGCCGCTGGCCGTCCTGGTCTTCAAGAAAGAGATGGGCGAGGACCGGACGGCACCAACGGGAGGCGCGTTATGAACCGCTGGATCTGCATCCACGGACACTTTTATCAGCCCCCCCGCGAGAACGCCTGGCTCGAGGAGGTCGAAGTCCAGGACTCGGCCCACCCGTACCACGATTGGAACGAACGGGTGACCGCCGAATGCTACGAGCCCAACTCGGCGTCGCGGATCCTGGACATCGAAGACAGGATCATCGACATCGTCAACAATTATGCCTCGATCAGCTTCGACGCCGGGCCCACGCTCCTCGCCTGGATGGAGAAATCGAGCCCGGCCGTTTATCGGGCCATGCTCGAAGCCGACTGGCAGAGCCGGGCCAAGTTCCGCGGGCACGGCGGGGCGATGGCCCAGGCCTACAACCATCTCATCATGCCCCTGGCCGGAAGCCGCGACAAGCGGACTCAGGTCATCTGGGGGATCCGGGATTTCGAATCGCGGTTCGGCCGGATGCCCGAGGGGATGTGGCTCCCGGAGACAGCCGTGGACCTCGAATCGCTGGACATCATGGCCGAGCGCGGCATCCTGTTCACGGTGCTTTCCCCCTACCAGGCCTGCGGAGTCAGGGAGCTCAAGGGGGGCGAGTGGAAGAACGTCAGCGGGGGCCGGATCGACCCAAGGATGCCCTACCTTTGCCGGCTCCCTTCGGGCCGCAACATCGCCCTTTTCTTCTATGACGGCCCGATCTCCCACGACATCGCTTTCGGCGGCCTCCTCCGGAACGGCGAGCTTTTCGCGAAGAGGCTGGTGAGGGCTTTCTCCGACGACCCGGCCCGGCCCGAGCTCGTGCACATTGCCACAGACGGCGAGACTTACGGACACCACCACCGCTTCGGAGACATGGCCCTGGCCTATAGCCTGAACTACCTCCAAGCGAACAAGCTGGCCGAGATCACCGTGTACGGCGATTACCTCGAGCGGTTCCCGCCCGCCCTCGAGGTCGAGATCATCGAGTGGAGCGCCTGGAGCTGCGCCCACGGCGTCGAGCGGTGGCGGAGCGACTGCGGCGACAGCACGGGCGCGAATCCTGGCTGGAACCAAAAATGGCGCGCTCCGCTGCGGGACGCCATGGACTGGCTCGGGTTCAAGGCGGCCGCGGTCTACGAAAAAGAGATGGCTTCCTTTTCAAGCGACCCCTGGGCGCTCAGGGATGAATACATCCAGGTGGTCCTGGACCGGTCTCCGGAGACGGTCGAATCCTTCATCGCCGGGAACGTCCGGCGCCCCCTCGCCCCGCCGGAAAAGACCACTTTTCTCAAGCTCCTCGAGCTCGAGCGGCACGCCATGCTCATCTTTACGAGCGACGGCTGGTTCTTCGACGACATCTCGAATGTCGAGACCGTCCAGATCATCCAGTACGCCACCAGGGCGATGCAGCTCGTCCGGGAGGTCACGGGCATGGACCTTGAGCCTGAATACGTCCGGATGCTGAAGAAGGCGGCGAGCAACGAGCCCGAGTACGGCAACGGCGCGAAGATCTACGACCAGTTTGTCCGGCCGGCCTTCGTCGACTTCCTCCGCCTCGGCGCCCACTATGCCGTCTCCTCGCTGTTCGAGGAGTACCCCAAGGCGACGAAGATCGCCCATTATTCGGCGAGCGCCGACGTCTGCGAACAGGCCGAGGTCGGGAAACGGAAACTGGCCCTCGGGAAGGTGACGCTCAAATCGGCGGTCACCCTGGAGGAGAGGACGGTCTGCTACGCCGTCCTCCATTTCGGAGACCAGAACCTGACCGCCGGAGTGAGGGACTTCGACGGGGAGAGCCGGTTCCAACGCATGTGCCGGGGGATCCGGGAGGCCTTCGCCAAGGGCGATATGACCACGGTCATCCGGCTGATCGACCAGGATTTCGGGACCCGCAGCTATTCCCTGTGGCACCTCTTCAAGGACGAGAAAAGGAAGGTCCTGGGCCAGATCCTGGACGCCACCCTGCGCGGGCTCGAAGCGGTCTTCCGCCAGATTTTCCAGAGCAACTACGCAGTCATGCAGGCCATGAACGAGATGCAGATTCCTCTGCCCGAGGCCCTGGCCGCGCCCGCCGCCTTCGTCCTCAATGTCGACTTCCGCCGCCTCGTGGAACAGGACGACATCGATGTCGAAGAGCTCCGGAAGGTCGTGGGCGAATACGGGACCTGGTCCTTCGAGCCCGACAAGGCCGGCCTGGGCTTTGCCGTCAGCCGGAAGATGGGTCTCCTGATGGCGAGGCTGGCCGCGAATCCGGATGACCAGAAGTTCCTTCGTTCCATCGTGGACATCTTCGAGGCTCTGGAACCGCTCCGGCTGGACCTCGACCTCTGGAAGAGTCAGAACATCTATTTTTCGCTCAGCCGGAACCTTTACCGGAACGCCGGGCAGAGAGCCGCCCTCGGGGAAGCTGTGGCGAAGACCTGGCTGTCCGATTTCAACGCGCTCGGAGTCTTCCTCCGCGTCAACGCGGCGGCCATCCATGAAAAATAAATGGACTTGAGAATCGAGTCCTCCTCAGCGGGCCGCTTTCGTGCTTGATTAAGAAAAGGCCGGAATCAATGAGCGTCAATCACGACGCCGTCGGGGCGGGGATAGGCCGGTTGATTCGGGCCCCCGGTTCGCACTCCGGTTGACTCCCTTCGGGTGTCGGTGCTATCCTTGGGCTATCCTTCGGCAAGCCTTGGAAGAGACAATGGGTCGAATGACCAAAGGGGGACGATTCATGCGTACAGCCCTTAAGGCGGTTCTGGGTCTCCTTATTATCGGCTTATTATCAGACCCGGCGGCGGGACGGCCCGAGCCCGAAGGAAAAGGCGCTGGTGGCCCTGCGTTATCCGCCCCGCGGCTTGACCGGAATTTCGGCCGGATGCCGGTTTATTTCATCCCGAACAGGGGCCAGCTCGACCCGCGGGTGGATTATTATATCGCCGGAATTGACAAGAGCGTTTATTTCGGTCCCTCGGGGATAACGATCGCCCTGACCCGGCCTGAGGGTCGGAAAAAGGCCCGGGAAAGCGATAGGGAAAAGAGCGCCGCCGGCGCGTCGGCTCTTGACGGTCGCGGGGAAATAGCCCGCTGGACTGTGAAGCTCGACTTCGTCGGGGCGGGTCCGGGCGTTCACCCGGCCGGCGGAGAAAAAGCGAACGCCGTCATATCCTATTTCAAGGGAAAGCCGGACGAGTGGCGGAAAGGTCTCGCAACTTATTCCCGCATCGTCTATAGGGACCTCTGGCCGGGGATCGACCTCGCTTATTACGGCACGGCCGAGCGCCTCAAGCACGAGTTCATCGTCCACTCTGGCGCCGATCCATCTATGATCCGCCTGGCGTACCGAGGGGCTTCCGTCGTCATCATGGACAAGAAGGGGCAGCTCGAGGTCGAGACCCCTCTCGGCGGTTTCCGCGACGGGTCGCCTGTGGCTTACCAGGAAAAGGATGGCCAAAGGGTCGCGGTGCCGGCGGCCTTCCACCTGGAAGAGCCCGGCGCGGGCCGGGCGAATTCCTACGGTTTTGATATCGGCGATTACGATCACAGCCTGCCGCTCGTCCTCGACCCGACGACGACCATCTACTGCGGCTTCATCGGCGGGGCGCTTGACGACCGGGGGACGGGCGTCGCGATCGACTCTTCGGGGAACGCCTACGTCACGGGTTGGACCGGCTCATTCGATTTCCCCGTGGTGGTCGGCCCTGACCTCGGCTTCAACAGCGGGACCCAGGGAACGGATGCGTTCGTGGCCAAGGTGAACGCCTCCGGCACGAGCCTGATCTACTGCGGCTTCATCGGCGGGGGCTGGGATGACGCCGCGACCGGGATCGCGGTCGACGGCTCCGGGAACGCCTATGTCTGCGGCTGGACCAATTCCATGGACTTCCCCGCCCTCGTCGGCCCGGGCCTGACCCCTAACGCCAATATTTCCCAATACAGCGAGGCGTTCGTCGCCAAGGTCAACCCCTCGGGCACAGGGCTCGTTTACTCCGGTTTTATCGGCGGCTCCGCTGGCGACCAGGCGGCGGGGATCGCGGTCGACGGTTCGGGGAACGCCTATGTCACGGGCTCAACCGCATCGCCGGATTTCCCGACGACAGTCGGTCCGGACCTGATATTCAACGGGGCCACGGACGCTTTCGTCGTCAAGGTGGCGGCTTCCGGCGCGGGTCTTATCTATTCCGGCTACATCGGCGGCCTGGGTTCGGATTACGGAGAGGGGATCGCCGTCGACATCTCCGGGAATGCCTACGTCACCGGATCTACCAATTCCTACCCGACCGAGCATTTTCCCGTCACGGTCGGCCCGCTCCTGACATATTCGGGCGGCGATGACGCTTTTGTGGCCAAGGTGAACGCTGCGGGAACGAGCCTTGTCTATTGCGGGTATATCGGCGGTACGGGCGACGATCACGGCGCGGCGATCGCCGTCGATGCGTCGGGCAACGCCTACGTTACGGGGGATACGAATTCCCTTGCCCAATTCCCCGTGACGGTAGGGCCTGACCTTGTCTATAACGGCGGGCAGGACGCTTTTGTGGCCAAGGTGAACGTTGCGGGAACGAGCCTTCTCTATTGCGGGTATATCGGCGGTACGGGCGACGATATAGCAACGGCGATCGCCGTGGACCAGGCGGGGAACGTCTACGTCGCGGGCCAGACCATGTCCGCTACCGGTTTTCCAGTGAACGGCGGCCCTTCCCTGGTTAACGCCGGAATGGCGGACGCCTTTTTGGCTACGGTGGACCCCTCGGGCTCCCGCTTGATCTATTGCGGCTTCCTGGGCGGTTCCCAGAACGACGCGGCCGGCGGGATCGCCGCGGACGGCACAGGGAACGTTTATGTCACCGGCTATACGCGGTCGAACGATTTTCCGGTGATCGTGGGCCCCTTCCTGGCTCCGAGCGGTGGCTCCCTGATGATTTCGGATGATGCCTTTATCGCCCGGATCTTTGAAGACCTGCCGCCGGCGGCTCCCTCTGGCCTGCACGCGACGACCGTGACGTCGAGCGAGGTCGACCTCGCCTGGACCGATGCTTCGACGAATGAGGACGGATTCAAGATCGAACGCAAGACCGGAGCGGGAGGGGCCTGGTCCCAGATCGGCACGGTCGGCGCCAATGTCACCACCTACCAGGACACGGGACTGGCGGAAGGGACGACCTATTTCTATCGGGTCCGGGCCTATAACGACATCGGGAACTCGGCGTATTCGAGTCAGGCGGGCCTCGCCGTCCTGACCCGCCCGGCCGGGCCGACGAACCTGACGGCCACGGCCGTTAATGAACGCCTGATCAACCTCGCTTGGACCGACAATTCCGCTTCCGAGACCGGGTTCCGGGTCGAGCGCAAGCTGAACGCCGGGGATCCGTGGAACGCGATCGGGACCGTGGCCGCCAACGTGACGACCTACGCCGATACTCAAGTCGTGGAGGATACGACCTATACCTTCCGCGTCCTGGCCTTCAATTCCGGCGGCGATTCGGCGCCTTCGAACGAGGCCTCGGCCACGACCCCGGACCTGACCATTCCGGCCGCTCCGTCGGGGCTCCAGGCGACGGCCTTGTCCGCGACGCAGGCGCGCCTGACCTGGATCGACAACTCTTACAACGAGGCCGGCTTCAAGCTCGAGCGCAAGACGGGTGCCGGCGGCGCCTGGGCCCAGGTCGGCGCAGCGGGCGCCAACGCGACGAGCTGGACGGACACGGGTCTCACGGAAAGCACGACCTATTATTACCGGGTTCGGGCATACAACAACGCCGGCAATTCCGGATACTCCAACGAAGCGCCGGTCACCACGCCGGCCTCTCAGCCCCTCCTGCGGCTCCCGATCTCGGATATCGCGTTCGGCACGCTGAACGAGTGTGCGACGCTCGATCGAACGACGGTCCTTTATAACGACGGCGGGACCGCGCTCACCGTCAATGCCGTGACGCTCGCATCCGGCTCGGCCGACTTCGGCTACCGGGCGCCGGCGACGCCGTTCACCGTCCCGCCCCTGGGGTCGCAGGCGGTCACTGTCCGTTTCGCCCCGTCGGCGGCGGGGGCCGAGGCCGCGGTTTTCGCCGTCGCGTCGAACGATCCGGGGGCCGCGGGCGCCACGTTCGGCGTCTCCGGGACGGGCTTCATCCCATCCATCACTCTGACCCTCCACGCGCAGCGGCTGGTGGAACAGGCCTGGATCATCCGGCGGGAATACGGGAAGATCGATCTGACGGTCACGAAGTCCGCGCCGTTCAACGTCACGACTTACAGGCTTTCGAGGAAGACCGGGACCGGCCCGTACGCCGCGATCAAGGACTTTACGGAGGCCGACCTGGCGTCCGGCCGGCTGACTTATCTCGATATGTTCCTGACCAGCAATGTGAGCTATACCTATAAAGTCGATGCTCTGGATTGCGGCGGCAGGGTCATCGCGAGTTCGAGCGAAGTTGGGGCCGTTTCACCCGCGGCCCATCCTGCGACGAGGCCGGATCATACGATCATCAAAAGGTGAACGCCATGAAGAAAGCTTTGATCCTGTTCCTCCTGGTCTGGGGGGCCGGAACGGTCTTCGGGGCCGACCATCTGATCGTCTCGGCCGGCTGGACCTACCTGCGGCCCGCCGACTCCGGATACCGGGGAGTCTATGGCGACAGCGCTTTTTATCCCGAGGTGGAGGCCGGCGTCAGATTGAGCCGCGGCCTTTACTTGATGGGAGGCTTCGGGACGCTCACGAAGAACGGGGAAACGGAGGACCTCGGTCTCCCGGCCAAGTCCACCCAGCGTTTCTTCTCGGCCGGGCTCGGCTATCTCGCCACGATCTCGGGAGGCCTGAAATTCAAGGTCGAAGCCGGGGCTGTCGATATCGGCTACAAGGAAGAAGCGCTGGAGACGACGGTCAGCGGGTCATCATTGGGCTGGCAGGGGAAGATCGGGATCCTCTGGCAGGGGAAGATCGCTCTGGCCGGCGTGGATCTCGGCTACATGTCCGCTTCGGATACGGTCGAGGGCCTGAAGATCAAGTTGGGGGGCGCGAGGGCAGGGATTTTCATCGGATTCAGGATCTGAGGGGTCCGGGGCCGGGCCCGAGCGAGTTCATTCGCGGACCCTGACCCATTTTCCGGTTTTATTGGACTCGACGGCCGCGTCGATGATGCACATTTCCTCGTGGCCGGTCCGGAAATCCGGGAAATCGACGGCGACCGGCTTTCCCTCCCGCTTGGCCGCGAGCGCCCTGTAGTAATCCCGGAACAGGTTATAGACCGCGTCGTGGTAGCCCATGGGATGGCCGGTCGGGAGGGCTGCATATTTCCGCGTCTCCTCGGCCTGGAGCTGGGAGGATTCATAAAAGACCTCATTTCCCCGCTCGCGGTGGCCGATCCAAAGGGCGTTCGGGTGGACGTGGCTCCAGGCGTACGATTCCTTGGCCCCGAAGATCTGAAATTCGAGGTCGACCTTCCGGCCGGCGGCGACCTGGCAGGTCGTGAAACTCCCCCGGGCCCCGTTGTCGAGGCGGAGGAGAAGCGAGGCATAATCATCGAGCTTCACCTCGACCTCGTCGTAGTCGGCGGCCTTCTGGGTGCTGAACGACAGCGGGCCCGAGCGCGGCTTTTTCCGTTTCGGGATGCAGGTATGGAGGTCGGCCATGACCTCGACGATCTTCCGGCCGGTGATGAACTGGACCAGGTCGCACCAGTGGCTGCCGAGGTCGGCGACGACGTTGGCCGCGCCGGCGACGGCCGGATCCAGGCGCCAGGAATAGTCCGTGTCATAAAAGAGCCAATCCTGCAGAAAATGGCCGACGAAGGCCCGGACGTCACCCAAGTCCCCCCGCCGGACACGGGCCGCGGCCTCCTGGACGACAGGGTAGTAGCGGTAACAGAAGTTGATGGCCGTGAGCGTCTTATGCTTTTCGGCCAGCCGGACGAGCTCAGCAGATTGCCGGGCGTCGAGCGACAGGGGCTTCTCGGAGAGGATGTCCTTGCCGGCCTCGACCGCCCTCCGGTTGAAGTCGAAATGGACGTTGTTGGGCGCGCAATTATGGACGACCTCGACATCGGGATCCCCGACGAGGTCGGCCCCTGAGGCATAGACCTTAGGGATCTCCAGCTTTTCTGCCGCCGAATGGGCCAGCGCCTGGTTACTGTCGGCGACGGCGACGACCTCGACCCCGCAGAGCCGTCGCAGCATCTCCAGGTGGACGACGCCGATGTAGCCCGTGCCGATGAGCCCGACCTTGATCTTTTTCATGATGCCCTCCCTGACGAGTTATTCATTCCCCCAAGCCCGCAACGAAGCCGGAAGCCCAGGCCCAGGCTAGATTGTAGCCGCCGCGCTTCCCCTGGACGTCGAGGATCTCGCCGGCAAAATACAGTCCTTTTTGGATCTTGGATTCGAGCGTCCGGGGGTCGACCTCGCGGGCGTCTATCCCTCCGCAGGTGAATTCGGCCTCGTTCCAGCCTCGCGTTCCATGAACGTTGAACCGTTTTTTCTTGAGAACAGCCGCCAGGGAAGCCGCTCCTTCCTCGTGATCGCGGCATCCGGCGGGGATCATCCCCGGGAGGACGGCGGAGAACCTGTCCGGCAAAATCCCCAGGGCGAGGTCCACCGTGACCCACCCGTCCTTCATCCTTTTCAAAAGCCTCGAGGCCAGAGCGTTTTGGGTGAGGAAAGGGACGAGGTCGACGATGATCCCGGCGCCTGTCAGGCCGTCCCTGTTGATGGCGATGGATAGGACCTCGCTGACATCAAGGACCGCCGTCCCTGACAGCCCATACTGCGTGAACAGAACTTCACCCTCGACCGCCTGGGTGGGTTTTTCCGCGATGAGAGCCGTCGCTTTCGACCGGACCCTCAATCCCTGGAGGAGATGGCAGAGCTTGTCCTTGACGAGGATGGGGACCGCGCTCGGAACGGGCGGGATGATGTGGTGGCCGAACAGCTGGGCCAGCCGGTAAGCGCTCCCGTTCGACCCCAGGGCTGGATAGGATCTTCCCCCTCCGGCCAGGATGACCGACGCGGCCTCGACCGTCCGGCCGTCCCCTGAGGCGATGACAAAGCGGTTTTCCTGCTTTCGGATCTCTGCGGCCTCAAACCCGAGCTCGACGCCGACCCCGAGCCGCCCGACTTCGGCCTCCAGGAGGCTGAGGACCGAAGAGGCCTGGTTGGTGACCGGGAAGATCCGGCCGTCCTCGGAATAGGTTTCGAGGCCCAGGCCCTTGAAGAAATTCCGGATATCGTCGCGACCGAACTTTTCGAGGACCGAAGCGATGACGTTCCGGCTCATGGACGAGAAGGCGGCGGGGGAGAGGTCCTCGTTGGAGAGGTTGCAGCGGCCTCCCCCGGTCGCCAGGATCTTTTTCCCCAGGCGGGGCATGCGATCGCAAATGAGCGCCGACGCCCCGCGGCGGGCAGCGCTGATCGCCGCGACGAGGCCCGCAGCCCCGCCGCCCACAACAGCGACGTCGCAGCGCTTGGTCATAGGATAAGATTAACCGATTCGACTGCGGTTCGTCAAAAAAAAGCGTTGCGCCCGGACCCGGGCGCAGCGCCTGGGGATGGCTCAGCGAGGCCAGGGCCTCGCTTCGGCTTGCGTTCTGCCGCCGTTAGAAGCCGAGGCCGACGAGGAACATCAGCGTTCGGTTCTTGATAGAGACACCGGGTTCCGGGTCCTTGGCCAGGTTGGCCAGGCCGAGGTTGTAGCGGACTTCCGCCGACAGCTTGATCGCCACGAGCTTGAAATCGATCCCGCCGCCGAAGACGACGCCGTAGTCCGTCGACGTGGTCTGGTCCTTGATGTCCTCGGAGGAGCTCACGCCGCCGACGGACGAAACGGCCTTCGCGGACAATCTGTATGCGCCATAGGGACCGCCGAAGACCATCGGGCTGATGGGACCGGGGATGAGGTTCAATTTGAGGAGCAGGGGGACTTGAATGGTCTCGATTCGATCTTCCATCCAGTCCGCGCCACTTTCCATCCGAGCGCCTATCCGCACGTAAAGGATTTCCGGCTGGATGGTGAACAAGCCGAAGTTCAGGCCGAAAAAGACGCCGCCCATGGGGGCTTTGAGGTTCACAAGTCCGGTCGGGATATCGGTGCCTGTCAGCGAGAACTTGGACAGGTCGAGGCCGCCCTTGAAGCCTACGGAAGCGGCGCCGCTTTGCGGCAAAAGAGCCGCGGTGAACAGAACAGCCAGGACAACGATCAGGAATTTCTTCACGAAAACCTCCTTGATGAAAGTCAATTCCGTCGCCTCCCAGTCTAGCGCGCTTCAGGAGGCGGTCAATCGTCCCTCCGGGTGATATTGAGGGGTAATATTTGATCGTTCATCTCACCCTGCCGGGCGAGGAGCCGCGGGTCAGGCAGGGCTCCGCTCCGTGTTGACCGGCCCGTTTTTTCTGTGCTATAAGCACCGAGAGAGGGATCCATCGGGGCATGAGCCTTTTTCTCCTGTCAGAGCTGGTCATCATCCTGGCGGCCTCCGTTCTCGTCATTTTCGTTTCCCACAAGATCAAGCTCCCTCCCGTCGTCGGGTTTCTCCTGACCGGGATCCTGATCGGCCCAGGCGGTTTTTCACTCGTCAAGGACACTCGGACCGTCGACGTCCTGGCCGAGATCGGCGTCGTCATGCTCCTCTTCATGATCGGCCTCGAATTCACCCTGGAGAGGCTGAAGCGGATCCAAAGGAACTTCTGGGTCGGAGGCGGGCTCCAGGTCGTCCTGACGACCTCAGCGGCCGTCCTGGTTTTGGTCCTCCTCCAGGTCCCCGCAAAGAACGCCGTGTTCTATGGGTTCCTGGTCTCCCTGAGCAGCACGGCCGTCGTCCTCAAGATCCTTTCCGATCGCAACGAGACCGATACGCCCCAGGGGAGGATCTCCCTCGGCATCCTGATCTTCCAGGACATGGCCATCGTTCCGATGATCGCCCTCGTCCCCGTGCTGGCTAGCGTCCGGGCCGCCTCGCCGGCGGCTATCATCGTCAGGTTCCTCCTGAGCGCCGGGGCGATAGCGGCCGTTTTCGCCATCGCCCGGTTCCTCATGCCGAGGGTCCTCCACATCGTCGTCAGGACCAAGATCCGGGAGATCTTCTTGATCGCCTCGTTGTTCATCTGCCTCGGCATGGCCCTGCTGACGTCTTCGCTCGGTCTGTCCCTGGCCCTGGGGGCCTTCCTGGCCGGCGTCATCATCTCGGAATCTGACTACAGCCACCAGGTCGTTTCCGACATCCTTCCCTTCCGTGACGTCTTCAACAGTCTGTTCTTCATTTCGATCGGGATGCTTCTCCATACGGGAGACGTCTGGCATTCCCGGGCGGTCATCGCCGGCCTGGTTCTCTCCATCCTCCTCCTGAAAGCCGTGATCGTCATCCTGACGGTCAGGATCCTGGGCTACGATTCGAGGATCGCCGTCCTCACGGGCCTGGCCCTGGCCCAAGTCGGTGAATTCTCTTTCGTCCTGGCAGGCGTGGGCCGGGTGTACGGCCTTCTCCCCGAAAGCGTCTTCCAGGCTTTCCTGGCCTCGTCCATCCTGACCATCCTGGCGGCGCCGTTCCTCATCCAGATCTCCCCGGCCCTGGCTTCGAGAACGAAGGTTCCGGCGGAGAGCAAGCGCCGGCACCTCGCCTCGGAAGCGGAGGCAGGCTGTAAGCTTCAGGACCACGTGATCGTCGCGGGATACGGCCTCAACGGCCGGAACCTGGCCCATGTCCTCAAGGAGGCTGGCGTCGACTACGTGATCCTCGAGGTCAATCCGGAGGCGGTCCGGGCCGCGGCGGAACGGGGAGACCCGGTCTTTTTCGGGGACGCGTCGAGCCGGATCATCCTCAAGGAGGCCGGCATCGAGAAGGCGAAGGCGGTCGTCTTCGCCATATCGGACCCGTCGACGACCCGGCGCGGGGTCCGGGCCGTGAGGGAGATGAGAGGTGACGTCTTCATCATCGTCAGAACGCGCTACGCCTCCGAGATCGACGAGCTCTATCGACTCGGGGCTGACAACGTCATCCCGGAGGAGTTCGAAACCTCCGTCGAGATCTTCACCCGGGTCCTGGAACGGTTCCACATCCCCCGGAACGTCATCGATGCCCAAGTCAAGATCATCCGGAACGAGTGCTACGGGCTCCTGAGAGGGACGTGCGAAGCTTTCAAGCCGTCCATGGCAAGGGTCTCCGACCTCCTCTCGGCCGGGACGGCCGACTCCTATTACATCATGAAGGGCTCCTGGCCGGTCGGGAAAACGCTGGGCGCCGTCGACCTCAGGAACAGGACGGGCGCGACGGTCAGCGCCGTCGTCCGGGGCGAGGAGTCGTTCACCAGTCCGGGGGCGGAATTCACGATCGAGGCGGGTGACACCCTGGTCCTCGTGGCCAGCCACAGGGACATGAACAGGGCTTTCGAGTTCCTGAGGACCGACCCGGCGGACGGACCGTCAGGCGGGGCAGCGGAGAATTGACCATGGACGTCCGTTTGCAGCCTTCCTGGCTGCTCGTCGGCCCCACCGGCGCGGGCAAGACCCCTCTCGGTCGCTTGCTCGAGGAGAAGGGCGCGGAGGGACTGCGGTGTGTTCATTTTGACTTCGGTGCCGAGTTAAGAGCCGTGGCGGCCGCCCCGGAAAATGTCGCGGTCCTGGTCGCTTCGGAGGTCGAGGTCATCCGGCGTTCTCTCCGGACAGGCGTCCTCCTTGAGGACCATGAGTTTCCCATCGCCCTCAAGGTGCTCCGGGCCTTCGCCCGGAAAAAGGCCCTCCGGGAAGATGACCGGCTGATCCTCAACGGCCTGCCGCGTCACATCGGCCAGGCCCGGATGATGGAGGACGTCGTCAGGATCCAGGCCGTCATTAGTCTGGAAGCCACTCCCGAGGTCGTCCGGGAGAGGATCCTGCTGGACACCGGCGGCGACAGGGTGGAGAGACCGGATGACGAGTTTCACGCCATCCGGCAGAAGCTGGTGATCTTCAGGATGCGGACCTTGCCGCTCGTCGAATACTATGAAAACAGGGAAGTGCCCGTCGCCCGGCTCACGGTCCGGGCCCGGACGACGACGGAAGACTTGTACGGCGCGGTGCTCGACCTGGCCAGGAAAAACAGCATCTCCTGACGGAGGATGTCCGATGAGAAAGAACCTGAAACACCAGGCTATGATATCCCTCTGCCTTGGGCTCGTCCTTGGCCTGCCCTCCCTCGGAGCCGAAGCGCCGAAGTTCGAGACAATCCTCTACGGGGCTTCCTATTACTGGGAATACATGCCCTACGAGAGGCTCGAGAGGGACGTAGAGCTCATGGAAAAGGCCGGGATCAATCTCATCAGAGTGGGCGAGTCGAGCTGGGGCGTCCTCGAACCGAGCGACGGAGTGTTCGATTTCGGCTGGCTCCGCCGCGTCCTCGACCGCGTCCATAAGGCCGGGATCAAGGTCATCCTGGGGACGCCCACATATTCCATCCCCGCCTGGCTTTACAAAGAGCACCCGGAGATCCAGGTCAAGCAGACGAACCAGCCGCGCTACACCTACGGGCTGCGCCAGATGTCGGACATGACTCATCCCGTCTACAGGAGATATGCCGAACGGATCATCCGCCGGCTTGTCGCCGAATTCAGGGACCACCCCGCCGTCATCGGCTATCAGCTCGACAACGAAACGCACCCGTCGGGCACGGCCGACGCCCGCGTCCAGGCCGAGTTCCGCGAGCATCTTCGGAGGAAGTTCGGGACCCCGGAGAATCTCAACAAAGCCTGGGGGCTGAATTACTGGGGCCAGAGGATCAACGATTTCGAAGAGCTCCCGCCCCGTGACGGGGCCCTCAATCCCGGCTACAAGCTCGAGTGGGAGCGGTTCGAGCAGAAGATCGCCGCCGACTTCCTGGGCTGGCAGGCGGAGATCATCCGCGGCCTCAGGCGTCCCGGACAGTTCATCACGCATGATTTTGTCGGCGGGTTCCCCGGCGATATCAGCCAGACCCAGATCGCGCCCTTCCTCGACGTCCCGGCCGTCAATATTTATATGGGGCTCCAGGACGGGATGGACGGCGAATTCATCGCCTATTGCGGCGATATCAACCGGTCGCTCAAAGGGACGAACTACCTGGTCACTGAAACAACGGCTCAGACGACCGGCTGGGATTCCCGGGACCAATTCCCTCCCTACGACGGCCAGCTGCGCCTCGCGGTCTATGCCAACGTCCTCAGCGGAGCCAACCTCGTCGCCTACTGGCATTGGCATTCCCTTCACTATGGGCAGGAGACGTACTGGAAGGGCGTCCTCGCCCACGACCTCGAGCCGGGCCGGGTTTATGAGGAAGTTTCGCGGGTCGCCCATGAGCTGAAGAAGACCGGGCCCTCACTCGTCAACTTGAAGAAAAAGAACCGTGTCGCGATCCTCTATAGCATGGATTCGCGGAACGGGCTCGATTTCATGCCGTTCGATCGCGCTGTGGGCTATATGACCGTCCTCGACCAGATGTATAAGGTCCTTTACCGGCTTAATGTCGGGACCGATTTTGTCTTCCCCGGGAGCATAAACTTAGGTGACTACGACCTCGTCCTGGTCCCGCCCCTCTATATCGCGAGCGACGAGCTCCTTCTGAGGCTCTCGGAGTATGTCAAGGGCGGCGGGCACGTCCTGATGTCTTTCAAGAGCGGCTTCGCGGACGATCATTCAACGGTCCGCTGGGTCCGGGCGCCGGGTCCCCTCCGGGAGGCCTGCGGCTTTTCCTACCAGGAGTTCTCGAACCTGAGGGCCCCTCTCCGGCTCCGGGGCGACCCGTTCAAGGCCGGGGAGGAGAACGCCGTCTCGGTCTGGGCCGAGTACCTTGTCCCGGAAAAGGCGGAGGCGCTGGCCTATTATGATCATCCCGTCTTCGGTAAGTACCCCGCGGTCACCCGGAACCGCTTCGGGAAGGGCACGCTGACCTACGAGGGGACGTGTCTTTCGGATGGACTTCAGGCCAAGGTCATCGCCGCAGCACTCCAGGCAGCGGGCATCCCGTTGACGGACGCCGGGCTGCCGGCCGGGGTCAAGGTCAAGCACGCCGTCCTCGCCGACGGGTCTCCCGTGCACGCCTTTTTCAATTTCTCCGGGCAGGCCCGCGAGTTCGTCTATTTCTATCGGGACGGCACCGATCTTTTGACGGGCGGGACGGTCGCTCATTCCCGCAGCGTCCGGCTGCCGCCCTGGGATTTCGTTATCATCAAGGAATAAGCCTCAGGCGTTCCTCGTCTCCGAGAAAAGGATTGACACTGGCGCAGCGGTTTTTCAATAATCTCCGTATCTGTCCTAGAGGAGTGACCGGATGATAGCGACCTTCCGAAAAAACGCCTTCTTCCCTCTGATCGTCCTTTCGTTCTTTTTCGCAGCCGTCGTTTCCCTGCCCGCCGCCGAGCGGCCCGCCCCGAAACCCTGGCCCTCCGATGGGGACGGATGCACGTCCGTCCAGGTCGGCCGGCTGGCGACCGTGGACGGCTCGGTCATCACCTGCCACACATGTGACGGCCCCTATAGGACCTGGCTGAACATCGTGCCCCATCAGAAGTGGCCGGACAAGGCCATGAACAAGATTTACTCGGGCAAGATGCACACCGAGACTCCGGCCGACCTCCAGGGCGTCCTCCAGACGGGCGAGGTCCCCCAGGTGCCGGAAACCTACCAGTTCCTGAACACGGCCTATCCCTGCCTGAACGAGCAGGGGCTGGCCATCGGCGAGACGACCATCGGTGGACGCCAGGAGCTTGTCAATAACGAAGGCATGTTCATGATCGAGGAGGTCGAACGGCTGATGCTCGAGCGGGCGAGAACCGCCCGCGAAGCCATCCGCCTCGCCGGAGATCTCGTCAAGCAATACGGCTACGGCGACTCCGGGGAATGCATCACCGTCGCCGACGGCAAGGAAGTCTGGCATTTCGAGATCTTCGGGGCGGGCCCCTTTCAGAAGGGCGCTGTCTGGGCCGCCGTACGGATCCCCGACGACAACGTCGGCATCTCGGCCAATATCCCGCGCATCTCCGAGATCGATCTCAAGGACCCCGACCATTACCTGGCTTCCGATAACGTTTTCCAGCTCGCCCAGGAAATGGGTTGGTGGGACCCGAAGGGCGGCAAGCCCTTCAAATTCTGGGAAGCCTATAGCGGCCGCAAGCCGTTCTCGACCCGGGAGTTCTTCGTCCTGAGCACCCTGGCCCCCTCCCTTAAGCTGACAATGGACATGGCGGAGCTGCCGTTCTCGGTCAGACCGGAGAAAAAGCTCTCGGTCCGGGACATCCTGAGGATCTATCGCGATCCCTATGCCGGGACCGACCTCGACGTGACCAAGAACCTCCTCGTCCCCAAACGCCAGCCGAGGGGCCCTCGCGGCGAGCAGGCAACTCCCGCGCCTCCGCCGGCGGCCCCCGAGATGGTCCAGAGCCCGATCGCCAGCGCCTGGATGCCCCGGGACATGATCCAGCTCATCAACACCCTCAAGCCGGGCACGATCAGCATGCAGCGGACGATCCCCATCTCCGGCTGCGCCTACGCCACGGTCATCCAGGTCCGCGGCTGGCTGCCGCCCTCGGTCGGGGCCATCTGCTGGTTCGCCTTGGACAACCCGGCCATGAGCGCCCGGATCCCCATCTTCGCCGGAGCGACCGAGCTCCCGCCGGCGTTTGAGATCTGCGGCCAGCACCGCTACCGCATGGATTCGGCGGACTGGGCCTTCCGCCGGGCCAACCGGCTGGCGGCCTTGAAGTGGGGGATGGCGAAGGACCAGGTCCAGGGCACGATAGCCGAGTTCGAGGAGAAGGCCTTCGCCGACCTGCCGATGCTCGAGAAAAAAGTCCAGGACATCCTGAGCAGCAAGACGCCCGACAAGGAGCCGTTCACGGCCAACCAGTACGTGACCAAATACACGAATGACTTCGCCCGGGCCGCGATCCAGAAATATCTCGAGCTCGGGGACAAGTTCTGGATGCTCATCGCAATGAGCCTTTGAGGGCCGACGAGCCAGAGGGACGTTCCCGTTCGTTCCTGAACGAGGAACGTCCCTTTTTTCTTCCGCGGTTTTCTAGAGTGCGTACTTGAAGAGATTCATCCCGGTCACGAGCCGGGCCTTCTCCCTGTAGATATCCCAGTAATGGGTCTTGGCCTCGGCCAGCTTCTCATACACCGGATGCTTCAGGTCGGGGAGGTGGGTGGCCACGACGGAATTGTCCTTGTCCACGCAGAGGAGCTTCTGGCACCGGCTCATGATCCCCGCCGTCCCGATACTGGCGACGACGACGAGGTCATTTTTCTTGACCCGGTCGACGAGCTCGCCGTAGGTCACGGGCCTCTCTTCGACCCTGACGCCCATTTCCTTGAGGATGCTCACCATCCCCTGGATCGTGACCGACGGGAGGATCAGATCGCTCTCCGGGATCTTGACGACCGTCCCGTCCCTGAGCCCGAAGAGGCAGCAGGAGGAATCCCACTCTGTGATGCACCGGTCCTCGAGCTTCAGGTGGGTCCGGTCGTCCAGGAAAAGGGCGGCCGCGGCCCGGGGGTCGACGTCCTTGGCGGCCTCCATGGCCTTCAGGCTGATCAGATAGTTGATGCCGAGCTTCAGGCAGCCCGTTTTGTTGGCGCTCGTGGCCCGGATGAGCTGGGGGATGACGACGCCGGTGAAGGGTTCGCCGAGATAATTGTCGTATCGGCAGAAGATGGCCCGGAGGGACGGCTGGGCCGGGAAGGTGACCCCCATGGACTGCTCCTCGTCCACGGTGAAGGGCCTCAGGTACCCCTGGACCCCGTCATCGGCCATCTCTCCGAGGAAGGCCCGGACGGCCGGGTCCCGGAAATACTGGTGGATGATGATGCTCTCCATCTCTTCGACCGTCGGGATGAGGGCGGCCTGGCTCTGGCTCAGGTTGAAGGCCATGCCCCTCTGCATCCGCTCCAGGTTCTTGTCCCAGTTGAGGAAGATGACCTCGAGCTGGCCCTTGGGGTTCTTTTTTGCGAAAAAGCGGATGCCCTCGAAACAGAGGAACGTCGCGTAAAAGATCGACCGCGAGACGCCGTAAACCTTGGCGTCCGACTCCAGGATGGCGAACTGCTTTTCGGGGAGAAGGTAGCGCATCTGGCGCGGGGCCCATTTGACGCCTTCGAATTTTGCCATGGGATGACTCCTTTGTGTCCTTATTTCACGACCGGCTTGAGGTGCTCGATGAAATACTCGACCCGGGATTCGGGGTAACGTTGAAAGCCGATGCCGTGCTGCTGTTCGGGATAGATCATCAGGTCGAATGTCTTGTTCTCTTTGAGCAGGGCCTGGACGAGCTGGATCGTGTTCGTGGGGTGGACGTTGTCGTCCACGGCGCCGTGATGGATGAAGAGCTTCCCCTTGAGGTTCTTGGCGTAGGTCAGGCAGGAGCCCTTCTCATAGCCTTCGGGGTTGTCTTGGGGCCGCCGCATGTAGCGCTCGGTATAGATCGAGTCGTAGTTGCGCCAGTCCGTCACCGGGGCCCCCGCGACACCAACGTGGAAGACATCGGGCGCCTTGAGAAGGCAGAGGCAGGTGAAGTAGCCGCCGTAGGAGTGTCCGGTGATCCCGACCCGGCCTGTGTCCGCGTAGGGCCTCTGGCCGAGGGCCTTGACGAAGGCGATGTGGTCCTCGAGCTCGACCTGGCCCAGCTTAAGGTAATGGAGATTCTGGAAATTCTTGCCGCGACCGGAGACGCCCCTGTAGTCGCAGACCGCCACCAGGAAGCCCAGCTGGGCCAGGGCCTGGCTGCCGTCGGTCATCTTGTAGGTGTTGGAGACGCCCTTCGAGCCGGGCCCGCCATAGACCGAGAGAAGGACCGGATATTTTTCCTTGGGGTTGAAATGAGCGGGAAAATAGACAAGGCCGTCCAGGTCGTACTTGCCGTCGGCCGACTTGAACAGGAAATGCTCGGGCTTGATGAGCTTGAGGGCCTGGAATTCCTTCCCCGCGACGGCCTGGCCGATGACCTTGACCGCTTTGCCGTCGGCCTGGCAGAGCGTAGACTTCATGGGCTGGTCGAAATTCGAGAAGGTGTCCGTGTAGTAGGAGAAACCGGGGGCGAGGCTCACCATGTGCATGCCCGGTTCCTTCGTCATCTTCGTGAATCCGGTCCCGTCGAGTTTCACCTTGTAGAGATGACTCTCCGTGCCGTTATTCTCGGCTCCCGTGAAATAGACCCAGCCGCCGGCCTCGTCGATGTCGAGGATGCTCTGGACGGGGAGGCGGGCGCTGGTCAGCTGTTTGAGGAGCTTTCCGTCGAGTCCATAGAGGTAGATCTCCCGCCAGCCGCTCCGCTCCGAGGTCCAAAGAAAACGCTGATTGTCCTTGAGGAAGTCGAGGTCGGTCTGTTCGTCGATGTAGCAAGGGTCCTCGTCCTTGAGGACGAGACGGGTCTTGCCCGTGGCCGGGTCGGCAGCGAAGACCTCGACCCTGTTCTGGAGCCGGTTGAGGCGGTGGTAGGTGAACTCCCGCCCGTCGTTCGTCCATTGGCCCCGGTAGAGATAGACGTCGAGGTCATCGCCGGTCTCGAGGCGGACGATCTTTTTCGTGGCGACGTCGACGATGAAGAGCCGGACGATCGGGTTGTTGGCGCCCGGCACGGGGTAGCCCTGAAACTCGGTGCGCGGCATGGGGGCAACGTCGTGGACGATGGGATACTTGGCGACGGGGCTCTCGTCGAACTGCATGAAGGCGATCTTTTTCGAATCGGGCGACCACCAGAAGGCCTGGTACTGGTTGAGTTCTTCCGGGTAGACCCAGTCGGGGAAACCGTCCCGGAGGTCCTCGGTCCCGTCCGCGGTTAGGGCGGTCTCGTTCCCGTCCATGTCCTTGATATAGAGATTGTAGCTCCGGTTGAAGGCCCGGTATCTGAGGTCGGGCGAGAGGACATCGCCATAGCCGCGGCCCCGGACGCCCGCGACCGTCCGCTCAGGCTCGTAGGAGAAGAGCTTGCCTGTCGCGGGATCGTAGATGAAGACCTTGTTGAAGCCCGAGAACTGGATTTTCTTCCCATCCTCGAGGAACTCGAACCGGCTGAAGAAGAGCTTGCCTTCCTGCCGGCCGGTCACGGCGTTCACGGCAGCCAGGAGCTTGGCGTCGTCGAAGAGGGAGGATTTTTCGCCGGTCGCGAGGTCGATCCTCTTGAACGTGCCGTCTTCGAAGACAAAGTACCCTTTGCCGTCGGGGGTCCAGTTGAGACTGGCGAGGCCGTCGAGTTTGACGAGAGTCCGGCCGTCCTTCCGGAGCTTGTCATAGAGCGCCCGGCCGACGATCCGCTGCTTGCCCGGAACGGGCCTGGCGGCCGGGTCGGTGCGTGAGAACGAGGGCACGACGGCGAACCCGGCCAGGATGAGGGCGAGCGGGATCATCAGCTTTGAGAGTTTCTTCATGCGACCTCCTTGAAAGTGACCGGCCCCTAGGATGGGCCGATCCTTCGGACAGAGATGATCTTCTCCTTGATCCCCAGGCTATTTATTGGCGGGGGAACCTTCGATTTTCTTGATGGCCGACTCCGCCCTCCTTTTGAGAATATCCCGGGGCGATGCCAGGCCCGCAGCTTTCCGTAAAAAAACGATCTGGCCGCGGCCGCCGCATTCTCCGATGGCGGTGAGGGCCTCGGCCTGGACGACGTAGCTCGAATCCCGGTCGAAGACATGCATAAGGAAAGGGGCGAGACCAGGGGCCTGCGTTCCCTTGAGCGCTCGGACAGCGGCCGCCCGGACCTGGGAGTTGCCGTCCGCGAGTCTGTTTTTGAAGAATGGGACGAGGTCCCTCCCTCCGGTCTTGGCCAGAGTCTCGAGGGCCGCCCGCCTGACCGCCCAACTGGGATCCGAGACGGCGGCCGCTGAAATGGCCGCCCGCGCCCCAGTCTCAGACAGGAAACCCGCCAGCTCTCCGGCCGCCCATATTCGGCCGACGACGTCGTCATTCTGGATCTCGAAGATCAGCTCTTCGGCCGGCTTCTTGAAGATGAGTTCCTTCAAGAGATGGTTGCCCTCGTCGAAACGGACAAGGAGGGGCTTCTCCGGGGCGTCGAACTCGAACGTGTCTTCCTTCCGGGCGACCCAGACCCGCTCCGCCCATTTTTTCCCAGGGGTCCTCAAGCCGATAAGGATGGGCAACCTGTAGACCGGGATCCCCTTGGAAAAATCCTGGACCTGACGCACGGTCAGCCGGACCTTCCCTGAGCTTTCGAGCCAGTCCCAATTCACTTGGAAGACAGGATGGCCGGGACTGTAGATCCACTGCTCGAAGAACCAGTCGAGGTTTTCCCCTGTGGCGTCCTTGACGACCGTCATGAGGTCGTGGGTGTCGGCGTTCTTGAAGGCGAAGCGGTTCAAGTACGCCCCGAGCGCCCGGAAGAACGCCCCGTCACCCAGGACGGAGCGGAGCATATGGAGGACGGCCGCTCCTTTGGGGTAGGCATGCGCGTCCATGATTTCCCAGGGCTCGTTGTAGCGGTTGAAGACGATGGGCCGGATGTAGCGGCTCCGGGCCTCCGCCAGGTAGCTCGCCTTTTTCTCCTCGAGATCCAGGGCGCCTTCGTCCTCGCCCCGGTCGAAACGCGTGAAAAGATATTCGGCGTAGGTGGCGAAGCTCTCGCTCAGCCAGACGTCGGGCCAGGCCCGTTCCGTGACGAGGTCCCCCCACCACATGTGCGCGAGTTCGTGGGCGACCAGGCCGTCGCTCGAAAAGTCTTGGTCGGCCCTTTCGTCGTGGATCGTCGACTGACCGAGGATCGTGGCCGTGGTCGCTTCCATGCCCCCGCCGTAGCCCGCGATACAAACCTGGTCGTACTTGGCCCAGGGATATGCGTAGCCGAAGGTCTTATTATAGAAGTCGATCATTTTCGGAGTTTTCCTGAAAGAACGCGGGGCGTTTGCGACGTCCTGGGGATAAACCCAATAATCGACCGGGAGCGTACCCAGAGAATCCCTGATGACCTCGAAGGGACCGGCGGCCAGCATGATACAGTATACGGGGTGGGGCTCCTCCTGGGACCAGTGCCAGGTCGAGGTCCCAGCGGCCTTGTCCCGGGTGACCTCCACCAGCCGGCCGTTAGACAGCACCTTATAGTCCCCGCGGATTGTGGCGATGACTTCGCTCGTCACCTTGTCGTTCGGGTAATCGTAACAGGGAAACCAGTGATGCGCGTCTTCGGGCCAGTCGTAGGTGTTGATCTGGGCGGGATGGCCGGGCCCTGCGTCGATGAATTTCAGGCCTATTTTCGGGTTTTCCTGATGAAAACGGACGACGACCGAAGTCTTTTCCCCCCAGGCGAGCCCTTTTGAAAGGGTGATTTTGAGCTTCTTGCTATCGACCGAAAAAGGCAGGGGCCGCCCGTCCGGCCCAGCGACCTCGGTCACCGTAAACCCCTCGGCGTCGAAAACGAGCGATTTCAGGTCGTCCTTGAGAGAGGACAGAGTGATCGTGTTTTCGCCCCGGTAGGATTTTTCCTTGTCATGGAAGTCCAGGACCAGCTTGTAGTGGAGGGCGTCATAGTCCCGGCTCCTTTCGAAGTTCTCGGGTTTTCGCAACAGCTCGGCCGGTTGGCCCAGCAGGAAAAGCGGGAGGAGCCAGACTGCGAGGAGGGTCAGAAGCGCGAGACGTCTGGCGGCGGCGGACGTCCGGATCATGATTTGCCACCGGCAATGTCTTCGAGTGCGGCGAGGAACAGGTCGACAGTCTCCAGCTTGTCATAATGGGCGAAGCTGGCCCGGCAGACCGCGGGCTTCTTGAGATGGCGATAGACGGCTGCGGAATAATGGTTCCCGTCCCCGATCTGGATCCCGTAACGGTCCCACAGAAGCCTTTTAGTTTCGTGGGGCGGCTGGCCGGAGATTTCGAAGGCGAAGGTCGGGTCGCGCTCAGCGCACCGGTCGGGGTCCGCGAGACCGTAACACGTCAAACCCCGCAGACCGAGCCGCCCGAAGGCTTCGAGGACGCGGCGGGAAAGCCCTCTCTCGTAGTCGGCGATGGCCATCATGGCGAAGGCGAGCCGCTCGCGGCGTCCGGCGAAGGCCTGTCCGGGCCCGGCGGCCTCGTCCGCGAGCCAGAGGAGGTATTCCAGGGCCGCCTTGAGCGAGGCCAGAGAGGCGTTGTTGAGCATGCCTTGCTCGAGCTTCCACGGAGGCTCGTTCGTGTTGGTTTCGACGCGGTAAGGCTTGATCCCCTCCAGGATCTCTCCCTTGCCCCAAAGGACGCCGAGCATGGGTCCGAAAACCTTGTATCCAGAAAAAGCCAGAAAATCGCAGCCGATGGACCGGACGTCGATGGGCCCGTGAAGGGCGTGATGAACGGCGTCGACCGCGATCAGGCATTCCGGCGACTTCCTCCGGACAGCGGAGACGATTTCGGGCAGGGGAGGGACCGTGCCAAATCCGTTGGAGGCCATGGTCACGGCCAGGAGCCGGGTTTTCGGGTCCGTGAGGGCCAGGAGGTGTTCGAAGTCGAGGGTCCCTTCGATCGAGACCCTGGCCCGCCGGACCTCCGAGCCGTTTCCTTCACCCAGGACGGTTTCCCAGGGAGAGATGTTGGCCATATGGTCGAGGTCGGTCACGAGCAGGTTGTCGCCCCGTCCGACGGTTTCGCGTAGACCGAAGGCCAGGTTGAAGAAGGCGGCGGTCGTCGAAGTGTGGAAGGAGATCTCGCGGCCGCTCCAGGCATGGACGAAATCCGCGGCGATGCCCCGGACTTCGTCATGGAAACGGGCCGTCTCGGCCTCCCCGGCGCAGCCGGCCCCGGGCATCGGATTAAGCGTCCGGTTCGCCCAGGCCGCCGCCTCTATGGCGGTATCCACCATCAGGCTGCCCGCGCCGCTGTTGAGGTAGATCCTCCGCCGGCCCTGCGAATCCCGGTCGACCAGGGGGAAACGGGCCCGGATACGGGAGTGGATCCCTTCGAGAGGACTGAGAATACGGCTGTTCTGCATGGAGCCTCCGTAGAGATCGAAAAACCAATTTAGTCAAACGCCGGGCAAAATTCAATTCTTTATTTCAATTCCCTTTTCCTTGGCCCCGTTGGCGAGGGTGAACGCCGTTTTGGCCCGGCGGAGATCGTTCCCCGCGAGGACGATGTCCCGGGTCCCTTCTCCGGAGAAGAGCAGGAACGTCCCCGTGCCCTCGGCGGCCCTGCAGTCCCGGATGATCGCGTCGGCGACGTCGCGGAAGAGGATGGCCGGCGATGCGCCGCCGTCCTGAGCCTGGCGGCAGATGACCCCGTCGAGGGTCAATCCCTTGACGTTCTCGAAGGCGAACGCGCTCCGCCACTGCCCATAGAGCGGCTTCTCCCACACGACCTCGAAGTCCCGGAGCCGGAGGTTGCGGGCCAGCTCGAACCTGATCGCCTCGACGGCCTTGTCATAGGGGGCCTTGGGGTCATGGGCGATCGTGAGCTTGACGTTCTCGAAGCTGACGCCGTCGAGCCAGGAGTCCGGATGGCCGTTGCAAACGCTCATCCCGTAGCCGCGGGCGATGACGTTCTGGATCTTGACGTTCCGGATGGCCCCGGCCGGCCTGTCCTTGGCCTTCGGCCAGCCGGCGTGGACCTCGCTCCGTTTCCGGATATTGAAATGGAAGGGCTCGCCGTCGCCCCACCAGAACCAGTCGTTACGGACGGTCTCGATCGTCAGGTTCGAGAGGACGATGTTCTCCACGGGGCCCCCGTCGAAGGTCATGAAGGCGATGCCGCGATTCGAGTTGGTGATCACGCAATTGTCGATGGTCACGTTGCGGATGCCGGCGATGTTCCCGTCGCAGAACTTGATGGCGCTCGAGGCCGAGCTCAGGCGGCAATTGGTGACGGTGATGTTCTCGCACGGGCGGGCCGGGCCGAACCAGTCCATCGAATAAAAGACCAGGGCGTCGTCGCCGGTTTCGATCGTGCAATTCGAGATGCGGAGGTCCTTGCAGCCGTCGGGGTCGATGCCGTCGGCCCAGACGCCGGCCTTCAGGCTCGTGCTGATATAGATCCCGTCGATGACCATCCGCTCGCAGTCCACAAGGTTCATGGTCCAGGAGGGCGAGTCGATGAAGGAAACGCCCGTGATCCGGACATCCTTGCAGTGGACGAGGAGGACCATCTTGCCGGTCTGGTCCGGCTTGGGAAATGAGCGGAAGAGAGGTTTGCCGAGCTTTTCCATCTCGACCTGGTTGGACCGGATGAAGTCGTCCTGGTGATCTCCCTTGAGCCGCCAATCATATGCGGCCTCGCCGTTGAAGACGCCGCGGCCCTCGATCGTGATGTTGGCAAGGTCCTCGCCGTAGAGCAGGGCGTCCTTGTCGAAGAGGGCCTTGTCGTGAATGGAATAGACCGTGGCGCCGGCTTCCGCGTAGAGGCGGACGTGGCTCTTAAGATGGATGGTCCCGGAGCTGTATTCTCCGGGAGGGATGTAAACCATACCGCCCCCGGCGGCGGCGCAGGCGGCCACGGCCTTTTGGATCGCGGCCTGCGCGTTATCGGCCTTGCGGCCGGTCGCCCCGTAGTCCTTGACATTGAAGATCCGGATGCCCGAAGAGGGACCGGTCGCCGCCGAGGCCATGAGGGCCGTCTGTCCCATGGACAGGACGAGGATCGATATCAAAAGCTCTCTGATCACGGTGAGCCTCCCGCGGCGGGGATATTACAGCGGCGGGAGAGGTCTTTTCAAGTGGGCGTTCGATCTTGGCCGGGACCTGGATTCCCAATTGCCGGACTGATGAAGATGTCTGTGACCCCTTTGGAACGGTATCAGAGTCCTCTTCTTGCCTGGGTCAATGGGGCTGGATTAGAATAGCCGGCGGACCTCCCGGGCTCGGAGCGCCGGGCCGCGTCCGCCAGGAGAAGGGAGGAGGGAATGGCGATGAAAAGACGAACAGCCCTGAGAAATCTTTTGACCGTGGGCGCCTCCTCAGTCCCTCTCGTCTCATGGACGGCGAAAAACGCCCCAGGTCAAAGGGCAATTTCGCAGGCGGCCGATCCGCTTATCGAGAAGGTCAAGCTGGCCATGCTGACCATGCAGCGCCATGCCTGGGAGCAGGGCGTCGCCGCCCAGGCGCTGCTCGAGCTCGGGGATGACGAGCTCGTCGTTCTCATGGCCAAAGAGGCCGTCATCCGCATCTCCGACGACGGCCGGCTCGGGCAGGTCTGCGACAACCATGGCGTCACCGACCCGGGCGCGAACGGCGAAGCTGTCCTCTATGCCGCCCTCAAAAGCGGCGATCCGACGCTCAAGGCCGGCGCCGACCGGATGCTCGATTACTTCCTCCACAAGGCCCCGCGCCGCAAGGACGGGACCTTTTATCACATCGACGATAAGCCCCAGGTCTGGATCGATTCCATGTACATGGCCCCGCCGTTCCTGGCCATCGCCGGCCAACCCGACGAAGCCATGAAGCAGATCGAAGGCTTTCGCAAGCTGCTTTGGGACGGGAGGAAAAAACTCTTCTCCCACATCTGGGACGACGCCAAGAACGACTTTGGCCGGAAGGATTTCTGGGGGGTGGGCAACGGCTGGGCCGCGGCGGGCATGACACGCGTCCTGAGAGCCATGCCGGAGCGGATGTCGGCGGATAAGAAGCGCCTCCAGACATACATCAGGGACGTCATCGACGGCTGCCTGGCCCATCAGCGCCCGGACGGACTTTTCCACGACGTCCTCGACAACCCGAAGACCTTTGTCGAAGTCAACCTGGCCCAGATCATGGCCTACACGATCTACCGTGGGATCAAGGGCGGCTGGATCGGCCCGGCCTACGAAGCCCGGGCGGACAAGATGAGGGCCGCGGCCAGGGCCAAGGTGGACGGCCTGGGCCTCGTCCAGGGCGTCTGCGGCTCGCCGAGCTTCGAAGCGCCCGGGACGGCCACCGAGGGCCAGGCTTTTTTCTTATTGATGGAAGCCGCTCACCGCGACCTTGATGCCTTCACGGCTTGAGCTCGGCGCAGCGGATCCCGCGAGGGTTCATGCACTTGTTGCAGGAGATGCACTCCGATCTCGAGACGCGGCCTTCCCGGAAATTCTTGACCAGGTAAGGGTCGCGGATGAGAGGTCGGCTCAGGGAGATCAGGTCGACCCGGCCCTCCCTGACGAATCTTTCCGCCACATCGAAGGTCCGGATCCCGCCCAGGCCGAAAACGGGGACCTTGACGGCGGCTTTGATCCTGGCCGCCGCGGCCACGAAATACCCCTCGTCCTCCTCGCTCCGGAGCCCGGCCCAGATCGAGCCCCGGCCGGCTTCGGCCGTCCCTCCGCTCACCTCGATCCCGTCGATGCCGGCGGCTTCCAGGATCATCGCGGCCCGGACACTCTCCTCGACGCTCAGGCCCCCGTCCAGGAAATCCGTGGAGTTGAGTTTGGTGATGACGGGGAAACCGTTTCCATTGAGGGCCCGGATCCCTTTCAGGATCTCGACGAGGACCCGGGCCCGGCTTTCGAGCGGGCCGCCCCACTCGTCCTGCCGTCGATTCGTATGGGGGGAGAGGAAGGCGCTCAGCAGATAGCCGTGGGCGGCGTGGAGCTGGACTCCGTCGAAGCCGGCCTCTCTGGCCCGGCGGGCGGCCTGGACGAAAGCCTCGATGAGAGCCCTGATCTCGTCTGTCGAAAGCTCACGGGGCATGACCTTGGAAGCCGGGTCGTAGACGGCGGACGGCGAGACCGGCGTCGAGCCGGAGAGCTTTTCCTTGGTTTGCCTTCCGGCGTGGGCGATCTGAAGAAAGATCCTCGAGGGGAAGCGATGAACGGCCGCCGCGATCCGGCCCAAGCCTTTGATGAAGCGGTCGTCATGGACGGCGAGCTGGCGCGGGCTGGCCTTCCCCCGCGGCTCCACGAACGCGTGGCCTGAGATGATCAGACCGACCTCGCCCTCGGCCAGCCGGCTGAAAAGCTCGACCTGTCTGTCCGTCACTTCGCCATCGTCCGTGGCCATGAAATCCTGGGTCGCGGAACGGACGAAGCGGTTGGGGATGAGCGCCTGGCCGATCCGGACGGGCGTGAAGAGAACGGATACGTTTTTTTTCGCGTTGGAAGCCATCTTGACCTCGAAGGGCCTATTCTAACCGAAACCGGCGCGCTTCGGAACAGGTCGGGAAATTCCGGCTTGCGCGGCGGCGGCCCTTTGATTTATCGTAACCTTTGAATTGCCGCCCTGATGCGGCCGGAGAAGCCTGTGACGGAAGCCGAGCGCAAAGTTCTTGACGTCCTGGACGCCCTGGGGATCGCCTATGTCCGTCATGAGCATCCGCCCGTGTTCACGGTCGAGGACGCCGGCAAGTACTGGACGGAGCTCCGGGGAACGCATTGCAAGAACCTTTTCCTCCGGAACAAGAAGGGGAACCGCCACTATCTCGTGGTCGCCCCAACATCCCGGGAGATCGACCTCCGGCGATTGAACAGAGCGCTCGAGGAGGACCGATTGAGCTTCGGCTCGCCCGAGCGGCTGGCCCGTTGCCTCGGTCTCGAGCCGGGCTCGGTTTCACCCTTCGGACTGATCAACGACGCCGCCAAGGAGGTCAGGGTCATTGTCGACCAGGACCTTCGGGGAAGCGGCTTCTTGGGCTTCCATCCCAATGTCAACACGGTGACCCTGGACATTTCGTTCGCGGACTTCGAGAGATTCCTGGCCTGGTCCGGGAACGATGTCCGCTACCTGGATCTCCGGGCATGAGGAGGATCGGATGATGAAAACCTGTGCTTCGAGGCTTCCCCTCGTCGTCATCGGCTTCATCCTAGGATCCTTGTCGCTCTCCGCCGTACCGCTTTCGAGCGTCCCTGTGCCCAAGATCCCTTTCTCGCCCCAGCGATATATCGTTCAGCGCGCGACCGGCCCCATCGAGATCGACGGCCGGCTCAGCGAGGACTCGTGGCTGAAGGCCGATTGGACCGAAGTCTTCGGGGATATTGAAGGTCCCGCCAAGCCCAGGCCCCGCTACCGGACAAGGGTCCAGCTGCTCTGGGATGATCAATTCCTCTATATCGGAGCTTACCTTGAAGAGCCCGATGTCTGGGCCACACTGACCGAGCGGGACTCGATCATCTTCCAGGACAACGACTTCGAGGTCTTTATTGACCCTGACGGGGACACCCACGATTACTACGAGCTCGAGATGAACGCCCTGAACACGGTCTGGGACCTCTTCCTCGTCAGCCCTTACCGCGACGGCGGGCCTGCCGTCAATGCCTGGGATATCAAGGGCCTCAAGACGGCGGTTCATGTCAACGGGTCCCTCAACGACCCGTCGGACAGGGACAGGGCCTGGACGGTCGAGATCGCGATCCCCTTCAGCGTGCTCAGGGAATGCATCCCGGGCAAGCCCGAGCGGCCTACGGCGGGCGACCAATGGCGGATGAATTTCTCCAGGGTCGAATACTATCTGAACGTCGAGAACGGGAAGTACGTCAAGGCCAAGGATCCGTGCTCAGGGCAATACTTGCCCGAGGATAACTGGACGTGGTCCCCGCAGGGCGTCATCAACATCCATTACCCCGAAATGTGGGGCTACGTCCAGTTTTCGGATAAAAAAGCCGGCTCGGGGGGCGACAAGTTCGTCGACCGTCCCGAGGAGAAGGTCAAGTGGGCCCTGCGGAAGATCTATTATGGGGAGAGGGCCCAGCTCGACGAG
The DNA here is from genome assembly GCA_050015275.1 of Candidatus Aminicenantales bacterium. Lineage (GTDB taxonomy): Bacteria > Acidobacteriota > Aminicenantia > Aminicenantales > Saccharicenantaceae > DATKJS01. The sequence goes on along the minus strand of JBEKBS010000004.1, from coordinate 448 downwards.
AAAGGGGCCTTCGCGGACGACCTGGGCTCTCTCGGGTTGAAGAACGCGAAGGAGCTGAAGGTTAAGGGCTGGCTGTATCCGCCGCTCCTCCAGACCACCAAGAGCCTTTTCGAAGCCATTTACACCAACAAGGCGGGCGCAAGCTGGCATATCAGGCAGGACGGCCTTGTCTGGAACGAAGAGCCGAAGAAGCCGGAGAAAAAATAGGCCCGACCCCGGGGGCCGGGCAGAGGGGAGGCCGCCATGAAAAAACCGTCGACAGTCCTGGGGATTGTCCTTCTGTTCCTGGGGAGCGTTCCGTTCCTCCTCGGGCAGCCGGTCCCGGCCGCCAAGCCGGAGGAGGTCGGGATGTCGTCGAAGCATCTGGCTTATCTTGACCAGATCATCGGCGAAGCCCTCCAGCGGAAAGACTTCCCCGGGGCCGTGCTCCTCGTGACCCGCAAAGGCA